>JAGZOA010000060.1:0-1146 GCA_018363335.1 Parahaemophilus parainfluenzae | reverse complement strand
ATGATGTATTTTTTGTCTGTCATGGTTCTATTCCTTAGAGTGCTTGGCACTCTCATTAAATGAATGAAGAAATTTTGAGCTTAAACGAACAAATTGCGAGCCTAACTTAATTGAATTCGAACTTAATTGGAATAAGCAATATTTGATTTTGTGACTGTTATCACAGATTTTTTCCTGAAAATATGTAAACGATTGCGTTAACACACAAAATAATGTGATCTTTCTCTCATTTTTAGAAATAGATCGGCTTTGTCTATTGAATTAATTGGTAAAAACTAGATAATGAAGCCACTCACTTTGAGTATCTCAATATTTGATCGAACAACGAAACGAATTGCAAAGCAAGATTTCTTTAATGAAATCATTAAGTTAATCATTATTTGGAGATTCTCTTATGAATGCCTATTTTGCAGAATTTTTTGGCACGGCACTCTTAATCCTGTTAGGTAACGGTGTGGTGGCCAACGTATGTTTAAATAAAACGAAAGGGCAAAGTTCTGGTTGGATTGTGATTACTACCGCGTGGGCATTTGCGGTATATGTGGCCGTTGTTGTGACAGGTCCTTACAGTGGGGCACACTTAAATCCTGCGGTAACACTTGGTGTGGCAATGAAAGGTGCATTTGCTTGGGAACTGGTACTAGGCTACATTGCAGCACAAGTTGTGGGGGGCATGGTAGGTGCGTTGTTGGTTTACATTATGTATAAAGATCACTTTGCAGCGACCGAAGAAGAGGGCTTAAAACGCGCTTGTTTCTGTACTGAACCAGCAATTCGTAACTATCCAATCAACTTAGTGAACGAAATCGTTGGCACCTTCGTACTTGTCTTCGTAATTTTCTATCTTGCAGGGGCAAACATCACTTTACCTGGCACGGCAGAGAGCACGCCAATTGGTTTAGGCTCTATCGGGGCATTACCTGTAGCTATTCTAGTTTGGGCAATTGGTTTAAGCTTAGGTGGAACAACCGGTTATGCGATCAACCCTGCTCGAGATCTTGGTCCACGTTTAACCTTAGGTCTTTTCCTTGGTGGCACATTAAAAGCCAAAGCTGACTGGGGATACAGTTGGGGTCCTGTTGTAGGTCCATTTATCGGTGCGGCTTTAGCAGCAGTATTCTACAACGCCATTATGTAATTCATTCA
>JAGZOA010000030.1:0-21881 GCA_018363335.1 Parahaemophilus parainfluenzae | reverse complement strand
GCTTAACATAGAGCTTTTAACAGGCACCCCAAGTACAGGCACAAGCGTTTTGGCCGCAATCATACCGGGTAGGTGTGCTGCACCACCTGCACCTGCGATAATCACTTTGTAACCATTTTCTTGTGCATTTTCGGCAAATTCAAACAGTTTGTCGGGGGTTCGATGTGCGGAAACGACTTCAACATGATATGCCACATTGAGTTCATCTAAAATTTGAGTGGCTTCTTGCATGGTAGCCCAATCGCTTTTAGAACCCATAATAATAGCAATTTGTGCGGTATTTGACATATTTTTAAAAAATTATCTGATAAAAAAACGATGTGTAGAATAGCATATTTGCCTACTTTTAAGCAATCGTTTGCTATGCGGTAAAGACTGAAAATTACATTGCAAGTTTTGTCATAAAATTTTATCCTAATAGGAGTTTTTTTCTTAAAAATAGAGCAGATTATGTTAGCTAAAGCGAAATATAGAAAAGATTACAAACAACCTGATTTTACAGTTACGGATATTTTCCTTGATTTTCAATTAGATCCTAATCATACCGTTGTCACTGCAAAAACAACCTTCCAACGTTTAAACGACGAAGCAACACACCTACGATTAGATGGTCATGGTTTCCAATTTGCTTCCATCAAATTTAATGGCGAAGATTTTAAACATTATCATCAAGACCACGAAAGTTTAACGTTAGATTTAACCAATCAAAGTGCGGCCAATTTTGAACTTGAAATTGTGACGAATTTAGAGCCTGCACAAAACACCTCTTTACAAGGGCTTTATCAATCAGGTGAAGGCATTTGTACTCAATGCGAAGCAGAAGGTTTCCGTCAAATTACCTATATGCTTGATCGTCCTGATGTATTAGCTCGCTATACAACCAAAATTACCGCTGATAAATCTAAATATCCTTACTTGCTTTCTAATGGTAACCGCATTGCAAGTGGCGAGTTAGAGGATGGTCGTCATTGGGTTGAATGGAATGACCCATTCCCGAAACCAAGCTATTTATTCGCTTTAGTAGCAGGTGATTTTGATTTATTACAAGATACCTTTACCACAAAAAGTGGTCGTGAAGTAGCTTTAGAGCTTTATGTAGACCGTGGCAATCTTGATCGTGCTTCTTGGGCAATGGAAAGTCTGAAAAAAGCGATGAAATGGGATGAAGAGCGTTTCAATTTAGAATACGACTTAGATATTTACATGATTGTTGCTGTGGACTTCTTCAATATGGGCGCCATGGAAAATAAAGGGTTGAATATCTTTAACTCTAAATTTGTGTTGGCAAATCCACAAACGGCAACCGATGATGATTACCTTGCCATTGAAAGTGTGATTGCGCACGAATACTTCCATAACTGGACTGGAAACCGTGTGACTTGCCGTGATTGGTTCCAATTAAGTTTAAAAGAAGGTTTAACAGTTTTCCGTGATCAAGAATTTTCATCTGATACGGGCTCCCGTGCTGTTAATCGCATTAATAACGTGAAATTCTTACGTACGGTACAATTTGCCGAAGATGCAAGCCCAATGTCACATCCAATTCGCCCTGAAAAAGTCATTGAAATGAATAACTTCTATACAGTGACCGTATATGAAAAAGGGGCAGAAGTGATTCGTATGTTGCACACCTTATTAGGTGAACAAGGTTTCCAAAAAGGGATGCAACTCTATATTGCAGAAAATGACGGTAAAGCCGCAACCTGTGAAGATTTTGTTTCCGCAATGGAACGTGCGAATGATGTTGATTTAGCACAATTCCGTCGTTGGTATAGCCAATCAGGTACGCCAGAATTATTGATTAGTGATGCCTATGACGAACAAACTCATACTTATCGTTTAACCGTTTCGCAATCTACGCCACCAACAGCGGACCAAATGGAAAAAGTAAACTTACATATTCCATTGAAAATTGCGCTTTATGATGCCAAAGGCACCAAACAAATGTTACAGCATAACGGTGAATTGCTAAGCGATGTGTTAAATGTGACCGAGAAAGACCAAGTATTTGAGTTCCATGGCATTTATGGTCGCCCAATTCCTGCATTATTATGTGATTTCTCTGCACCAGTGAAACTCGATTATGATTACACCACAGAGCAGTTATTAGGTTTGCTTAAATTCGCGGATAACCAATTTGCTCGTTGGGATGCAGCACAAATGCTGTTTACTCAAGAATTGCGTCGTAATGTGGCTCATTTCCAACAAGGTGAAGCCTTTGAAATTTCATCTGATGTTTTGACTGCACTTGCGCATGTATTGGAAAATTATGAACAAGATATTGAATTAGCCACATTAATTCTGACCTTGCCAAAAGACATTGAGTTTGCAGAAAGCTTTAAAACGATTGATCCAGATGGCATTGCAGCTGCAAGAGAATTTATGTTGGTGCAAATTGCAGAATACTTGAAAGAAGATTTATTGCGTATTTACACCCATATTCGTCTTGAAGATTATCGAGTAACACAAGAAGATATTGCCTTACGAGCAATGCGTAATCTTTGTTTAAGTTATTTGGCTTACACCAATCTTGGTAATAATGTAGTTCAAAAACATTATAACAATGCCAATAATATGACAGATACGTTGGCTGCATTAAATATGGCAACCAAAGCGGCATTACCTTGCCGTGATACCTTGTTAGCGGATTTCGAACAAAAATGGCAACATGATGGCTTAGTCATGGATAAATGGTTTGCTTTACAAGCAACTCGTCCTGATGAAAACGTATTGGAAATTGTACAAGCATTAATGGATCACCCAAGCTTTAACTTCAACAATCCAAACCGTTTACGTTCATTAGTGGGTAGCTTTGCAAATCACAATTTAAAAGCTTTCCATCATATCAGTGGTTCAGGCTATCGTTTCTTAACAGATGTTTTAATTCGTTTAAATGAAACAAATCCACAAGTGGCTGCGCGTTTAATTGAGCCATTAATTCGTTTCTCACGTTTTGATGCACAACGTCAAACGTTAATGAAACGTGCCTTAGAACGATTAAGTGCTGTTGAAGACCTCTCAAAAGATTTATTTGAGAAGATTGAAAAAGCCTTGCAATAAACAAAAAGTGCGGTTAATTTTGACCGCACTTTCCATTTACAGTGAACTATCCTGAGAGATAAACGAGTATGTATTCTTTGATCCGTAAAGCCATCTTTTCCCTTGCTCCTGAAACCGCCCATGATTTAGTGATTAAATCATTGCATTTAGCGGGTAAATCACCTTGCCAATTTTTATTAAAGCAGCTTTTGGCTTGTCCACAAGGTTCGCCTAAGCAAGTAATGGGCATTACGTTTAAAAATCCTATTGGATTAGCAGCGGGCGCAGATAAAAATGCTGAGGCTATTGATGGCTTTGGTGCGATGGGATTTGGTTTTATTGAAGTCGGTACGGTTACGCCTTTGGCACAAGAGGGAAATGCTAAACCTCGTCAATTCCGTTTAGTGGAAGCGGAAGGGATTATTAACCGTAATGGATTCAATAATTATGGCATTGATTACGTGGTCGAGAATGTTAAAAAGGCAAAATTTGATGGCGTAATTGGGATTAATATTGGCAAAAACAAAGTCACACCGCTTGAAAAGGGTAAAGATGATTACCTATTTTGTCTAAATAAAACCTATAACTATTCGGATTACATTACGGTAAATATTTCATCACCGAACACGCCGGATTTACGCCAATTACAGTATGGTGATTACTTTGATGATTTATTGCAAAGTATAAAACAGCGTCAAAAAGTATTAGCTGAGCAATATAACAAATATGTACCGATTGCAGTAAAAATTGCACCTGATTTATCAGAGAGCGAGCTCGTTCAAATTGCAGATACGTTACTTCGTCATCAAATGGACGGAGTAATTGCGACTAATACGACGATTTCACGTGACAACGTCGCAGGTTTGAAAAATGCTGAGCAACAAGGCGGTTTAAGTGGAAAACCGTTACAGCAGAAAAGCACAGAAATTATTCGAAGATTGCATCAAGAGCTGAAAGGTCAAATCCCGATTATTGGAAGTGGTGGTATTGACGGTGTACAAAATGCACAAGAGAAGATTGAAGCGGGTGCTGAATTGTTACAAGTTTATTCAGGTTTGATTTATCACGGTCCAAGCTTAGTTAAAGAATTAGTGAAAGCGATTAAATAAATGACAAAAAAATATGATTTACATTGCCATAGTACAGCGTCAGATGGTGTTTTAACGCCTACAGAACTCGTACAACGAGCTCATGAACAAGGTGTCAATGTGCTTGCTTTATGTGATCACGACACCGTGATGGGCATTGATGAAGCCAAACTTGAAGCAGATAAACTAGATATTGAGCTGATTAATGGCGTGGAAATTTCAACGAATTGGGAAGGTCGTGGCATCCATATTGTTGGATTAAATTTTGATAAAACGCATCCAAAAATGACCGCACTTTTAGCTGAACAAAAATCACTGAGAGAAAAAAGAGCGGTCGAAATTGGCCATAAATTAGAAAAAGCAGGCATTCCAAATGCCTATGAAGGCGCAAAAGCGTTAGCCAATGGGGAAGTAACTCGTGCTCATTATGCGCGTTATTTGGTACAAATCGGAAAGGTCTCAAATGATGGGCAAGCCTTTAAGCGTTATCTAGGCAGTGGAAAATCGTGTTTTGTCAAAGCTGAATGGGTAGATATTCCAACAGCGATTGATACGATTCATGCAGCAGGTGGTGTTGCAGTCATTGCCCATCCTATGCGTTATAACATGACAGGAAAATGGATTCGTCGATTAATTGTTGATTTTAAACAATGGGGCGGTGATGGCATGGAAGTCGCAGATAGTGGACAGACCAAAGATCAACGTCAATATCTTGCGCGCCTAGCCAATGAATATGACTTAGCTGCCTCATTAGGGTCAGACTTTCATTTTCCTTGCGGGTGGATTGAATTAGGAAAAAATTTATTTTTACCTGAAGAGGTAAAACCGATTTGGACATTATTTGAATAATAAAGGGCGGTTAAATCCGCCCTTGTTTTTTATATTTGACTGTTCTCACATAAACCGAGGCTCGCGAGAAATTCAATAAATGCGCGAACTTTTGCCGGTAAATGACGACGATTTGGATAAACCACATAAATATCTAAAGGTTTTTGTTTATATTCAGACAAAATTTCAACTAATTCACCTGAAGCAAGCGCATCTTTGACAAAGAAATCCGGTGCATTACTGATGCCCAATCCTGCTTTTGTCATTTCTAACAACGCCATACCATTATTGGAAACCACTTTAGATTGAATTTTATAACGTTGAATTTGATTGGCTTTTGTTGATTGCCAATGCACTTGATTTAACGATGATTTATAAAGTAAACCTTGGTGATATTCTAAATCATCAGGTGTAAGCGGTGTGCCTCGCGACTCTAAATAACTTGGCGAAGCAACGAAATGCATAGAGGAGCTGCTAATTTTACGCGCAACAAGTGAGCTATCTTGCATATAGCCGATACGTAATGCTAAGTCATAGCCTTCCGCAACGAGATCAACACGTTTGTCTTCAAATTCAATTTCTACGTGTAAATTGGGATGAAGCTCAATAAATTTAGGTAAGTTAGGTGAGATATAAAGCAAGCCAAAATCACGCGGCACAGAGATTAATAAATTACCTTGTAAGCTTGTCGCCATATTACTAATGCTAGAATCAGCCTCGCTTAAATCTAATAAAATAGCTTGGCAACGTTGGTAATAAAGCATACCGGCTTCAGTTGGCACAATTTTTCGTGTTGTACGTTGTAATAATCGTGTTTTTAAATGTTCTTCTAATTGTGAAACTAGTTTACTCGCCATCGCCACAGAAATATTCTGTTGGTTTGCTGCTTGTGTAAAACTTTGCGTTTCGATCACTTTACAGAAAACCGAAATTGCATTGAGTTTATCCATTTATAAATCCTTTTTGAAAAAAAGCTTGATTTTATCGGCGTAAGTTTGCAGTATATCGCCAATTTTACAGAATTCTAGTTATATTTTAGGTAAGCAAATGAGCAAATCTTTAGTGATTGTGGAGTCGCCAGCCAAAGCGAAAACCATCAATAAATATTTAGGTAGCCAGTATGTGGTGAAATCCAGCGTAGGGCATATTTGTGATTTGCCTACTGCAGGGAGTAGCACAGGCGAGAAGGCTAAACCCGTTTCCACTAAAGGATTAAGTGCGGAAGAAAAAAACAAAATTAAAGCAGAAAAAGACCGTGCGGCCTTAGTGAAACGTATGGGAATTGACCCTTATCATGATTGGAAAGCCAATTACCAAATTCTACCAGGCAAAGAAAAAGTGGTAGCTGAATTAAAATCCCTTGCTAAAAAATCTGACCATGTTTATCTCGCAACCGACTTGGATAGAGAAGGAGAGGCTATCGCGTGGCATTTACGCGAAGTCATTGGTGGAGATGATAGTCGTTTTAGCCGCGTTGTATTTAATGAGATTACGAAGAAAGCAATTGAAAAAGCCTTCCAGCATCCTGCTCACATTAATATGGACCAGGTTAATGCTCAGCAAACCCGTCGTTTCTTAGACCGCGTGGTAGGCTTTATGGTGTCGCCATTATTATGGAAGAAAGTGGCACGTGGGTTATCTGCAGGACGAGTACAATCTGTTGCCGTAAAATTGGTGGTAGAACGTGAGCGTGAAATCAAAGCATTCCAACCGGAAGAGTTTTGGGAAATTGAAGCGCTAACCCAAACGAGCAAGAAAGAAGACTTACGTTTGGATGTTGTGCAATATAAAGGCAAGAAATTTGAGCCGAAAAATGAAAAAGAAGCACAAAGTGCGGTCGATTTTTTAAATAAATCACATTACGTTGTCACAGATTTAGAAACAAAACCAACAGGTTCTAAACCAAGAGCACCATTTATCACTTCAACCTTACAACAAACTGCAAGCACACGTTTAGGTTTTGGGGTGAAGAAAACCATGATGTTGGCTCAACGTTTATACGAAGCGGGTTACATCACTTATATGCGTACTGACTCTACTAACTTGAGCCAAGATGCATTAAATATGGCACGCTCTTATATCGAAAGCCATTTCGGCAAAGATTATTTACCTGCTAAACCAAATTTCTATTCGAGCAAAGAAAATGCACAAGAAGCACACGAAGCGATTCGTCCTTCTGATGTGAAAATGCTCGCGGATCATTTAAGCGGCATGGATAAAGATGCCGTGCGCTTGTATGATTTAATCTGGCGTCAATTTGTGGCTTGTCAAATGCCGGCTGCACAATATGACAGTACAACAGTCACTGTAATGGCTGGTGATTATGAATTGAAAGCCAAAGGCCGTATTTTACGCTTTGATGGTTGGACAAAAGTCTTGCCACAATTAGGTAAAAATCCAGAAGACCAAATTTTACCGGCTGTGAGTTTAAACGAAACCTTAGCACTAAAAACGGTTTCGCCAAGCCAACACTTTACCAAACCGCCAGCTCGTTTTACCGAAGCTGCCTTGGTTAAAGAATTGGAGAAACGTGGTATTGGTCGTCCTTCGACTTATGCGGCAATTATTTCGACTATTCAAGAACGTGGTTATGTGCGCATTGAAAATCGCCGTTTCTATGCAGAGAAAATGGGCGAAATCGTTACTGATCGCTTAAATCAATCTTTTACTGATTTGATGAGCTACGATTTCACTGCCAACATGGAAAACGTATTAGACCAAATAGCATCCGGTGAGAAAAATTGGAAGGCTGAGTTAAATCAATTCTTCAAAGATTTTTCTACTCAACTTTCTACGGCTGAATTAGATGAGCTAGAAGGTGGAATGAAGCCGAATAGCCTTGTACTCACCGATATTGATTGCCCAACTTGTGGCCGAAAAATGGCGATTCGCACAGCAAGTACAGGTGTCTTCCTTGGTTGTTCTGGTTATGCATTACCACCAAAAGAGCGTTGTAAAACAACGATTAATCTTATTCCAGAAGCTGAATTATTAAATGTGCTAGATGAGGCTTCTGAGACCAAAGCCTTAATGGATCGTAAACGTTGCCCGATATGTGGCACGGCGATGGATAGCTATATCATTGACCCACATCGTAAATTGCATATTTGTGGTAACAATCCAAATTGTGATGGTTATTTGGTTGAACAAGGTCAATTCAAAATTAAAGGCTATGACGGTCCAATTGTAGAATGTGATAAGTGCGGTGCGGATATGCACTTGAAACTCGGTCGTTTTGGTAAATATATGGGCTGTACCAACTGTGATAACACCCGTAAGATTTTGAAAAACGGCGAGGTTGCACCGCCAAAAGAAGAGCCGGTTCATTTCCCTGAATTAAAATGTGAAAAATCTGACGCGTATTTTGTATTACGTGATGGTGCAAGTGGCGTGTTCATGTCAGCACATAACTTCCCTAAATCACGTGAAACTCGACCGGCAAAAGTGGCTGAATTAGCACTTTATCGTGATCGTTTACCAGAAAAACTACGTTATTTAGCCGATGCGCCACAAAAAGACCCTGAGGGCAATGAAGCTATTATCCGTTTCAGCCGCAAAGAAAAACATCAATATGTGACATCTGAAAAAAATGGTAAAGCCACAAAATGGATTGTGGATTATATTGATGGAAAATGGGTGGAACGGAAAAAGTAGGATGAACATCACGGTTTATTGCGGTGCGAGTTTAGGTAATGATTCTGCCTATCAGGCTGCCGCAAAAAAATTAGGAAAATGGATTGCGGATGGCCAACATACTTTAGTTTATGGTGGCGGAAAATTGGGATTAATGGGCGTGGTTGCTGATACCGTACTTGCTCATCAAGGCAAAGTAATTGGCATTATTCCTCAATTTTTACAAGACAGAGAAGTTGCACATCCTAATTTGACCAAGACCGTGGTTGTTGAAAGCATGTCTGAGCGAAAAAATAAGATGATTGAGCTTGGCGATGCTTATATTGCTTTGCCTGGTGGACCTGGCACTTTAGAAGAGATTGCTGAAGTGATTTCTTGGGCGCGAATTGGAAAAAATAACAATCCTTGTATTCTATTTAATGAAAAGGGGTATTTTGATTCATTAAAGTCCTTTTTTAGCCATATGGTAAAAGAAGGCTTCTTTACTCAAGGTGATTTTGAGAAAATTTTATTCTCGAATGATCTTCAAGAAATCGAAACCTTTATTGAATATTACCAACCTCCAGCGTTAAGAACATATTAAAAAAGTGCGGTTAAATTTGACCGCACTTTTTTATGATTAATGATGATGTTCTGGTTTTGGTGGGAGTTTAGCTCTAGCTTTACCAACAGGGAGAATTAACGTCGCGTAATTCGCTGAATGTTGACACACCTTTTGATCTTCAAATGGTTCTTTATGAATCACTTTAAGTTTCCAAACGCCTTCAATTAATGGAATAAAGTTAACTTTACCTTCTTTGTCTGTTTTACCAGAAAAGGCTTGCGGCTCACGGTGAGATGTTGCCGCTTCCATATCTTTTACAACAAATGTATCAGAGGTTGCGATAATCGTTTCGCCTGCAAGTGGTTGGTCTTTATAGAAAATCTGAACAGGGAAAGCTTCACCTGCTTTAATTGTTTTCGGATCTTTAAGTGGCACGATTTCAAGTGGTAAACCGAGGCGTGTCATTGCCATATCTGCATCTAATGGTTTTTTGCCCACTACAGTAAAGGCTTTACCAAACATTTGAGTTTGTTCACAATAGAATGCATTTGGTGTGCCTTGTAAGTTATCCATTTTCCAGCCTTCATTATTTTGTGACCAGAAAGTTGGTTTATAAGTCGCCGTTACCCAATATGAACCGTCTTTTAACGGTTTTTCTGATTGATATTGGTAGTTTTCACCTTTTTGTACTAATGTTTGCATTTCACCATCTTGATTGATGAGTTCCATCGGTGGAAAAATAGCAAGACGTTTTTCAGGAATTTTTTCAACGTAAGGGTAGTCACCATAAGCTAAATCAGCTTTTAAAACGCTATTAGAAGCAAGTTGTGCTGGTGTTGCAACCCAAACTTCATGTGCTTGCGCAAGCGCAGAGAAGCCAAGTAGTGCTGCAATTAATGTTTTTTTCATTGTCTTTCCTTTTTAATAATAAATCAATTTATAGAAAGTCTTCGATAGGGCGGACGAGTATAACGAAAAAGAAATGATGAGACGAATGAAAAAAGTTGATTTTGTGAGAAACTTCACATTTTTTTAACAAAAAAGTGCGGTCAATAAAACGATTGTTTTTCTGACCGCACTTGTTTTAAATAAAAAGCTAAATAGTCTTATTTTTTAGATGGTTTAATGGCTAATAAATTGCAACTTAATTTACTAATTACATGTTCAGCCGTATTACCTAATAACGCTGCAGATAAACCTGTTCTTCCCACTGTGCCTAAAATCACTAATTCAGCTTCAATTTCTTTCGCCACTTCAGGAATCACCTCTTCAGGGAAACCTTCGCGTACATGGGTATGATCTTCATCAATACCAAATTTTTGACGTAAGGCTTTCATATTGATGAGGTGTTGACCACGAATGCCATTTTCATAGCCTGAAGTATTAAATTCAGGTAAATCAATCGCCATATTAATTGGCGCAACAGGGTAGGCTGCCACTAAATGTACGTTACCACGGTTTAAATTTTCCGCTAAATTCATGCCTGTTGAAACTAATTCTTGATTGAATTCATCTTGATATTCTTGCTCACCGGATACATTAACAGCGACTAAAATACGGCGTTGGTGTTTCCAGTCGCCATCACGTACCATTAATACTGGGATTGGACATTTACGTAACAATTGCCAATCTACTGGTGTGAAAATCAATGAAGTGAAACTTTCTTCATCTTTAGTGTATTTCACAACGAGGTCGTATTGATTTTTTTCAACTTCTTCACGAATTGCATCCGCTTCATTGCTGCTCCATACAATGTGAGATTCAAACTCAATTTCCGGATCTGCATATTTATCTAAATAAAATTGCACAGCTTGACGTTGTTGTTCAACGGCTGTTTTATGCATTTCGCTGCGTTCTTCAGAAGAAAGAAGGGCTGACATCTCATACGATAAGTCATAAACACTCAAAAGGGCGGTGATTTTTACCTTTGTTTCATTTTGCTGTTCTTTAACAAGACGAACGGCACGAGCAAGCGCATATTGTTTTTCGTTATCAGGATTGAGTACAACAAGAATATTATTAAATTTCATAAAACCTCCAAGATATGAGATATCAATAGGATAGAAAAGATTTTAAACGATGACAAGAACCGATTATCAAAAAAGTGATCTCGTGCAAGTTTTTTTGTTTCAAATGTTAAAAAAGCGTGAAAACTCACGCTTTTAATTTATTCTGCTAATTGAATTTTGGTTTTATGTACACCGGTTAAATCAATCAATGCATTAATATCATTAATCGTAATGTATTTACCTTGAACAGAGAGTACACCCAGTTTTTGGAAACGACCAAGTAAACGACTGATGGTTTCAACGGTTAAACCAAGATAGTTACCAATATCACTACGAGTCATGGTTAAACGGAATTCTTTCGCAGAGAAACCACGAGCAGAATAACGTTTTGATAGATTGTGAATAAATGCCGCTAAACGTTCTTCAGCATTCATTTTAGACAGTAATAAAATCATTTCTTGATCGCTTTTGATTTCACTACTCATCAAACGCATAATTTGCTGACGAAGTTTCGGCATTTTGCCAGATAAGTCATCTAAGATATCAAATGGAATTTCACACACCATGGCGGTTTCCAAAGCCTGTGCAAAACTTGGATGTTGCATATTCGTGATAGCATCAAAGCCCACTAAATCGCCTGGTAAGTGGAAAGAAGTAATTTGTTCTTCACCGGCTTCGCTAATGGTATAAGTTTTGATGGTACCAGAGCGAATTGCATAAATGGAATTCAGTGTATCACCAGCTTTAAAAAGGACTTGAGATTTTTGGATGGGTTTTTTACGCTCGATGATATTATCAAGCTGATCGAGCTCATGTTCGTTCAATGTGAAAGGAATACAAAGTTGACTAATACTGCAATCCTGACAATGAATTGCACAACCACCTGATTGAACTCTGCGTCCTGATTTGGTTTCTGAAACGAAATTCTTCATTTATTCCTCAAATCGATAAATATAGTGTAAAATTGATCTAACGCAATTATTCTACCACTAAATAGTCAATTTCAGAAGTTATCAAAGAGCAAATCAATATGGCTGCAGAAAAATTAACCAAAAAACGTTTAATACAAATTATTATCATGCTGATTATTTTAGTTAGTGCATTCGTTTGGCGATATATATTGTAATAAGTGCGGTCAAATTTTTGATAGTTTTGAGAAGAGAGAAAGAGCCACAACTCTGTGGCTCTTTATTTTTAGATTTAAATCAGATTACCATTCGTAACCTACACCCGCACCTACAGTCCATTGACCTCGAGTATCTGCTGCACCATTTACGTTTGATGACCAATGACCATTGTCAGAGTTGCGAGACGCTTTGATTGCAATCGCGCTTTCACCACGGTGGTGAGCAACCCCAGTTGACACCATGCTCTTACCGTCTTTACGTGCAGATGGAGCTGATGCAATCGCTGCAACGCCAGCAATACCTGCGCGAGATTTACGGTCAACATCATTAACTTTCTTATTTAAAGTATTAATTGCTTTAGTATTGTTAGCGATGTTTTGAGTATTGGTAGCAATATTTTTAGTATTGTTAGCCACATCAGTTTTCACTTTATTTAATTGTGAAACATTAACTGCATCGTTATCGTTTTCACCATTTGCAACGTTGATAACTTTTTTGCTACCTGCATTAATTCCGTTTTGATCAATTTTGATATTGGAATTATTAATGGTATAAGAATTTGCTTTGATGTCTTTTTTGGTACTAACAGTATAGGTTTTTACTTGGTTAGCATCATCGTGAGTTTCTTCTACATCGATGTTATCGCCAGCTTTTACTTTTACATCACCTGCGCGAACTCGGATGTTCTCGATACGTTTTTTATTTTCACCAACTTGCTCGGCGACCATATAAAGTTGTGAACCATTGATTGCGTCAGTAGATGTTTTGGAAATTTCACCCGCACCAACATTAACAATTTGACGAGTAAATTGTTCATTGCCTACTGAACCAACGGAGACTGTCCCAGTCGCATCTGTTCCAGCAAAGCCATTATAAGAAATACCATTTACAGTAGCGTCATTTACTGCAGCTGCCTGTTTTGTTTCTGAAGCATTACCTAACGCCACACTTGAGCCGTGAGTTGCACTTGCTTTATCACCAATTGCAACTGCATAACCTGCAGTTGCTTTCGATTTGTCACCAACAGCTATTGATGCTATACCTGATGAAGTTGCATTTGAACCTGTTGCAATAGCAGATAATCCCGCCGCAGTTGAGCCAACTCCAGTTGCAATTGAACCAATACCTGACGCCTTACTTTCATAACCAACAGAAATACCTTGATAATGTGCAGAGGCACCAGATCCAATAGAAACACCTCTAATTTCAGAACTTGTATTCGCACCAATCGCAATAGAATCCTCTGCTTTAGCTTTAGAATTTACGCTGATTGCAACGCTACGTACACCTGCAGCGGTTGAACTATCACCTACAGCAGTAGCAAAAACAGCGGTTGCATTTGTAGATTCTCCGACTGCGACTGAAGATTTAGCAGTGGCATTGGAATCATTACCAATTGCTACTGATGAATCTTCTTTTGCTTGTGCGCCAGAACCAACAGCTAGAGAACTTTCACCGCCAGCTAATGATTTTGATCCAAATGCATTTGCATTGGCTTTAAGTGCTTTTGCTGATTCACCAATAGCAACTGTTTCCGTTGCTGTTGCCTCTGCACTTGTACCAATTGCAACTAAGTTGCCTGGTTTGTTTGAATTTGCCGCTGCTGGGTCGGTTACATGAGCTTTAGCTCCTACACCAATTGCAAGTGCATTAATGCCATCTGCAGTAGATTGAGTACCAATAGCTGTGGAGTTTTCACCATTTACATTATTGTTATTACCTAGAGCTAGAACCTCTTTTCCTAAAACGACATTATTTAAACCAAACACACTTGCTTTACTTGTGTTTTTATCCACAACAACATCTTTTTCTGGAGTGCCGATTGCACGCTGAGCACCTACTTTATTATGTGCACCATATCCAAGAGAATGATCGGCATAAACTTTGTTATTATCACCAACACTTTGGGTAAAATGACCATATGCATCATTCCCATCACCAATCGCATTTGCTTGTTCACCTTTTACCACATTTTGATTACCGATGGCAGAACTTGAACCCTGGCTTTCTTCAGCTTCAGCAGCAGAAATAGAATAGATTTGGTTTTGCTGACCAATAGCTGTATGTCCAGGACCTTTAACGTTAGTTGCTTCTGGTGTCTTGTTTGCATTAACAGCATCTTGTGTCGTGATATTCAGAATGTTTCCATCAGCAGCATTCGCTACAGCAACATTCACCCCAATAATTAATGCCGTGATAGCATTAAATTTAAAATTTTTCATAATGTCCTCGCTTGAGTTTCTTCTTTAATTACATAAATGTAATAAAAGAATTTCATTAGAGCAGTGTAAATATACATAAATACTTATAGGTAGCACTGGAGAATGAATCAACTATATGATTTTTAATATCTTATTTTCAGATGTTGCAAACCTTATATTTCTCCATTCAGGAAACGATTGCGTACCTGGTAAAGATTATAGATAGTTTTTTTGTCTAAGAAAGTAAATAAGTATGGTTATTTTGTAAAGAATTGTAAGGTTATGTAAATTTTGTTTAATTATTGTTCAGTTATTAAAGTTAAATATTAAAAAATATATTCCTGATTCAAGATGAGAATATTTTAAAACAAAAAAGTGCGGTCAATTATAAGAAGATTTTCAAGATTGAGAAAAAATCCTGTATAATCTCAAAAATTTTTTGTTCAATTTTAAGCTTTTGTAACCGAATGATCGAAACCTCACAAACTATTCCTGAACTCGTCTCATGGGCGAAAGAGCGGGAATTTTCGTTAAATCTGCCGACAGAGCGTTTGGTGTTTTTGCTGGCAATCGCCATCTATAACAATGAACGTTTAGACGGAGAGATGCTAGAAGCCGATTTAGTGGATATTTTCCGCCATACAGCCAATGCTTTTGACCAATCAACGGATGCGATTGCCACCCGTGCCAATAATGCTATCAATGAACTGGTGAAACAGCGTTTTCTTAACCGTTTCAGCAGTGAATTTACTGAAGGGCTTTCTATTTATCGTCTCACTCCATTAGGCGTTGGCGTATCAGATTATTATATTCGTCAGCGTGAATTTTCTGCGTTGCGTCTTTCTGTACAGCTCTCTATTGTGGCTGATGAAATTCAGCGTGCATCTGATGCAGCAGAAGAAGCTACAGCAAAAGGGGAGAATGAGCACTTTTGGCGCCGGAATGTTTTCGCTCCGTTAAAATATTCAGTAGCAGAGATTTTCGATAGTATCGATTTATCACAACGCGTGATGGATGAAAATCAACAAAGCATTAAAGAAGAAATTGCCAATTTACTTACCAAAGATTGGCAGGCGGCAATTTCTAGCTGTGAACGTTTATTAGATGAAACCTCAGGCAATTTACGTGAGTTACAAGATACTTTAAATGCAGCAGGTGATAAGTTACAGGCTCAATTATTACGTATTCAAGATTGTGTAATTGGTCATGATGAGCTGTATTTTATTGAACAATTAATTACTGATTTACAATCCAAGCTTGACCGCATTATTAGCTGGGGACAACAAGCCATCGATTTATGGATTGGTTATGACCGTCACGTGCATAAATTTATCCGTACCGCCATTGATATGGATAAAAACCGTGTATTCTCACAACGCTTGCGTAATTCTATCCACAGCTATTTCGATCATCCTTGGTTCTTGTGGACTGCTCAAGCGGAACGTTTGGTCGATCTGCGTGATGAAGAAATGGCATTACGTGAAGATGATCCATTGGGTGAATTACCTGAAGAATTGCAATATGAGTCTTTGGCTGATTTACATGATCAAATCGTCGAACATATGCAAGGCTTATTAATTCAATACCGTGAGAATAATCGTCCAATCGATTTAAGTTTAGTCTTAAAAGAACAATTAGAGGCTTATCCACTTTCCCGTCATTTTGATGTGGCGCGTATTATTGTGGATCAAGCAGTGCGTTTAGGTATGGCAAATGATGATTTAGCCGGTATTTATCCGCAATGGCAAGAAATTAACGATTATGGCGCAGAAGTACAAGCGCATGTGATTGATAAATATTAATTTCGTGGCTTATTAAAAAACGAATTTATAAAATGAGAAATTAACCATGACAGATATTCAAGATGTAATTTCCCCGAAATTGGCAAATGCCATTGCAAATCCTATTTTCCCAGCAGTGGACAGCTTGTTGCGTTCAGGTCGCCATATCAGCACAGATCAATTAGATAATCATGCTTTTTTAATGGATTTCCAAAATGAGTTGGATGGCTTTTATCGCCGTTACAACGTGGAATTAATTCGTGCACCAGAAGGCTTTTTCTATTTACGTCCGAAAGCCACGACTTTAATTGCCCGTTCAGTGCTTTCCGAATTAGAAATGTTGGTTGGGAAAGTGCTTTGTTATTTGTATCTAAGTCCAGAACGTTTGGCGCAGCAAGGTATCTTCAGTACGCAAGAAGTCTATGATGAATTACTGAATTTAGCAGACGAGGGCAAATTATTGAAAGCCGTCAATCAACGCTCTAGTGGTTCGGATTTAGATAAGCAAAAATTATCTGAAAAAGTACGCGCAGCGATCGGTCGTTTACGCCGTTTAGGCATGATTCATACTGTGGGCGAACAGCATAGCGGTAAATTTACGATTTCAGAATCAGTTTTCCGTTTTGGGGCTGAAGTCCGTTCTGGTGATGACCCGTTAGAAGCACAAGCTCGCTTAATTCGTGATGGGGAAGCAGCCACACCGCAATCTCTTGAATTGGAAAAACAAGCAAAAGCGGCAAGTCATGCTGATGACCTCGATGATGAAGAAAGTGCGGTCGAAATTGATGAAGAATTTGATGATGCAGGAGAACAAGAATAATGTCTGATGTATTAGAACTTAAAAACGAAATCTATCAAGACGAACCTGAGCAATCAACCGAACAGGTTGAAGAAGAATTTATTGCTCCTGTATTAAACCAACATAATGGGGTAGAACGTGGTAAATTCCGTTCACTAACCTTAATTAACTGGAATGGTTTCTTTGCCCGCACCTTTGATTTGGATGAATTAGTGACCACACTTTCAGGTGGTAACGGTGCCGGTAAATCAACAACCATGGCGGGTTTTGTGACAGCGTTGATTCCAGACTTAACCTTATTACATTTCCGTAATACCACAGAAGCCGGCTCGACAGGCGGTTCGCGTGATAAAGGTTTGCACGGTAAATTGCGTCCAGGTGTGTGTTATGCGGTATTAGATACCATCAATTCTCGTCACCAACGAATTCTCGTTGGGGTGCGTCTGCAACAAATTGCGGGTCGTGATAAGAAAGTGGATTTAAAAACCTTCTCGATTCAAGGGGTAGAATTATCCTTAAATCCGACCGCACTTTTCACCGAAACAGTCGGTGAACGTCAAGCGCGCGTACTCAATTTAAATGAATTAAAAGATAAAATTGAAAACCTTGGTGCGCAATTTAAGCAATATCATTCCATCACCGATTATCACGCTATGATGTTTGATTTGGGTATTATTCCAAAACGCTTACGTAGTGCCTCAGACCGTAGCAAATTCTATAAATTAATCGAAGCTTCTTTATACGGTGGTATTTCCAGCGCTATTACCCGTTCTTTACGTGATTATTTATTGCCAGAAAACCTTGGGGTGCGCAAAGCCTTCCAAGATATGGAAAGTGCGTTACGTGAAAACCGCATGACCCTTGAAGCAATTAAAGTCACCCAATCTGACCGTGATTTATTCAAACATTTAATCACTGAAACCACTAATTATGTGGCATCAGATTATATGCGTAATGCCAATGAACGCCGCGGTAATATCGAAGCGGCTTTAGGTTTCCGTCGTGATTGGTATAAAGCAAAAGCTGAGCAAGAGTTATCACAACATCGCTTAATTGACTTAAGCCGTGAAGCTGCAGAATTAGTAGAAAATGAACGTACTTTAGAAGTCGATCACCAAAGTGCGGCAGACCACTTAAACTTGGTATTAAATGCGTTACGTCATCAAGAAAAAGTATCGCGTTATCAAGAAGATGTGGCTGAACTTACAGAAAAATTAGAAGAACAAAAAATGGTTGTGGAAAGCGCAACCGAACAGCTTGAAGAAAGCCAAGCACAATTTGAGCAAACAGAACTTGAAATTGACCAAGTGCGTGCGCAACTTGCGGATTATCAACAAGCATTAGATGCACAACAAACCCGTGCATTACAATATCAACAAGCAATTGCCGCGCTTGAAAAAGCGAAAACCTTATGTGGTTTAGCCGATTTAAGTGTGAAAAATGCGGAAGATTATCAAGCGGAATTTGCTGCCCATGCTGAAAGTCTTACCGAGCAAGTGCTTGAGTTAGAACATAAAATGTCTATTTCTGAAGCGGCTAAATCGCAATTTGATAAAGCCTATCAGTTGGTATGCAAAATTGCTGGTGATATGCCACGTTCAAGTGCTTGGGAAAGTGCTAAAGAATTATTGCGTGAATATCCAACGCAAAAAATTCAGGCACAACAAACCCCGCAATTACGCGCAAAATTACATGAGTTAGAGCAGCGCTATGCTCAACAACAAAGTGCGGTTAAATTATTAGCTGATTTTAATCAACGTGCTGATTTATCTTTAGAAACCGCTGACGAGCTTGAAGCATACCACGCTGAACAAGAAGAACTCATTGAAAGTTTAAATGAAGAACTTGCAGAGCAAGTAGAAAACCGTTCAACCTTGCGTCAAAAACGTGAAAGTTTGACCGCACTTTACGAAGAAAATGCTCGTAAAGCACCGGCTTGGTTGACTGCTCAAGCTGCTTTAGAACGCTTACAAGAGCAAAGTGGTGAAACCTTTGAGCATAGCCAAGATGTGATGCATTTTATGCAATCACAATTGGTGAAAGAACGTGAGCTGACTATTCAACGTGACAATTTAGAGAAACAACGTCAACAATTAGATGAGCAAATTTCTCGTCTAAGCCAACCAGATGGTTCTGAAGATGCTCGCTTAAATGTGCTTGCAGAACGTTTTGGTGGGGTATTGCTTTCTGAATTATATGATGATGTACCAATTGAAGATGCTCCTTATTTTTCGGCACTTTATGGTCCTGCGCGTCATGCTATTGTTGTACGTGATCTCAACACTGTACGCGAACAATTAGCTAATTTAGAAGATTGTCCAGACGATTTATATTTAATCGAAGGTGATCCAAATGCCTTTGATGACAGCGTACTTTCAGCCCAAGAGCTTGAAATGGGCGTTGTGGTGCAAGTGTCTGATCGTGAATTGCGTTATTCAAAATTCCCGCAAATTCCATTATTTGGCCGTGCTGCACGTGAAAAACATTTAGAAGAATTACAAGCTAAACGTGATGAAATTGCGGAAGAATACGCACAAATCGCCTTTGATGTACAAAAATGTCAACGTTTACACGAACACTTTAGTCAATTTATTGGCTTACATCTAGCCCTTGCGTTCCAACCAAACCCAGAAGAGGTGATGGCGGAAATCAATCAAGAACGCAATGAAATTGATCGTGAGCTCAATCAATTCTCAAGCAGTGAACAACAAATTCGCATTAAATTGGATAATGCCAAAGAAAAAATGCAATTGTTGAATAAGTTAATGCCGCAGCTTAACTTGCTTGCTGATGAAGAATTACTTGATCGCATTGAAGAGTGCCGCGAACAATTAGACATCGCAGAGCAAGATGAAAGCTTTATTCGTCAACATGGCGTTGCGTTGTCACAATTAGAACCGATTGCAAATACCTTACAAAGTGACCCAGAAAACTATGAACGCTTAAAAGCTGATTTAACCCAAGCGGTTGAACGTCAAAAACAAGTACAACAACGTGTATTTGCTTTAGCTGATGTGGTGCAACGTAAAAATCACTTCAGTTATGAAGATGCTGGTCAAGCAGAAACGTCAGAGCTTAATGAGCAACTTCGTCAACGTTTGGAACAATTGCAGTAACAACGTGATGCTCAACGTGAACAATTACGTCAAAAACAAAGCCAATTTGCACAATACAACCAAGTATTTATCCAATTGCAAAGTTCTTATGACAGTAAAAATCAGTTGTTGAAAGAATTAATTGCTGAGATTGGTGAATTAGGCGTGCGTGCTGATGAAGGGGCAGAGGAACGTGCAAGAAATCGCCGTGATGAGTTGTATCAACAACTTTCAACCAGTCGTCAACGTCGTTCTTATATTGAAAAACAATTAACACTCATTGAAAGCGAAGCAGAGAACTTAAATAAACGCATTCGCAAAGCGGAACGTGATTACAAAACTCAACGTGAATTGGTTGTAGCTGCGAAAGTCAGCTGGTGCGTGGTTCTGCGTTTATCTCGCAATTCTGATGTGGAAAAACGACTCAATCGCCGTGAATTAGCTTATTTATCTGCTGATGAACTACGTTCAATGTCGGATAAAGCATTAGGTGCGTTACGTACTGCAGTGGCTGATAATGAATATCTCCGCGATGCATTGCGTATTTCTGAAGACAGCCGTAAACCGGAAAATAAAGTCCGCTTCTTCATTGCTGTATATCAACATCTTCGTGAACGTATTCGTCAGGATATTATTAAAACAGATGATCCGATTGATGCAATTGAGCAAATGGAAATTGAGCTTAATCGCTTAACAGAAGAATTGACTGGCCGTGAGAAAAAATTGGCGATCAGTTCTGAAAGTGTGGCAAATATTATGCGTAAAACCATTCAACGTGAACAAAATCGTATCCGTATGTTGAACCAAGGTCTACAAAATATTGCTTTCGGTCAGGTAAAATCAGTACGTTTAGTCGTCAATATTCGCGATACACATGCGATGTTGCTTGATGCACTGTCAGGTAAACAGGAAGAATACCAAGATTTATTCAATGATAATCGCATTACCTTCTCTGAAGCTATTGCGAAACTTTATCAACGCATTAACCCGCATATTGATATGGGCCAACGCACAGCACAAACTATCGGTGAAGAATTATTGGATTACCGTAATTACCTCGAGTTAGAAGTTGAAGTATTCCGTGGTGCTGATGGCTGGTTACGTGCTGAAAGTGGCGCATTATCGACAGGTGAAGCAATTGGTACGGGTATGTCAATCCTACTAATGGTAGTTCAAAGCTGGGAAGAGGAAAGCCGCCGTATTCGCGGTAAAGACATCGTACCATGTCGTTTACTATTCTTAGATGAAGCGGCGCGTTTGGATGGTAAATCTATTTCCACCTTGTTCGAACTTTGCGAACGTTTGGATATGCAATTACTTATCGCAGCACCGGAAAACATTAGCCCTGAAAAAGGGACAACCTATAAACTGGTGCGTAAAATTGCCGGCAACCAAGAGCAAGTTCATGTGGTTGGTTTGCGTGGCTTTGGCGCAACAGAGTAGTTTTTTAAAGCGGTCAAAGCAATTGGCCGCTTTTTTCATTGTTATTTTTATGAGAGTTTAGGACAAATTATGCACAACCTTATTTTAGCCATTCTATGTAGTGTTGCCGTATCGGTGTTACTCAAAGTTGCACGCAAGAAAAACATCATTATTGAACAAGCAATAGCGTTCAACTATATCGTCGCCATTTCATTAAGCTATTTCTTACTTAAACCTGATTTTAAAGGATTGGAATTTACCGAATATTTAGCACAAAGTGATAGCACTCCTATTTTCCTGGCGTTAGGTATTTTA
>JAGZOA010000029.1:0-22222 GCA_018363335.1 Parahaemophilus parainfluenzae | reverse complement strand
AGCTTCACCGATACCATCAATATTTGAAAGCTCGGCAGCACTTTTGATTTTGCCCACTTTGTTACGGTAATCAATAATCGCTTGTGCTTTTTTCTCACCAATACCTGAAAGTTTTTGTAGAGTTTCTGCATCTGCTTTATTTATATTTACTTTAGCAGAAGAAGCCACTTTCTCTTTTGCTGATTCTTTTGTTGAAGTCGCTTTTTCTTTCACTTCTTTTACTTTATCTGCTGATTTTGTTTTTGCCTCAGACGCTTTTTCTTTCGCATTATCTTTCACTGAATTTAATTTTTCAGTGGCTTTGTCTTTCATGGACGGTTGATTATTCTCTGTCGCTTTTTCTTTTAAAACAGATGCTTTCTCTTTTACCGCATCTTTTGCGGAAGTTGCTTTATCTTTCACTGCATCTTTCGTGGAAGTCGCTTTTTCTTTAGCGGTATTAACTTTATCTAATGCACTTGATTTCGTTGAACTCGCACTATCAGTCATTGATTTAAGCTTATCATTTGCCGCATTTTTCACGTCAGCTTTTGTACTTTCAACCATTGATTTTGAATTAGTTACGACTGATTCTTTTGTTGGTAATACAGATGTATTCGTTGCCAATGCAGAACCAGATACGGCTAATGCAAGTGATGTTAATGTTAAAAGTGATTTTAAAGATTTCATAAAAACTCCTATTTAGTTATTAATAGGCACGACAAGCGAACCTGTATGCTAAGACTTATCTTAAGAAAATTAGTTCAAAACAAAAAAACGCCCCTAATCAGGAGCGTCTTTAAATTTAATACTGACTAATCATCACTTGAGAAGATAGAAAGTAATCTTAATAAGCTAATGAATAAGTTGTAAATTGACACATAAATACTCACTGTTGCACGAATATAGTTTGTTTCGCCACCGTGAATAATATTGCTGGTTTCATAAAGGATTGTCATTGTTGAGAACACCACAAACAATGCACTGATCCCTACCGCTAGTGCTGGAATTTGGAAGAAGAAGCTTGCCACAATCCCTAACAATAACACGATAAATAATGAGAAAATTGCGGTAGAAAGGAAAGACATATCTTTCTTCGTTGTTAGCACGTAAGCTGAACAAGCAAAGAAGACGATGGCTGTACCTGCAAATGCAAGCATAATCAAATCTTCCATTCCTCTCGCCACATACATATTTAAAATTGGCCCAATGGTATAGCCCATAAACCCAGTGAACGCGAATGCAGCCAAGATCCCCCACGCACTATTTGCTAAACGGTTTGTCACAAAAAGTAAACCGTAAAAGCCCACGAGCAATACGATAAGATTTGGATAAGGCAAGTTTAAGCTCATAGAGATATAAGCAACAACCGCCGAAAATGCCATCGTTAATCCCAATAAGAAATAGGTATTACGTAGCACTTTATGTGTGCTAAGTAGTGATTCTTCCTGTGAATTAACAACAATGCGAGATTGCATAAAAGCTCCTTATTTTACAAAGAATAAAGTTGATGAAACATCAATCCGTAAAGTAAGGGCTATAGGTCAAAAAGTCAATGGTAAATCAAGAATTTGTTTTAATTTTTAAATTTAGGAAGGTAAAAGTGCGGTCAACTTTTAAAGTTATTTTTTATATGCGTTATAGTGAATAAATTAACTTACTCAACAAGCTGAATTACATTATAATGAGCATTCTATTTACTCCACATCATGGACATTATATGAACAGCAAAAAATCTTATCTCGCTATTTTTGGCATCATTCTCGCAGTTGGATTGATGGCATCAGCGTTTATCTTAGGTAATCAATTTAAAAATTTACGCCAGACCGGCTCTATTTCAGTTAAGGGCTTGGCAGAAAGTCATTACACCTCAACACAAGGAACATGGGTTATTCGTGTAAGCGGTTGGGGTCCAACATATAATGATGCAATGGCAGCGAATCAGAAAAACTTGAATGAAGCCGTTCGTTTCCTTAAAGCACAAGGTTTCGCTGATGAAAATCGAGAAATCACAGAATTAGATGTTTCTACTCATACTGACTATTATGAAAATGAAAAAGGTGAAACCAAAAGTAGAGACAATGGCTTTGATGCATCAAGAGCAATCAGAATTTCAACCAAAGAACTGACTAAGTTACAAAAAGCACTCACCAATATTCACCAATTAGTTGCCAACAACCAAGACATTAGTTTTGGTGATCCAAACTATTACTTAGAAAATCTTGAACAAATTAAACGTGAATTAATTTCAAAAGCCACACAAGATGCACATGTTCGTGCTGAAGAGTTTGCGAAAACCAGTAATGTAAAAGTTGGCGTATTAAAATCCGCTTCACAAGGGCCATTCTACATTCAAGCGCCAAATCCTGATGCCGATGACTCTAGCGATTACACTGGTAGCTACGACACAAGCACCATTGAGAAAAAAGCACGCTTAGTCGTTACCATTGAATATGCCATTGAATAATTGTTTAATATAACCAGACATCTATAAGAACAAAGTGCGGTCAATTTCATCATTAAATTCGACCGCACTTTCTTTTAACAAGGAATAAGCTATGCAACTCCCTACTCTAAAATCCGCAAAATTAATTCGCCGCTATAAGCGTTTTTTGACTGATATTGAATTACCAAACGGTGAAGTGATCACGATTCATTGTGCAAATACTGGTGCAATGACTGGCTGTGGAGAAAAAGGTGATACCGTTTGGTACTCTCATTCTGATAGCCAAACTCGCAAATATCCACATAGTTGGGAATTGACGCAATTAGCAAATGGCCAACTTGTTTGTATTAACACGCAAAGATCCAACCAGCTAGTCTTTGAAGCCTTGCAAAATAAACAAATCAAAGAACTCGCTATGTATGATGAAATTTATCCTGAAGTGAAATATGGTGAAGAAAATAGCCGTATCGACTTCTTACTTAAAGGTGAAGGATTGCTAGATTGTTATGTTGAAGTGAAATCCATCACCTTCGTAAAAGGTACATTAGGAATGTTTCCCGATGCGGTGACTACTCGTGGGCAAAAACATGTTCGTGAGCTTTTAGCCATGAAAAAACAAGGACATCGCGCCGTTGTTCTCTTTGCCGGACTACATGATGGCTTCGATCGTTTTAAAATCGCTGAGTTTGTAGATCCTGAATATGATCGCCTTTTAAAAGACGCCAAATCTCAGGGCGTTGAAGCTTATGCTTATGCGGGAAAATTTGAAATCTCAGATGGAATTCCGACCGCACTTTCTCTCACAGAAAGTGTACCTTACATCGATTAAAAAAATAATTGAGAATTATTTTCATTTTATTGTTGACAATATATTTGAGAATAGTTATCATCTAGCCATTCCAAAAACAAACAGATAATCACTCCAACTTCACGCCTATTTCCCCACAAATAGGCGTTTTTTTTCATCTCAATCTTTTCATTTCAGCCATATTCTCTATAATGTAGCCTTTAATATTAAAATAACATTAGGAAATAGAATGACTGATATTAATACCGTTCTCGCAGAACTAAAACGCGGTACTGATGAGATTCTTTCTGAAGCAGATTTAATCGAAAAACTAAAAGAAAATCGCCCACTTAAAATTAAACTTGGTGCAGACCCTACTGCTCCAGATATTCACTTAGGGCATACCGTGGTATTAAACAAACTTCGTCAATTCCAACAATTAGGCCACGAAGTCTATTTCTTAATCGGTGATTTTACGGGTATGGTCGGTGACCCATCTGGTAAAAATACCACTCGCCCACCGCTTAGCCGCGAAGATGTACTTCGCAATGCGGAAACCTATAAAGAACAGATTTACAAAATTCTAGACCCTCAAAAAACAAAAATCGTATTCAACTCTGAATGGTTGGGTAAATTGGGTACTGAAGGGATGATCCGTTTAGCAAGTAACTACACCGTAGCTCGTATGCTAGAACGCGATGACTTCAAAAAACGTTTTGGTAACAACCAACCTATCGCAATTCACGAATTTATTTATCCTTTACTACAAGGTTATGACTCTGTTGCATTAGAAGCAGACGTGGAACTTGGTGGTACTGACCAAAAATTCAACTTACTTGTTGGTCGTGAATTACAAAAATCAGCCGGTCAAAAACCTCAAGTAGCAATTACGCTTCCATTACTTGTTGGTTTAGACGGTGAGAAGAAAATGTCTAAATCATTAGGTAACTACATCGGCGTGACAGATGCACCAAGCGATATGTTCGGTAAAATCATGTCGATCTCTGATGAATTAATGTGGGATTGGTACAACTTACTTTCTTTCCGCCCACTCACTGAAATTGCGGAATTAAAAGCAGAAGTGGAAAATGGTAAAAACCCACGTGATGTGAAGATTTTATTAGCCAAAGAAATCATCGCACGTTTCCATGATGAAGCAGCTGCAGAGGCGGCTGAGCAAGAATTTATTAACCGTTTCCAAAAAGGTGCAATGCCAGATGAAATGCCTGAATTCACCTTTGAAGGCGAAATTGGTTTAGCAACCTTATTAAAAGAAGCAGGATTGGTTCCTTCTACTTCTGAAGCAATTCGCTCAGCGAAACAAGGTGGTGTGAAAATTAATGGTGAAAAAGTCGAAGACATGAAAGCCAACGCGCCAAAAGGCACGAATGTTTACCAAGTCGGTAAGCGTAAATTCGCACGCGTAACCATCGCATAAAACACATATGAAAATGACCGCTCTTTTTAAGTGCGGTTATTTTTTAACTGATATCCACAATAGAAGGAAAATTAAATGAGCCAAAAAATCTGGGTAACCGGTGATGCGGTTGTCGATCTTATTCCTGACGGTGAAAATCATTATTTACGCTGTGCCGGTGGCGCCCCTGCAAATGTGGCTGTTGGTGTCGCACGCTTAGGCAGCCCGAGTGCCTTTATTGGTCGTGTAGGTAATGATCCGCTTGGCCAATTTATGCAAGATACCTTAAATGCGGAAAATGTGAATACACAACATATGATTTTAGATCCGCAACATCGCACCTCTACAGTTATCGTCGGCTTAGATAATGGCGAACGTAGCTTTACCTTTATGGTAAACCCTAGTGCGGATCAGTTTTTACAAGCTAGCGATTTACCCCCATTCCAACAAGGTGAATGGCTGCATTGCTGCTCTATCGCGCTGATTAATAATCCATCACGCGAAGCGACTTTCGAAGCCATTCGTCGCATTAAAGCTGCTGGTGGTTTCTTCTCTTTTGATCCAAATCTACGTGAATCACTTTGGTCAAGCTTAGAAGAAATGAAAACCGTGGTCATGGAAGCCGTTGCATTAGCTGACGTATTAAAATTCTCTGAAGAAGAATTAACGCTTTTAACCAATACTGACAGCCTTGAAAAAGCCTTTGAAAAAATGACCGCACTTTATCCTGAAAAATTGATTATCGTGACTCTAGGTAAAGATGGCGCGCTCTATCACTTAAAAGATAAGAAAGATGTAATTGCCGGAAAAGCCTTACAACCGGTTGATACAACAGGCGCAGGTGATGCCTTCGTTGGTGGTCTGCTTGCAGGTCTTTCACAGCATCCAAACTGGAAGGAAAATGATGTGCTTGTGCAAATTATCCGTCAAGCCAATGCTTGTGGCGCCCTTGCTACGACAGCAAAAGGGGCGATGTCTGCGCTACCAAATAAAGCACAATTAGCAGCGTTCCTAGCCAACTAAGAATTAAAGATGCAAATTATTGCACCTTTTACTTACCCGATCACATTAACGAGGCACGATCACGATGATTATTTTCAATAATGGCAAATACAAAAGTATCCTAGCTGCAGAAAAAGGCGAACTTGCGGAAATTGCTCAAACTGTGCAAAAAGACAAGGGTTTCCGACCGCACTTTCATATTGCCCCACCAACTGGCTTGATGAATGATCCGAATGGTTTGATCTTCGATGGAGAGAAATATCATCTGTTCTATCAATGGTTTCCATTCGATGCAATTCACGGGATGAAACATTGGAAGCATTTAATCACGAAAGACTTCCAACATTACCAATCAGCGGATGATCTGATTCCTTGTGAACTTTTTGAGTCTCACGGCTGTTATTCGGGGGGTGCTTTAAAAGTCGGTGATAAATTGGCCATGTTCTACACTGGCAATACTCGTCGTCCAAGTGATAATCAACGCGTGCCTTATCAAAATTTAGCGATTTTCGATCTTAACGGGAAGTTGCTTAGCAAACGTCCGTTAATTGAAAATGCGCCAGAAGGTTATACAGAGCATGTTCGCGATCCTAAACCGTATTTAACTAAAGACGGCAAAATCCGTTTTATCTGCGGTGCACAGCGAGAAAACCTCACGGGAACAGCCATTATTTTTGAAATGGACAATCTTGAAGATACGCCTCGTTTATTAGGCGAGCTTTCCTTACCAGCTTTTGACAATACAAACGTGTTTATGTGGGAATGCCCTGACCTATTGAAGTTCGGTGATAAAGATGTCTTTATTTGGTCGCCACAAGGTAAAGTTCGAGAAGCACATCAATTCCAGAATAATTATCATGCGACTTATGCTGTGGGTAAATTAACGGATTTAACCTTTGAAGCAGAATATATTAGTGAGTTGGATCAAGGCTTTGATTTCTATGCCCCACAAACATTTGCTGGCTTAGATAACCAAACTCATGCCGTGCTTTTCGGTTGGATTGGTTTGCCAGATTTAACTTATCCAACAGACAAATTTAAATGGCACTCAGCTTTAACCTTACCAAGAGAATTGCGTTTAGAAGGTTCGAAAATTTATCAATGCCCGATTGATAAAATATACAAAAATCTTACCGCACGTTCTGCGCTTCATCTCAATGAAAAAGCGGATATTGCTAATTTAGATCGTGCGTATATTAAATTTGAGGCAAATAACCAAGCCTTTGACTTAACCTTCTTCCAAAATGAAAAAGGACAATCATTACGACTTTCTTATGAAAATGGCTTGGTTTGCTTAGATCGCAGTCAAAGCGAACAAACCGAATTAATGGAAAAATTCGATACCAAACGCTTCTGCGAAGTTGAAAATCTACAAACTGTCGAAATTTTCTTTGATCGTTCAATTATTGAAATTTTCTTTAATCAGGGTGAAAAAGCGATGACATCAAGATTTTTCATTGAGAACAGAGAAAATACAATAAGCTGTAGCCGTCCATTGGATTTAATGATTGGTTATTTACCAGCAATTCAATATGACAAATAATCAACTCAAGTGCGGTTAAAATTAACCGCACTTTTATTTCCAACCATGTTCTCTTATTAAGTAATGACTATGTTTGTTCAACAACAAAACGCAACACCATCTAATCTTGTGGCGTTCAATTTTCTATTGATTGCCTTTTTAACGGGGATTGCCTCTGCGTTTCAGACGCCGACCTTGAGTTTATATCTGTCACAAGAGATTCAGGTTTCACCTTTTTTTGTGGGCTTGTTCTATTCCGTCAATGCCATTATTGGCATTATCTTGAGCCAAATTCTGGCGAAATATTCTGATAAGCAAGATGATCGTCGCAAAGTGATGATTGTTTGCTGTTTGATTGCTGTGCTTGGATGCCTGATTTTTGCTTATAGCCGAAATTATTATGTGTTGATTATTATCGGTACAACATTGTTAGGATTAGGCTCATCCGCTAATCCGCAATCTTTTGCTTTAGCAAGAGAATATGCTGAAAGCAGCCATCGTGAAGCGGTGATGTTCACCACAATTATGCGAACTCAAATCTCTCTCGCCTGGATTGTGGGGCCGCCACTTTCCTTTTTCATTGCGCTAAACTGGGGCTTTGATTATATGTATTTGGTGGCGGGTTCTGCCTTTTTACTTTGTGCAGGCGTCAGCAAATTATTGCCGAAAATTCCTCGTCAAAGTGCAGTTAAAAATCAAGAGATTTTAGACAATACACCACCAAGAAAAAGTGTGATTTACTTGTTCATCGCTAACCTATTGCTTTGGACCTGTAACAGTATGTATCTCATTAATATGCCATTATTTGTGATTAATGAATTACATTTAAACAAAGAACTGGCGGGAACATTAATGGGGACGGCTGCGGGATTGGAAATTCCTGTGATGATTTTTGCGGGCTATCTCACCAAATATTTCAGTAAAAAGCGCTTGATGATGATTGCTTTAGTTTCAGGTCTAGCCTTTTATTCAAGTTTATTATTCGCTGAGCAAACTTGGCAGCTTATCGGATTACAAATGCTTAATGCGATTTTTATCGGTATTACCGCTACCATTGGCATGGTGTATTTCCAAGACTTAATGCCGACTAAAATGGGTACTGCCACCACCTTATTTAGTAATGCAGCGAAAAGTAGTTGGATTATTGGTGGACCTATTGCGGGTATTATTGCGGAAATTTGGCATTACAACTCTGTTTTTTATGTCGCTGTGGCACTAATTTTTATCAGCGTAGGCTGTATGTGGAAAGTCAAATCAGTTTAGTGAAAATAAAAAAAGAGCGGTCAATTTTGACCGCTCTTTTACTTTACATTATCTTAACGCCACGCTTTGAATTGGTTAATCAATCCATTGGTTGAGCTATCATGGCTTGAAACGTTCTCTTTGTCTGCCAATTCAGGAAGAATTCGATTCGCTAATTGTTTACCTAATTCCACGCCCCATTGGTCGAAACTAAAGATATTGAAAATCACACCTTGTGTAAAAATTTTGTGTTCATACATCGCAATTAATGCACCAAGAACAAATGGTGTAATTTTTTGCACTAAAATAGAGTTGGTTGGTTTGTTACCTGTAAAGACTTTAAATGGCACAATGTCTTTTACCTCTTCCAACGATTTACCGGCTTTCACAAACTCTGCTTCAACTTCTTCTTTGGTTTTACCGAAAGCAAGTGCTTCAGTCTGTGCAAAGAAGTTTGATAACAATTTGCTGTGATGATCACCTAATGGGTTATGGCTTTGTGCCGGCGCGATAAAGTCACAAGGAATTAACATCGTACCTTGGTGAATCAATTGGTAGAACGCATGTTGACCGTTTGTACCAGGTTCCCCCCAAATAATTGGGCCGGTTTGATAATCACGGATAACATTGCCATTACGATCGACATATTTACCGTTTGACTCCATATTGCCTTGTTGGAAATAAGCCGCAAAACGGTGTAAATATTGGTCATAAGGTAAAATTGCTTCAGTTTGTGCACCGAGGAAATTGGTATTCCATAAGCCTACTAACGCTAATGTTGCAGGAATATTTTTTTCTAATGGCGCAGTACGGAAATGTTTATCCATTTCATGCGCACCACTTAATAGTGCTTCAAAATTATCAAAGCCGATTGAAAGAGCGATTGAAAGACCGATTGCAGACCATAAAGAATAACGTCCACCAACCCAATCCCAGAATTCAAACATATTGTTTGTATCAATACCAAATTCTACTACCGCTTTACCATTGGTCGAAAGTGCAGCAAAGTGTTTTGCCACCGCACTGTTATCTTTCGCTGCCGCCAATAACCAATCACGCGCAGAATTTGCGTTGGTCATGGTTTCTTGTGTGGTAAAGGTTTTAGACGCGACTAAGAAAAGTGTGGTTTCAGGATTTACTTTTTTCAACGTTTCAGCGATATGTGTACCATCTACGTTTGAAACGAAGTGCATATTCAAGTGATTTTTATAAGGACGAAGCGCTTCAGTCACCATATAAGGCCCCAAGTCTGAACCACCGATACCAATATTCACCACATCAGTAATCGCTTTTCCTGTATAACCTTTCCACTCACCTGAAATCACACGATCACAGAACGCGCTCATTTCCGCTAATACAGCATTCACTTCCGGCATCACATCTTTACCATCTACATAGACAGGTGTATTTGAACGGTTACGAAGTGCGGTATGTAATACAGCCCGATTTTCTGTGCGATTAATTTTCTCGCCTGTAAACATAGCATTAACCGCTTCATCTAATGCAGACTCTTTGGCTAATTGACGAAGCAATTTGAGGGTTTCTTGGTTAATTTTATTTTTTGAAAAATCCACTAAGATTTGATTTTCAAAAGTTAAAGAATAATCGTTAAAACGATTTTGTTCTTGTTTGAACAAATCAGCAATCGTGGTATTAGCCAGCTGAGATTGATGAGTTTCAAGTGCTTTCCAAGCTTGTGTATTGGTTGGGTTGATGTTTTTCATGAATATTTCCTTTTAAAAATTGAATTCTTTACATTTTTGCTTTATTACAAAAACAATTAATCGACATATTCTGTTATAACACGAGGGGTTAATTTTGTAATCAATTCATAGCTTAAAATACCACTGTATTTAGCTACCGTTTCAATTGGTAATTCCTTACCCCATAAAATCACTTCATCACCGACTTTATCTTGGCTATCTGGACCTAAATCCACCGTCAGCATATCCATTGAGACGCGACCGACAATAGGAACAATTCGACCATTTAGATAAACTGGCGTACCTTCTGGCACATCACGCGGATATCCATCACCGTAACCAATAGCGACGACACCAATTTTGGTATCTTTCGGACTGGTCCAAATGCCACCATAGCCAACAGGTTCACCTTTTTTATGTTCACGTACAGCAAGCAAAGATGACGTTAAATTCATCACGGGAGTTAAACCAAATTCAGCACCGACAGTATCCGTTGGTGAAATGCCGTACATAATAATCCCTGGGCGAATACAATCTAAATGCGCTTCTGGCCAGAATAGAATCCCACCTGATGCGGCAATGGTTCGCTCTCCCTCTTTATTTTTTATGGTTTGAAGAAAACGATCTAACTGAACTTGAGTGTAATCTGAATCTAACTCATCAGCACGGCTAAAATGACTCACAAAACCTAAGTGCGGTTGAATTTGAGGAAGTTTTTTCAGCTCTTGGTAAAAATAATCCACTTCATCAAGCGACACACCTAAACGGTGCATACCGGTATCAATTTTTAACCAGACTTTAATTGGACTTGGTACTACGGCCCGTTTTAATGCTTCAAGCTGTTCGCGGTTATGTACCACCGTTTCAATGTTATTTACCGCAATAATAGGCAGATCTTTTTCATCAAAAAAGCCTTCTAGCAATAAGATCGGTTTAATAATACCATTGGAGCGTAAAGATAATGCTTCTTCTAAACGTGCCACAGCAAAGCAATCCACCATACTTTCTAAAGCGGATGAGACGAATACTACACCGTGACCATATGCGTTTGCTTTTACCACGGCAATAATTTTACTGTGGGGCGCTTTTTCTTTAATAACTTGTAAATTATGTTTTAAGGCAAGCGAACTGATTTTCGCTGTTGCCGGTTTTACGTTCATTTTTCTAATCCGTTATCTCTTGCCTAATAATCATCTCTGTATTCACGCTGTTCGGCAAGGTTATCAAAGCGTGAGAATTGACCGTTAAATGCTAAACGTACACGACCAATCGGACCGTTACGTTGTTTACCAATAATGATTTCAGCCACCCCTTTATCTTCGGAATTATCGTTATACACTTCGTCACGATAAATGAACATAATCAAGTCAGCATCCTGCTCAATAGAGCCTGATTCACGTAAGTCTGAGTTTACCGGACGTTTATCCGCACGTTGTTCCAAAGTACGGTTGAGCTGAGAAAGTGCAATGACCGGGACTTCTAATTCTTTTGCTAATGCTTTTAAAGAACGGGAAATCTCTGCGATTTCTAAAGTACGGTTATCTGAAAATGCAGGTGCACGCATTAACTGAAGGTAGTCCACCATAATCATGCTCAAGCCACCATTTTCGCGATAAACACGACGTGCTCGAGAACGTAACTCCGTTGGGGTTAAGCCAGAAGAATCATCAATATAAAGGTTGTTTTTTTGCTTAAACATCCCAAACACGCTGGCAATCTTGCTCCATTCCGTTTCATCCAAGTTTTGGCCAGTACGAATTTTGGTTTGATCCACGCGAGCAAGAGAGGCAATCATACGCATCATGATTTGTTCCGCAGGCATCTCTAAACTGAATACCAACACAGGCTTATCACTTGCCATGGCGGCATTTTCACAAAGGTTCATCGCAAACGTGGTTTTACCCATAGAAGGACGAGCTGCGACAATGATGAGATCGGAAGGCTGTAAACCTGCAGTTTTCTTATCTAAGTCGACAAAGCCCGTTGTGACCCCTGTCACACCGCTATGATTTTCAAGCTTACTTAAGGTATCAATTCGAGCAATAGTGCTTTCCAACACGCTGATCACATTTTGTGGCCCTTCAGTTGAAGAACTGCGTTTTTCAGCAATAGCAAACACTTCTCTCTCAGCTTCATCCAACACCATTTTGATGTCTTTGCCTTTCGGAGAATAGCTGTTTTCTGCGATACGATTTCCCACAGCAATAAGCTCACGCAAAATCGCTTTTTCACGTACGATTTCAGCATAAGCCAAAATATTAATGGCATTTGGCGTGTTATTAGAAAGATCCGCTAAATAAGCAAAACCGCCTACAGAATCGCTAATACCTTTCGCTTTAAGGGCTTGATCAAGGGTGATTAAATCAATCGGTGTTTGGTTACGCATTAATTCTTCCATGGTTTGGAAGATTGCTTTATGCGCAAAAGTATAAAAATCCTCAGCAATCACTCTTTCTGCAATACCATCCCAATGTTGATTACTCAACATAATGCCACCAAGTACGGCTTGTTCGGCTTCAGTGGAATGAGGCGGGATGCTAACTTGTTCAGTTTTCTGATCAGGAGATTGGATTTGTCTTTGTGAGGCCATAAGGATTTCAATTTAAACTAAAAAACTGTGCTTATGATACCGCAAATACGAGGTGGTTTTAAGAAAAAAGTGCGGTCAATATTTTCAATATTTTAGATATAAAAAAACGGTGGAAAAATCCACCGCTCTTTTTTATTCATGAATGTTGATTATTCAACAGTTAAAGTACGACAAACGTTAGTTGTACCTTCTGACTCATCACCTTGTGTTAATAAAACAACATCACCAGAAACTAAATAACCTTTTTCTTTTAATAGGTTAATCGCTGCTTTTGCACCCGCAGAGCTACGAGATTCACCATCAAAATGAACTGGTGTCACGCCGCGATATAATGCACAACGGTTTAATGTTTCTTGAACACGAGAAAGTGCAAAGATTGGTAAACCTGAGCTGATACGTGACATTAATAATGGTGTACGACCAGAGTGGCTTAAGGTAATGATTGCTGCAATACCGCTTAAGTGGTTTGCAGCGTACATTGCAGACATCGCTACAGATTCTTCAATATCTCTAAACTCACGATCTAAACGGTGTTTAGAAATATTGATGCTTGGCATCTTTTCTGCACCTAAACATACGCGAGCCATTGTCGCCACAGTCTCAGCTGGATATTGCCCTGCAGCAGTTTCTGCTGAAAGCATTACCGCGTCAGTACCATCCAATACCGCATTTGCCACGTCCATAACTTCTGCACGAGTAGGCATTGGGTTGCTGATCATTGACTCCATCATTTGAGTTGCAGTAATAACCGCACGGTTTAATTGACGTGAACGACGAATTAATTTTTTCTGTACACCAACTAATTCTGGGTCACCAATCTCAACACCTAAGTCACCACGTGCAACCATGATGACATCAGAAGCTAAGATGATATCATCCATTGCTGCTTCATCAACAACAGTTTCAGCACGTTCAACTTTAGCAACGATTTTCACGTCTAAACCTGCTTGTTTTGCTAATTCACGCGCATAGTTTAAATCTGCGCTTGAACGAGGGAAAGATACAGCTAAGTAATCTACACCGATACGTGCAGCTGTGATGATATCTGCTTTATCTTTTTCAGTTAATGCATCTGCAGATAAACCACCACCTAATTTATTGATCCCTTTATTGTTTGATAATGGACCACCAACTGTCACTTCAGTAAATACTTTTGCACCATCAGTAGAAAGGACTTTTAATTGCACACGGCCGTCATCTAATAAAAGAATATCGCCAGGAACAACGTCTTGTGGAAGAGTTTTATAGTCTAAACCAACAGCTTCTTGATTACCCTCACCTTTTGGTAATTCCGCATCAAGAATAAATTTATCGCCAACATTTAAGAAAATTTTGCCATCTTTAAAAGTAGAAACACGAATTTTAGGACCTTGTAAGTCACCTAAAATTGCCACGGTTTTACCTAATTTTTTCGCGATTGAACGAACACGCTCAGCACGGCCAATGTGATCGTCTGGTGTACCGTGAGAAAAGTTCATACGCACAACATTAGCGCCTGCTGCGATAATTTTTTCAAGATTGTTATCGCGGTCTGTTGCAGGACCCATTGTACATACAATCTTCGTTCTTCTTAATTTTTTAGACATTATCTAAACTCCACAAATAGTTACAATTTAAAAAAGCTTTTTTAATTTCGGCTCATCCGAGATAAAAACCGTCGCGCATTATACGCTTAAACCACCGCAAAATCAAAACAAGCACTGAGAGTTTTTGCAACAAATTTTGGTTATTTTTTTAGCAGCTAAATTTAACTTAAAACAAATCCCCTTGTTTTCATCATTAAAACTGTTTATCATCTGCCACATCTTTTACGCGACTATAGCTCAGTTGGTTAGAGCACCACCTTGACATGGTGGGGGTCACTGGTTCGAGTCCAGCTAGTCGCACCATTTACCCTAAACACAGCCCCGCGAAACCACTCGCGGGGTTTTGCTTTTCCTAGTATTTACAAGGCCTCTCAGCCCTTTCACTTATCGCCACTAATCAGATTTAATTGTCTTTAACCGCACTTTTTAGTAACAAGTTTAGTAACAAGGTGATAAACTTCGAAAAATCTTGTTACTAAAACTAAGGGAAAACGATGCCTCGTGTTACTAAACCGCTCACAAATACCGAAGTAGATAAAGCGAAAACAAAGGATAAAGAATACAATCTAAGTGATGGTAACGGTCTTTTTTTACGCATTAAGCCTACCGGTGCTAAGGCTTGGATTTTCAATTATTATCACCCAGTAACAAATAAGCGCACATCTTTTACTATTGGAACTTATCCAGCTATAACACTTGCGCAAGCTCGCCAAAAACGCGAAGAATATCGCGCCCTACTCGCTCAAAGTATCGATCCGCAAGAATACACAAAAGAACAAGAACTAATTAAAAGCGGCCAGAACGACAATACTTTCTATAAAGTCGCTTTACTTTGGAAAGAAAAAAGAAGTAAAGAAATTGAGCCTATGACAATGGAAAAGAATTGGGCAAGATTAGAAAATTATCTATTCCCTACTCTTGGGAATTACCCTATCGATCAGATTACTTCCCCTTTATTGATTAAAACTGTTCGGCCATTAAATGAAAAAGGTTTCAATGATACGCTGCATCGCTTGTTAAATCTCGCTAATCAAATTTTGAATTATGCGGTAACAATAGGATTGATTTCGTTTAATTCTTGCTTGAAAGCATCTGATGCTTACCATAAAGAGCCTCAAAAACATCACCCAGCAATCAAACCGGAAGAACTACCGAAACTATTACAAGACTTCAAAAATTCAAACAGGGATTATCTGACAAAGGTTTTGTTCCGCTGGCAATTACTTTCTATGGTTCGTCCGGCTGAGGCTGTTTCTGTTGAATGGTCTGAAATTGATTTCGATAAGAAACTATGGACTATTCCAGCAGAAAAAATGAAAAAAACAAGACAAGGGCAATTTCCTCACATTGTTCCGCTTTCATCTTTAATGATAGATATTCTGAAAGAATTGAAAACTATAACAGGTGATGACAAATTCGTATTTTCTCACTATCACAAACCTAACCAATCGGCCAGTAAAGAACTAATTGCCAACGCATTGAGAAAAATAGGTTACAAAGGGATTCAAGATGCTCACGGATTGAGATCGATAGCTAGAACGTTTTTAGAAGATCAGCAAGTTGATTTCCGTATTGCTGAAAGTTGTCTTGCTCATAGCATTGGGAATAAAACAAGTCAGGCGTATAACCGTTACGATTATGTAGAACTCCGCCGCCCTGTGATGCAATTATGGAGTGATTTTGTGGAGCGATGCGAAAAAGAAAGCGTGTGAATGAGCGGCGTGTAAAAAATATTACAAAAATTGGTTCACCTGTTCACCTTGCCAATTTAAGCTTTTATTTCATATAGTTACAGGTGAATAGGTGAACATTATTGTTCACCCTAATTGTTCACCTTTTAAGAGAAAAGCATAAAAAAAGGGGCTTTTGCCCCTCTTTCCTAGTTTATGAATCGAACTCACTTTGGAACTCATCATAGTTTTTGAAGTGAACATTGGAGCGATATCCAAATTTTCCTTTAACTTTGAAGAACTCAAATTTATTTTTATGCTGCGCAAATCCTTGCTTTAATGAATTTGAGAAGTTTCTCAAAGTAAGAGTATTTGAAATTCCACTTGCAGCCGTAAATGCTAAGTATGCCGGATAGAGGTGCGTTCTTGCCTTACCACCTAGATTAGCATTTCCTATATACAAACCGTCATTCTGTGCCGTAGTATAAAAGTAGCCGCAAAATTCGGTGATATGGTCAGATTCGCTTTTTATTTCTAAAGCCTCATCACTTGTTTGTTGCTCTTTTAAAGCAGCCTTAGCGGTTTCAGGCTGTTCAAAGGTATGTATTAGTTTGTAAATTATACCCCCTACTTCCCCCTCAATCTTATCCATGAAATTAGGATCTCGCTCGTTTTCAGGTACTACTTTGTCAAAGTGAAAGATTACCCTTCTTCGCTCAATCCCACCGCTACGCTCTGTAAATCTAGTCGCCTCATTATTAACGATTAAGACTACTGCCGGAATAACCGCTTTAAATTTAGTGCGGTGTTTTGGATCAATATTCACAGGGTCGCCCCCTGTAATACTTTTCAATCCACCACCATCACCACCATAACGCGATTGTTCAGGGCAAATTAGCAAAGTCTTACCTACAAAACTTTCCCGCCCGCGTGGTTCATCTAAATCTACTAACCGCCCGCTTTCTGTGTTCTGCTCACCAGCTAATAACGTGGCAATATTAGCAAAAACAGATTTACCACTTCCGCCATCGCCTGTTACTTCAAAGAATAATTGCCAGTTGTTGCGATTAGTTAAAACTGCGTATAAAGCCGCTAGAATAGCGTTCTTTTTGCTTTCTTTACCACCGCTTACAAACTCTAACCATTTATCAAAATATGGCGTATTTTGCGCTGAATTTAGATATTCATGCGGAATATAAGACATTAGCCAGTTTTCCCGATAATGGGGCAAGAACTCTAACGTAGTGCGGTTTAAAGTGCCGTTATTGAAAGCAATCAACTCTTGCGCCTGTGTTCCCATTTTTGGCGATTGGATTTTGATTGTATCAATAATGCTTTCGATTGAGCGCGCACTATAATTGAAGTCCTGTTCATCGAAGAAAGTTACTGCATTATCTAAGAACTCAAATTTATCTACTAACTGCCAGCTTATGCCGTCATAGCGATATAATTCTCGGTCTTTTGGGTTTAATGCTAAATCCATGTTTAGCCACTTCGTCAAGGCTCGCGCCTTCTTATTTACTCCATCATTTTCTTTCAGTTTTTCGGGCGGTGCTAATTGGTCTACTAAATCTGCTGCCTTTTTATCGGTTCGCAAACGTTGAATGTAAGAGCTTAAATCCTCTTTCACTTGTGCGGCTGCATCAATAAGTTTCACTTCTATAGCCGAAGTGTTTTTTGCTAAATTCTGACAAATTGCGGTGATTTCCTCCTGTTTCAATTCGCCATATTGAGCAATCTTCACTAACTGCTGATCTTCTTTAGCTATACGCGTTGAAGAAATATTACTTAATTGATTCTCGCCTAGAATGACTGGTTTTTGTTTGCTTTCTAAGCCTTCCACCAACGAACATAATAAGAGCCATTCTTCACCTTTTCCGTTATCCCATGCTTGCCATGCTTTAGAGCCAGCTAGCACAAATAAATCGGAATAAGGTTCATGCGGTTGATCTGCTAGGTGTGGGGCATTAATAAATCGAGCCATTATTCACCCCTTTAATCACTCCGTTTTCAATATCACTGATGCGCATTAACACAATATTTTGAAAATATGAGAGCGTTTCAACTAATGAATTAACCAGGCTAATTTTTAATAATCTATCAACAATTTGGTCGTTTGTTAGTTCTGATACTATTTTCTCTGGATTTAAAGAGGGTGGAACTGGAGCTAATTGTAATAAATGCTTATTTGCCGCTAATAATTCATCGTGAAGAGTTTTTAACTCCTCAATATTGTCAGCAGGATAATCAAATAACTGCTCTGCTAATACTTCTATCGCACTAGTCATATAAGGGAAAGATGAGTTAAATGCTTCACCTTCATCTTTTTTCATATTCTGATAACTAATTGCGATCGCTTTTAACTCAATAGGAGTTAGTTTTGAATAATCTAGTTTTTGATTCATATCCATCTTATTTGCCCTCGCTAACGATTAATTTTTGTTTTTCAATATTTTCAACTTGTAACTGCTCAATCTGCTCTATCACTTCAACAAATTTATGGATTAAGTAGTTATTTGCTTGATTAAATCCCTTTAGCGCTCCGTACTTATCTTTAATTTCCACGCCTTGCGACTTAGCCATTTCATTAAGTAACTTTGAGCCAGCTTTTAATCTAATTACTAAATCAGCTAGTTCATTACGGAATTTCACTTTGTGATGAAAATCACCTGGATAAACTTCAAGGCATTTCCGGTTACTGTCATGAATTAGCTTAAATTGGCGAGAAATCTGAGTATATTCAAACACTAACGGGTTGAATGATAGTTTGCCTTGGTATTTGGCTTTAGGTGCGCTGTGCTCGTTTCCTTGCGTATTTTCTACAGAATGTAAATTTGCATTCTGGTTTTTCTCAAATTTGAGTTTAACCGCACTTTTAACCGGCTCAATTTTGAGCTTGTTACCTTTAACCAATCCAATTTTGGATTGGTTCATTTCATTCACAAACTGATTTATTTTTCCTTGCTTATTGTTTTTCTTCCATTGCTCAAGCTGTGCCATTGGGTTAGTTGGTTTCATTTCTTGCCACCTTTCTAATTGTTGCTGCTTTCTTAATTTGTTCGATTGATGCCGCTAGTCCTTTATAGTGTCCTGTATGTAAATAATCTTCAGCGAAGGCTAAGAATTGTTTAATACGTTTACAGGCTTTCTCTAACTGCTCTGGTGTTGGTACGTATGGCTCTTTAAATGATTTGATTTTTTTAGATTTCATTATTGCCACCCTCCCAAAGTACATTCACTGCGTCTTTAGTCCGCACAATCAGATCTCGCACCGCCCAAAGTGAATCGCTTAATGTTTTCTCCCTTGTGTTGTTATCCACCATAAGCAAAATGGCTTCCGCTTGGGCAAGATTTTTTGTGATTTCGTCCATCGCGTCTAATTGCTTCATCATTCGCCCCCTTTCGTGAAATAAAAATCTACTGTTGAGGATTGCTCCGCTTGCTCTAAATAATCATCAATCGCAGATAAGGCGGCTCGGATAATTTCTTCGCTTGTATAAAAGCCTTCTAAATCCATGTCCGCCCCATCGTTCCGAATTAATGCCAAAATTGCTTTCGCTCTGCGGATAGAACTATGAAGTTTGCCCACTTTGGCCATCGGAATGGCGCAATGTGTAGGAGTTTTGTTAGTCATGAGCCACCTCCGCGAAAGAGATTGAAGGGAAAGTATTTGCTGATAAGGTACTAGCGTTTTGAAGATTGATTCTTCCAGCAAGCACTAAGACGAACTCGCGGGCAAGCTTAGCGCGTGCGTTGCGTTCGCTATCAGCGGTAATACGGATTTTTTGAAGGTGATTTGATAAATCAGTACGGCGAATAGCCGCGAAGATGAATTGATACATTTGCGTAGATTCCTGTGATAAATTTTCAGAATCTACCGCTAGACTTTCCACGGTCGGGCGGTAGAACGTAACAAGGTGGAAAACTGCCATCACAGGAAGACAGCCCGTCATAGACGGCTTATTACGCTCTACCATTGAGAGAATGATCGGATTTATATGTAAAACAAAATCCGCATATTCTTTTGGTGTGCGAATGTTACGAACAAAAAAAGCACGGTTCTGTGGCGTGCTGTCGTTCGCCTGTGATAAATAGTTCAGCTTTCCACGGCTGGCAATCACTTTTTCTGATTGCGGGGAAATAATGCCAAATTTCACCGCACTTTGTAAAGGGTTTAAATTGTAAAATTTTTCATTATTGCTATAATATTTATGAATTAAGTTCATTTTAATTTCCTGTTTGAATTTAATTGCTTGTTTAAATACGTTTCTAGTTATGCCATAGTTTTTATCCTCTCTATGGCGTTTTTCTTTTCTATTAACCAATGATTAAGCACGTGCTGCCTTTTGCTCTTCAATCCATTGATTCACTTCTTCTAAATCCCAGCGGACAAAGTTTTGTGAAAAGCGAATTGGTTGAGGGAATTTCTTGGCCTTTACAAGCTCGTTGAGTTTGGTGCGACCAAAGCCAACAATATGGCAAGCAATTTCACCGGAGATTAGTTTTTGTTGTGGGTTTAAATTTTGAGTTTGATTCATAAGATAATTCCTATCGTTTGTTTAACACTGTGGAATATCGTCATATTCCGTTTGGTTGTTCGAACGATAGGAATTTTAGAATGGTAGGTTTGATTAACCGGAAAATTCCAGATTTTTCCAGAATTTTCCGGGTTTAAGGATAATTAATTATCTAATTCAACTGAACTTACCCAGTTTTTTAATGTTTTTCCGCTAGGAAGATGCTTAGTTAGCCCTTTTGATTCAAAATCTCTTTGTATTACGCCATCTTTGCCTTTATCGCTATCATTTGGATCGTAAACGTGTGGGCGTGGATTTTCGGCAACCTCTGCCCCATATTTTATTTGAAGTAGAGCCTTAATAAATTCATTCTTCTTATTTTCTGATGCGGTTGATTTAACATTCGTAGAGTTAGCAGCTTTATCCTTAAGCTCTGTAATGATTCTTTCTTTTTCGATTAATTCCTCTTGTAATAATTTTACCCTTAATTCTAACTCACTCACTCTTTGAGCTTGATTTGCCTTTGAAAACTTATCTAAAAATACTAATAAGTCACGGTGTAATATACACATATCATCAAGTTTCAAATGAAAACTATTTGAGCCAGTTGGAAGCCTAAAATCGAATCCTTCTCTATATCCTAGTATATCTTCAACTTCATCTATATATCCTAGATCTAATAGTTCTTCTGAATTAAAGTAAGTAAATATTTTTGGGTCTAGTGGGAAATATCCCTCATAAACAAAGCGAAGTGGCTTATCTTCAAAACCCAAAAAAGACACAGTATCAATAGTGCTATTTGAAGGATAATCACCATATCTTTCAGGGTCTAAAAAAACGATGATATTAAACTCTTCGCCCTTTATCTCTACTCTAGTGGAAATGCTGCCATATCCGCTAGTCTTGGTGATTTTCATATTGAATTTTGTCTTATCTACGTGTAAAACTATTTTTTCACCTAGAACAGGAATTGAATCAGCATCAAGATCTTTTCTATTTATCAAATCAATAGATTGCGAATCACCTTGTATGAAAATAGATACCTTAATATCGCTATTTTGTATATATTCTATTAAATCTTTTTCAGATATATCGATACTATGATTTAACCGCATATACTTAACTGTTTCTTTAAGTGAATATGCTTTTTTAGGCAACATTCTTGTTACTGGTTCCATAAACGCCCCTTTCGCATTTGTCCTTATTGGTAGGAGCGCATCAACAAAGTAAGGTGCTTTGCTTTCGGGGATCAGCCTAGATGCGCTTTATTTGATTAATTATTCCTTTAAATGGATAGTGATATTGCCTAATCGAGTTTCTTTTCCGTCATTTCCAATATGCGTTATTGTTCCGCTAATGAACGGTTTATTTTTCTCTTGTTTTCCTGTTTATTTCTTGTTCTATTTTATCAAAGTTTAGATGCGTTAAGCTACGGCTATTTTTTGTTCATTAAAAAAGCTTTATAATAGTCTCGCTTTGAATTTAGAAATATTTTCAAAGTCTTCTAGATGTGAGCGGCTTACTTTTTCGGAAGTTTGCCGCAAACTTTAAGGAGCTGCGATCTACAAATGCCTAATCGCGTCCTGCATGTAAGTTTTTAGACAAAATAGCCCAACATTGTGAAATGTCGGGCTTTTCTATTATTTGAACGCTTTTTTTAATTCTTCTTCTGCAACCTCTTTTGCAATCTTTAGGGCCTGTACCTCACCAGATTTAAAGCCTTTTTCCATATAATGGCGACCTTTCATTTTTACTGTGCAA
>JAGZOA010000059.1:0-1232 GCA_018363335.1 Parahaemophilus parainfluenzae | reverse complement strand
TCGCAATTTGTTCGTTTAAGCTCAAAATTTCTTCATTCATTTAATGAGAGTGCCAAGCACTCTAAGGAATAGAACCATGACAGACAAAAAATACATCATCGCTTTGGACCAAGGTACCACAAGCTCTCGTGCAGTATTATTAGATCACAATGCGAATGTTGTCGAAATCGCCCAACGTGAATTTACACAAATTTATCCACGCGCAGGCTGGGTGGAACATAATCCAATGGAAATTTGGGCAACACAAAGTTCAACATTAAACGAAGTCGTTGCAAAAGCAGGCATTACCTCAGATGAAATTGCGGCAATTGGTATTACTAACCAACGTGAAACCACCATTGTGTGGGAAAAAGCAACCGGCACACCGGTTTATAACGCGATTGTGTGGCAATGTCGTCGTACTGCAGATATTACAGACAAACTTAAAGCGGATGGTCACGAAGACTATATCCGCAATACCACGGGCTTAGTGGTGGATCCCTATTTCTCAGGTACAAAAGTGAAATGGATTTTGGACAATGTAGAAGGCGCGCGTGAAAAAGCGGAACGCGGTGAACTTCTATTTGGTACCGTCGATACCTGGCTTGTGTGGAAATTAACCCAAGGCCGTGTTCACGTAACGGATTACACCAACGCATCCCGTACCATGTTATTTAACATCCATACGAAAAAATGGGATGACAAAATGTTGGAATTATTAAATATTCCACGTTCTATGTTGCCTGAAGTGCGTAATTCTTCTGAAGTGTATGGCCAAACCAACATCGGGGGTAAAGGCGGCGTGCGTATTCCTGTTGCTGGTATCGCAGGTGACCAACAAGCGGCACTTTACGGCCACCTTTGCACCCGCGCAGGTCAAGCGAAAAATACCTATGGTACAGGCTGCTTTATGCTGCTTCACACTGGTGATAAAGCTATTACCTCTAAAAATGGTCTATTAACCACCATCGCGTGTAACGCCAAAGGTGAACCTGAATACGCACTTGAAGGTTCTGTGTTTATCGCTGGCGCATCAATCCAATGGTTACGTGATGAACTCAAAATCGTACATGACAGCCATGACTCCGAATACTTCGCACAAAAAGTTCCTGACAGCAATGGCGTGTACGTTGTTCCAGCTTTCACCGGTTTAGGTGCACCTTATTGGGATCCGTATGCACGCGGTGCAATTTTTGGTCTTTCTCGTGGTTCTAACCGTAACCATATTGTACGCGCAACCCTTGAATCTATTG
>JAGZOA010000028.1:0-24517 GCA_018363335.1 Parahaemophilus parainfluenzae | reverse complement strand
AGCACCTGTAGCACCAGTTGCGCCTGTAGCACCTGTGTCACCTTTAGCACCTGTAGCACCAGTTGCGCCTGTAGCACCTGTGTCACCTTTAGCACCTGTGTCACCTTTAGCACCAGTTGCGCCTGTAGCACCTGTGTCACCTTTAGCACCTGTAGCACCTGTAGCACCAGTTGCGCCTGTGTCACCTTTAGCACCTGTTGCACCTGTGTCACCTTTAGCACCTGTAGCACCTGTAGCACCTGTAGCACCAGTTGCACCTGTAGCACCTGTGTCACCTTTAGCACCTGTGTCACCTTTAGCACCTGTAGCACCTGTTGCGCCTGTAGCACCTGTATCACCTTTAGCACCTGTTGCGCCTGTAGCACCTGTGTCACCTTTAGCACCTGTTGCACCAGTGTCACCTTTAGCACCAGTAGCACCTGTTGCGCCTGTAGCACCTGTGTCACCTTTAGCACCTGTTGCGCCTGTAGCACCTGTTGCGCCTGTAGCACCTGTTGCGCCTGTAGCACCTGTATCACCTTTAGCACCTGTTGCGCCAGTAGCACCTGTGTCACCTTTAGCACCTGTAGCGCCTGTAGCACCTGTAGCACCTGTTGCGCCTGTAGCACCTGTAGCACCTGTTGCGCCTGTAGCACCTGTTGCACCAGTGTCACCTTTAGCACCTGTAGCACCTGTGTCACCTTTAGCACCTGTTGCGCCAGTTGCGCCTGTAGCACCTGTGTCACCTTTAGCACCTGTTGCGCCTGTAGCACCTGTATCACCTTTAGCACCTGTAGCACCAGTTGCGCCTGTAGCACCTGTGTCACCTTTAGCACCTGTAGCACCAGTTGCGCCTGTTGCGCCTGTAGCACCTGTGTCACCTTTAGCACCTGTAGCACCTGTTGCGCCTGTAGCACCTGTGTCACCTTTAGCACCTGTAGCACCTGTTGCGCCTGTAGCACCTGTTGCGCCTGTAGCACCTGTTGCGCCTGTAGCACCTGTTGCACCAGCTGCACCAGTGTCACCTTTTTCACCTTTGGCACCAGTAGCACCGTCTTTACCATCTTTACCGTTTTTACCGTCTTTAACGATGGTAGTAGTCACTGAGCCATCACTTTCATTGGTAATAGTGATGGTATGAGTACCGTTTTCGTTATCATCTTCAACCTCAATAACGTAGTTGCTGCCGTCTTCGCCTTTAGGACCAGTATCACCTTTAGGACCAGTATCACCTTTAGGACCAGTATCACCTTTAGGACCAGTATCACCTTTAGTACCAGCAGGGCCAGTTGATCCAGTTGAGCCTGCACCAGTTACGCTCAAGGTGTACTCATTAGAACCATTTGAGGTTAGTTTTAATCCTTCTCCAGCGATCAGTTTTAGTACGTTGTTTGCAGTTGATTTAGGATCGTAGTTGTAAGTACCTGCAGCAGGTGAGCTACCTGAACCATTGTGACCTGTAAATGTAAATGGACTCAAGTTTTCAACACGGTTTGCAACCGCAAATAATTGTGAGCCATTGATTGCATCGGTAGAGGTTGAAGAAATACGGCCTGCAGCAACATTTTGAATTTGGCGTTCATTGCCAGCAGTACCAACTGACACTACCGCGCCGTTACCCAAACCGCTGGTTGCGCCTGCGAAACCACCGTAAGTGTAACCACCAACAGTAGCGCTGTTAGTAGGTACGAATGCACTCGTAGCAGCAGAGTTTGAGCCTAATGCTACTGCATTTTCAATTGTAGCGTTTGCTCCTGAACCAAGTGCAGTAGTATTCTTTTTGCTTGCTTTTGCACCGACACCTACTGCCACAGCATTGGTGCCCGTTGCATTTGCTTCTTTACCTAGAGCAACAGCAGAACCATCACAACCAGTCGCTCCACCACCAGGTAATGAAGGATTACCTTTTTCGCCTTTAGTACAAACGCCTTCAGATCCATTTGCAACAGCATTTGTACCAATTGCAATATCTGATTCTTTATAAGCATTTGAATCTGAACCCTGAGAAATAGAATTATCAGAATGTGCAGTTGCATTACGACCAACCGCGATAGATTGAGTACCTGAAGCATTTGCATTTACAGAACCAGCGAAGCTATATTGACCTTGAGCTTTTGCACCACTACCTAGAGCAGTAGAAGATTCACCACTTGCTAATGAATCACGACCCAATGCAGCTGCTGCTTTATTGGTTGCATTTGCTAGGCTACCAATAGCTACTGCGCCATTTTGTGTTGCTTTCGCTGCTTGACCTAATGAAGTGGTTGCAACACCAGTTGCCACTGAGTTTGCACCGATTGAGATCGCTGTACCTGCATTTTGAGCATTAGAAGAACCTGCTGGGGTATCTGTACCATTTGCCGCTGCATTTGTACCGATTGCAATATCAGATTGTTGTTTTGATGTTGCATTATTACCATGAGCAATAGAATTATTACCAGTAGCTTGAGCTGTAAAACCTGTTGCAAGAGATTGTTCACCAGTTGCACTTGAGCCTGCACCTGTTGCAATTGCACGTGTACCAGTAGCAGTAGCACGCAAACCAATAGCAATCGCATTGGTATTGCTTGCAGTCGTATTTTTACCAACAGCTACAGCATTATCACCAGCTGCAGCAGACTGATAACCAGCAGCAACTGCAGAAGAGCCAGAAGCATTAGATTCTTTACCTACAGCAATAGTAGCCTGACCAGATGCTTTGGACTGAGAACCAAAAGCAAGGGATTCACCACCAGTTGCTTTTGCTTGCTTACCAATAGCTACATCCATATCTTTGCTAGATGTTGCTTCTCTACCGATCGCAACAGAGTCAATAGACTGGTTAGTTGCATCAAAACCAATTGCAATACCATTTTCTTTAGTTGCATTTGCGCCTTTACCAATCGCTACTGCTTTATCACCAGTACCAGTTGCATTAGTACCAATTGCAATTGCGTCATGAGAGACTACATTGTTACCATCATTTCTATAGGTATTTGCACCAGTACCAATATTAACGTTATTTATACCTTTTGTTGCGTGATCTGCCGCTGGGTTATTCGATTTGATTGTAATAGAACTTGAACCCACTTCTACAGCAGCTTGAGCTGTACCCACTACACCAAGCACAGCACCCGCAAGTGCGGTTAATTTCACGATTTTTTTAGATTTGGTTTTACCCTTAGCATGCCCAAGTTCAGAAACAGCCGTCCACGTTTGAGTGGCATGGTTCCAAATAACTTTAAACACTTTGTTCATATAAAATTATTCCTTTTATTAGGATGATTAAGAAGCTGTCACTGATGCAACAGCGCCGAAAAATTCAACGTCAGAAAGGCGACGACCACAAATTTTGACAACAGTTCCCCTTACCTTTCTGGTCAGAACACTTTATTCTAAGCGAACTTTGTATAAAAAGGAAGCATCTAAAAAAATATTTACTAAAAATTACAATTAATTAAGGTAAATTTTAAGTTATGTAAATATATGTAAAGATTTTTGAAAATTTTTACGAGAAACTTAAAGAAGTGTAAATTTCTGTATGAAAAATAATCTATTTTAGAGGGAGGAAGCGTAAGATTCCCCCTTATTTCTACTTAGTCAAATCATAGCTCCAATCGAGCAATTTAAAAATTTCTTCGCTTTCTACACCATGATCTAACAAAATTGTCAGCCAGTGTATTTTGTTCATGTGATAGGCAGGCAAAAAAGGTGGAGATTGTCGCAAAATACTCACCATATCAGGCGGGCATTTAAGATTGATAAAATCCGTTTCCCCTTCTTCTTTTAAACCCAGTTTCGTTTTAGCGATTTTGCCGATAAGGGCATACCATTTTCCTTTTGCATTGCTGTGGCGCAAGATCGCATAGCTCGGAAACTTTGCCCAAAGGTATTCGGGCTGTGCGGCATAGTGATTCGCCGCGTAATCCATTATCTGTTGTGCTTGGCGCATAGTTTGTTCCTTTTATATTGCAAAGTGCGGTCAAAATTTAAAGAAATTTAAAAACACCTAAAAATCTGACCGCACTTTTGTCTTTCTTTACTTTATTCACGGGTAGTAAGATAATAAATGAAAACTATTATCAAAGTACAGGCATTAGGTCTGTTTCATTATAAGGAGATAACCATGACAATGAATAGACGTGATTTTTTAAGAATGAGCGCTGCACTTACGGCAGCGGGTATGTCGTCTTCTCTCTTTGCGGCAACAAAAGAACAATTTACCATTTATGGCGCACCAGCGATGCCAAGTGTGACCATTGCAGTGGCAGCAGCACAAGGTAAATTAGCCAAACAAGCAGATGTCGCATTAGAGATTTGGCGTTCGCCAGATCAACTGCGTGCGGGTGTGGCAAGTGGGCAATTTAAGGTGATGATGAGCCCAAGTAATGTTGGCGTGAATTTACGTAATCAAGGGCAACAAGTTGGCATGGTGAATATTCTTACCAATGGGATTACGCAGTTAATGTGTAAAGGTGGTGCCATTACTTCACCGCAAGAATTGGTGGGTAAAAAAATCCTTGTGCCATTTAAAAACGATATGCCAGACATCGTATTGCAAGCTTTACTGAAAAAACTGAATATTGATATTAATAAAGTGGATATCACCTATGCGGCCACACCAACTGAGGCAATTGGTTTGTTTTTACTTAAGGATTTCCATGCGGCCATCTTGCCAGAACCGATGGCGAGTGCCGTTGTGCTGAAAGCTAAAATTGTTGGTACAGAGATTGTACGTGGCTTCGATTTAGTGAAAGAATGGGGACAAGCGTTTAACACGAAACCGCTTATTCCAATGGCGGGCATTATTGCTAACGAAGAATACTTTCACGCACACAAGGCAGAGTTTGATCTACTTCACCAAGATTTAAGTGATGCGTTAAACTGGGTTATGGCTAACCGTAAAAGTGCGGCTGAAATTGGTGCTAATTATCTGCCAGCACCAGAAGCCGCTATTGAAATGGGCTTAGACGGTGCGCGCTTAACGGTAACCAAAGCCAGTGAACTGAAAAATGAAATCATGCAATTTTATGAAACTTTGATGGAGTTCAATCCAAAACTTTTAGGTGGTAAATTGCCAGATGACAAATTCTTCTTGGCTTAATTTGAAACAGAATCACAACACATGATTAAAACTGACAAAATCCGTAAACCACAACCTGTTCTGTTGTACATCATTGACTATCTCTGGAGCGGTTTTACCGGCTTGAGTGTGGCGATGATGGTGGTTGCCTTGTGGGCTTGGGGCAGCGCAGTATTTGGTGAATTTATGCTGCCTGCTCCCGCGGATGTTTTTCAAAAAGCCCTTGAGCTGCTCAATCATTTCCAACAAAACGAAATCGGTATTTCGTTATGGCGGTCTGTGGTGGGCATTACCATTGCATTAGTCGCTGGCTTAGCCGCAGGGTTGATTGCGGGCAGCTTTAAAACCGCGATGGCATTGCTCAAACCCGTCATTACGATTTTATTAGCCATGCCGCCAATTATTTGGGTCGTGATGGCATTATTTTGGTTTGGCTTTGGCAATCCTAGCGTGCTATTTACCATTATCGTATTAGTCGCCCCACTGACCTTTGCTAGTGCCGCCATGGGCATGGCAAGTGTCAACAAACAACATGAAGAATTGTTTGATGCGTACAAACTCGGATTGTGGAAAAAAATCCGCTATTTGTATGTTCCCCATCTCACAGGCTATGTAATTTCCAGCATTGGTGTCGCGGTTGCGATGGGCGTAAAAGTCGTCATTATGGCAGAGCTTTTGGGTGCCAATGAGGGTGTGGGTGCAAAAATTGCCGATGCCAGAGCCATGTTAGATACGTCAACAGTGATGGCTTATGTGCTGTTGGTGATTGTGTTTGTTTCACTCTTTGAATATTTGATTACTAAGCCATTGGAAATCCTGTTTATGCCGTGGAGAAGATAATGCTGAGTTTAAAGAATGTGCGTTTTGAAATTCTCCGCGATCCCATCGTGCGCGATTTCAGTATGGATTTACAACCGGGTGAAGTAAAAACGTTATTCGGCCCAAGCGGTTGTGGCAAAACGACTGTGCTGCGTTTGATTTCAGGTTTAGAAACGCCAAAATCGGGCGAAATCAATAATACATTTCGTAAAACGGGGGTTCTATTTCAAGAAAATCGTCTATTAGAAAATCTCACTGCCATGCAGAATATCGCCATTTTTATGGATAATCCTAATGAAAATGAAATCATTGCGCTGGCAGAAAAGATCGGACTTTCTTCGGGTGATTTGAATAAATACCCAACCGAATTATCGGGCGGTATGGCAAAACGCGTGGCATTTTTGCGTCTATTACTATGCGGCTGTGATTTAGCCTTATTGGACGAACCTTTTGTCGGTTTGGATCGTGATTTACGTGATATTTTAGCCGCTATGTTAGTGGAAAAAATTGAGCACCAAGGCATAGCTTGCATTTTAGTGACGCACGATCGTTTTGAAGCAGCTCGATTAAGCCGAGAGATTATGCAGCTTTCTCCAAAAGGGATGGATGTGCAAAATGTGATTACCTTGCCAACGCCATTATCCGAACGCAATTCAGCCTTTGAAGAAACCGTAGTCGCACGCGAATTTCAAGGAATCCATTACTATGAATAATTTCTTTAGCCATCCGATGCGACCCTTCTTTGTTGGTGCAGCCATTCTTGCGATTGTTGGTGCATTGAGCTTTTTCATCAGCCCCGATGATCTCATCCTACACCGCAAAATATTCTTAGAATTTATGCTACCAGCCGCATACGGCGGTTTTCTGACGGCTTCCATGCTCGAATGGACAAATTACAAAGGCAATTTAAAACCTATTGCGACAATTTTAGCGGTGCTCTTGCTTGCAGGATTGGTGTTATTGCCATTTTCGCCGCAAACTGCCTCGTTTTTAGTGGCAGCTTATTGGCTCGCTTTATTACTCTTTTGTGCTTGGCTATTTTGGTTGGATCGCAATACCGACAATTTTACTTTACTGATGTTACTTGCAGTATTTATGGTTTGTCAGACAGCTTACGCCATAACTGATAGTATGAAATTATTGCGGGCACAGGTGCATTTGAATATGGCGGCAGTGATGTTTGTATCAATTCGAGTTAGCATTCTATTAGGCGCAGAGGCACTGAAAGAAAGTACATTGAAAGATCCTGTATTTATCCCGAATGTCGTGTATAAGAATATCGCAATTACATTCTTGCTGCTCCATACCGCAGCAGAGCTTTGGTTGCCTGCGCAAACAGCCGCTTTTACAGCCTTTGCCGTTGGTTTTATCTTGCTGGCCAAGTTACGCGAATTACATCATCACGAACTGCTACGTAAACATTACGTACGCACTTATTATTTCCTTCAACTGTTCGCCGCGATTGGCTATTTGTGGATTGGCATAAATAAATTACTTGATGAACCGACTGCCGATCCGTTACACATGGTGACACTTGGCGGCATTCTCGGCAGTATGATGATGATTTGGCTCACCGCGGGATTATGGCATAGTGGCTTTACGAAACTGGATTACCCAAAACTCTGTCGCCTGGCCGTACTTTGCCTTTTCACGGCGGCGCTTTCCCGAGCCTGTTTAATGTATGTGGACGAGCTATTTTTTATCGCGATTCCGGCTATTTTAATTGCTATCGTGTTTGTACTGTATCTCGCAACCTTTGTGCCGATATTCCGAAACAACGCGTTTACGGATGATCCGGAATAATGACCAATCCGCACATCAACGTGCGGATTTTTGATATTTTTTAGACCGCACTTAATAGGCTTTTAATTGTGCCATGGCTTTACAATCAGCAGCTTGATGATCATCTTCGGTAATTAAACTTTGTAGGAAATGTTTAATTTCAGTCAGTTCGGCAATTTTTTCTTCGACTGAAACCAAATGTTTTGCCAACATACTATCCACTTCACAATGTTGAGATTGCTGCGTTTTCATCTCATTAAAAAATTTAATTTCGGCCAAGCTAAAATCTAACGCTCGGCAGGTTTTAATAAATTTTAATTGCTTCAAACTGGCTTCATCATAATCTCGATAACCATTTGCAAGACGTTTAGGCTCCGGCATCAAGCCCATTTTTTCATAATACCGAATGGTTTCTAAATGAATACCGCTTTGTTTGCTCAATTCGTGAATCTTCATCTTGTTAAAATTAAGCCTTGACCTTGTAGTTACTACGGACTTTATACTTTATCCCAAGTTAATCAAATAGACAATAAGGAGCCGTATGTCCGAACATCATTCCCATGAACATCATGATCATTCATCTCATGAGCATATTCCACAGGATAAAAAAATCTTAGCGCTCAGTTTTGCCATCATTACTGGCTTTATGATTGTCGAATTTATTGGTGGCTATTGGTTTAACAGCTTGGCACTCATGGCTGATGCGGGTCACATGGCAAATGATAGCTTATCGTTATTTTTAGCCTTGTTAGCGTTGTTTCTATCCGCTCAAAAACAACGATACATTGCCCTACTTAATAGCGGCTCATTGATTGTTGTGGCATTGATGATTTTAGTTGAAGCGATTCAACGCTGGCAAAATCCCATCGAGATGATGGCATTACCGATGCTTGGCGTGGCATCGCTAGGATTACTCGTTAATCTTTTCGTTGCTTGGATAATGTTGAAAAGTGATCATGACAATCTTAATATCAAAGCCGCTTATCTGCATGTATTAACAGATTTATTTGGCTCCATTATCGCGATTCTTTCAGGATTGAGCGCTTATTTTCTCGGATGGCAATGGGTGGATCCCTTAGCCAGTATGATATTGAGTATTCTTGTGCTAAAAAGCGGAATTGGAGCATTTCGCTTGGCATTAAAAAACACTTAAAAAATTAACCGCACTTTGGTTTGATATTTCCAAAGTGCGGTCAATTTTCAGCGATTATTTCAACTCGCCTCGTTCTACAATAATTCCGACATTACTTGCTTGCGCAACCGCTTTAGGTTTGCTTAATTTGAGGCGTAACCATGAAATCCCAAAACGTTGTTGTAATTGCTCTGCTACTTCATAAGCCACACGCTCAATCAATAAAAATGGCTTAGCTTGAACATAATCTAAAATAAATTGGCTCACTTCGGCATAATTGAGGCAGTATTGCACATCATCCATTTCCGCAGCTTTTTGACAATCCCATGCCATTTCCAAATCAAAAACAAGCTTTTGTTTGATTTGTTGTTCCCAGTCATACACGCCAATTTGTGCGAAGACCACTAATTCTTCAATAAAAATTCGATCCATCTCTCATTCCTGTAAAAATATAGTGGGCTTATGCTATCAAGTTTGGTTAAAATAACGAACAAGTTTTTCAAAGACAATCAAGATTGTGGAGCACAAAATGAGCCTATTTGCCCTTTTTTATATGATTTTTGCTTATTTACTGGGTTCGATTTCCAGTGCAATTTTGATTTGTAAGGTCGCTGGTTTGCCTGACCCACGAAAAAACGGCTCTCATAATCCCGGTGCGACCAATGTATTGCGTATTGGTGGACGTTGGGCGGCACTCGCAGTATTAATTTGCGATATTTTAAAAGGGATGTTACCGGTTTGGGCGGGTTATTATTTAGGGCTCACGCAATTTGAATTAGGCATGGTAGCATTAGGCGCATGTTTAGGCCATATTTTCCCTATTTTCTTTCAGTTTAAAGGCGGAAAAGGTGTCGCGACCGCATTTGGTGCCATTGCGCCCATCTCTTGGGGCGTAGCCGGTTCAACGATAGGTACTTGGTTGGTAGTATTCCTAATTAGCCGTTATTCCTCATTAAGTGCGGTCATTACGGCGCTTCTCGTGCCATTTTATGTTTGGTGGCTTAAACCGGAATTTACCTTCCCCGTTGCCTTAGTTTGCTGCTTGCTGATTTATCGCCACCACGACAATATTCAGCGCTTATGGCGAGGCCAAGAAGATAAGATGTGGGGGAAATCCAAAAAGAAATAAATAAAAAACCTGTCGATAATCGACAGGTTTTCTTTTATCAAAACGGCTTAGAAATCAACCGCACTTTTAAGTTTTTTCAGTGCATTTGCTTCAAGCTGACGAATACGTTCTGCAGACACATTATATTTTGCTGCAAGATCGTGAAGGGTTGCTTTCTCATCATCTAACCAACGTGCTTTGATAATCTCTTGGCTACGTTCATCAAGGTTAGCTAATGCTGTACCTAATTTTTCTGTGGCTTGTTCTTCAAAGTTTTCACTTTCAAGTTCTGCTGCAAAGTTTGAGCTTTTATCTTCTAAATATAAAGAAGGTACATAAGCTTCGTCATCATCATCTGTTGGCAAATCAAAGCCGACATCAGCCCCTGTCATACGGGATTCCATTTCGATGACATCTTCTTTTGACACGCCAAGCTCATTCGCCACCATATCCACTTCGTTTTCATTGAACCAACCTAAACGTTGTTTAGTTTTACGTAGGTTAAAGAACAATTTACGTTGTGCTTTTGTGGTCGCGACTTTCACAATACGCCAGTTACGAAGGACATATTCGTGGATTTCAGCTTTGATCCAGTGCACCGCAAAAGATACAAGGCGAACGCCCACTTCCGGATTAAAACGTTTTACCGCTTTCATTAATCCGATATTACCTTCTTGAATTAAATCTGCTTGTGGCAATCCATAACCAGAATAACCACGCGCGACATGAATAACAAAACGTAAGTGTGATAAAACTAATTTTTTCGCTGCTTCAATATCACCGTCATAATATAAACGTTCTGCTAAGCTTTTTTCTTCCTCTGCAGTTAGCATCGGATATTCGTTTGCTGCTCGAATATAACCTTCGATGCTACCTTGAGGTACTAACATCATTTGAGTTTCTTTATTCATTCTTCTCCTCACAGCATGCGGAGCGACGCCCCGACTCATTACTTATTTGTTATTGTATAACAACTGTTGTCATTATACCTCAATTTGTTTTATTTGACAGTTTTTAACGATTGAAAGTTCAGATTAATCACTAAAAATTTTCAAATTATTTTAATGGCACAAGCGAATAAACTACATCTTCTGCCACAACCTTAAACAATAGATCAATATTCGGGTGTTTTCCAGGATTTTGTTTCGCATCTTCAACGTGTTCAGCAAACCATTCAATGCCTTGTTGTGCAGAAGTGCGGTCTAATTTCCCGTTAAATTTTTCTGCTAATGCATTATAAAGACGAAGCGAGCCAAGCTTGCCTGGTGCAGCAGGAATATGATGAATCACGGTTTCACCGTTTAATACGTCTAAACCTGTTAGATGATCAATGGTGGGTAAAGTCTCTAAAATGTCTTTAAAGTTCATAATTGCTTTCCTCTATAAATTAACTAATGGCTTGCTCTGAATTCACTTCGCCATTTGCGCCCATAAAACGCACTTCAGGCTGTAAATACACACCAAATTTATCTGCCACAGTTTGACGGATATAATGTGCAAGCTTCACCACATCCGGTCCAGTGGCATTGCCTTTATTAATCAGCACTAAAGCTTGTTGTTGATGAACGGCCGCGCCACCAATTTGAAAACCTTTTAAATGGCATTGATCGATTAACCAACCTGCTGCAAGTTTCACAGAGCCATCCGGTTGTGGAAAGTGCGGTAGATTTTCGACCTGTTTTTGGATTTTCGCAAATTGTGCTGCACTCACCACAGGATTTTTGAAGAAACTGCCCGCATTACCAAACTCTTTAGGATCGGGCAATTTACTACGGCGAATATGGCACACTTCATCAAACACTTGTTTTGCCGTTACCGTTTGAGGATCAAAATTCACTAATGAGCCATATTTTAAAATCGGTTGCCAATTTTTGGCTAATTTCAATCCAACCGCTGTAATCACATAACCTTGCGAATAGCGATGTTTGAAAATACTTTCACGATAACCAAATTCACATTCGTTAGCCTGTAAGCGGAATTGTTCGCCCGTGTTAAGATTCAGCACATCCACATAATCACACACATCTTTAAATTCTACGCCATACGCACCAATATTTTGAATCGGCGCTGAGCCGGCACAGCCTGGAATGAGTGCAAGGTTTTCTAAGCCATTAATTCCTTGTGAAAGCGACCATTCCACCAACTGATGCCAATTTTCGCCACCATTAACATGCAAATAATGGTAATCTCTATCTTCTGCATGTTGAATACCCAATAAACGGTTAACAATCACCATTCCTTGGAAATCTTCTAAAAACAGCATATTGCTGCCTTGACCTAAAAATAAGACAGGGAGATTTTCAGCTTGCGCTTTTTGCCAAGCTTGTTGGATTTGTTCAATCGATGTGGCTTCAATGATTTCACGTGCATTTGCCGGAATATTGAAGGTGTGAAACGGTTGTAAACTTTGCATTAACTTTCCTTAAAAAAACGTGTGAGGGAGCGTGATTTTCACCATCGTACCACCTTGCTCCCCTTTTGAAATTGTAAGCTGAGCATTTAATTGACGACTGCGTTCAGTCATGATATTTAAACCATAATGCCCTTCTGGCTCGTCTAACGTCGGAATCCCTACGCCATTATCTTGCACAAGGATTTCATATTCTCCCTCGGCATTAATATGGGCTTTCACTTCAATCAGCGTGCCTTTTGAGTGTTTAATCGCATTCAGCGTTGCTTCACGCACAATTTGTAGAACGTGCACTAATTCTTGTGGATTTAAACTTTGTGATGGCAAACTGCAGTCCACCGTCATTTGCATCTTCGTTTGCGAACGTAAACTTTCGATAACTTGCTCCAAAGCAACCTGTAAATTCGCCTCTTGTACCGTTAAACGGAAGGTTGCTAATAATTCTCGCAATTGAGAATACCCATCTGATAAGGCTTGTTCAAATTCACCAATGATCGCAATGCTTTTCTCTTTTGATTCCTCGTCTTCTTTCTTCAAATTATGCTTTAACAGCGTTAATTGAATTTGTAAGAAAGACAGCACTTGCGCCAACGAGTCATGTAATTCCCGTGCAATAATGGACCGCTCTTCCATCAATAAAAGTTGCTCTTGCTGGCGTTGCGTTTTGTGCGAATACAACGCTTTTGCCACCATTTGCCCTAAGTTTTTCATCATGCGTGGATCAGGACAAGGCAAACCGGCTTGCCACGAGAGCACAGCCAAGTTTTCATTTTCAATAGAAAGTTCTTCGACTTGAAGTGATTGTTTAGGATCTTTTTGACCAAAAGAAATTTCCCAATGTTCTGAGCCAAAAATTTCTAACTCAATGTAGCGTAAATGTTCGCTGACACGAATATGATTGAGCACTTGGCTGAGAATTTTATCATTAATCTTTGTGGGCGTAAGCAACTGCGAGCTTTGATAAAGCGTCGTTAAAGAGCGGTTAGTTTGGCGCAACTTTTGCGTTTTCTCATTAACGGCATCTTCTAAACGTGAATAAAGTCGCCCTAATTCCGAGGACATTTGCGTAAACACTTTTGCCAAAACACCAAGCTCGTTACCACTTTCTGTATCAAGCTGGATATGTTTAAACTGCCCCATTTGCACTTGCATACTGGCTTTGGTCATGAGTTCTAGAGGTTTCACCACTTCGCGCTTCATATACCAAATCACATACGATACCATCGCAAGAATCAATAGCATGGAAACACACAATACCGAAACTGCAATAATCCATTTTAGTTCAGCAAAGCGTTGTAATTCCAACACGAAATCATCGACATCTTGTACATAACTTTTTAGTTCGGCGTGGTATTTTTCGATTTGATGGCTACGCGCAAAATCGGACATTACCGCCCAGCGTTGTAGAATTTTTTGATAGGATTCTCTCACCCCTGAAGGTACAAAAAGCTGATTTTGTACCGTCAGTAAAGCATCAGCATTGAGACTACGTTGATAACGTACTAAATTCTGTTCGACCGTATCCAGCGAACGTTCCATTTCCGTTAATAGCCGATAACTTTGCATACGCAAAGAACCGGAGATATTAATAGCTTCCGCATCCGACTTATTACTCGCCATCACGATCAAACTCAATGAGCTAATAATGCCCATGAAGATAATGACCACAAATAAATATTTAGCAATACGGGTAGAAACTGAACGTTTAGCGTACACGATAATTCTTCAAAATTGGAAAAAGTGACCATAGTTTAGCACAAAGTGCGGTTGAAATTGGCTGATTTTTCACAAATAAAAAACATCGGCTTTGACACCGATGTTTTCAAAAACGTTAATTTTTTGACCGCACTTAGCTTAATTCTTTGCCTTTTAATTCTGGCACTAAGAAGACTGTCGCCACCATGTCGATCACATAAATCACTGCTAAGAAAGCAATCGCAATACTGAATGAGTACGCGGATACAATCGCCCCAACAACAACCGGTCCAAAACCACCTACGGCACGACCTAAGTTAAACAATACATTTTGTGCTGTTGCACGCGCTTCTGTCGGATAGGCTTCAGCCATTAATGCGCCATAACCGCCCATCATGCCGTTTACGAACATCCCCAAGAATGCACCAGCCACCAACATGGCAGTTGGATCAGTTAATTGAGAGTAAGTGATGATGCTGATCACGGCACCAAGTTGGAATAATAAGAAACTTGGTTTACGTCCGATTCTATCCGCTAGACGACCAAAAATCCAAATCCCTGCCATCATGCCGCATACCGTAACAGCCGTCCATAAACCTGATTTCGTTAAACTAAAGCCAAGTTGTTTAGATAAGAAGTTTGGCATCCAAATCATAATGCCGTAGTAACCGAAGTTTTGTACAGACGTTAAAACCACTATACCAAGGCTTACTTTTGTAGTTGCTTTATCTTTTACTAAGAGTTGGAAAGATTCCAGTTTCGATATTTTTTGGGTTGAAAGTTCGGTCTGTTTTTGTGAGAAAATTTCAGGTTCGTGTAAACGAGTACGTAAATACCAAGCAACGAATGCCGGGAAGATACCGACAACGAACATGCCGCGCCAACCGATATGTGGAAGCAATACAGGGGTGAGTAACGCAGCCGCTAACACACCCACTTGCCAACCTAACGCCACATAAGAAGCCGCTTTTGCGCGGTGTTTTGCAGGCCAAGCTTCAATGGCTAATGCCATACCGATACCAAATTCACCGCCTAAACCGATACCCGCGATGGTGCGATAAATTAATAAATCCCAGTAGCCTTGTGCGATTGCACATAAACCGGTAAATACGGCGAAGAGGACGATTGTCCAAGTCAGCACGCGTACACGGCCATAACGATCGCTTAATGCACCAAATACAATCCCGCCCACTACAGCACCAATAAGTGTCCAGGTAACTAATGAGCCAGATTGTGCGGGAGTTAAATTAAGATCTGCCGAAATGGCACTAAGCATAAATCCAAGAATAAGAAGATCGAATCCATCCATCGCATAGCCGACAGCTGATCCAACCAAGGCTTTCCAGCCATATTGATTGACGTTTGTCATGATTGAGGTCCCTTTTGCTACTCACGGGTAGCGTTTAAAGTGAAATAATGAGGAAAAAATTTTTCCGACGCGTAGTTTAGAGAAATTGACGGAATTTTGCAAGAATAAGAAAAGCAAAGTGCGGTTGATTTTATTCAAGTTTTTATTTTTTCAATAAAATTCGAATTAATAAGGCAATGGCTGCCGCATCATCCACTAAACCTAAAGGACCAAGCACCGCTTCAGGCAAAATATCAATGGGACTGAACAAATAAATCAGAATGATGGCGATTTTAATTAACTTCGTTTTATTCATAGTCATTGGACGAAAAGAAAAAGATCAGGTAAATTCTACAACTTATCCGAATGGTGAATCATCACAAAACGTTCCCAAAGCTGCTCTTCGCTTTCTTGGTGCTCAGGATCTGGCTTGATGCAGTTGGTAATCGGGCAAACTTTTTGGCAAGTTGGTGTGTCATAATGACCAACACATTCCGTACAAAGCACAGGATCGATCACATAGATCTCCTCGCCGATTGAAATTGCTTCATTCGGGCATTCGGGGAGACACATATCGCAGTTTGTGCATTTGTTTGTGATCAGTAACGCCATACCATTCCTTTATATGAGAAAGCGGCGAATTATAGCCGACAAAAGCAAAATTGACAAAATTTAAACAGGATTTTTATGAAAAAACAGGTTTCCACTCTTTCCCTTATTGCCCTTGCCGCATTTAGTATTTGGCAATATTTCACTGAACACAAAAAAGACACCAAACCCGCCCCAACAACCACACAACAACAAAGTCAAAGTGCGGTCAAAAACACCAAAGATTTTGGGAATTATGATGTCATCATGCGTGATGATGCCATTGGACAAAATAAAAATGCCCCTGTTGATTACTATATGTTGGCCTTATCTTGGTCGCCGGCATTCTGTGAAAAACAACGTGCACAATATGGCAATAATTTACCTGATTCAGCGCAATATCAATGTAGTACAAAAAATCAATTTGGCTGGGTAGTGCACGGCTTATGGCCACAAAATGCGAATGCGCGTTCTGTTACGGATCATCCACGTTTTTGTAAGGGTGATTTAGCACCGCTTCCAGTTGAAACCCTCGAGCCTTACCTTTCAATCTCGCCAGGCGCAAAATTATTGCAAGGCGAATGGGAAAAACACGGTAGCTGTGCGTTTGATTCAGCGGAGGCTTACTTCAAACAAGAGAAAGCATTATTTGAATCGCTTTCCTTGCCAAACGAACAATTAAGCCGTAAAGAATTATTTCAATGGATGAAGCAACATAACCCGCAATTAAAAGGCGCTTATTTAGGGGCGAGCCATAATGAACTATTCATTTGTTACAATCGCCAGTGGGAAGTAATCGATTGCCCTAAATAAGCATAATTCGCTTTTTTATTTGATCTACATCGTTACAACCTAGTAAGATCTAGGTATAATATCCCCGTTTAATTTTAACTAACCCAAGAGGAAAGCTTATGTCAGTAATCAAAATGACCGACTTAGATTTAAAAGGTAAACGTGTATTTATTCGCGCAGACTTAAACGTACCGGTAAAAGATGGCAAAGTGACATCTGATGCGCGTATTCGTGCGACTATCCCGACGTTAAAACTGGCTTTAGAGAAAGGCGCAAAAGTGATGGTTACCTCTCACTTAGGTCGTCCAACTGAAGGTGAATTCAAACCTGAAGACTCTTTACAACCGGTTGTTGATTACTTAAAAGACGCAGGTTTCAATGTACGTTTAGTGCAAGACTACTTAAACGGCGTGGATGTTAAAGAAGGCGAAATCGTTGTTTTAGAAAACGTACGTGTGAACAAAGGTGAGAAGAAAAACGATCCTGAATTAGGTAAAAAATATGCCGCACTTTGCGACGTATTCGTGATGGATGCATTCGGTACCGCTCACCGTGCGCAAGCATCAACTTACGGCGTAGCGGAGTTTGCACCGGTTGCTTGTGCAGGTCCATTACTTGCAGCAGAATTAGATGCATTAGGTAAAGCATTAAAAGAGCCTGCTCGTCCGATGGTTGCGATCGTAGGCGGTTCTAAAGTATCCACTAAATTAGAAGTATTAAACTCTCTTTCAAAAATTGCTGATCAAATTATCGTGGGCGGTGGTATTGCAAATACTTTCATCGCGGCAGCTGGCCACAATGTGGGTAAATCGTTATATGAAGCAGATTTAATCCCTGTAGCAAAAGAATTAGCAGCAAGCACGGATATTCCAGTTCCAGTTGATGTACGTGTTGGTACTGAATTCTCTGAAACTGCACCTGCAACAGAAAAATCAGTAACCGAAGTAAAAGACGATGAATCTATCTTCGATATCGGTGATAAATCTGCAGAACAATTAGCTGAAATCATCAAAAATGCAAAAACTGTTTTATGGAATGGTCCAGTTGGCGTATTTGAATTTCCTAACTTCCGTAAAGGGACTGAAATCATTTCTCACGCGATTGCAAACAGCGATGCATTCTCTATCGCAGGGGGCGGTGATACTTTAGCGGCTATCGATTTATTCGGTATTGCAGATAAAATCTCTTACATCTCAACCGGTGGCGGTGCATTCTTAGAATTCGTTGAAGGTAAAGTATTACCGGCAGTAGAAATTCTTGAAAAACGTGCGAACGGTTAATTAAATGGCTTCTATCCCCTCTGCACAGAGGGGATAAATATTGATTCTTCAAACGGAGGGATTTGTCCTCCAAAACAAAAGGAAACACAACTATGGCTAAATTATTAGATATCGTAAAACCTGGCGTAGTAACAGGTGAAGATGTTCAAAAAATCTTTGCTTATGCCAAAGCAAACAACTTCGCGATTCCAGCAGTAAACTGCGTGGGCTCTGACTCCGTGAATGCTGTATTGGAAACCGCTGCACGAGTGAAAGCGCCAGTAATTATCCAATTCTCAAACGGTGGTGCAGCTTTCTATGCAGGTAAAGGTATCAAACCAACAAGCGGTGCTCGTCCAGACGTTTTAGGTGCGATCGCAGGTGCAAAACACGTTCATACTTTAGCCAAAGAATACGGTGTGCCAGTTATTCTTCATACTGACCACGCGGCGAAAAAATTACTTCCATGGATCGATGGCTTACTTGAAGCGGGTGAAAAACACTTTGCAGAAACGGGCCGTCCATTATTCTCTTCTCACATGCTTGATTTATCTGAAGAACCAATGGAAGAAAATATGGCAATCTGCCGTGAATACCTTGCTCGTATGGACAAGTTAGGTATGACCCTTGAAATCGAAATCGGTATTACCGGTGGTGAAGAAGATGGCGTAGATAACTCAGATGTCGATGAATCTCGCTTATACACTCAACCATCTGATGTGCTTTATGTTTACGATCAATTAAACCCAGTAAGCCCTAACTTTACCGTTGCTGCTGCATTCGGTAACGTACACGGTGTTTACAAACCAGGTAACGTAAAATTAAAACCATCTATTTTAGGTGCATCACAAGAGTTCGTTGCAAAAGAACGCAATCTTCCTGCTAAACCAATCAACTTCGTCTTCCACGGTGGTTCAGGTTCTAGTCGCGAAGAAATCCGCGAAGCAATTAGCTATGGTGCAATCAAAATGAATATCGATACTGATACTCAATGGGCTGCATGGAATGGTATCTTAACCTTCTATAAAGCAAACGAAGCATACCTCCAAGGTCAATTAGGTAACCCTGAAGGTCCTGATGTACCAAACAAAAAATACTACGACCCACGTGTTTGGTTACGTAAAATGGAAGAATCAATGTCTAAACGCTTAGAACAATCTTTCGAAGACTTAAACTGCGTTGATGTTTTATAATCCATAAAAATAGACTAAAATGAGACCGCACTTTGTTAGTGCGGTTTTTTAGTTTTACATAACCCGAATGTTGGCTCTTATCTATGCAAATAACAAAACAAAATTGGTTAGCCACCCTAATAAACTTAGCGGTAACGCTGTTCTTTCTTTCGATATTTATTGTCAAAGGTGGATATAATGCCGCGCCTGCTCTACTGATGTTAGTCGGTTTAGGTTATAGCGTTTATGCTTTAATCAAGAAACCGCTTTTAAACTTATCGAAAGTTGATAAATGGTTAATTTACAGCTACCTTTTTTATTTTCTTACATTTGTACTTTCTCTCAGTATTAATGGGGGAAAAATGCGTGACCTCGACACGGCAAGTCGTGTTATTTTCTTAATTCCTGTTTTACTTTTATTATTAAAATATCCCATCAAAACCTGTGTATTGAGTTACGCTATCCCCCTTGGTGGTATTATTTCTGTCTGCATCGCGCTTTATGATAAATTTATCTTGAATCTACGCCCTGAGCAAAATCCTCGAATTATGCATATTCAAGGGGGCGATATTTCTATGTCATTAGGTATTTTTAGCCTAATAATTGCCCTCTATGCCCATCAGAAAAAAGACATAAAGTTAACCTCTCTTAGTGTTATTGGTGGTTTATGTGGCATCGTAGGAAGTTTGCTTTCCACCGCTCGAGGTGGATGGGTTGCATTACCCGTCTTACTTATTGTTATCCTTTATATTTATCGCCATTCTCTTTCAAAACGTTTTTTCCTGACTTTCTTTGGAATTATTGTGGTCGCAAGCATTGGCATTAGTCAAATGCCCAATAACCGCATTATGGAACGAATCGACGTTGCCCAAAAAGATATCCAACTTTACTTAGATAACCATGATGGAAATACTTCTCTTGGGGCTCGTTTTGAAATGTGGAAAAGTGCACTTGAAATGGCAAAAGAAAAACCTTTATTTGGTTGGGGCATTCAAGGCGCAACAGAAAAACGTAAGCGAGATACGGAGGAAAAAATTGCCACGGGTAACATTGGACAATTTACGCATGCCCATAACCAATATTTAGATGACCTTTCAAAACGGGGAATTGTTGGGTTGTTCGCCTTGCTTGCTGTTTTACTTATCCCTCTCAGTGCCTTTATGAAAAAGCTAAACACCACGAACGATGAGGTTAAGCTGATTGCAACGTTAGGGGTTGTCCATATTTTATCTGTGATGATTTATGGCTTAAGCCAAGGTTTCTTAGTTCATAATTCAGGTACTATTTTTTACTTTTTCTTAACGATTGTGTTTTATGCTGCAATACGAACACATCAGAAGGCAGAATAATGAAAATTTTAGTCATTCGTAACGATAAACTGGGTGATTTTGTTCAGGCATTTCCAGCTTTTGCGATGTTGAAAGCCTCAAATCCCGAGCTAAAACTGACCGCACTTGTGCCAGCTTATACAGCCCCATTGGCTCAAATTTGTCCCTATTTAGATGATGTCATCATTGATAGTGCTAAGAACGACAAAGCGGATTTTAATCGTCTTGTTAAAGAAATCAAAGAGCAGCAATTTGATGGCATGATTAGCTTCTTTTCCAATACTCATAACGGTAAATTAGCCTGGAAAAGTGGGATTCCTTATCGTCTTGCGCCCGCAACGAAATGGGTACAAATCCTTTATAACCATCGTTTAACACAACGCCGTTCACGCTCAGAAAAATCTGAAGCAGAATACAATCAAGATCTGGCTCGGGCATTCTTAAAGAAACACAACATGCCGATTGTGGAACCCAAACCACCTTACCTTTCATTTCCTGAAAGTGCGGTTAAAAATCAACGTGTTTTTCTTCAAGAACAATTAGGCTTATCGGGAGACAAAAAATGGGTGTTTGTGCATAGCGGAACAGGTGGTTCAGCAACAAGTCTCTCATTGTCACAATATGCTCAATTGATACAAAGCTTGTTAAGCGAATTTGATTGCCAGATTATCTTAACGGCAGGACCAGGTGAAAGTGAAAAAGCCCATGAGCTAGCGGCAAAAGTCGATAGCCAAAATGTGGTGGTTTACGATAAGAATAAAGGATTGGTTGATTTTGCACACTCTCTAGCTTGTGCGGATTTATTTATTGCGGGCTCTACTGGACCATTGCATTTAAGCAGTGCATTCAATGTGCCAACAATCGGATTCTATCCAAATAGTCGCTCATCTCAGCCTCGTCGTTGGAAGCCGATTAATGATGCAGATAAACATCTTGCTTTCTGCCCGCCAAAGGGGAAAGACGAAATGAATTTAGGCTTAATTTCGATTGATGATGCCTTAATTGAGATTATTCCCTTCGTACGGAAGATGTGGCAAACGGGCAATTGAGTTTAGACATAACTGTACAATCCAACCTATTGCGGCGGCAAAAACAACGGTACCTATGCCGACTGTGCCGCCGAGGAGATAACCTAGCACACAAACCGACACTTCAAGGCTTGTTCTCACAATCCCTACTTTTAAATGAAAGCGTTGACAAAACCCCACCATTAATCCATCCCGCGGACCAGCGCCTTGATGACAGGTTAAATATAATGCTGTTCCAAGCCCATAAAGCAAAAGCCCAATTCCACCGAATAAAATTCGGCTAAAAAGTGCGGTTGGTTCTGGCACAATTTTCGTGGTTAAGCCAAGGAAAAAGGCAATCACAATAATATTCAGAATAGTGCCAAGCCCAAGCCTTAATTTTAGGGGAATCCAGGCTAACATGACCAAACAGCTAATCCAAAATGATGACCAACCGATACTCACCTTAGCTTGTAATGCCACACCTTGAGAAAGCACGGTCCAAGGTGAAGACCCAAAATTAGCAAGCACAATCAAGCCATCTCCAATGCCCAGAATTGCCAATGCAAATAAGAGCATCGACATCGTTTTACCTTCGACTGACCATAGCGATTTAGCTGCCCAACTAGTGTGAGGAATCACCCGTGCTTTTTTCATATTATTCCTGTTTATGTTTAACGCCGACATCATAATGGGAAACCCGATAAAACCCAAACATTTTAACGTCATATGATATAACCGGATTGACTGATAAATATCATAAATGTGATGGAGATCACATTACCAAAATTGTCATCACTCATTCACTGACTTAAAATAAGCTACCCTTTTTAATTAGGACATTATTATGCTTGCATCTCTTCAAGATATTTTGGATACCGTAAAATCCAACACGCTCACCTATCAACAAAAACTCATGTGTTTAGGCAATATCGCCGAGCGATTATTTGATCCTCGTGAATTATTAGGCTACACGGATGAAGAATGGCAATTCCTTCAAAATCAAATGATCTGTGATTTAAATGAAGGTTATGCGATTTATCGTCCTCGCTATATTTTGCCGGATTACAATGTATATATTAAAAAAGGCTGTGAATTCCTTGAATTGCCCGCGCCAAAAGATCTTGATGAAGCGTTAGATGGCTTATTGATTTTATATTCCCATGTGCCATCAATTACCACTTTCCCTGTTTACATTGGGCGTTTAGACATGCTACTTGACCCGTTTATTACCGATGAAGAACAAGACTACATCAAAATTAAACGTTTCTTAAATCATGTGGATAAAACTGTGCCAGATTCATTCTGTCATGCCAATATTGGGCCTTATGACACCAAAGCAGGGCGTTTAATTTTAAAAGCGGTGATTGAGTTGGAAGCACCAACACCCAATATGACCATTCGTTATGATAAGAGCAAAACAAGTCGTGAATTTGCAGAATTAGCGGCAAAAGCGTGCTTATTGGTTTCTAAACCGTCTTTTGCCAATGATGCTTACTACATTTCTGACTTAGGCGAACAATATGGTATCGCAAGCTGCTATAACGCACTCCCTGAATGTGGTGGGGCTTATACTCTCACTCGCTTGCGCTTAGGGACTATCGCTCGCGCCTGTAAAACTGTGGATGAAATGGTTAATGAGCTTTTACCTCGCGTAGCAAAATGTGCACTTTCCACAATGGATAAACGCCATAAATTTGTAGTGGAAGAAAGCAACTTCTTCAATACCTCATTCCTCGAAAAAGAAGGTTTTATCAAACGTACTAATTTTACAGGGATGTTTGCCATTGTAGGACTTGCAGATGCAGCGAATCACTTGCTACAACAAGAAGGCTTAAATGAAACCTTTGGTAAAAGCCAACGCGGTGATGAAATTGCGACCATGATTATGGATAAATTGAAAGAAGTCACGGATAACCATGAAGGCGTGTATGCTGAACGCACGGGTAACCGTTATTTATTACATGCGCAAGTGGGTGCAAGCAATCATGAAGAAGATAAACGTAATGCACCGGCACATCGCATTCGTGTGGGTGAAGAACCAACGTTATTGGCTCATTTAAAACAATCAGCACCATTCCATAAATATTTCCCATCAGGTACCGGTGATTTGTTTGCCTTTGACCAAACCTATGTGAATCATTTAGATGCCGTCGTTGATATTATCGATGGTTCATTTGCGCAAGGTTACCGCTATATCACCACTTACCTTAAAAACACTGATTTGATCCGTGTAACGGGCTATTTGGTGAAGAAAAGCGAAGTGGAAAAATACCGTAAAGGTGAAGTAGCATTACGTGATACTACTTGGTATGGTTCAGGTACCGATGATTGCGCACAAGTCTTTGATCGTCAATTACGCGATGAACAAGATGTAAGCGCAAGCTAGAAAAAAGTGCGGTCGAAAAATTCTCTGTTTTTTGACCGCACTTATCCTTTTTCTGCTTTTTCTAAAATCGCTTTGTGCTCTCGAATCAATGCCATAAACGGCTGCCCAAAGCGCTCTAATTTGATCGCGCCCACCCCATTAATTTGTAACATTTCAATATTGCTTGTTGGCATATATTGCGCCATTTCCTGCAACGTCGCATCATTAAAAACAATATAAGGTGGGATATTTTCCTTATCCGCGAGCTGCTTCCGTAGGAAACGCAAGCGAGCAAACAGATCTTTATCGTAATTTGCCACTGTATTTTTATGGGATGTATGCACAATTTTATTAATGGATGAAATGCGCGGCATTGCCAATTCAAGCGGCACTTCGCCTTTTAAAACAGGACGTGCACTTTCTGTGAGCTGAAGTGTGGCACTATTAAATTCACCGATCACTTGCTGAATAAACCCAAGATGAATAAGTTGACGAATGACAGATTGCCAATGTTCTTTGCTTTTATCTTTGCCAATGCCATAAACACTTAACTTATCATGCTGGCGTTCCACAATTTTCTGATTATGCATTCCCCGCAATACCGCAATCACATATTGCACGCCGAAACACTGCCCCACACGATAAATCGTCGACATCACTTTTTGTGC
>JAGZOA010000027.1:0-24572 GCA_018363335.1 Parahaemophilus parainfluenzae | reverse complement strand
CATGAATAGCGATACCATCAAACAAACTATTGAAAGCACAACAGGCACGATGAAATTACTCATTTCCTCTATCGCCTTTATTTCATTAATCGTTGGTGGGATTGGTGTGATGAATATTATGTTGGTTTCCGTGACAGAGCGAACCAAAGAAATTGGTGTACGCATGGCTATTGGTGCAAGGCAATTTAATATTTTGCAACAATTTTTAATTGAAGCCGTGTTGATTTGTTTAATTGGCGGTGTGACGGGGATTCTGCTTTCGGGTTTAATCGGTCTGCTCTTTAACGTATTTATGACTGACTTTACGATGGCATTCTCAACTGGCTCAATTGTTGCCGCAGTGGTCTTCTCTACCCTGATTGGAGTGATCTTCGGTTATATGCCGGCAAAACGTGCAGCACAATTAGATCCAATTACAGCTCTTGCTCGAGAATAAAGAAATTTTGTAAAACACAAAAGAGCGGTTAAAATTCTCACTAATTTTTGACCGCACTTTAATTTAAAAGAAAGGAAAAAATCCATGTTAAAAATGAAAAAATTAACCTTAGCAATCGCGATGGCAACTGCGCTAGCAGGCTGTGCTAACATCGGCGATTCTTATAAAGCGAGCCAGCAGGATTACCAAAATTATGCGGAAATCACCAAACAATTTAATGTAAAAGAAAACTGGTGGGCGCTTTACAATGATGCACAATTAAATCGTGTGGTAGAACAAGCATTAGTTAACAACAAAGATTTAGCCAAAGCGTCTGTCGCCGTAAACCGTGCTTTATATAATGCAAACCTTGCTGGCGCGAATTTAATTCCTGCATTTAGCGGTTCAACCCAATCTTCTGCAAGTAAGAACGTGAAAACAGGTGGTAACTCAACGGTAAGTCACCAAGGTGCACTAAATGTGAGTTATACATTAGATTTATGGCAACGTTTAGCGGATACGGCTGATGCGGCAGAATGGTCACACAAAGCTACTGCTGAAGATTTAGAAGCAACCAAACTTTCACTCATCAACTCTGTTGTAACAACCTATTATCAAATTGCTTATTTAAATGATGCTATCAGCACAACTGAGGAAACCATCAAATACTACAACGACATTAGCAGCATCATGCAACGTCGTTTATCGCAAGGTGTCGCAGACAGTGCAAGCGTGGATCAAGCACAACAAGCGGTATTAACCGCGCGTAACAACTTGATCAACTATCAAACTCAACGTAAAACAGCGGAACAAACTTTACGTAACTTACTAAACTTAAAACCAGAAGAAGCATTAAATATCAACTTCCCACACATTCTCAATGTGAAAAACGTGGGCGTAAATTTAAATGTGCCAGTTTCTGTGATTGCGAATCGTCCTGATGTGAAAGGCTATCAATATCGCTTAAGCAGTGCATTCAAAAATGCGAAAGCAACCGAAAAAGGCTGGTTCCCAGAAGTGACTTTAGGCGGCAGCTTAACATCAAGTGGTACTAAAGTTGGTAATGCATTGCACAATCCAGTGGGTACCGGGTTAATCGGCATTAGCCTCCCATTCCTCAACTGGAATACGGTGAAATGGAACGTGAAAATCTCTGAAGCCGATTATGAAACCGCACGCTTAAACTACGAGCAAAGCATTACTAAAGCCTTGAATGACGTAGATACCAACTACTTCGCCTATACACAAGCACAAAGTGCTTTTGCTAACTTGCAAAAAACACACAGCTATAACCAACGTATTACTAAATACTATCGTGATCGTTACAATGCCGGTGTATCTGAATTACGCGAATGGCTCGCCGCGGCAAACACAGAGAAAAGCTCTCAACTTTCTATCTTGAATGCAAAATACAGCATCATTCAGGCAGAAAATGCCGTGTATAGTTCAATGGCAGGTTATTACTCCCGTTAAAATCATGATTAAGGAAGTTTCGGCTTCCTTAATCTTTTTTATGGACATGAAAAATGAAAAAACAGCTGACTTTTTATTTCATTCGCCACGGTAAAACTGTTTGGAATACGGAAGGTTTAATGCAAGGACATGGCGATTCCCCTTTAACAGAAGAAGGCGTTAATGGTGCGAAAAAAACAGGTGTGGCACTTAATCATATTCCTTTCATTGCCGCGTATTCCAGCGTATTAAAACGTACTATCGCAACTGCCTCTCACATTATCGGCGAACGTGATATTCCCCTTTTCCATCATCAAGGTTTAAATGAACAGTATTTTGGTTCTTGGGAAGGCAAAGTTGTTGATACGTTAAGAGAACACCCTGAATTCAAACAACTTATTAAAGATCCTGCCAATTACAAAGCTCAAGCAAACGGTGGAGAAACATTCGAACAATTAGGCGAACGAGCCATGAAAGCCTTACAAGATATTATTAAGATCCACGATCAAGGTAATATTCTCATTGTGTCGCATGGCCATACCTTGCGTTTATTGCTTGCCTTATTAAACGGTGCAACGTGGCAAAACCACCGTGATGAAGATAAATCGGTATCGCTCATTAATACATCAATTAGTGTTGTACATTATGACGATGAGAACGGTTTTCGCGTTGAGAAAATGAATGATGCAAATCATTTAAAATAAGCAAAGTTAGATAAAAAAATAACCGCACTTTGGATGGCCTAAAGTGCGGTTAATTTTTATGATGTTTTTGTGATTATTTCACTTCGCGGAATAAAATCTCGCTTGGAATCACAGAACCTTGCCAGTAAAGCTCGGTTGACACTTTTTCTGCTAAATCTAAGAAAGATTTCGCAATTTCACTGTCTGGTGTAGCAACCACAGTTGGTTTACCTGAATCCAAATCTTGACGAACTTGGATATTCAACGGTAACTGACCTAATACTTTCACATTATATTTTTGTGCCATTTTTTCTGCACCACCAGTGCCAAAAATTGCTTCGTGGTGTCCACAGTTGCTACAAATATGCATAGACATATTTTCCACAATACCTAACACTGGTACTGACACACGTTCAAACATCGATACACCTTTCACCGCATCTAATAACGCAATATCTTGTGGTGTTGTGACCACAACCGCACCCGTTACAGGGATTTGTTGTGAAAGCGTTAATTGGATATCACCTGTACCTGGAGGCATATCGATCACTAAGTAATCTAAGCTATCCCATAAGGTTTCATTTAAAAGCTGACTTAATGCACTACTTGCCATTGGACCACGCCAAATAGTTGCATTATCTTCATCCATTAAGAAACCAATCGAGTTTGCAGATAAACCGTGTGCTTTAATCGGGGTGATATGTTGGTTATCTGGTGAGGTTGGGCGTTGATGTGGTGCACCTAACATATGCGGAACAGATGGACCGTAAATATCCGCATCTAAAATACCCACACGAGCACCTTGAGCTTGTAAAGCAAGGGCAAGGTTAACCGAAACGGAGGATTTCCCTACCCCGCCTTTACCCGAAGTCACTGCGATGATATTCTTCACGCCTTTTACAGCAGGTTGATTATTCGCACGTTTTAAAGTAGCGATTTGATAATTCACCACCCATTTGATTTCTTTGCTATCTGTTGCTTTTAATAACGCATCAGAAAGTTGCTGTTTCACTTGCTCCACGCCAGTGTTCCATGCAAAAGGCAATTGTAATTCAATACGTAATACGTCACCGCCTTTTTCTACTTTCTTCAAAGTATTTAATGCGATTAAGTCTTTTTGCAAACTTGGATGTTGAAATTGTTGGAAAACTTGCAGAACTTGAGATTGTTGTTCTGCCGTTAAATTTTCAGAAAAAGCAGTTGCCATAATATTCCTTTAATAGTAGTAGGTAGTAGAGTAAATTTGTCAGGGATATTTTACCCTTTTTACACCTCAAATGTTAAGCTAAAAGTATAACTAAACTAGAAAAAATCGCACTAATCGGGTAACATACTCGCAATTTTTGCAAAAAGAATAAGAGAAAAATAATGACAACTCAACCTCGTAAAATTTTAGTCACTTGTGCATTACCTTATGCAAATGGCGCCATTCATTTAGGCCATATGTTAGAACACATTCAAGCGGATATTTGGGTGCGTTTCCAACGTATGCGTGGCAATAAAATTTATTTTGTTTGTGCAGATGATGCGCATGGTACACCAATTATGCTTAATGCCGATAAATTAGGCATTACACCAGAAGAATTAATTGCAAAAGCAAAAGCGGAGCACGTACGTGATTTTGCAGGCTTTAATATCAGTTTCGATAACTATCACTCTACTCACAGTGAAGAAAACAAACAAATCACCGCTGACATTTACAATAAATTAAAAGCCAAAGGTTTCATTAAAACAAAAGTGATTTCTCAGTTATTCGATCCTGAAAAGAACATGTTCTTACCGGATCGTTTCGTCAAAGGGACTTGCCCAAAATGTAAAGCAGAAGATCAATACGGCGATAACTGTGAAGTTTGTGCCTCTACTTATAGCCCAATGGATTTAATTAATCCACGTTCTGCTGTGTCAGGTGCAACACCAATCGTCAAAGAATCTGAACACTTCTTCTTTGACTTGCCCGCTTTTGAAGGCATGTTAAAAGAATGGACTCGCTCTGGTTCACTTCAACCGGAAATTGCAAACAAAATGCAAGAATGGTTTGAAAGCGGCTTACAACAATGGGATATCTCTCGTGATGCACCTTATTTTGGTTTTGAAATCCCAGGTGCAAAAGATAAATTCTTCTATGTTTGGTTGGATGCGCCAATCGGCTACATGGCCTCTTTCAAAAATCTCTGCGATCGTGAAGGCATTGATTTTAATGAATTCTGGGGAGAAAACAGCGATGCAGAACTTTATCACTTTATCGGTAAAGATATCGTGTATTTCCACAGCCTATTCTGGCCGGCGATGTTAGAAGGAAGCGAATACCGCAAACCAACCAATGTGTTTGCTCACGGTTATGTCACCGTAGATGGCGCCAAAATGTCAAAATCACGCGGTACATTTATCCAAGCCAGCACCTATTTGAATCACATTGATCCAGAATGTTTGCGTTACTACTACGCAGCGAAGTTAAACGATCGTATCGAAGATCTTGATTTCAATTTGGAAGATTTCGTTCAACGTGTCAATACGGATATCGTTAATAAATTAGTCAATTTGGCTTCTCGTAATGCTGGATTTATCGCTAAACGTTTTGAAGGTAAATTAGCAGATAAACTAGAAGATGAAGCGCTTTTTGCTGAATTTACTGCACAAGCTGAACAAATTGCTGCTTACTATGAAAGCCGTGAATACAACAAAGCCATTCGTGAAATTATGGCATTAACCGATAAAGCCAATAAATATATTGATGAAAAAGCCCCTTGGGTGATTGCGAAAGAAGAAGGTAAAGATGCCGAATTACAAGCAGTTTGCTCAATGGGTATCGAGCTTTTCCGTGTATTAATGTCTTACTTAAAACCAGTTCTTCCAAAACTAGCTGAACGTGCAGAAGCGTTCTTACAAACAGAACTAACTTGGAATAATATTGCACAGCCTTTATTAGGTCATCAACTTACTCCATTTAAAGCGCTTTTCTCTCGTTTAGAGAAAAAACAAATTGATGCTGTTGTAGAAGAAACTAAAGCACTTTTCGCTGAAGCAAACAAAGCGACAGAAAAAACAGCGGCAAAAACGACCGCACTTTCAAATGTCGAACCAATTGCTGACACTATTACCATTGATGATTTTGCTAAAATCGATATGCGTGTGGCAAAAGTACTGAAATGCGAAGCTGTGCCTGAATCAAATAAACTCTTACGTTTTGAATTAGACTTAGGCGATCATACTCGTCAAGTGTTCTCTGGCATTAAAGCAGCTTACAACAAACCTGAAGAATTAGAAGGTCGTTTTGTTATTGTGGTTGCAAACCTGGCACCACGTAAAATGAAATTCGGTGTATCGGAAGGGATGATTCTTTCTGCTGGTACTGGCGGAAGTGATTTATTCTTACTTTCAGCGGATAGCGGTGTCACTGCAGGTATGCAAGTAAAATAATTTAATATTTAGGCGACTTCGGTCGCCTTTTTTATTGCCAAATAGAATTAAATACCCTACCATATCAATCAGTTATTTATCACGCAAATTAAAAGGAATTCATTATGACAAACGAACTTATCTGCTATAAACAAATGCCGGTTTGGACAAAAGATAAACTACCTAAAATGTTCCAAGAAAAACACAATACTAAAGTGGGCACTTGGGGCAAACTTACGGTATTGAAAGGTAAGCTTAAGTTTTATGAGCTAACTGAAGATGGTGATATTATTACTGAGCATATTTTCACGCCAGAAAGTAACATTCCGTTTGTCGAGCCACAAGCCTGGCATCGAGTTGAAGCCCTTTCTGATGACTTAGAATGTACGCTTGGTTTTTATTGCAAAAAAGAAGACTATTTCAGCAAAAAATACAACATGACTGCAACGCACGGTGATGTGGTTGATGCCGCTAAAATTATTAAGCCTTGCAAAGTGTTAGATTTAGGCTGCGGACAAGGTCGTAACTCCCTTTATTTAAGTTTAAAAGGTTATGATGTGACTTCTTGGGATCACAACGAAAACAGCATTGCCTTCTTAAACGAAACTAAAGATAAAGAAAACTTAAATATCAAAACTGCTGTTTATGATATTAACACCGCTAATATTCAAGAAAACTACGACTTTATTGTATCAACCGTGGTATTTATGTTCTTAAATCGTGAGCGAATTCCAGCTATTATTAAGAATATGCAAGAACACACCAACCCAGGTGGTTACAACTTAATTGTAGCCGCAATGTCTACACCTGAGGTGCCTTGTCCACTTCCGTTCTCATTTACATTCTCTGAAGGTGAATTGAAAGAATATTATAAAGATTGGGAATTCTTAGAATATAACGAAAATATGGGCGAATTACATAAAACTGATGAAAACGGCAATCGCATTAAATTAAAATTTGCGACGATGTTAGCAAGAAAAAAATAATTCGCTAATTTAGAAAAGAAAATGACCGCACTTTGTTAGATAAAGTGCGGTCATTTTTTATGGTATTTTAATTACTCTTCAATAGAACGTAATAATTCGTTGATACCTACTTTACCTAAAGTTTTTGCATCAACTTTTTTCACGATCACTGCACAGTATAAGCTGTATTTACCACATTTAGATGGAAGGCTACCTGAAACCACTACAGAACCAGCAGGAACGCGGCCATAGAATACTTCACCAGTTTCACGATCGTAGATCTTCGTTGATTGACCAATGAATACGCCCATAGAGATCACGCAACCATCTTCCACAATCACGCCTTCAACGACTTCAGAACGTGCACCGATAAAACAGTTATCACCGATAATGGTTGGGTTTGCTTGTAATGGCTCTAACACACCACCAATCCCTACACCACCAGATAAGTGAACGTTTTTACCAATTTGCGCACATGAACCAACAGTTGCCCATGTATCAACCATGGTACCTTCACCCACATATGCACCAATATTTACATAAGATGGCATTAATACACAGTTTTTAGAAATGTATGCCCCTTTACGTACTGTTGCAGAAGGTACGACACGGAAACCTTCTTGAGCAAAACGCTCTTCTGTATAGTCAGCAAACTTTAATGCCACTTTGTCGTAGTATTTAGTTTCTGCGCCATCAATGATTTGGTTATCATTGATACGGAAAGATAATAATACTGCTTTTTTCAACCATTGGTGAGTAACCCATTCACCATCAATTTTTTCTGCAACACGGTATTTACCGCTATCTAGTCCTTCGATCACTTCTTCGATTGCTGCACGAGTTTGTGCGTCAACTGTTTTAGGCGTGATTTCTGCACGTTTTTCAAATGCTGCTTCAATAATTTGTTGTAAATTTGACATTTTGCTTCCTATTGTCGATGTGAAATAACGGTTGATAGTTTTATCATATTTTTGACTTTCAAGCAAAAAACAACCGTACTTTCTTTTGATTTTAAGCATAAAAAAAGCGAACCTAATGGCTCGCTTTTTTCTATTTTTCGTTTAGTTAGTTAATAACAGAAACATTTAATGATGAACCGCCAACGATTCTTACGCGACGACCTGCTTGGAAGCTTGGATCTGCTTTTTGAACCACAACGATCTCTTCTCTGTTATCTTTTCTGATAACAATCTCTGCACCATTAACCTGGCTCATTTTTTCTTCAATTTTGCTACCTACAATGGCACCACCAATCGCACCAACAACACTTGCAATAGCTTGACCTGTACCACCACCAATTGTGCTACCAGCGATACCACCCAAAGCACCACCACCAACTGAGCCAATTACACCATTGTTATCCGCTTGGATTTTAACTGGGCGAACAGACACGATTGTACCGTAGCTAATTGAACGAGCCTCTTTTGCTTGATCTGCTGAGTAAACATCACCGCTAAAAACATCGGTATTTGCACAACCAGTCAAACCAATAGACATCATAAGAGCTAATGCTACTGTTACTTTTTTCATAAAACTAACCTTCTAAAAATAAATTAGATTGGGTTTCTTGGAGACCAAGTAGAAACGTTTTTCACGCCTTGACCGTTGTCAGATACTTTCACACAAGCACCAGTTACTAAAGTTGAATCGTATTTGTGAACGATCACTTCAGTTTCACCTTCTTGTTTGTATGAACAGTCATTTTTACGAACGGTTAATTTTACATCGTCACCTTGTAATTCGGTGAAAATAACTTGACCTTTATAAGCGCTTTCATCTTTTTGTGATTGAGATGAACAAGCTGATAAACCTAAACTTAATAAGACAGTTAATGCTAAGGTAATTTTTTTCATTACACTAAACCTCGAGTATTTTCTTTATTGTATAAGGATGAACCTTTATGCAAACATGATTTTCTGTTTTATCAACAAAACTCACTGCAATTGATGGATTGGGCAATTGCTCCCCTTCCACCTTAGGTTCGCTCACCTTCATGGTTAATTGAGTTAGTTCCTTCCATAAAAACGTATTGCAAATCCGATTAACCCAATCCTCAACAGATTCATGAGATAAAAACGGCATTACAATTTCAATATGTTCCCAAGTTTCTTGGGGATATTGTTTATTTTTAGGAAACGGTAATTCAATAACATCGACAGGCTGACCAATGAAATCAACTGGCTCATCTAATTCAATCAAATAGATAGGACGCCCATTGACGATATTATCGCTTAAAATTCTACCGCACTTTAATAACTCTGTCAGCCAATTTTTTGCTTTTTCTTCACTATTTGCTCTTAAAGCTAAATGATCGATTTGGTAATCGTCCAAATTTACTTTCATAACGGCGGCTAATTGCTGAATTTTTTCCTGAAATAAAGGTAATTCTTGATAAAGTGCGGTCGATTTTTCCATTAAATTTGACATTTTCTCCTGCTCTTACTTTGAGAAATCACTAAACAACGGTATCATAGCTGATTATTTTCATTATTCAATTTCAAGATTAGGAAAAACCGTGAATATTCAATCTATTTTATCCGATAAAATTAAACAGGCGATGATTGCAGCTGGTGCAGATGAGCAATGTGATGCGCTTATTCGTCAATCTAGTAAACCACAATTTGGTGACTACCAAGCAAACGGCATCATGGCTGCGGCTAAAAAACTAGGTTTAAATCCTCGTGAATTTGCACAAAAAGTATTAGATCATGCTGATCTTTCTGATGTCGCTGAAAAAACGGAAATTGCTGGTCCGGGTTTTATCAACATTTTCTTAAATCCAACTTGGCTAGCGAATAATGTTTCTGCTGCATTAAAAGATCAAAATCTTGGTGTAAGTGCAAATGATACACAAACCATCGTGATTGATTATTCTTCACCAAACGTTGCAAAAGAAATGCACGTAGGTCACTTACGTTCTACCATTATCGGTGATGCTGTTGTTCGTACCCTTGAATTTTTAGGTCACAACGTTATTCGTGCGAATCACGTGGGTGACTGGGGTACGCAATTTGGTATGCTTATTGCTTATCTTGAAAAAATGGAAAACGAACACGCAAGCGAAATGGAACTTCAAGATCTTGAAGCATTCTATCGCGAAGCGAAAAAACATTATGATGAAGATGAAGCTTTCGCTGAAAAAGCCCGTAACTATGTGGTGAAATTGCAAGGTGGAGATGAATATTGCCGTACAATGTGGAAAAAATTAGTCGATATCACCATGCAACAAAACCAACGTAACTACGATCGTTTGAATGTCACATTGACTGAAAAAGATGTGATGGGTGAAAGTCTTTATAACCCGATGTTACCTGCTATCGTTGAAGATCTGAAAAAACAAGGTTTAGCAGTTGAAGATGAAGGTGCATTGGTCGTTTATCTTGATGAATTCAAAAACAAAGAAGGCGAACCGATGGGCGTTATCGTTCAGAAGAAAGATGGCGGTTTCCTTTATACCACTACCGATATCGCGGCGGCTAAATATCGTTATGAAACCTTAAAAGCGGATCGCGCATTAGTGTTCTCTGATACACGCCAAAGCCAACACATGCAACAAGCGTGGTTAATTACGCGTAAAGCAGGTTATGTGCCAGACAGCTTCTCACTTGAACATAAAAACTTCGGTATGATGTTGGGTAAAGATGGTAAACCATTCAAAACTCGTACTGGCGGCACCGTAAAATTAGCAGATTTATTAGATGAAGCGATTGAACGTGCCACTGTATTAATCAACGAGAAAAATACCAACTTATCTGATGAAGAAAAAACTGCGGTTATTGAAGCGGTGGGTATTGGCTCGGTGAAATATGCGGATCTTTCCAAAAACCGCACAACTGACTATGTGTTCGATTGGGATAATATGCTCAGTTTTGAAGGTAATACCGCGCCTTATATGCAATATGCTTATACGCGTATTCGTTCAATCTTCAATAAAGCAGATGTGAATCCAACCGCTCTTGCAGAAGCGAAAATTCAGCTTTCAGATGAAAAAGAACGTGCATTAGCGATCAAATTGCTTCAATTTGAAGAAGCGGTTCAAACGGTGGGCAAAGAAGGAACACCGCATGTGCTCTGTGCTTATTTATATGAGTTGGCGGGGATATTCTCTTCATTCTATGAACACTGCCCAATCTTAAATGCAGAAGATGAAAACGTAAAATTAAGCCGTTTAAAACTCGCTTCTCTTACAGAGAAAACCTTAAAACAAGGTTTAGCGTTATTAGGCATTAAGACAATCGAAAAAATGTAAAAAAAGTGCGGTCAATTTCGACCGCACTTTTTCTTTATACATCCACTAAAATGAGTATCGCCGCTTCTCCGCCCCATTCTTTGGGAGCTTGGTGTAACGCTCGTACTTTAGGATGCTGAACTAACCAACGTGGAATTTGTTTTTTCAACGTAAACGTGCCATAGCCGGTCATGATGCTCGCACAATAAACATGCTCATCTTCACAAGCTAACAACAGTGCTGCCAATTCCATTTTTGCTTGTTCACGGGTTAAACCATGTAAATCCAAAAATAATTCAGGTGAAAAATCACCACGACGAAGTTGTTTCAATAAATGGCTATCTTCCCCTTCGCGTAAATATTTGATGACACCATCATGTTCATTTAGCAAGGGTTCATATTCATCGGAAAAATAGAAAAGCGTATCTTCTTTTTCTCGAATATCACGTAAATGGGATTTTTTTTGACCGCTCTTTTGACGGGGTGCCACAAAGGTATCTTGCTTAATGGGTTTGATCCCTTTTGTTTCCACCCGAAAAAGATCGAAATCATCTGGTTCTGTCATTATTTTTCTCAATTTGTTATTTTGCTTAATGATAGCACATCTATTCTATGGTATAACTAGCCAAATTTTTTATTGAGGCACAAAATGGAAACCTTACACAATCAAGAACTTGTTGCGACAATTTTAGAAGATAACGTGGCAAGTGAATTAACAACTATTCAAGATTTTTTACGCTGGACATACAGCACATTCAACCGTTCTGATATTTACCACGGGCAAGGCCATGACAATGCGTGGGATGAAAGTCTTCAATTAGTCCTTGCGGGGCTTCAATTACCGCTCGATTTACCGCAAGATTTATTTGGTAGCAAACTTACTCATTCTGAAAAAGAGACTTTAGTACAATTAGTCTTAACCCGAATTGAACAACGTGTGCCTGTCGCTTATTTAACGAATAGTGCGTGGTTCTGCGGATTAGAATTCTATGTAGATGAACGTACGATTATTCCTCGCTCGCCAATTAGTGCATTACTCCAAGATAAATTTGCTCCGCTTTTAAAATCTGAACCAAAACGTATTTTAGATCTTTGCACTGGAAGTGGTTGTATCGCAATCGCGACTGCTGAAGCCTTTCCTGAAGCTGAAGTGGATGCGGTCGATCTTTCTGTGGATGCATTAAATGTGGCAGAAATCAATATTGCGCGCCATCAGTTAGAACATCGTGTTTTCCCGATTCAATCAGATTTATTCCAAAATCTATTCGGTCAACAATATGATTTAATCGTCACCAATCCGCCTTATGTGGATGAAGAAGATTTGGCAGATATGCCGGAAGAATTCCACTATGAACCTGAGTTAGCCTTAGGTTCAGGTGTTGATGGGTTAGAAATTACAAAACAAATTTTAAAACAAGCGCCGGATTATTTAACACCAAATGGCATGCTCGTTTGTGAAGTGGGCAACAGCATGGTAAGTCTCATTGAACAATATCCAGATGTACCATTTGAATGGGTTGAACTAAAAAATGGTGGCCTGGGTGTATTTGCCATTAGCCGCGAAGATTTAGTGAAATATCACGATTCTTTTTAATCTCAAGTGCGGTTAAAAATCGTCGTAAATGTTGACCGCACTTAACACATTACTGGCGCGCGTTCTTAACGCGTGCTTTTCTTTTTTAAATAAAACCAATGAATTTACAAAAACTTTTACTGACTCGTCGTTTCTTTTCTACCCTTGCATTCTTTTCCATGCAAACGGTATTTTTCATCTATTTACAAGGAAAAGGATTAAGCAACAGCGAAATAGCCTTTTCGCTCTCGTTGCTTTTCTTCTGCAACCAAGCATTGGCAATTTTAGCTGGTATCTGGGGTGACCGTTTTGGGCTGGCCAAAATGATGTTGCTTGGATGCTTTTTAGATGTGATCGCCTATATTTTCTTTCTCTCTGCAGACAATTACATTCTGCTTTTAATTGCCACTACCTGTTTTGGCTTAGGCAGCTGTTTGTTTGGTACCAATGCGAAAGCCTGCCTATTGGTGCTCGCGGGTGAAGAATACAAAGAGAAAACTCGATTACAGGGAAAATATTTAAAAGTCTCCTCTATGTCGTCTATGTTTGCGCCTTTGTTGGTGATTCCATTTATCAAATACAATCATATTGAATGGTTGATTTGGGTCTGCTTTCTCATGGAAGCGGTTCTCTTTGCCCTAATGGTTAAACCGTTTTATCAAATCCAAACTTTGCAAACCTTAGTGAAGTTTCGCGTTGCCCAAATAAAAGAAATCATCACCAAAGAATTTTTATTGGTGCATTTGATGTTGTTTATTCCTCTTTCCATTTCAACATCATTCTTTGTAATCTTCCCGTTTCTTTTTGATAACAAATTAGGCATGCCGGAACACTCCCCCATTGCACTTTTTGTGAATGGTTTACTGACCATGTCATTACAAAGTTATTTTTCTCGAAAAATTAATTTAACGATTAAACAAACCCTATGGGTGGCACCAATCTTGACCATTGGCATTATCTTACCTTGGTTTATTACGTTGAAATATATTTCTGTGGTTTCTGCTTATATTTACTTAGTCATCTTCACGGTAATTGAAGTCTATGCTTTAACCGCGATGGCGAATTTATTAGTAAAATTTGATAACGGTACCAATCGCGGCTTTATCTTTGGCTCATCACGATTATTGCTTTCCATTGCAACAGTTATCGTCATGAACTTAGTGCCACATTTATTTTTATTGTAAAAAAAGAGCGGTCAGAATTCGCATTAAATTCTGACCGCCCTTTTATTTTTGCTGTTTTACTTCACATCTAATTCGACATTATCAAACAATTTCTTCACGGCATTGTTATCACGCAATCTTTCGGCTTTTTCAACCATTGGACGCGTTAAGTGCGGTGAGAAAAATTCGATAAAATCATACATATAATTGCGTAAGAAAGTACTGTGTTTAAAGGCAATTTGCGTCATACTCGCACGGAACAAATGCCCTGCATCAATCGCCACTAAATCCGTATCGGCTGGCGTATGCGCCATAGATGCCATAATGCCCACGCCTAATCCTAAACGCACATAGGTTTTAATCACATCCGCATCCGTTGCAGTAAACACAATATTCGGCAAAATACCTGCTCGGTTAAAGGCATAATCCAAATCAGATACACCGGTAAAACCGAAGGTATAAGTGACTAACGGATATTTGCCTAACTCCTCAACAGTAAGATTTTTCACTTTTGCTAAAGGATGATCGGGTTTAACAATTACCGAACGATTCCACAAATAGCAAGGCAGTTGAATCAAATCATCAAAAAGATACGGCGCTTCTGTTGTGATCGCTAAATCCACTTCACCCGAAATCAATGCATCATGAATTTGCGTTGGTGAACCTTGATGAATATGCAAGCTCACATCCGGATATTGTTTAGAGAAACGTTCTACCACAGCTGGCAGCATATAACGCGCTTGTGTATTGGTTGTTGCAATGCGTAACACACCATGATTCGGACAGGTATATTCATTGGCAACCGATTTAATGCTTTGTGCTTTAACCAAAAGCTCACGAGCAATAGCCACGATCTTTTTACCCGCAGGGGTAATGGATTTAATGTGTTTACCATTACGCTCAAAAATCTCTAAACCCAATTCATCTTCTAGCAAACGAACTTGTTTACTGATACCTGGCTGAGAGGTATAAAGTGCGTTAGCCGCTTCTGTCACGTTTAAATTTTGGTTTACAATCTCAACAATATAGCGAAGTTGCTGCATTTTCATCGCTAATACCACCTATTTTTTATAGCGTTTACTTAACTCAGTATAACGTTTTACTGCTTTACGAATTTGACCTGATTTTGGTCGGCGACGAGGTTTGGTCACATCTAATTTGGTTTCGGTTTCTGGTGGCAAGCCCACTAATTCTCGTAAATAGTTGACGTTTTCCAGATCCATTTCTTCCCAGCCACCACGCGGTAAACCTTTCATCAGCTTAATATTGCCGTAACGAATACGGATTAAACGACTCACTTGAATACCTTGTGATTCCCACAGACGGCGCACCTCACGGTTACGACCTTCCATTAAAGTCACGTCGTACCATTGGTTAATCCCAACACCGCCCGCAAACTTGATTTCTTTGAAATTGGCTGGACCATCTTCCAACTGCACGCCTTTACGTAAACGCGCTAACATGGCATCGTCCACTTGACCAAATACACGCACAGAATATTCACGTTCAACTTCACGACTTGGGTGCATTAAACGATTCGCTAATTCACCATCTGTCGTGAAAAGTAATAAGCCAGAAGTATTAATATCCAAACGACCGACAGCAATCCATCTTGCGCCATTTAAGCGTGGTAAACGATCGAATACAGTTGGACGACATTCTGGAGCACTACGGGTACAAAGTTCGCCTTCTGGTTTGTAATACATCAACACACGGCACACTTCTTTTTGTGCTTGTTGAAGGTTGATGATACGACCATCAATACGCACTTTTACACCAGAATGTACATCGATACGATCGCCAAGGGTCGCCATTTTGCCATCGACACTCACACGATTTTCAGCAATCATCGCTTCAATTTCACGACGAGAGCCTTGTCCTGCACGTGCAAGCACTTTCTGTAATTTTTCACCTTCTACGGTAGATTGACGAGATGGCTTAGCCACCTTAGCTTTAAGGGTTGATTTGATGTCAGAATTGACCGCACTTTTACGATCTTTACGCTCAAAGTGCGGTTGTTTTCCCGCTTGTTTTTCACGTTCTTGTCTAACTGGTTTTTGAATAGGTTTCATCTGTTTTTCCTTTGTCGCTTTCCCAAGCGTCTAAAATAAGTTAAATGAAAGGAGCGGTACTACCACTTCCTTCACGTAAAATCACTGGTGATTCTTCCGTTAAATCTACCACTGTTGTTGGCTCTTGACCTAAATAGCCACCATGAATAATTAAATCCACTTGACGTTCTAAGCATTCACGAATCTCTTCTGGATCGGAATAAGTCATATGTTCATTATCAGGTAACATCAGTGAGCAAGATAGAATCGGCTCACCTAATGCCTTCAATAAATCCAAAGCAATTTGGTTATCTGGCACGCGCAATCCAATGGTCTTGCGTTTTGAGGTCATTAATCGGCGTGGAAGTTCTTTCGTTGCCGTTAAAATAAAAGTATAACGTCCCGGCGTATTGTTTTTAATTAAACGATAAGCCACATTACTGACCGTTGCATAGGTTGAAAGCTCAGATAAATCGCTACATACCAACGTAAAATTATGCCCTTCTGGCAATTTACGAATTGCCACAATACGATCCATCGCATGTTTATCGCCGATCATACAGCCTAAGGCATAGCCCGAGTCTGTCGGGTACACAATGACACCACCTTGACGCAAGATTTCTACCGCTTGATTAATCAAACGTGCTTGCGGGTTTTCAGGGTGGATATAGAAAAATTGGCTCATAATTTTGTCCTTAAAAAACTGACGAGATTATACACCGATTTAGATGTAGTTATAAGAATTTGTTATAAAAAACGACCGCACTTTGAAAACGAATCCAAAGTGCGGTCAATTTTTTAAGTATTTTATTTCAACAATTCACGAAGGGCTGAACCGATTTCAGCAAGACTTCTCACTGTCTTCACGCCTGCCGCTTCAAGAGCTGCAATTTTATCTTCTGCCGTTCCTTTTCCACCGCTAATAATCGCTCCTGCGTGTCCCATTCGCTTACCTTTTGGCGCCGTCACGCCAGCGATATAAGCCACTACCGGTTTTGTTACATGAGATTTAATAAACGCAGCAGCCTCTTCTTCTGCTGAGCCTCCGATTTCACCAATCATCACGATAGCTTCAGTTTCAGGATCTTCTTGGAAACGTTTTAGAATATCAATGAAGTTGGATCCTGGAATAGGATCGCCGCCGATCCCTACACAAGTAGATTGACCAAAACCTTCATCTGTTGTCTGTTGTACCGCTTCATAGGTTAAAGTACCTGAGCGGGAAACAATCCCTACCCTACCTTTTTTATGGATATTGCCTGGCATAATACCAATCTTACATTCATCTGGTGTAATCACGCCCGGACAATTAGGCCCGATCATCACCACACCTGTTTCATTTAATTTTTGTTTTACCAACAGCATATCCAATGTTGGGATGCCCTCTGTAATACAGACCACTAATTGAATACCTGCATCAATGGCTTCAAAAATCGCATCTTTACAAAATGGTGCAGGGACATAAATCATGGTTGCCGTAGCGCCCGTCGCTTTTACTGCTTCACGCACTGTATTAAATACCGGCAAACCTAAGTGCGTTGTTCCGCCTTTATTCGGTGAAATCCCACCGACTAACTTTGTGCCATAAGCCAATGCTTGCTCGCAGTGAAATGTCCCTTGCGCACCGGTGAAACCTTGGCAAATTACTTTTGTCTCTTTATTAATTAAAATCGCCATGATTATTCTCCTTTTGCCGCTTTCACTGCCGCTTGTGCAGCTTCCTGTAAACTATGTGCTGCAATTAAATTCACACCACTTTCCGCTAAAATTGCTCTGCCTTGTGGGGCATTGGTTCCTTCTAATCGAACCACAACAGGCACTTTCACACCGATTTCTTGAATCGCCGCAACGACCCCTTCAGCAATAAGATCGCAGCGTACGATTCCACCAAAAATATTCACTAAGACAGATTTCACATTTTTATCCGTGAGAATAATTTTGAAGGCTTCAGCAACACGCTCTTTCGTCGCACCGCCACCAACATCAAGGAAGTTGGCGGGATTACCGCCATATAATTTCACGATATCCATGGTTCCCATAGCTAGTCCGGCGCCATTAACCATACAGCCAATATCGCCTTCCAAGGCGACATAGTTGAGCTGATATTTTTCTGCTTCTGCTTCACGTGAATCACTTTGGCTTAAATCGCGTAAGGCTAACAAATCAGGATGACGATAAAGTGAGTTATCATCAATGCCTACTTTCGCATCCAAACAAATTAAGTTGCCTTCTTTTGTCACCACGAGCGGATTCACTTCAACTAAAGAAAAATCTTTTTCGATAAAAAGCTGCGATAATTTCACAAAAATGGCCGCAAATTGCTTATTTTGCTCGCCACTTAAACCTAGTTTAAAAGCTAATTCACGACCTTGATATGGCATACCACCAACCAAAGGATCAATGGCGACTTTATGGATTAGCTCAGGCGTTTCCCTTGCTACATCTTCAATATTCATGCCACCAGCTGAAGACGCCATAAAAACAACTTTCTGTGAAGCACGATCAATCACCGCACCTAAGTAGAGTTCTTTATCAATCTGGCAAGTTTCTTCAATATAAACGCTATTAACGGGTTGGCCTTTTTTATCGGTTTGAAAGGTTACTAAATGTTGTCCAAGCCATTTATCCGCAAAAGCACGCGCTTCTTCTGTATTATGCACCAGCTTCACCCCACCGGCTTTTCCACGTCCACCAGCGTGAACTTGACATTTCGCTATCCAAACATCGCCATTCAACTGAAAGAGCGCCATTTCAGCTTCATCTGCTGTTTGACATACGACACCTTCACTCACAGGCAGATCATATTGCTTAAAAAGCTGCTTGGCTTGGTACTCATGTAAATTCATATTTCCTTCCTATTTTGATGTTGTTTAGCGAAACAAACAAAAATTTGACCGCTCTTTGTTTTATTTTAAATTCTGGGCTTGCTCTTTACATATTGAGTTATATACTGAGCCAGAATAACCACAATCCATGTTAAGGATAACAACATGCAAACAAAAAAATCAAGCAATCTTGCGATTGCGCTCATTTGGTTTACTGCTGCTATTTCAATGGCAGAAATTCTCACCGGTACTTGGTTTGCTCCACTAGGGTGGCAACAAGGTTTAATTGCCATCGTCGTTGGACACTTTATTGGTGGTTCGATGTTTTTCTGTGCAGGTTACATCGGTGCAAAAACCCAAAAAAGTGCCATGCAAACGGTACAAATTTCATTTGGTGAAAAAGGTTCTGCACTTTTCTCTTTACTCAATGCCATGCAACTGATGGGATGGACTGCTGTCATGATTTATATGGGGGCTGAAGTCATTTCTATCTTAAATCAAACAGCTGATGCTTCCATCTTTCCATTCCTTACACTTGGCTTAGGCATACTCATCATACTTTGGCTACTACTCGGTTTTACTAAATTAGGCATATTCAAAAGCATTTCACTTGTCACCATGTTTTTACTGATGTTATGGCTTAGTATTCAAGTAGCCAATAAACCATTCATTGCCATGGATGTAGCACAAAATATCAAATTTGGTACGGCAGTTGAAATTGCTGCCGTCATGCCACTTTCTTGGTTACCGGTAGTATCTGACCACACGAAGAACAGCGAAACACCATTTAAAACGACCGCACTTTCAACGCTGACTTATACCGCGACCAGCTGCTGGATGTATGCGCTTGGCTTAGGTGCGGCATTGGTTACCGGTAAATCTGAAATCTCACAAATTCTTTCTCTTGCTGGAGTGAGTGTTATTGGCGTATTAATTGTCATCGCCTCTACCATGATCAACACTGCACTTCCCGCCTATTCTACCGGTATGAGTTTAAACAATATTTTCCCTCAATTAAAAGTCACGCCAATCTCCGTACTTACCGTGGTTGTGGGCATTATATTAGCCTCCACCTTACCTGTGACAGAATACGAACATTTCTTGTTCTTTATTGGTTCAGTATTCGCGCCAATGATCGCTGTGCTTATCGCTGATTTCTTTGTACTTAAACAGCATGATGTTAAAAAATCAGTTGATAGTGTTGGACTCGGCGTTTGGTTTGTCGGCTTCGTACTCTATCGTTTCCTTATGGCAAAAGGTTGGGAAACCGATTTAGGTCTGACTTTCCCTGTTATCATCATTACCTTTATCTTAGCAATCTTAGTACGCAAAATAGCTAAATAAAGATCGGATTTTAACTATAGAAAGGCGGGCATTGTTCCCGCCCTTTTATTTACATCAATGTAAAAAAGGCTTTTCCCCTCAAAAGAGAAAAGCCTGTGTGCTTAAATTTCTAATAATAAACGAGTTGGATCTTCTAATAAGTCTTTAATCGCCACTAAGAAACCAACTGATTCACGACCATCAATTAAGCGGTGGTCGTAAGATAATGCCAAATACATCATCGGACGAATCACCACTTGACCATCTACCGCAACCGGACGCTCTTTGATGGCGTGCATGCCTAAAATCGCACTTTGCGGAGGATTGATAATTGGTGTGGACATTAAAGAACCAAATACACCGCCATTAGTAATGGTGAAGTTACCGCCTGTTAAATCTTCAACGGTTAATTTACCATCACGGCCTTTTTCTGCTAGTGCCTTAATTTGTTTCTCAATATCCGCCATGCTGAGTTTATCGCAGTTGCGTAATACAGGTGTTACCAAACCACGCGGGGTTGAAACGGCAATGCTAATATCAAAATAGTTGTGATACACAATATCATCACCGTCAATTGAGGCATTCACTTCTGGATAACGTTTTAACGCTTCAACTACAGCCTTGATGTAGAAAGACATAAAGCCTAAACGTACACCATGCTGTTTCTCAAATTTCTCGCCGTATGTTTTACGTAATTTCATAATCGGCTGCATATCCACTTCATTGAATGTAGTGAGCATTGCGGTGGTATTTTTCGCTTCCAATAAACGTTCCGCAATACGTTTACGTAAACGGGTCATTGGTACGCGTTTTTCTGAACGAGAGCTATATGCCACGGTGCTAATGGTATTCTGCTCTGTTGCCACATCTTGTTTTGCTTTTTGAGCATCACGTTTTGCCACTTCACGCGCAATATCTTCACGGGTAATACGGCCTCCCACACCAGAGCCTTGAATTTTCTCTGCATCTAAATCGTGTTCAGCTAATAAACGACGAATAGCTGGACCTTGATCAGCTGAATTATTGTGACTATTTTCAATGGCTGCTCTTTGACGATCGGCTGGTGTTGGCTCATTGTCTTTCACTGTTTCAGTTGAAATATCGCCCGCTTGTTGAGTAGAAAGTTTACCTAAAAGCTGTTTACTTACTACGGTTGCACCTTCTTCTTGAAGAATTTCAGTCACTACGCCATCGCTTAAGGCTGGTACTTCAAGTACCACTTTATCTGTTTCAATTTCTACTAATACTTCGTCACGTTTTACCGTCTCACCAACTTTTTTATGCCATGTTGCAACAGTTGCATCCGCAACAGATTCCGGTAAATCTGGAACAAGAATTTCAATTGTCATTTTATTTTCCTTTAAATTATTCTTTCTTTAAAAATTACTGAAATTTCGACCGCGCTTTTACAGTGTCAGCGCGTCTTCTACCAATTGTTTTTGCTGTTTGGTGTGTAAAGACATATAACCTACCGCTGGTGAAGCAGAGGCAGGACGACCTGCATATTTTAACTTCACATGCTCTGGAAGCGAGCTGTCAAAGTTATGCTTACTACAATACCAAGCGCCTTGATTTAATGGCTCTTCTTGACACCATACATAATCCGTTACATGAGCATAAGGCTCTAACGCTTTTTTCACATCTTCATGTGGATACGGATAAAGCTGCTCAATACGAATAATCGCCACATCTGTTTGGTTATTCGCACGACGTTGTTCCAAAAGATCGTAATACACTTTACCTGAGCATAGGACTACACGTTTAATTTGTTTTGGATCGATGTTATCAATTTCACCAATGACTGTTTGGAATGTGCCATTTACTAATTCATCTAAACTTGACACGGCAAGTGGATGACGTAATAAAGATTTTGGTGAAATACCAATTAATGGACGACGCATTTTACGGATCGATTGACGACGTAGCATGTGGTAAACCTGTGCTGGTGTAGATGGAATACACACTTGCATATTCTGTTCTGCACAAAGTTGTAAATAACGTTCTAAACGAGCTGATGAGTGCTCTGGACCTTGGCCTTCATAACCATGTGGTAATAACATCACCAAACCACACATTCTGCCCCATTTTTGTTCGCCTGAACTGATAAATTGGTCAATCACGATTTGTGCACCGTTTGCAAAGTCACCAAATTGCGCTTCCCAAATGGTTAATGTTTTTGGATCTGTTGTCGCATAACCATATTCAAAAGCTAATACGGCTTCTTCGGATAATACAGAATCCCACACCTCAAAACGACCTTGGTTGGCATGTAAATGTGTTAATGGCACATAACCTGTACCATCATTTTGGTTATGCACAACCGCATGACGATGGAAGAACGTACCACGTCCCGCATCTTCACCCGATAAACGAACATTAGCACCTTCATCTAATAAGGTTGCGTATGCCATAGTTTCTGCCATACCCCAATCGAACAATTTCTCGCCTTTTGCCATTTCACGGCGATCAGCATAAATTTTTTCTACACGAGGATGAGCACGCAAGGTTTCTGGATATTCACTGACACGCTCCGCTAAAGTTTGGAAACGTTCTTGTGGGAATTTACTTTCGTAAGGGGATGTCCAGTCATAGTTGAGATACTGTAACCAGTCCATTTGGGCGATATCCATTTCTCGCCATTCTTTCACTACACGATCGCCATTATCTAAGGCATCACGATAGAGATTCATCATTTCAATGGCTTCTTCTTCGGTAATCACCCCTTCAGCAATTAAACGATCCGCATAGACTTTACGTGGCGTTGGATGTTTTTTAATGATGCTATACATCATCGGTTGAGTGGCTAATGGTTCATCCGCTTCATTATGACCATGGCGACGATAAGAAATCAGATCAATGAAAATATCGCGTTTGAATAAATTGCGATATTCCACCGCCATTCTCGCGGCAAAAGCGACTGCTTCAGGATCATCACCATTAACATGAATAATCGGCGCCTGAATCATTTTTGCGATATCAGTACAGTATTCTGTTGAACGGGTATCATTTGGGTTAGAGGTGGTGAAACCAATTTGGTTATTGATCACAATACGGATTGTGCCACCAACGGTATAACCACGTGCATTAGACATATTCAAGGTTTCTTGTACAACACCTTGTCCCGCTACCGCTGAATCCCCATGAACAGTAACTGCTAATACTTGATTACGTTCTGTATCATTCTTTTTGGTTTGACGAGAACGTACCGCACCAATAACTACTGGACTAACAATTTCTAAATGGGATGGGTTGAATGCAAGGGTTAAATGCACGCGACGATCATCGACAGCGAAGTCAGAAGAGAAACCTTGGTGGTATTTCACATCACCTGTACGCTCGCCTGAATGTTTACCCGCAAACTCGTCGAAAAGATCTTCTGGTTTCTTACCGAGCACGTTTACTAACATGTTTAAACGGCCACGGTGTGCCATACCAAACATCACATCTTGTACGCCTTGTTTGCTCGCATGACGAATAATTTCTTTCATCAATGGAATAAAGGCATCACTTCCCTCTAAAGAGAAACGTTTTGCCCCCGGGAATTTCGCACCAAGATAACGTTCTAAGCCATCTGCAGCGGTCAATTCACTTAATAAATTAATTTTTTCTTCTTTGGTAAAGAGCGGTTTATTTAATTGGCTTTCTAATTTGCTTTGTAGCCAACTTTTTTGCTCCATATCCTGAACATGCATAAACTCAAGACCAATTGAGCCACAATAGGTCTCTTTCAGCATTTCAGCTAAATCACCTAACTTGATGTTATCGCGATGATAGACGTAGTGATTAATATTGAAGGTTTCATTGAGATCCTGCTCGGTAAAACCGTGATAACGGTAATCCAATTCAGGTGCGGTGGAGACTTTCCAACGATAATAATTGATTGGGTCTAGTTTTGCTTCTAAATGACCGCGGAAGCGATAAGCGTTGATAAATTGGAGGACTTTGACTAATTTTGCACTGGCTTCTGGATCGATAACCGTCACGGCTTCTGTTGTATTTTCTCGCGCTAAACGACGGAAATAATCACGGACTGGTGAATGTGGTTGCTCTACTGCGGTTGTTTTCGGCAATGCATCAAATGTGGCACGCCAGCTTTCATCGACTGAAGATGGGTCTTCTAAATAACGTTCGTATAATTCCTCAATATACGATTGATTAGAGCCACCTAAAGCGGTTGAAGCCAACCATTCATCAAAGGCATTGTAATGCTGCATATCTACCCCTTGTATTACATGATGTTGTCCGCCCATTATACATAGGATAAAAAAAGAAATAATCCTCAAATCACACTTTGTTACAATTTTGTGATCTACTTCAATAAAAAAACCGCACATAAAGTGCGGTCAGTTTTATCTATGTTTTCTTAGAAAGTTAAGAATGGGGTGATTTTTTCAATTGTAGCTTCACCGATACCATCAATATTTGAAAGCTCGGCAGCACTTTTGATTTTGCCCACTTTGTTACGGTAATCAATAATCGCTTGTGCTTTTTTCTCACC
>JAGZOA010000001.1:0-240250 GCA_018363335.1 Parahaemophilus parainfluenzae | reverse complement strand
AGCCATTTTTTATCTTATTCATCTGTTTTTCTGCGATTAAATTTCATTTTTGCGATCGAGATCGCAAAAGAAGTGCAGTCAGTTTTACTTTCATTTTTCCCTTTTACACAATGTTGCAGCCAATCCTGGCATTTTTTATTCAACCAAAAGGAAATTTAATTTAATGAAACTGACTTTTTCTAAACCTTTACATAAAGGTTTTACGTTAATTGAATTGATGATCGTGATTGCGATTATTGCTATTCTCGCGACGATCGCCATTCCGTCTTATCAAAATTATACCAAAAAAGCAGCCATCTCCGAATTGTTGCAAGCTTCTGCACCTTATAAATCTGATGTGGAATTATGTGTCTATAGCACCAATGCCCCAACAAACTGTTCTGGTGGTTCAAATGGCATTGCAGCAGACATCACTACTGCAAAAGGCTATGTTAAATCCATTACCACGAAATCGGGTGTGATTACGGTAACAGGAAATGGCGCATTGGATGGGATCAGTTATTCTTTAACGGCGACAGGCTCAACCTCATCAGGTGTAACCTGGACAACTGCTTGCCCAAGCAATGCGGATTTATTCCCAGCGGGTTTCTGTTCTCCTACCAAATAGCGAAACATGGCCTATCAAGCAATCGCAAAAAATGGCGAGATTTATCAGATCTCGCCACAATATTGGCAACAAAACCAACAGCAACAAGCTTTGCTGTTGCGCTACTTTGCGCTCCCTCTTAAAGAAGACGAACACCATTTATGGCTTGCAGTAGATTCGCTGAATAATCTTGCAGCTTGTGAAACCTTTGCCTTTTTAAGTGGAAAATTAGTTGAACCAATTTTATTTGAAACACATCAACTCAAACAACTTTTACAATCCCTTGCACCTAAAGCCAATCAAATCGAAGAGCAAACCACGTTTTATCATCATTCAGAAGACGAAAGCACGGCTAATTTAGCTAATGAAGATGAACCCGTTATTCAATTATTAAACAGTATTTTTGAAACAGCCCTGCAAAAAAATGCCTCCGATATTCATTTAGAAACTCAGCCAAATGGGCTCTTAATTCGTTTACGTATTGATGGTGTGCTCCAACCGCAACCGATTATTAGTAAAGCGCTCGCCAATCGTGTAATTTCTCGTTTAAAACTCTTAGCCAAACTGGATATCAGTGAAACTCGGCTACCACAAGATGGCCGCTTTCAATTCAAAACGACATTCTCCGATATTTTAGATTTCCGCCTTTCTACCTTGCCCACGTATTGGGGAGAAAAAGCGGTATTACGATTACAACAAAATAAACCTGTTCAGTTAAGTTTTGCTGAACTTGGCATGACACAAAACCAACAAATCCAATTTCAACATGCCCTCAGCCAACCGCAAGGTTTAATTCTTGTGACTGGACCAACGGGAAGCGGAAAAAGTATCTCGCTTTATACCGCACTTCAATGGCTCAATACGCCAGATAAACATATTATGACGGCAGAAGATCCCGTTGAAATTGAATTAGAAGGCATCATTCAAACTCAAGTAAATCCACAAATCGGTTTAGATTTTAGCCGATTACTTCGTACATTTTTACGACAAGATCCCGACATTATTATGCTTGGTGAAATTCGAGATGAAGAAAGTGCATTAATGGCATTAAGAGCCGCTCAAACCGGCCATTTAGTGCTTTCTACCTTGCATACCAATGATGCCATCTCAGCAATTTCACGCTTGCAACAACTAGGCATTCAATCTCACGAAATTGAAAATAGTCTCTTATTGGTTATCGCACAGAGATTGGTGCGTAAACGTTGCTTAAAGTGCGGTCAACATTTTAGTACTTCTTGTGATTGCCATCAGGGGTATCAAGGGCGTATTGGGGTATATCAATTTTTACAATGCGAAAATAACCATTACCAAACTGATTTCGATTCACTTTATCAAAGCGCGTTAGAAAAAGTAAAAGATCACGTCACCGATCTTGCCGAAATTCAACGCGTGTTAGGCAAAAAATAGGAGTATCTATGGCAAAGCAAAAGCTCTTTTATTTCCAAGCCTATGATCAGCGACAACAATGGCAAAAAGGCAGTCTTGTTGCACAATCTAAGCAAGCTGCACAATTTCTGTTAATTGCAAAAGGTTTTAGTCGCATTCGCTTGCAACAAGATTGGCAACTTAATCAGAAACCTAAAAATGCAGAAATCAGTGCTTTATTAAATCAGCTAGCTACACTACTCAGCTCTGCCATTCCATTAAAAAATGCATTGCACATTTTGCAAGATAACTGCACGCAATTAGGATTGCATCAGTGGCTTGGCGCCTTAATTGAATTAATTGAAAGTGGCATTTCATTTTCACAAAGCTTGGAAATACAAGGAAAGTATTTAAATTTTCAAGAAATTCAACTTATTCAAGTGGGAGAGATGACAGGAAAACTGGCGGAGGTATGCACTAAAATCGCAGAACGTCGAACGCAATCATTAGCGCTTCAACGCAAATTACAAAAAATCATGCTTTATCCAGCCATGGTATTAGGTATTTCTATTTCACTTACGTTGATTTTATTGCTCTTCGTTGTACCGCAATTTGCTGAAATGTATGGCGAAAATTCCGCTGAATTGCCTACATTAACAGCTGTGTTATTAGCCATGTCTCAATTCCTACAACATCATTTTATCGCCTTGATGATTGTCTGCATTTTCGCTCTTTTTATGCTAAAGATGGCATTAAAACATTCTCGTTGGCTGAATCAAAAAAAGAATGTACTGATTAGTCGCATACCAATTTGGGGCAATATCATTTGCCTTTCTCGCCTAATCAGTTTTAGCCATAACCTGCAATTAATGCTTCAATCTGGTGTAGCCTTAACGCCTGCGTTAAATAGTTTTCTTCCCAAACAGCAAACCTGGCAAACACAACGTACCTTGAAAGGCGATATCCTGCTACAACAAGAAGTGCGGTCAATTTTACAGTGGGTTTCGCAAGGTTATCCATTTTCAGAAAGTGTCAGTAGCCATCTTTTCCCAATGGAAGCGCAGCAAATGCTACAAATTGGCGAAAAAAGTGGAAAACTTGTGTTGATGTTGCGCCATATTGCTGACAACTATCAAGAAAAGCTTAATCATCAAATTGATTTACTTTCCCAACTTTTAGAGCCATTAATGATGCTCATTATTGGTAGTTTAATTGGCATCATTATGATGGGCATGTATCTGCCAATTTTTAATATGGGCTCAGTAATACAATGATGACATTAGCCTTTTTCTTATTGGGTGGTTTAGCGGGTATCTTTGCTTGGCTTTATATCGATCGTTTTATCCCCAATCTCCAACAAGAAATTTATCAGAACTATATCGAACTTTATCCTGAAAACAGTCCTATTTTCCATAGCGAAAAAGCAGCGATTCAATCTCAAAATTGCGGTCATATTTGTCTTTATTTTTTAGGGTTTGGACTCTGTTTTGCTGCACTCTGTTATTTTCTTCAGGATGAATTATTTACTTTATGGCTAGCGATTACGCTTAGTCTACTGTTTGTTATCAGTTGGCTAGACTGGCACTATCAACTGATTTCACCTACACCTTGCCTGTTTTTATTTTTCCTGGGGCTATTCGGCGCACATCAAGAGTTTTCAATTCTGACGATTTCTCAAAGTTTAGAAAGTGCGGTTAGTTTTTTCAGTGTTTTTTATATCATCTATCATTTGTCTAAATGGTTTTATAAGAAGGAAGCGTTAGGCCGTGGCGATTATTGGCTCGCTTTAGGAATCGGCGCTTATCTCACCATCGAGCACTTACCACTTTTCTTATTCATTGCCTGTCTATTAGGCATCATAGGTTATTGGATTTCTCGTAAACCTGTTTTACCTTTCGCGCCCTTTCTTTGCTTATCGTTAATCATCACCAGTGCAATCAACCTATAAATGTAATATATTGGCAACATTGAAAAATATTATGTTTAAGAAGTGGATGTAAAACATCCTCCTCTTAAATCAAGTAGCAAGGAACATCATGACTTATATTGTAGGACTCACTGGCGGTATTGGTAGCGGAAAAAGCACGATTGCAAATCTCTTTGTTGAACTTGGTATCCCCATTGTTGATGCCGATATTGTGGCAAGAGAAGTGGTTGAAAAAGGCTCGCCGCTGCTTGCTCAAATTGCTGAGCACTTTGGAAAATCAATTTTGACTGAAGAAGGTGAATTAAATCGAGCTGAGCTGCGAAAAAAAGTATTTGCAGATGAAAATGAAAAAAACTGGCTCAATCATTTATTACATCCCGCTATTCGCGAAAGAATGTTAGCACAGTTAAACTGTCAGACTGCTCCTTATACGTTATTTGTCGTCCCACTGCTCATTGAAAATAAGCTCACCACGCTTTGCGACCGCATACTTGTTATCGATGTAAAACCCGAAACTCAGCTGGCTCGTGCGTCATCGAGAGATCATAATAATATTCAGCAAATTCAAGCTATTATGAATGCACAAGTCAGCCGTGAAGAACGATTAAAATGGGCGGATGATATTATTTCAAATGATGCAAAATTGCCTGAAAACTTACCGCACTTAAAACAAAAAGTGCTAGAATTGCACCAATTTTATTTAAGTGAGTCGAGAAAGAAAAATGTCTGATGAAATTTTTGAAGTTCCCTGCCCAACATGTCAAAAGCCCGTGCCTTGGACGCAGGAAAGTCAATTTCGCCCTTTTTGCAGTAAACGTTGCCAACTCATTGATTTAGGCGAATGGGCTGCAGAAGAAAAAGCCATTCCAAGTGATACTGCTGATTTTGCCATGGATCCCAATCTCAGTGATGAATGGAGTATCAAATGAGCCTTCAGCATCGCGATAATGGTGAACAGGGCGAGTTTTTCTTACTCGATGAGCATGGCAAGAAAATCGCGAAACTCACTTATTTTTATGAAACACCCAATGCCATTAATGCTAATCACACGTTTGTTGATGATTCTCTTCGAGGACAAGGTGTGGCAGACAAACTCTATCAAGCCTTAATTCATTTTATCCAAGCTAAAAAGCTCACTTTGCACTCAACTTGTAGCTATATTGCAAGAAAATGGGAACGAACCCAATCTTCTCAATCCCAAGCTTAAACCTATTAATAAGCGTTTTATTTTTAAGGATATTTTTCCGGCTTCGTGCTATCCTTAGCCCCATTTATTTCTGAGAACCTATTATTTATTATGCAAGAAAATTATTTAAGTCAGCAGCGGTTTGCTGATCTTCCATTACATCCTATCGTACAAAAAGCCCTACAAGACAAGGGATTTGAATATTGCACCCCTATTCAAGCGTTATCGTTACCTATTACCTTACAAGGAAAAGATGTTGCTGGCCAAGCGCAAACCGGCACTGGTAAAACAATGGCATTTTTAACGGCAACATTTCATCACTTATTAACACATCAACCTGATTTTGCCACCAATCAACCCCGAGCATTAATTCTTGCTCCAACCCGTGAACTGGCTGTACAAATTAATCATGATGCTGAGTTATTAGCAAAAACAAGTGGATTACGAACCGCACTTGCTTATGGTGGCGATGGCTATGATAAACAACTTAAGGCTATTGAAGCCGGTGTAGATATTTTAATTGGTACCACTGGTCGTGTGATTGACTACGTGAAACAAGGTATTATTCGTTTAGATGACATTCAAGTCGTGGTGTTGGATGAAGCGGATCGCATGTTTGATTTAGGATTCATTCGTGACATTCGTTATTTATTACGCAAGTGTCCTTCTCCGCAAGAACGTCTCACCATGCTCTTTTCTGCAACGCTCTCTTACAAAGTGCGCGAACTTGCCTTTGAAGATATGAATTCCCCAGAATACATTGAAATTGAACCAGAACAAAAAACGGGACATCGAATTAAAGAGGAACTCTTCTATCCGTCAAATGAAGACAAAATTCCTCTCTTACTCACGTTAATGGAAGAGGAATGGCCCGAGCGTTGTATTGTCTTTGCAAATACTAAACATAAATGTGAAGAAATTTGGGGTTATTTAGCGGCTGATGGCCATCGCGTGGGATTGCTCACGGGGGATGTAGCACAGAAAAAACGTCTTTCATTGCTCAAACAATTTACTGATGGTGAGCTCGATATTCTCGTGGCAACTGATGTTGCAGCGCGTGGGCTACATATTTCAGACGTGACTCATGTCTTTAACTTTGATTTACCCGATGATCGAGAAGATTACGTTCATCGTATTGGCCGTACTGGTCGAGCAGGGGAAAGTGGTGTGTCTATTAGCTTTGCTTGTGAAGAATATGCGATGAATTTACCGGCTATTGAAGAATACATTGGTCATTCTATTCCGGTCAGCCAATATGACCCGAATTCATTGATTAGTGATATTCCAAAACCTTATCGTTTAAAACGCAATCCTACGCCTCAAACAAGAAATACTACGACGAGAAAAACAAACTACCGTCGTAAAAACTAAAAAGAAAAGCTGATGAATCTCTTCATCAGCTTTTTTATGATTAATGCAATCCGACTCTTCGACGTGCAGTACGCATCAATAAGAAAACCCATGGCCATAACACACCTGATGCGATGGCACCAAAGATTTCCTGCCAGTTAAAAAATGCCCCATGTAAGGAGAATTCAACCAAGAAAATAGCTACTCGAATCGCAAAAACGAAAAGAAGTACCAATAAACTTTGGAACCAAAGAGAAAGGTTGCGCAAAATTAAGTAATATTTGGAAACAAAATAGAAGGCGACAGAAAGCACCAGTGCATGAACCCCAAGAATAGAGCCTAGCACGATATCCCATAAAACCCCGAGTAAAAATGCCCAACCAATGCTTACTCTATCAGGTAACGCAAGCGTCCAATAAAGCAAAACTAAAACCAACCAAGACGGTTTAAAAGCTTGAAAGCCGGCTGGCCATGGCGCTAATTCCATAATTAATGCCACAACAAAGAAGCATAAAATGGTCGCCCATTGAAAAATAAAACGCCCTTGCATTAGTCTTCTTCCCTATGTTGTTGCTGTTCTGGAGAAATAGGTTCCTCCTGTTGAGGCATTGTAGTCGGAATGTCAGGATCCACAATTTCTTTTCCTGTATGTGGCTGTGCGCCATCCTCTTGATCATCTGTAATTTTGGTTTTGCTCACTGAATGAGTTGCTTCATTAGCTTGACTTTCCAAACGTTGCTGAACAAGACGACGTACTTCTTCTGGAGACATGGATTTGACTTTCGACATATCAAGATTGCTCGGCCAAAGTAAAAGCAAATAACGTAAACGATCTAACTCAGCCAAAGGTTTCGCTTTCACTGTTGCAAAGTAATTTGAGCCATCACGAGAGACACTTTGTACGACTGCCACAGGATAGCCTTCCACAAAACGGCCTCCCAAACCTGAAGTCACCAATAAATCGCCTTTTTCAATATCCACAGAACGAGGCACATTATCTAAAGTAAGTTCATCAGAGTGTCCTGTACCGCTCGCGATCACGCGTACATCATTACGTAAAACTTGCACTGGTATAGAATGGGTTACATCCGTTAAAAGCAAGACTCGGCTGGTGTTCTCCCCCACAGATATAATCTGACCAATCATTCCTTTTTCATCAATCACAGGCTGCCCAACATAAGCGCCATCTCGTTCACCTTGATTGATCACCACTTGCTGACGATAGACATCAGTTTCTGCTGTAAGCACTTCTGCGATTTTTTTATATTCATCGGTGCGTAAAGGCGAATTAAGCAGTAAACGAAGACGTTGGTTTTCTACCTTGAGTTGGTCCAATAATAAAAGATCGGCATTTTTCTCACGCAACTGCTCACGCAATACTTTATTTTCAATAAGCAGTTTATTGGTATCTACCAAGTTACTTGATACGCCATCTAGAACCGTTCTTGGCCCATTCGCAAGGTAATATAAGCCCCCCACGGCAGTTTCCATGACACTACGCGCCTTCGTCATTGATGAGGTTTGCCCATCAACTAAAATAAATGTCATCGAAGCAATCACCGCTAATGCGAGTCGAATACCTAATGGTGGTGCTTTACCAAAAATGGGTTTCATTCACTGTCCTAGGGTTGAAAGGAAAAGTGCGGTCAAAAAATCAGACGAATTAAAAACGCCGATTTTTCTGACCGCACTTTTAGAAATTAAATTTCGTCGCTGAAAATATCGCCGCCGTGCATATCAATCATTTCGATTGCTTCACCGCCACCACGAGCTACGCAAGTTAATGGTTCTTCTGCAATGATTGCCGGTACGCCACATTCTTTTGATAACAATACATCAATGTTGCGTAATAAGGCGCCACCACCCGTTAACACCATACCGCGCTCAAAAATATCTGCGGCGTGTTCTGGTTGGCATTCTTCAAGCGCCGTACGCACTGCTGCAACGATACCATTTAATGGTTGTTGAAGGGCTTCTTGTACATCACGAGAGGTTAATTTGAATGAACGAGGCGCACCTTCAGCAAGATTGTGACCGTGCACTTCCATTTCTAAAATTTCATCACCTTCTTGAATGTAAGCTGTACCAATTTCGTGTTTGATACGTTCTGCAGTTGGCTCACCAATAACAGAACCAAAAGTGCGACGAACATAAGAGATGATCGCTTCATCAAAACGGTCACCACCAATACGTACAGAAGATGAATACACGATACCGTTTAAAGAAATCACCGCCACTTCAGTGGTACCACCACCGATATCAATGACCATTGAACCGATCGCTGTAGAAACCGGCAAGTTTGCACCGATTGCAGCCGCCATTGGCTCTTCAATTAAATAAACTTCACGTGCACCTGCACCTAATGCTGATTCTTTGATTGCACGACGTTCAACTTGAGTTGCACCAGCCGGTACACAAACGAGTACGCGTGGGCTAGGACGCATAAAGTTACCGCTATGTACTTGTTTGATAAAGTATTGCAACATTTTTTCTGTCACAGAGAAATCAGCAATTACACCATCTTTCATCGGACGAATAGCCACGATACTTTTCGGAGTACGACCAAGCATTTGTTTTGCTTCTTTACCTACTGCCGCAATGCTTTTGTATGCCCCCATACGATCTTGACGAATTGCCACAACTGAAGGCTCATCAAGTACGATGCCTTGGCCTTTCACGTAAATTAATGTATTTGCTGTACCTAGATCGATAGAAAGATCATTTGAAAATAAACCACGAATTTTTTTGAATAACATAAGAATTCCGTCATTAGTTTGGTGAAAAATTACTCATTTCTGAGCATAGAAAAAAATTGTGCTAAATGTATCAAAAAATCGAGTTTGATAACAGGATTTTTTGCTTTGTTCATCCACACTTACCTCACTATTTTTTCTAACAAGGTAAGTGCGGTCAATTTTAATGGTGTTTTATACGAGATTTCGGTCAGTGAATTGCCACTCGCCATTACCTAAAATCATCAATTGTTGCTGATGGAAAGCTTGCAAGGTTGAACGATGCCCCACACTAATAACCGTTGTATGAGGTAAACATTCTTTTAATAGACGATACATATTGTCTTCTAAGCCTTCATCCATACTCGCAGTGGCTTCGTCTAGGAATGCTACTTTCGGTTTATGTAATAACAAACGAGCAAAAGCTAAGCGTTGTTGCTCACCGAGAGAAAGAATTCGTGTCCAATCTTGTTCTTGATCTAAACGATCTTGTAAATGCCCTAAAGACACTTGTTTTAATACCTCAATCATCTCATCACGATTAAAGGCCTTTTCTTCATTCGGATAAGCCAACGCAGTCAATAAGCTGCCTTGTGGTAAATAAGGTTTTTGCGATAAGAAAAGCTGATGGGTTGGACAATACACATCTCCTTCAGAATACGCCCAAAGCCCTGCTACGGTTCTCAACAACGTGGTTTTACCCACACCTGAATTACCTTGAATTAATAGGGTTGAACCTTGTGGCAGTGTTAAATTTAAATTCTCAATTAAGGTTTTTCCAAATGGATTACTGATGCTTAAATCCTTAAAGATCACGTCAGTTTCATGTTCGTGTAAATGCGACGTAGATTGACGATTCGCCATATCAATCGCATAACTAAAGCCAGTTAAACGATCTAATGTGGCTTTGTATCCGGCAAAACCATCGTAAGAATTACGGAAGAATGAAAGATTTGAATGCAACTTACCAAATACTTGTAGCGTTTGCATCAGATCGCCGAGTTTAATTTGCTTCTCGAAATAACGTCCCACTTGAATGAGTAAAGGGAACACCACGGAAACTTGGCTTACTACTAAGTTAAAACCAGAGAATTTTAAGGTTCGATAAACAATATCCCACATGTTATTGATCACTGCGCCGAATTGTTTATAAAGTTGGCTACTTTCGACTTTCTCACCCGCATAAAATGCTACACTTTCCGCATATTCCTTGATACGAATTAAAGAATAACGATAGTTAGCGTTTAAGCGCTCGTTGACGAAATTCAACATAATTAACGGACGTCCCAAACGGAACGCAATCGCGGTAGTAATAATCACATAAGCAAACACCAAGAATACCATCATGCGTGGAATTTCAGTACCAAATACAATCATTGGCCCTGCTAATCCCCACAATAAGATCGTGTAAGAAATCATTGAGGTGACAGCATCAATCACACCTGTACTTAAAGAGAGTGAAGTTCTCACATAAGATTGCACATCTTGTTGAATACGTTGATCGGGGTTATCTAAGTTAGCGGAAACATACTGGGTTTTATAGTAGGCACGATTATCCATCCATTTATCGACTAACTGACTATTCAACCATTCGATCCAATTAATAGAAAAACGTTGTTCTAAATAATAGCTAAGTAATGCCGTCATGACAGAGCTTGTCGCAATCACACAAAACAGCACCATTTGATCCCAAAATACCGGCTCATTAAATTCCTGTAAGGACGTGTACATATTGTTATACCACTCGGAATGCACCAAGCTAATACGTACACTGACCAATGTCATTGCCACAATTAACAAGAAAAATAGCAAAGGTTTAATACTTCGGCGTGGTGAAAGATAACCACCCGCAAATTGCCAAAATTGTTTTCCCCAATGAGTAAAACGGACCAATAAGAAAATACCAAAGCTAAACACAACTGCCGTCATCGCTAATGTTTTTGCTATCCATAAAAGCGAATTAATGGCCTCTTGAGCGTAATCCATAATCAACCTATAAAATCAAAAAAAGTGCAGTCATTTTAGGCGGTGTTTATTTTTAAGCAAGAAAAAATGTGATGGAGATAACATTTTTTGACTTTGTTACAAGCGGGTAGGAAATCAAATTGTTATAATCCAAAATAGTTAAATTTTTAATAAATTAGAGGTCGGTATGAGTGAAACTGCGATTACCATTAGTTTGCTTGCCCTCGTTGCCGTAATTGGTCTATGGATCGGGCATTTCAAAATTAAAGGTGTAGGACTGGGTATTGGAGGCGTACTATTTGGTGGTATTTTAGTTGCCCATTTTACTACGCAATATGGCATTAAACTGGATAGCCATACGTTACATTTTGTGCAAGAGTTCGGCTTAATTCTGTTTGTTTATACGATCGGTATTCAAGTGGGGCCGGGCTTTTTTGCTTCCTTACGGCAATCAGGATTAACCTTAAATGGGTTAGGGATCTTAATTGTTGCGCTCGGTGCATTAGTGACGATTCTCATTTATAAGCTTGCCGATATTCCTCTTGATGTCGCGCTTGGTATTTACTCCGGTGCGGTCACAAACACCCCATCTCTCGGTGCGGGTCAGCAAATTCTTTCTGAATTAGGCATGTCGCAAACGACGTCTAACATGGGGATGGCCTATGCCATGGCTTATCCTTTTGGAATTTGTGGCATTTTACTTTCTATGTGGCTTATTCGTCTTTTCTTTAAAATTAAAGTGGATGAAGAAGCAGCAAATTTTGAAAAAGAAAGTGGTCATGACAAAGAAGCACTCAAAAGCATGTCTCTGAAAGTCACCAATACTAATCTCAATGGTATCCATTTGATTGAAATTCCAGGTTTTGATGATGAAGATGTCGTCTGCTCTCGCTTGAAACGGGGTGAGCTTGTTATTGTGCCGAAAGCGGATACCGATGTTCAACTTGGTGACATTTTACATTTAGTTGGTAATCCTGAAGGCTTGAAAAAAATGCATCTTATCATTGGAGAAGAGGTTGATATCCCGGTAGCCAGCTTGAGTGGCGAAATTCGTTCTGAACGCGTTGTAGTTACCAATGAAAAAGTATTAGGCAAACAAATTCGCCATCTCGGCATCCATAAAAAATATGGTGTAGTCATTTCACGTTTAAATCGTGCGGGTGTGGAATTGGTGCCAACAGCCCATACCACCCTTCAATTCGGTGACGTATTGCACATGGTTGGTAAAACCGACATCCTCAACCAAGCCATTTCAGTAATTGGGAATGCTAAACAGAAACTGCTACAAGTGCAAATGTTGCCGGTATTTATTGGGATTGGCTTAGGTGTGTTACTCGGCTCTATTCCTTTTTACATCCCTGGTTTCCCGGTGGCATTAAAATTAGGGCTAGCTGGCGGGCCATTAGTCGTCGCATTAATCCTAGCTCGAATTGGCTCCATCGGTAAACTCTATTGGTTTATGCCACCAAGTGCTAACTTGGCATTGCGCGAAATTGGTATTGTGCTCTTCCTCGCGGTAGTCGGTTTAAAATCTGGCGGCAGCTTTGTGGACACACTCACCAATGGTTCAGGTCTTGAATGGATGGGATACGGTATTTTTATTACTCTCGTACCATTAATGATTGTAGGTGTCATTGCGCGTTTATATGCCAAATTAAATTATCTTTCACTTTGTGGTTTATTGGCGGGTTCAATGACTGACCCTCCAGCGCTCGCTTTTGCAAACGAACTAAAAGAAGGAAGCGGTGCCGCATCCCTTTCCTATGCGACCGTTTATCCGCTCACCATGTTCTTACGGATCATTTCACCACAATTGTTAGCGATTCTTTTATGGGTTTAATACCCTTTCAAACTTGGGGCAGAATGACTGCCCCAATATTATTGCCAAGCACTGTTACAACGATAAAACAATTCAAATAAAATCCGCCCTAAGCCTACCCCTTTCCCTCATTCAATGATAGAATTCATCGCTTTATTTAAATAGGAAAAGAAATGTCATTAGTTGAATTTGTAATTGATAAACTCGATGATTTAAAAGGCACCGAAATTGTGCATTTTGATGTAAAAGGCAAATCATCGATTACTGAAAATATGATTATTTGTACTGGTACATCTAGCCGCCAAGTGTCTGCTATGGCCGATAACCTTATTGCAGAATGTAAAAAAGCGGGTTATGAAACCTTTGGTGAAGAAGGGCATAATACGGCTGATTGGATTGTGGTGGATCTTGGTCAAACCATCGTACACATCATGCAACGTGATGCGCGTGAGATGTATCAATTAGAAAAACTTTGGGCATAAAGTGCGGTCAATTTTGACTGTCTTTTGAAAGGGAAAAGGATGAAAATCACATTAATCGCTGTGGGCACAAAAATGCCAGCTTGGGTGACAACTGGATTTGAAGAATACCAACGTCGTTTTCCTAAAGATATGCCTTTTGAACTCATTGAAATTCCTGCAGGCAAACGTGGAAAAAATGCAGATATTAAACGCATCTTAGAACAAGAAGGCAAAGCAATGTTAGCGGCTTGCGGGAAAGGCAAAGTGGTGACATTAGATATCCCTGGCAAACCTTGGACAACACCACAACTTGCTGAGCAATTAGAAGGCTGGAAAAATGATGGTCGTGATGTGTGCTTACTTATCGGCGGGCCGGAAGGTTTATCCCCTGAATGCAAAGCTGCGGCAGAACAAAGTTGGTCACTTTCTCCGCTCACAATGCCACATCCATTAGTGCGTGTTGTGGTGGCAGAAAGCTTATACCGTGCCTGGTCGCTAACCACAAATCATCCTTATCACAGAGAATAACGCGTTACATTACCGATGAATTTAAAGAAATTCTTTGCTGCACCAACCAACGAACCGATCCGCGATAAAAAAGCGGAGCGGAACTTGTTTGCGCGTCGAACATTGGTAGCATTCATCGGTATTTTGGCCTTAAGTGGCGTATTATTTGCCAATATTTACCATCTTCAGGTGGTGAGTTACGAAACGTATCAAACTCGCTCTAACGGTAACCGCATTAAATTACTGCCATTACCTCCTACTCGCGGATTGATTTATGACCGTTACGGTGAATTACTAGCGGAAAACCTCACCTTTTTCGGCTTATATATCGTGCCAGAAAAAACCGAAAATTTAGACCGCACTTTTGAAGAATTGCGCTATATTGTGGGGCTCACAGACGAAGACATTGAGCATTTCAAAAAAGAACGTCGCCGTGGCACACGTTATACACCCATTTTACTCAAACCAAGCTTAACGGAAGAACAAATCGCCCGTTTTGCAGTAAACCAATATAAATATCCAAGTCTCGATGTTCGCCCTTATTTCAAACGAAATTACCTGTATGGCGAAGCCATGACACATATTTTGGGCTATGTGGGACGCATTAATGATCGAGATGTTGAACGCATGAAAAAAGAAGAAAAATTTGCTAACTATTCCGGTTCTACGGACATGGGGAAACTGGGTATTGAACGTTATTACGAAGAACAACTCCATGGTACAACCGGTTTCGAAGAGGTTGAAATTAATAACCGTGGTAAAGTTATTCGTAAACTACGTGAACAACCAGCCACCGCGGGTAAAAGTATTCATCTGACTATCGATTTTACTCTTCAACGCTATATTATGTCGCTCCTTTCAGGTCAAAAAGGCGCTGTTGTTGTGCTTGACCCGAAAGACAACAGTGTATTAGCGATGGTTTCAACACCAAGCTATGATAATAATTTATTCGTGGATGGGATTTCCGCTAGCGATTACAAACGTTTACTAGAAGATCCAACTCGACCTCTTTATAGTCGTGCGACTCAAGGTGTGTACCCGCCTGCCTCTACTGTAAAACCATTCGTTGCTGTTGCGGCATTAACGGAAGGGGTGATTACGCCTCATACCACCATTTTTGACCCGGGTTACTGGATGCTTCCAAACTCGACAAAACGTTTCCGAGATTGGAAAAAATCAGGGCACGGTTATACGGATTTAAATAAAGCCATTACGGAATCATCGGATACCTTCTTCTATCAAACCGCCTTTAATCTAGGCATTGATCGTTTCTCCATGTGGATGAAACGCTTTGGCTTTGGTATGCCGACAGGTATTGAAATCCAAGAAGAAGCCGCGGCCAATATGCCGAGTAAAGAATGGAAACAAAAACGTTATAAAAAACCTTGGGTACAAGGTGATACAATCTCAGTGGGGATTGGCCAAGGTTATTGGACGGCTACACCATTACAAGTGGCAAAAGCGACCTCTATTGTGGTCAATAATGGGAAAATCCATACGCCTCATTTAATGAAATCCGTTGAAGGTGCTACCATTGAGCCGTATCAAGACCCACTTTTATATGAAGATATTACCGATCCAAAACAAGCTTATTGGGATGCGGCTAAGCGCGGCATGTTCAATGTGGTGAATTCAGGTGCAGGAACAGGACGAAAAGCCTTTATCGGCACGAATTACCACGTAGCAGGGAAATCCGGTACAGCACAAGTGTTCAGCTTAAAAGAAAACCAAAAATATAATGCAGCGGGATTGAAAAAAGAATTACATGACCATGCTTGGTTCACGGCTTATGCGCCTTATGAAGATCCGAAATTAGTTGTCACCATTATTTTAGAAAATGCGGGCGGTGGTTCAAGTAATGCGGCACCAATTGCACGGCAAATTATGGATTTCTACTTGAATAAACGCTTGCCACAAATTGAACGTCAAGAAAATGCTGAAAAAGAGAAAAAGACGGACCAAACTGATTTAGATGCGCCAGCACTAGAATCTCAACCAAGTGAGAATGAATAATGGAAGAAAAAGTGCCTTTATGCTTGCGATTATGGCAACGCTTACATATTGATTTTTTATTATTTATTGGATTAGCCGCTATTACGGCTTATGGCATGCTTGTGCTTTATAGTGCATCAGGCGCTAGTGAAGTCATGTTCCAAAATCGTATTATTCAGGTCATATTAGGTTTTACCGTGATGATGATTATGGCGCAACTTCCCCCTAAATTTTATCAACGACTCGCCCCTTACTTATATTTGGTGGGTTTTATCATGCTGATTTTGGTTGATGCTATCGGTACAACCAGTAAAGGGGCGCAACGTTGGTTAGATCTTGGGTTTATTCGCTTTCAGCCTTCTGAAATTGTCAAACTCGCGGTACCATTAATGGTCGCGGTATATTTAGGTAACCGTCCGCTACCACCGAAAATGAGTGAAACCTTTATTGCTATCGCCATGATTATTGTGCCAACTTTACTTGTGGCAATCCAACCTGACTTAGGTACATCAATTCTGGTTAGTGCATCAGGCTTATTCGTGGTATTCTTAGCAGGGATGAGTTGGTGGCTTATTCTTGCTGCTGTAGTTGGATTAGCGGCATTTATTCCTATCATGTGGATGTATTTAATGCATGACTACCAACGCATGCGTGTATTAACCTTACTTGATCCCGAGAAAGATCCACTTGGGGCGGGTTACCATATTTTGCAATCCAAAATTGCTATCGGTTCAGGCGGTATGTCAGGCAAAGGATGGATGCAAGGGACACAATCCCAATTAGAGTTTTTGCCTGAACCACACACTGATTTTATTTTTGCCGTGATGAGTGAAGAACATGGAATGGTCGGCTTTCTTATTCTGATGGCAATTTATTTGTTTATTATTATCCGTGGCTTAATAATTGCAGTGAATGCAGAAACCTCTTTTGGACGCATTCTTGCCGGTGCCACCACACTGATTTTCTTTGTTTATGTCTTCGTGAATATCGGTATGGTGAGCGGTATTTTGCCTGTTGTGGGGGTGCCTTTACCACTCTTTAGCTACGGCGGTACTTCATATGTAGCCATTATGGCAAGCTTTGGTTTAGTGATGTCCATTCATACTCACAAACCACGCTTTATGAAAGGGAACTAATTTCCCTTTTGGCTTTCTTATAAAGAACACCGATAATCTTGAAAGTAATAAGTATGACATTAAAAAACATCTTAAAAACGACCGCACTTTTCACCTTAACAATTGGTACAAGTATTGCCGCTTTTGCTAATACACAGAAGATGTATGGCATTCAAGGTGATTCAATGTCGATTACAACGACCGTTCAAGCACCACAAAGCTACCAAGTGAATGGTAAAACATACACGACACAAGGTGATGAAGCTAAATCCTATTCAAAAGAAGGGACAGCAAGTTATTACCACCATAAATTTAATGGCCGTAAAACAGCCAATGGTGAACGCTATAATTCGGCACTGTTCACCGCTGCGCATAAGACTTTGCCTTTAAACTCTTATGCAGTCGTCACTAACTTACACAATAATCGTAAGGTAATTGTGCGAATTAATGACCGCGGACCATTTAGCCATAAACGCATTATTGACTTATCACATTCTGCAGCCAAAGAGTTAGGCCTTATTTCTCGTGGTACAGGACAAGTGAGAATTGAAGCGCTGCATGTGGATCATAAAGGTCAAATTTCAGGTGCGGGAGCAAAAACACTCGCCAAGCATGCTAAAACACAAGAAGCCAGTGATCGTTTAGTTACCGATAAAAATAACGAAAAAAAAAATCAAAACTTAGACACCACCACAAACGATGCAAAAACTGTCTTCAAGTTAAAACTTCTCGCAGTGTCGTCAAAAAATCAAGCCGAAAGCATCATAAACAGACTCGATCTAGACGGCATAAAGGCAGAAATTAACCAAAATGGACAAAACTACGAAATACATTTTGGCCCGTTAGCTGAGCAAGCTGATGTTAATCAATTAAAAACAAAATTACAAAAAACGACCAATGGACAACCAGTAATCGTTTATACTTATAAAAACTAATACGCTATTAAAGGAAAAACTATGTTAAAACAATCTGCAAAATTGAAAAAAATTGTTCTATTCTCGGGATTAATGGCTGCCTCAACATTCGCTGCAGCTGAAGATCTTCAATACGGTATTGCTGTACCGGAAGTAAATGCGCAAACCTATGTTTTAATGGATTACAATTCTGGTGCAGTACTTGCATCACTTAACCCAGACCAACGCCAATACCCTGCTTCATTAACAAAAATGATGACGAGCTATGTAGTGGGTGCTGCATTAAAACAAGGCAAAATTCATAATGAAGATATGGTTACCATTGGCGAAAGTGCTTGGGGGAGAAACTTCCCAGATTCTTCAAAAATGTTCTTAAATTTAAATCAACAAGTATCCGTTGGTGATTTAAACAAAGGGATTATCATTGTTTCAGGTAATGATGCTTGTGTCGCAGTGGCAGAACATATTTCTGGTACAGTCGCTAACTTCGTTGATACCATGAATAAATATGTTCAACAATTTGGCTTAAAAAATACCAACTTCACGACTCCACACGGTTTAGACGATCCAAATCAATATTCAACTGCTCGTGATATGGCGATTATTGGTGCACATATTATTCGTGATTTACCTGAAGAATATAAAATCTACGCAGAAAAAGACTTCACCTTTAACAAAATCAAACAGCCTAACCGTAACGGCTTACTATGGGACAAAACCATTAATGTGGACGGCATGAAAACAGGTCACACTAGCCAAGCAGGTTATAACCTTGTCGCATCGGCAACAAGTCCAAATAATATGCGTTTGATTTCTGTTGTGATGGGCGTACCAACCTATAAAGGGCGTGAAGTAGAAAGCAAAAAGCTCTTACAATGGGGGTTTGCTAACTTTGAAACATTAAAAGCCCACAAAGCCAATGAAAAAATTTCAACACAATCGGTTTACTACGGTGATAAAGGTGAAGTTCAACTTGGTTTATTACAAGATGGCTTTATTACAGTGCCAAAAGGAAAACAAGCAGACTTAAAAGCACGTTACGAATTAGATAACAAATACTTACAAGCACCTTTAACAAAAGGTCAGGTTGTTGGTAAAATCGTTTATCAACTAGATGGCAAGGATGTGGCAATTGTTAATCTTCAAGCATTAGAAGACGTGCAAGAAGGTGGTTTCTTCGGTAAAGGTTGGGACTGGTTAGTGTTAACAATCAAAGGATTATTTGATTAAACGCCTTGAAAATTAACCGCACTTCCCCATTTATATCACATCAATAAATTCGTAAGGTGTGTGAATTTAACTGATTCATGCACCTTACTCTTAAATAAGGATGCAAAATGACAACCGAAAATGATTATGAAAAACTAAAAGAGTTAATGGAATTCCCCGCTGCAATGACATTTAAAGTCGCAGGTGTTAACCGTGAAGGCTTAGCGCAAGACATCGTTGCGGTGATACAAAAATATTTACCGGGTGATTATATTCCAAAGGAAAAACGCAGCAGTAAAGGAACCTATAATTCTGTTTCAATTGATATCGTGGCACAAAACTTTGAGCAAGTAGAAACGCTTTACAAAGAGCTTGCTAAAGTGGAAGGTGTCAAAATGGTTATCTAAGATGAACAAAACAGATTTAATTGTCCGTCAATTAGGATTACAAGATTATCAAGAGATCTGGCACAAAATGCAGGAATTCACCGATAATCGAAATGTAGAAACGACTGATGAAATTTGGCTTGTCGAGCATCATCCTGTCTTCACGCAAGGCCAAGCCGGCAAACCAGAGCACTTATTACACAGCAGTAATATCCCTGTTGTTCAATCAGATCGCGGCGGTCAAATTACTTATCATGGTCCAGGTCAGCAGGTGATGTATGTGCTCATTGATATTAAACGTCATGAACATTTAAATGTCCGTCAATTAGTGACCGCACTTGAACAATCAGTCGTGAAAACCCTTGCCAACTATGGCATTGAAGGTTATCCCAAACCTGATGCACCTGGTGTGTATATTGATGGCAAAAAAATCTGTTCATTAGGTTTACGCATTCGAAAAGGCTGCTCTTTCCATGGGCTCGCGTTTAATATCAATATGGATCTCAATCCTTTCCATTACATTAATCCTTGTGGCTATGCCGGGCTTGAAATGTGTCAACTTGCTGACTTTATTGGTAAAGAAGAAGCGACACTTGACAAAGTTTCCCCAAAATTAATTAAACACTTTGCCGAACTTTTGGGCTATAATGTTACAAATTTATAACATTCACTTTTATAAAATATTTAAAAATGCCTGAATCAGGCATTTTCTTTAGGAAAGAAAAATGTCAACGCCTTTTAAAATGGAACGCGGTGTGAAATACCGTGATGCAGCCAAAACATCAATTATCCCTGTTAAAAATATCGATCCTAACCAAGAATTATTGAAAAAGCCGGAATGGATGAAGATCAAATTGCCGTATAGCTCATTAAAGATCGAAACGATTAAAAACGGGATGCGTCGTCATGGTCTACATTCTGTATGCGAAGAAGCGTCTTGTCCAAATTTACACGAGTGCTTTAACCATGGCACTGCAACCTTTATGATTCTAGGCGCAATTTGTACTCGTCGCTGTCCTTTCTGTGACGTTGCACATGGTAAACCATTATCGCCTGATCCGGATGAACCACGTAAATTAGCTGAAACCATCCAAGATATGAAGTTGAAATATGTGGTAATTACCTCTGTTGACCGCGATGATTTACCTGATCGTGGAGCTGGCCATTTTGCTGAATGTGTAAAAGAAGTACGTGCATTAAATCCCGGTATTAAAATTGAGATTTTAGTGCCTGATTTCCGTGGTCGTATTACTCAAGCCTTAGAAAAATTAAAAGACAATCCACCGGATGTGTTCAACCACAACTTGGAAAATGTGCCACGTTTGTATAAAGAAATTCGTCCGGGTGCTGATTATCAGTGGTCTTTGAAATTACTTCATGATTTCAAAGAAATGTTCCCAAATATCCCTACTAAATCAGGCTTAATGGTTGGATTGGGTGAAACCAATGAAGAAATTCTTGAAGTGATGGAAGACTTACGTGCAAATGGTGTCACCATGCTTACACTTGGCCAATATCTCCAACCAAGTCGCCATCACTTACCGGTTGCTCGCTATGTGCCTCCAGCAGAGTTTGATGAGTTCCGTGATAAAGCCAACGCAATGGGCTTTGAACACGCGGCTTGTGGCCCATTTGTTCGCTCCTCCTACCATGCCGATTTACAAGCAAGTGGCGGATTAGTGAAGTAATCCAAAACAGCTAAAAAAATGACCGCACATTGAATTTCAAGTGCGGTCATTTTTTATGTCATCCTTTCAACTAGTCAGTTGCGGCGGGCTTCCCTTCTTCCCCCTCGTCAGTTTCCATCATGCTTTCTTGACGAAGATCTTCAAACGTACGACCATTAATTAAATAGCCATTTTCCGTTTTTTCCACTCTAGAAACGTAATTATCACCTTCTTCCACAAATTCTCGGTGAAGTTTTCCATCATATTTCACAAAGCTACTTAAGTATTGCCAAAAGTATGAATTTTCCTTAATCGCTAAGGCTTTTTCATTTTGGTCATCAAACAACATTTTATTTAATGTCAGATTAAATGTGCCTTCAATATTATCTGGAATCATATCTGATGAATCATCTTCGGGCACTTGGGGCACAATACCACTGACTTCCAATTTAACTGGATAAGCAGTGGTTTCAGGATAAGTATTTAAATTGAAATTTAACGTTGCATTATCAACGATTAAATCGAGCTCTTTCCATGAGTTTTTAATGTATTTCTCAAATGTTGCTGACGTTAAATGCGTGTTACACAATGCACCATAAAAAGGTGCTGAGCAAAATCTTGCCGATAAATGCGCTTTGCTATGATTAACTTTAAATGGCGCATCCACAGATAATTTCTCAAATTGGAAACCCGCACTTGGATAACCAATTTTATTCGCAGACAATGTGATATGTTCATTATATTGGTCATTGTCTAATGTTTCTGTCTTATCACTGGCTGATACGTTATCAAGCACTAAATCGGCCATATTAAATGATTTTAATGCGGCTTCAATATTGGTTTTACCACTAAATTCTTTTACCCATTTATCTTTGGCATTTAAGAAATCTTTATTGTCTTTTGCCGGCGCTTCTTTCTCTGCAATGGTATCTAATAAAAATGGTACAAAAGCCAGTTCATTTGCCACATTGTAATCATCTAACTGAATATTAACCTTACCACCTTTGGCTTCCCATTTACGTTCTTCATCGGCAGGCGTTTGCTTCACACTTTCAACATTCAGTTTAAAATCCACATTGGCTTTAGTTAAATCAGTATTCGCCAACTTAAGTTCAAGACCTGCATTTTCTAAGTTAAAGTAAGGTTGATTATTTTTAGGGACATTAACAGAAAGCACAGATAACGAACTATCAAAACGATCGTTTTGTGTAAAAATTTTTGTTAACAAATTGACGCCATCTTTAATGCTTAATGAACCATCACTTAATTTTTTAAATTCATGATGAAAATTGATCGAACTTGGCACACCGTTTTGCTTAACTAGTAAATTTAAACCACCCGCTGTTGCTTGACTTTCTTCTGTTGTGCGGCTTTTATTGGCTATGCGCAAAATATCACTGCTGAATTTCGTGCTCAGATCACGTTTATCTGCCTCACCTGGTTTTACATCAAAATGGTAAGTCGCATTTTTAAGATAAATATGTGTATTTTCACCATTTAACAACGCTAATTCGGCATTTTTCGTCGTTAATTCTATACTTGATAGGTCATACTGATTTGCACCGACTGGCACTAGACGAGCTTCACCTTCAATTTGTTCCAGTTTAGTGTCTTTATCGTAATTAAAACCACTAAGGGTTGTTTTTAGCTCAACTTCTTTATTTTTTAAGAAATTAAGACCGATAGAAAGGTTTTGGGACTTATTCGCAAAATCACGGAATTCCGTCAAAATATCAGACTGTAAATAATCCCCTACTGGAGAAAATTTACTGTTAATTGTATTTTTATCAATCGTGATATTTAATGTTTTATTTAATTGACGAACTAATTGATCGGATAACTGTGACTCAGCCGTAATAAAGAAAGGCAACGCGGTAAGCTTGGTTGAAATCACACTCGTGTTTTTCGACTCGCTATTTTTTACGCTAAAGATTAACTCACGAATAAAAAAGTTTTTCGCAGTTTGCGTCACATTCAATGTTGCTTGATTATCCAAAGAGTAAGGGAAATTTTTTAATACCTGATCAATTTTGTGATTAGTATAAAATTGTGCGCCGATCCCAAGTGCCACTGCGATAGCCGAAATCGTCAATGTTATTGTTTTTTTCTTGCTCATAACGTCCCCAGATGCGATCTCAATTTACGATCTCAAAATCCTTTTGAAAAATTAACCGCACTTTTCTCTTCAAAGTGCGGTCAGTTTTCAATCTTTTTTAGCCTAAGATTTTATCTAATTCTTGGCTTACAGCTTCCACTTTTTGAGTACCATCTAAACGGAAATATTTCGTATTACCTGCTTTTGCTTCAGCTTGGTAATAATCAATCAATGGGCTGGTTTGTTTGTGGTAAACCGCTAAACGATCTAACACAGTTTCTGGTTTATCATCTGCACGGATAATTAAATCTTCACCCGTTATATCATCTTTACCTTCCACTTTTGGTGGATTATAAACAATGTGGTAAGAACGGCCAGATGCTTGGTGTACACGACGACCACTCATACGTTCAACGATCACTTCATCTGGTACATCAAACTCTAAAACGTAGTCAATTTTCACGCCTGACTCTTTTAATGCATCCGCTTGTGGAATCGTACGTGGGAAACCATCTAATAAGAAACCATTTGCACAATCTGGTTGAGAAATACGATCTTTTACTAACGCCACGGTTAATTCATCCGGTACTAATTTTCCTTCATCCATTAATGCTTTTGCTTGTTTGCCTAATTCTGTCCCCGCTTTGATCGCTGCACGGAACATATCCCCTGTTGAAATTTGTGGGATGCCAAACTTGTTCATAATAAATTGTGCTTGTGTGCCTTTTCCTGCACCAGGTGCACCTAAAAGAATAATTTTCATACAAATCTCCAATAAATAATAGACCCGTTTAAAATACCGTTAAAGCCTTGTTTGGTCAAATGATTTTACTGTAAATTTTGACCGCACTTTATTTTATTTTAAGCTTTTTTTATTTCCTTTTTCATTCCACGGAGCAACCCAGAATAAACAAATCATTCCTGGGATAGCGAGGAATAAACAAATCCAGAAAAAATGATAGTAGCCCACTGCTTTAACCAAGTAGCCCGATAACATACCAAGCCCTTTACTTGGTAAAGCAGAAAGGCTGGTAAATAAAGCTAATTGAGTGGCTGTATAAAGCGGATTCGTTTCGCGAGCCATAAAGGCGACAAAGGCAGCAGTACCGAGACCAACACCGATATATTCACCCGCAATCACGAAACCTAATTTCCAAAGTTCTGCTGCACCGATATGGTCGAAATGTCCAAATGCAGCCAACCAAATAAATCCACCAATAGTAATCAATTGGATAAAACCAAATACCCATAATGCACGATTAATCCCTAAACGCAGCATGATCACGCCACCCACGAGACCGGCAGAGATACTTGCCCAAAGAGAGGTACTTTTTACCACCAACGCAATATGCTCTTTTTCAAAGCCCATGTCATAGACGAATTTAGTTTGTAACGTAGTAGCAAATGAATCGCCAAATTTATACAAGAACAAAAAGAGTAAAAAACCGATGGCTTGCGCGACGCCTTTGCGTTGGAAGAACTCTTTCAAGGGTATCCAAAACACCATATAGAAAGGTTGATCACGATCGACCTGTGCAATGTTTGGTTCTTTCGCTAAAAAGAGCGTCATAAATATGCCCGCTAGCATACAAAGTGCGGTCAATAAAAAGACGGTTTCCCATGGATGAATTGTCGCTAAATAAAGCGAGAGCCCCCCAGGAATTAAACCTGCAACACGATAAGCATTAATGTGGATGGTGTTCCCCAATCCTAATTCATTATCCGTTAAAATTTCACGACGATAAGCATCGAGCACAATATCTTGTGTCGCTGAGAAAAAAGCAATGAATGTGGCAATTTTAGCTACCATACTTAACTCAGCCACGGGATCAAACTGACTAATCGCATAAAGGGAAATCAGCAAAATTACTTGAGAAATCAATAACCAACTACGACGACGACCTAAAAAATGCGGGAAATAGCGGTCTAATAACGGTGCCCATAAAAACTTCAAACCATATGGCACCATCACTCCTGTCAATGCACCGATTAATTCAACGGAAAGCCCTTTATCTGTCAACCATACAGGCAACATTTGCAATAACACGAAAAGTGGTAAACCCGAACTAAATCCAGTGAAAACACAGATCAGCATTTTGCGGGTAAATATTTGACTAGAAAGGGATTGTTCTGACATAAAGTGCGGTTATTTTTGAGCGTGTTTTATCTGATTAAAATATTAAGGGCGGAATGTACTCCGCCCAACAAGAGAGAGATTAATCACGGTATCCTTTCGGATTATTTTTTTGCCAATTCCAGGTATCTTTCATCATTTGCTCAAGACCACGTTCTGCTGTCCAATTTAACTCTTTTGCAGCAAGACTTGGATCGGAATAGCAGGTTGCAATATCGCCTGGACGACGCGCAACAAGACGATACGGAATTTCGATATTGTTCGCTTGTTCAAACGCTTTCACCATATCAAGCACAGAATAACCGGTACCTGTGCCTAAGTTATAAATGTGTAAACCTGCGTCATTTTCATGGCGATTTAATGCTTTTAAGTGACCAATCGCTAAATCCACCACGTGAATATAATCACGTACACCTGTGCCATCATGAGTATCATAATCGCTACCAAACACCGAAAGTTGCGGTAATTTACCGATCGCAACTTGGCTGATGTAAGGTAATAGGTTATTTGGAATACCATTTGGATCTTCACCAATCAAGCCGCTTGCGTGAGCGCCTACTGGATTGAAATAACGTAAAATCGTCATACTAAATTGTGGTTCAGCTTTCGCAACATCGGTCAGAATTTGTTCCACCATGTATTTAGAGGTACCGTAAGGGTTGGTTGTACCGCCCACTTTGCAATCTTCTGTAATTGGAATAATTTCCGGATCACCATAAACCGTTGCTGATGAACTAAATACAAAGTTCCACACGCCTGCTTTTTTCATTTCTTGAATGAGAACAATCGTACCTGCAACATTATTCATATAGTATTCAGCAGGTTTTTGAACACTTTCACCCACGGCTTTTAAACCCGCAAAATGGATTACCGACTGAATGCTGTTTTCTGCAAAGATTTTTTGTAATAAAGCACGATCTAAAATATCGCCCTCATAAAATTTCACGTCTTTGCCCGTGATTTCTTTGACGCGTTCTAAAGATTTTGGGGAGGAATTGCATAAATTATCCAATACCACCACGTCTTTATTTGCATTTAATAATTCCACTACGGTGTGTGAACCGATATAGCCGGCTCCACCTGTTACTAAAATCGCCATGGTTTGCTCCTTAATCAGTTTGTTCGCAGATTATAACATTGATTTCTACGATACATAAATTTATCCCCTTTTTTGACCGCACTTTGGTGTGATCGTTGTCACAGAATAAACATTTTTCTATAGGAATTTGATTTGGGTCATTGAAGCGCCTCTCGATGAGGCGAATAATAGCCTGCGAAAATCAAAAAAATAAAGGAAGACAATATGAAACCTCAAATACTTCAAAAAACCGCACTCGCATTACTCGTTGGTTGGTATGCCGCCAATGCAGCTGCTTATTCTGAACAAGGACAAGCCGGTAATACCAAAAGTTGGGAAAGCGCTGAATACCTCAAAGACTGGGGCTTAACCTCAATGAATGCCTCCACGGCTTATGCCCTTGGCTTTAATGGTTCAGGCGTAAAAATCGGCGTGATGGATTCTGGCGTACTATTAAACCACCCTGAATTTCAAGACGGTCGAATCCACGTTGTAAAAACAGAAGGGACTTATAGTAAAGATGGCATGCGTTATCCCGATGCATCGGTAGGAAATGGTCCAATTAATAAAAATGAACCAGTAAAAAACGGTAAACGCAATTTCGATAAAACAGATAATGGCATCTTCACTAAAGGTGAAGCCTTCAATATTGACGGGGCATGGCATAAATATACCAATGATGCGCACGGTACGCATGTTGGCGGGACAATGGCGGCAAGCCGTGACGGCAATGAAATGCATGGTGTAGCATTCGGTGCTAACCTCTATTCTGCCAACACAGGTGGTAACGACAACATGACCTATGGTCCAAACCAAGACTATAGTTTCTTCTTACAGGGCTACTCGGCCCTAGCAGATGCCGGTGCCAAAGTAATTAATAACAGTTGGGGTTCAAACCGTCGTGTCAATTCATCCTTTGCTGGCGCACAAGGCTACAAACCAAAATATGATTGGCGTGATGTGCCTGAATATGGCGTGCAATACTACGATGTACCAAAAGCACCTGAACCAATTTCCAGTCCTGCAGCACATATTTATTTAAGTAATTTAGGCGAAGCTGAAAAAGCTTATTATCAATTTGTCACCAGTGGTGAGAAAAACTTTGTTGATGCGGCTTATGAAGTGGCAAAAAATAAACAAGTGATTCAAGTTTTTACAGCGGGTAACCGCAGTATGATGGCTGAGTCCTTTACGCGTGCGATGTTGCCTTATTTCAGACCTGATGCAGAAAAATACTGGGTAAACGTCACGGGGCAAGTGGGTGGTGAAGGCTATCCTAATGATTCAAATGACGATGTAAGTGATGAAAAAGCAGGCGCAGATATTCAAGAATTTAACCTTGCCGGCCATTCAAAATGGTGGACGATTGCGGCACCATCCGCCAACATCTATTCTGCCTATATTCAATTACAAGACAACGACACTTATGGTGAGCCTATCTACAAATCGGCTGGTGGTACTTCAATGGCGGCGCCTCACGTAAGTGGTGCGTTAGGTGTCATTCTTTCTCGCTATCCATACATGACAACCGATCAAGCGCGCGATGTTATGCTCACTACTGCGAGACAAACCACACTTCGTAAAGGGCTTGAAGGTAAACCATTAGAACGTTGGGAAACTGAACAAGGTGTACCAAGTAACGTTTGGGGTTGGGGTATTTTGGATCTTGGCAAAGCCATGTTTGGTCCTGGTCAATTCTTAGGAAACATGAAAATCAACCTCAACCAAAATGATGTTTGGTCAAATGACATTAGCGATAAAGCCATCAAAGCACGTCAAGTTGAAGATCAAACTGAAGCGGCAACTTGGACAACACGCAAAGCAGAATTACAAGCGTTAATGCAAAATCGTGCGGGTGCAACAGCAGAAGAAAAAGCAGAATATCAAGTCGGTTTAGCACGTGAAGTCGCTCGTAATGAACGTGCCGCACAAGGTTATGTCGGCGCATTAACTAAAAATGGGGCTGGCACCTTAACCCTCACTGGTAATAACAGCTTCACTGGTGCAATTACTGTAAATGAAGGTCAACTTTCAGGGTTAAATCAATCCCTTGGTTCGGCACAACAAGTCATCGTAAAACAAGGTGCAACATTGGAAGTGTTACCGAAAGCGGAAGTCACTAAACCAAGTGAGAATGGATTTGTCACCGAAACCTTAACCAGTACCGCGAAAACGGTCACTGCAACCGTGGAAAAAGGTGGTCGTTTCTTACTGAATAATGGTATTGCTAACGTTAATGCAACTTTTGCAGACGGCTCTATTTTAGTGCCAAATAAATTTGATGAAGAAATCCTACCTCAATTACAACAAGATCCACAAAAAGTAGTTTCAGTACAAGGTTCTGGCTCATTTGTAGGAGCTGAAAATGCGGTAGTTGAAACACCTCGCACTTATGATTTCCTTACGGTGAAAAATGAAAGTAATGCGAATACGTTGAAAGTGACCGTTCAGAAAAAAGCCCTTGCATCTGCAGCAACCACCGAAAATGAAGCTGCTATCGCCAACACCTTAGATGCAGCAACAAACAGCCCTGCTTACCAAAACCTTGTTTTGGGAACTGAAGAGAATGCTCGCCAAGCTTTTGCTCGTTTAAGCTATGATGAGGATCTCGCGGCTCAACAACACAATGTGTTAAATGGCTTATTGCTTCGTCAACAACTTGCCCAACCAAGTGCGGTCAGAGCTCAGCTTGATGCAGGCACACAAATTTGGACAAGTGGCACCTTCACCCACTTCAGCACAGATAGCTTAAGCAGCCATGCCTACAATCAACTTGTGGGTGTTGATGCAACTATTGATATAAACAAACATTTAGGTGTATTTGTTGGTTCAACACAAAACAGCCACAAAATTGACCGCACTTCGAAAGATCGTGCTGTGCATTTAGGCTTAACAGCTGAACATCGTTTCAACGTGTTAACACCGAAAATTGGCTTTATTCAAAGCTGGGGAAAACACGAACAACGCGCTGAATTTGCACAAGGTGTGAAAACCCATAGCCAAACACAAAATGTCTTTGCTGAACTTGCCTACACTGGCTTAAAAGGCAAACATTTTGCGATTGAACCTTATGCTGGCGTAAGCTATATGCACATCAAAAACAAAGGTGTGACAAAAGGCGAAGTACAGTTAAAAGACAACAATCGTGATTTAATCGTCACCTCTGTAGGTTTACGTCCATCCATTCCATTTGCAATTGGTGGTGTTCAATTAAACTTATTAGGTGATGTGGCTTATCATCGTTTCCATAAAGATAAAGCAGCTGAAGGCAGCTTGGTTATCAATAATCAAGGTGTAGCAAATCTTTATGGTAAAGAATTGAAAAATGTCGTCACGACAGGTGTTGCATTACAAGCGCAGTTCACACCAGCATTTAGCGTGAAAGTCGGCTATCAAGGTGCTTATAACCACGATACGAAAGCGAATAATGTTAATGCAGAATTACGCTTCTCATTTTAACGATATTCAATAAGACAAAAGTGCGGTCAATTTTGACCGCACTTTTGCTCATAGATAAATAAAAAGGCATCAATCTGATGCCTTTTTAATTCATTAACATGAAAAATTAACGTTCATTCCAACGTTTGATTGATTCACGAATCACTTCTTTCGCTTCTTCTACATCGCCCCAGTGAGTCACTTTCGTTGAACCTGGTTTTTTCAATGCTTTGTAGTTGTTGAAGTGGAATTCAATTTGTTTGATTAATTGCGCTGGTACATCTGCAAGGCTATTGTATGCATTGCCGGTATCGCGATCATCTGCTGGCACACAAACGATTTTATCGTCCACTTCGCCATCATCAACGAATTTCATTACACCGATTACTTTTGCTTCAAGGAATACACCTGTCGCAAGTGGTTGACGAGTTAATAATAAAACGTCTAACTCATCACCATCTTCGTCTAAAGTTTGTGGAATGAAACCATAGTTAGTTGGTTTTGCGAAGATCGCTGGCTCAACACGGTCTAATTGGAACGCTGCAACTTTACGGTTCCATTCGATTTTGTGGCAGCTCCCTTCTGGAATTTCATTTACCACATTGATAATGCCGGCATCTACATCGCCTGGCGTTAAAATTTGATTAAAATCAGCCATTGTTTTTCCTTTTTTGATTACGTTAAAAACTTTCAAAGTATAGCAGTTTTTAGCCGATAAAAAAATATGGGAAATACATCCTCAAAACTGACCGCACTTTCCCATCCAACTTCTATAAAACAATTACGCAAACGTTTACTTTTAAATAAATTACTATAAAATAGCACGTCTTTTTTTGATTATTAACCTAGGGGACTTTATGTCAAGTTTAGAAAAAACCTTTGAACTCAGCAAACGCGGTTCAACGGTTCGTCAAGAAATCATCGCGGGTTTAACCACCTTCTTAGCTATGGTGTATTCCGTGATTGTTGTGCCTAAAATGCTTGGTGATGCAGGCTTTCCAGCAGAATCAGTGTTTATCGCAACCTGTTTAGTCGCAGGACTTGGATCGATTTTAATCGGCTTTTGGGCAAATGCGCCAATGGCGATCGGCTGTGCCATTTCATTAACTGCTTTCACCGCATTTAGCTTAGTGATTGGTCAACATGTTTCTATTCCTGTGGCATTAGGTGCCGTATTCCTCATGGGTTTGGTGTTCACCTTAATTTCTGCAACAGGTATTCGTTCATGGATCTTACGTAACCTACCATCAAGTATTGCGCACGGTGCGGGGATCGGGATCGGCTTATTCTTACTTTTAATCGCCGCAAATGGCGTAGGCTTAGTGATCGGCAACCAAGCGGGTTTACCGGTTAAATTAGGCGATTTCACCTCTTTCCCAGTAATGATGTCTTTAATCGGTCTTGCATTCATTATCGGCTTAGAAAAAATGAAAGTAAAAGGCGGGATTTTATGGGTCATCATCGCGATTACTATCGTCGGTTTAATCTTCGATCCAAACGTAACATTCAATGGCCAAATCTTCAAAATGCCAACCTTTGGTGAAAACTCACTTTTCTTACAATTAGATTTACAAGGCGCATTACAACCAGCCATTTTACCAATTGTTTTTGCTTTAGTGATGACGGCTGTATTTGATGCAACAGGTACTATTCGCGCCGTTGCAGGACAAGCTGACCTATTAGACAAAGACGGTCAAATCATCAACGGTGGCAAAGCTTTAACCTCTGACTCTGTAAGTAGCTTATTCTCAGGTTTATTTGGTACTGCTCCGGCAGCCGTTTATATCGAATCTGCAGCAGGTACAGCTGCGGGCGGTAAAACCGGTATCACTGCTATCGTAGTCGGCGTATTGTTCTTATTAATGTTATTCTTCCAACCGCTTGCATTCTTAGTGCCAGGTTACGCAACTGCACCGGCGTTAATGTATGTGGGCTTATTAATGTTAAGCAATGTAAGCAAATTAGACTTCGATGATTTCGTGGGCGCAATGAGCGGCTTAGTTTGCGCGGTATTCATCGTTTTAACGGCAAACATCGTAACCGGTATCATGCTTGGCTTTGCGGCATTAGTGATTGGTCGTATCGTGAGTGGCGATGTGAAAAAACTCAACATCGGCACAATTATCATCGCCATTGTACTTGTTGCATTCTATGCTGGCGGCTGGGCGATTTAATTAAATACAATCTTGATAAGGCGAACGAATGATTCGCCTTTTTATTTCCAGCCTAAAAAACAATCGAAAATCCAACCGCACTTTTACTTTACAAATCCCTAAATCCGCCTAAAATACAGGCCTTTAATACGGCTTGCCAAAAGCAAGTTACTGACCTGAAATCAGACAAGAGAACATTATGACAACCCCATTTAAACCAGAATTACTCTCCCCCGCGGGCTCCCTCAAAAATATGCGCTACGCTTTTGCCTATGGCGCAGATGCCGTTTATGCAGGCCAACCACGTTACAGCTTACGTGTACGTAACAATGAATTTAATCATGCCAATTTAAAAATCGGGATCGATGAAGCCCATGCACTTGGCAAAAAATTCTATGTGGTCGTGAACATTGCTCCGCATAACTCCAAACTCAAAACCTTTATTAAAGATTTACAACCTGTGATCGACATGGGCCCTGATGCCTTAATTATGTCTGACCCTGGCTTAATCATGTTGGTGCGAGAAAACTTCCCGGATATTGATATTCACCTTTCTGTACAAGCCAATGCGGTAAACTGGGCAACGGTAAAATTCTGGAAACAAATGGGGTTAACTCGTGTGATTTTATCGCGCGAATTATCCATTGAAGAGATCGCTGAAATTCGCCAACACGTGCCCGATATCGAACTCGAAATTTTCGTACATGGTGCGTTATGTATGGCGTATTCTGGCCGCTGCTTGCTTTCTGGCTATATCAACAAACGCGACCCAAACCAAGGCACTTGCACCAATGCTTGCCGCTGGGAATACAAAATGGAAGAAGGCACCACGGATGAAGTGGGCAACATCGTACCAAAAATCGACCCTGCTCAACAAATTGAAGTGAAAAATGTGGCGCCAACCTTGGGCGAAGGTGCGGTAACGGATAAAGTCTTCCTTTACACCGAATCACAAAAGCCTGATGAGCAAATGACGGCATTTGAAGATGAGCATGGCACCTACTTTATGAACTCAAAAGATCTGCGTGCCGTACAACACGTGGAAAAATTGACCGCACTTGGTGTGCACTCTCTAAAAATAGAAGGTCGTACTAAATCATTCTATTACTGCGCAAGAACCGCACAAGTTTACCGCAAAGCCATTGATGATGCGGCAGCAGGCAAACCATTTGATGAAAGCTTAATGGATACCTTGGAATCCCTTGCTCATCGTGGTTATACCGAAGGTTTCTTACGTCGTCATACGCACGATGAATACCAAAATTACGAATATGGCTACTCTATCTCTGAACGCCAACAATTTGTCGGTGAATTTACCGGTAAACGTAATGAACAAGGCATGGCTGAAGTAGCGGTGAAAAATAAATTCTTGCTTGGTGATGAAGTGGAAATGATGACGCCACAAGGCAACATCGTCTTTAAGATTGAAAAAATGCTTAATCGCAAAAACGAAAATGTGGAAGCCGCACTCGGCGATGGACACTTTGTTTTCTTAGATGTGCCACAAGACATCCAGCTTGATTATGCATTGTTGATGCGTAACTTGGTCAACACCAACACACGCAACCCACACAATTAATTTGTTAAAAAATTGTTGCATTTGTTAATGAATGCACTATAATACACTTCATACCTGATTTGTTAATTCAACAACTCATAGTATGACTCCAAATATTTTGCCCTTTCACCTTTTTGAAAGGGCTTTTTTTCTTGTTCTTTCCTCCGAATAGCTCTAGACTATGCCCCATTTTTAGCTTTCATGATTTACAATTATGCGTGTTTCTGACTTTCATTTTGACTTACCTGATGAGCTGATCGCTCGTTATCCTAAAGAAGATCGCTCTTCTTGCCGTTTGCTACAACTCAATGGCAAAAACGGGGAAATTTCTCACCGCACTTTTACTGATGTATTAGATTTAATCGACGAAGGTGATTTGTTAATTTTTAACAATACGCGCGTGATCCCTGCTCGTATGTTTGGTCGTAAAGCCAGTGGCGGGAAAATTGAAGTGTTGGTAGAACGTGTGTTAAGTGAACATCATTTCTTAGCGCATATTCGTTCGTCAAAAGCCCCGAAAGAAGGTGCCGAATTATTTTTAGGCGAAGATAAACTCGGTGAAAATAAGGGCGTAAAAGCCATTATGGTCGGTCGTCAAGATACCCTTTTTGAAGTGGAATTATCGGATAAAAGTCGCAATGTGCTTGATGTGTTACAAGAAATCGGTCATATGCCGTTGCCGCCTTATATTGATCGCCCAGATGAAGAAGCGGATCAAGAATGCTATCAAACCGTGTATAACAAAGTCCCAGGTGCAGTGGCTGCGCCAACGGCTGGCTTGCATTTTGATGATGAGCTTTTACAAAAATTACACGAAAAAGGTGTCAATTTTGAATTTGTGACGTTACACGTGGGCGCAGGTACATTCCAACCCGTACGTGTTGAAAATATCGAAGATCACATTATGCACGCGGAATATGTGGAGCTTTCTCAAGAAGTCTGCAATGCCATTATTGAAACGAAGAAAGCGGGTAAACGTGTGATTGCGGTAGGCACAACATCAGTGCGTTCTATTGAAACCGCCGCCCTATCGGCAGAAGAAAATGGCAATCCAGATTTAATTGAACCTTATTTTTCTGATACGTCTATTTTTATTTACCCGGGCAAATCATTCCGTGTGGTGGATGCATTGATTACTAACTTCCACTTACCAGAAAGTACATTGATTATGTTGGTGTCTGCCTTTGCAGGCTTTAGCCATACCATGAACGCCTATAAAAGTGCGGTCGAAAATCGCTATCGTTTTTTCAGTTATGGCGATGCGATGTTCATTACTAAAAATCCCAATGTGAAAGGCTTAGAATAAGTGGTTTGACTTATTTTCAACCAACTCATAAAATACCTATCAAGAAGCCTGTACTAACAGGCTTTTTTATTGAACAACAACCTACGAACTGTTTATTCGTTGAGGAAAGAAAATGAAATATGAATTAGATAAAACCAGCGGTAGTGCTCGTCGTGGTCGCTTGGTGTTTGAACGTCCACAAGGCACGTTCAGCGTAGAAACCCCCGCATTTATGCCAGTGGGTACTTATGGCACCGTAAAAGGCATGACGCCTGAAGAAGTGCGTGCGACAGGTGCAGAAATTTTATTGGGTAATACCTTCCATTTATGGCTTCGTCCAGGTCAAGAAGTCATGCGTAAACACGGTGATTTACATGACTTTATGCAATGGCATCGTCCAATTTTGACTGACAGTGGCGGTTTCCAAGTATTTAGTTTAGGTAAATTACGTAAAATCACCGAAGAAGGCGTGAAATTCCAAAACCCAATTAACGGTGAACGTATTTTCCTTTCGCCTGAAAAATCTATGGAAATTCAATATGATTTAGGTTCTGACATCGTGATGATTTTCGATGAATGTACGCCTTATCCAGCGACTTTCGATTATGCTAAAAAATCCATGGAAATGTCTCTTCGTTGGGCAAAACGCAGCCGTGATCGCTTTGATGAATTAGGCAACAAAAATGCCCTATTCGGTATTATTCAAGGTGGCGTATTTGAAGAATTACGCAAAGTATCACTAGAAGGTTTAGTGAATATTGGCTTCGACGGTTATGCGGTGGGCGGTTTAGCGGTAGGCGAACCGAAAGAAGACATGCACCGCATTTTAGAATACATCTGCCCACAAATCCCGGCTGATAAACCGCGTTATTTAATGGGCGTGGGTAAACCGGAAGATTTAGTGGAAGGCGTACGTCGTGGTATTGATATGTTCGACTGTGTAATGCCCACTCGTAACGCACGTAACGGCCATTTATTCGTGACTGACGGCATTGTCAAAATCCGTAATGCAAAATATCGTGATGATACCAGCCCATTGGATCCTGAATGTGATTGCTACACCTGTAAAAACTACACCAAAGCGTATTTATATCATTTAGATAAATGCGGTGAAATTTTAGGTGCACGCTTAAATACCATTCACAATTTACGCTATTATCAACGTTTAATGGCGGAAATTCGTCAAGCTATCGAAGACGATCGTTTTGATGATTTTGTTGTAGAATTCTATGCTCGCATGGGCAAACCAGTTCCACCATTACAATTAGCGGATAACTCATAATTGCTGAAAGTGCGGTAAAAAAATGAAGCGTTTTTTGACCGCACTTTTTAACAAAGGAAACCTTATGCAAATCCTTGAACCTCAACAATTTGCCACTTGGAATGAACCGATTGATATGCTTTATGCTTGTCATAGCAAAGTGAAACGCTTTTGCAAGCAACTCACGATTCTTCCTGGTTATTTAGAAAAAAATGGCGTGAATCAAGCCGTATTAAATGATGTAAAAACTATTTTGCAGTATTTTAATCACGCCGCACCACTTCATCATGATGATGAAGAAAAAGACTTTTTCCCCGCTTTAATTGAAAAAGCACCGCAAGCGAAAGAGTCGGTGGATGAATTAGAGCGCCAGCATGTTACTTTGCATGAAAATTGGGCAAAGCTTTCTGAGCAGCTAGAAGAATTGATTGTAGAGAAACGCACTGATGTAGATGAAAGGCTGATTACGCTGTTTGTGGCGAGCTATGATAGACACATTGCCCTTGAAGAGCCGCTATTTGAGCTTGGTAAGCAATATTTATCCGCAGAACAACTCACGGCTATGGGCAAAATTATGTTTGCTCGTCGCCAAGCTTAAATCATGAAATATCAATTAAATTTGACCGCACTTTCCTGCCCGATTCCGCTTTTAACCGCGAAGAAGGCTTTGGCAAATTTAGCGCCAAATGATGAATTAGTTTTGCAATTAAATCGTCAAAGTGCGGTAGAAAATTTTGTTGTTTTTTGTGAAGAAAATCAATGTGAATTAGTGGATCAACATTGGCTTTCCGAGCAAATCTTCGAAGTTTGCTTGAAAAAAATCAATTAATTCCAAAATTCTAGTTGTTATTGCCTTCATCGGCTTTTACTGAATGCCGTTTTATGGTATTTTACGCACACTTTTAACTTTTCATTTTATAAGGAAAACACAATGGAAGCACAAAGCCCAATGTCCACGTTATTTATTTTCGTGATCTTCGGTTTAATTTTTTATTTTATGATTTACCGCCCACAAGCGAAACGTAACAAAGAACACAAAAAATTAATGTCTGAATTAGCGAAAGGCACTGAAGTATTAACCGCTGGTGGTTTGATTGGTAAAATCACTAAAGTAACCGAAGGTGCTGAAATTGTTATCGCTTTAAACGATACTACTGAAATCACGATTAACCGTAACTACATCGTTTCAGTATTACCGAAAGGTTCTGTAAAATCTCTCTAATTTAAATTCCTAAAGGGAAAACTATGTTAAATCGTTACCCATTATGGAAGAATCTAATGGTGATCCTTGTGGTCGCCATTGGTGCTTTATACTCTCTTCCAAATATCTATGGTGAAGATCCTGCGGTGCAAATTTCCGGTACACGCGGACAACAAGCAGACACCACCGCATTAACTGAAGTACAAAACGTACTGAAAGAAAATAACCTTCCAACCAAATCTATCGTTCTTGAAAATGGCTCTATTCTTGCCCGTTTCACCAACACAGATGACCAACTTCTTGCCAAAGATAAAATTGCAGAAAAACTTGGCAACAACTACACCACAGCATTAAACCTTGCACCGGCAACACCGGCTTGGTTAAGCAGCATTGGTGCTAACCCGATGAAATGGGGTTTGGACTTACGTGGTGGTGTACGCTTCTTAATGGAAGTGGACATGAATTCTGCGCTTGCTAAACGTCAAGAACAGTTACAAGACACATTACGCAACGAATTACGTAAAGAAAAAATTCAGTTTACGGCAATTAAAAATAGCGACAAATTTGGTACAACGGTCACATTAGAAAACGCTGACCAAATGTCAAAAGCAGCGCGTATTATTCGTCAATTACACCCAACACTAGAAGTGTCTGATATTGGTGACAACACCTTAAACCTTGCCCTTTCTGAAGCGGCATTAACAGAATCACGTAACTTAGCGATCGAGCAAAACTTAACGATTTTACGTAAACGTGTTGCTGAATTAGGCGTAGCTGAAGCGGTTATCCAACGTCAAGGTGCAGAACGTATCGTAATCGAATTACCGGGTGTTCAAGATACGGCGCGTGCAAAAGAAATCTTAGGGGCAACTGCAACACTTGAATTCCGCATTGTGAATTCGTTGGTGAACCCAGAATCAGCAGCGCGTGGTATGTTACCTTCTGACACAGAAATCAAATATGACCGTCAAGGTAGACCTGTTGCACTTTACAAACGTGCGGTATTGGGTGGTGAACACATCATCAACTCAAGCTCGGGTTTAGACCAAAACACCAGTACGCCACAAGTAAGTGTAACCTTGGATAGTGAAGGCGGCGAAATCATGTCGCAAACGACCAAGAAATACTACAAAAAACCAATGGCAACCTTGTACGTAGAATACAAAGACAACGGTAAAAAAGACGAAAATGGCAAAACCATTTTAGAGAAAAATGAAGAAGTCATTAACGTCGCAACCATTCAAGGTCGCTTTAGTTCTAACTTCCAAATTACGGGTGTAAGCAGCTCTGCGGAAGCACAAAACCTTTCTATGTTATTAAAATCAGGTGCATTAATCGCGCCAGTGCAAATTGTTGAAGAGCGTACAATTGGTCCTTCACTGGGTGCACAAAACGTAGAACAAGGTATCAATGCAAGCTTCTGGGGATTAATTGTAGTTATCCTCTTCATGTTGATTTACTACAAAATCTTCGGCGTTATCGCAAGCTTCGCATTAGTGATTAACATCGTTTTATTAGTCGGTTTAATGTCTATCCTACCTGGGGCAACACTTTCCATGCCAGGGATTGCGGGTATCGTATTAACCTTGGGGATGTCGGTGGATGCCAACGTACTTATTTTTGAGCGTATCAAAGAAGAAATTCGTAATGGTCGTCCAATCCAGCAAGCCATTAACGAAGGTTATAACGGTGCATTCTCCTCTATCTTCGATGCGAACTTAACCACAATTTTAACGGCGATTATTCTTTATGCTGTCGGTACCGGTCCTATTCAAGGCTTTGCGGTAACTCTTGCATTAGGTGTGGCAATTTCAATGTTTACAGCGATTACCGGAACACGTGCTATCGTGAACTTCATATACGGCGGTAAACGTCTTGAAAAATTATCAATTTAGGTAGGATAAGATGAGATTATTTGCAAAAGATAAAAACGGACATTTTATCCGTGAAGTGAATGGGATTAAATTGCCATTCCCTCTCACTGAATTTATGAAAGTGAGATTTGTAGGGTATGCATTTTCCGCTATTTTGATGGCGATTTCCCTCTTCTTCATTATTACAAAAGGCTTCAACTGGGGCTTAGATTTTACGGGCGGTGTGGTATTTGATACTCACTTCTCACAACCCGCTGATTTAGAGAAAATCCGTGGCACATTAAACCAAAACGGGATTTCAAGCCCAATTGTACAAACAACGGGTTCTGTGCAAGATGTCATGATTCGCTTACCAGCTGACAATAACGACTCAGGTATCGGTGAACACGTTAAAGGGATGCTTCAAACGATTGATCCAAATATTCATATTAACAGTATTGAATTTGTCGGTCCGAACGTTGGTGAAGAGTTAGCTCAAGGTGCAGTTTATGCAACTCTTGCGACCCTTGCGATGATGTTGATTTATATCGGTTCACGCTTTGAATGGCGTTTAGCGGTTGGCGGTATTGCCTCACTTGCCCACGACGTAGTTGTCACCCTCGGAGTGTTCTCTGCATTACAAGTTGAAATGGATTTAACCTTCGTGGCGGCAATTCTTTCCGTTGTGGGTTACTCTATCAACGATAGTATCGTGGTATTCGACCGTGTGCGTGAAAACTTCCGTAAAATTCGTCGCGTAGATACTATCGATATTATTGATATTTCCTTAACGCAAACCTTATCGAGAACCATCATGACATCTCTCACAACGCTTCTTGTTGTGATTGCCTTGTTCTTCTTTGGTGGCCCATCCATTCATAACTTCTCGTTAGCGTTATTAATCGGTATCGGTTTTGGTACTTACTCATCAATCTTTATCGCGATTGCGATTGCTTATGACGTTGGCCTACGCCGCGAACATATGATTCCACCAAAAGTGGATAAAGAAATCGATGATTTACCTTAATCTATCGAACATGGGATAAAAAGAAAGCCACCATAATGGTGGCTTTTTTATTAGTAAAATCACGTGATTTTTGACCGCACTTTATTCGTTTACATCACCTAATAAAGCCGCATATTTCTTCGTTGATTCTGAGCTTTCCAACGTAATTTTAAACGCCATTGTCAGTGGGACAGAAAGTAACATGCCAACCGTGCCGAGCAACCATCCCCAGAAAAGCAACGAAAAGAATACGACCAAGGTAGAAAGGCCTAAGGTTTTACCCATCATTTTTGGTTCAATAATATTACCGATCACAATATTTAATGCAATAATACCGACGGTTACGCCCATTCCTACACCAAATCCATTCAGCAATAATGCTTGAACAATAATAGGCACGGCTGCAATAATTGAACCGATATTCGGAATGTAATTTAATAAGAAGCTTAAGGTTGCCCATAAAATTGCATATTGCACACCCGCTACGTCCAACAAAATCCAAGTCGTGACGCCAGTCAATAAGCTAATCACCGTTTTCACACCAAGATAACTAATCACACCATCTAAAATACGATCAATGTGATGTTCTTCCGCGACAACATCATGTTCATTGTCACTTAAAACTAAAGCAAGTTTATGCTTCATAGTTGGTGCTTCAAGTAGCATAAAAATCACGGCTAAGATCAACACAAAAACATTCGTCACCACGCCAGAAAAGTTTAATAACAAACGGCTTACAAAGTTCATGATCACGCTTGGATCAAAATGCTCCATAATGGCTTCGCGAGAAATTACAATCGGCAATTTCAGTTTTTGGGCTAATGCCATAAAGTCATTTATACGCTCTGAAAGCAGTACTTTATATTGCGGAATAGAACGCGTAAATTCTTGCACACTGCTGTTAATTAATCCCGCGAGGAAAAAGAATACAATTAAAATCAAAATAAACAACAAGGCAATCGCAATACCATGTGGTACTTTGCGTTGTGTCATTGCTTTAATCACTGGCGAACAAATAATGGCAATAAATAATGCCAATAAAAAAGGCACGACAATCTCTGCCGCCAGTTTAATTCCCGCAAACACAATCACTAAAGCCGCCATAGCGACTACAGTGCGGTTAAAATTTAAGTTTTTTTCCACTAAATGGCTTCCTCATTTTCTTCGCCTGTACGAACACGGATCACGCGCTCTACATCATAAACAAAGATCTTACCATCACCGATTTTGCCTGTTTGGCAAGTTTCAACAATGGTTTCAAGACATTGTTCAAGCAAATCATCTGGCACGACAATTTCGATTTTAACTTTAGGCAGAAAATCCACCATATATTCCGCACCACGATAAAGCTCTGTATGCCCTTTTTGACGACCAAAACCACGGACTTCAGTCACCGTCATTCCGCTAATGCCAATATCAGATAGATTTTCACGCACATCATCTAATTTAAATGGCTTAATAATAGCTTCGATTTTTTTCATCTTATTTCTCCAAATTTTCGCGACGTGCGGCTTTCGGTCGGAAGCTTGTAATCACTTCAGGCTTGGTATCAATATAAATACCATCGATTAATTGCAAGCAGTAAGGCACCGCACTAAAAATCCCTTTTACTAAGACCTTGCCTTGCTCATCTTTCACGCCTTCTAAAGTTTCTTTTATGGCTTTTGGCTGACCTGGTAAGTTCAAGATTAGGCTATTTTTACGAATCACACCAACTTGACGAGATAAAATCGCTGTCGGCACAAAATGTAAACTCACTTGACGCATTTGCTCGCCAAATCCTGGCATTTCACGATCAGCTACCGCTAATGTGGCATCAGGTGTCACATCACGTTTTGCCGGCCCTGTACCACCTGTTGTAAGCACTAAATGACAATGGTGCTCATCCACTAATTCTTTCAACGTTTGTTCAATTAATGGTTGCTCATCTGGAATTAATCGAGTTTCCACTTCAAAAGGATCAACCAACGCTTGCTCTAACCATTGTTGTAATTCGGGAATTCCTTGATCTTGATACACACCACTTGATGCGCGATCTGATACTGAAACCAAACCTATTTTTAAAAGTGCGGTCATTTTTTTCCTCATTTTTATACGCAATACACTGCGTCATTCTACCCTATTTTATCTTTTACCAAAGCATAAAAAAGCCATTTAGCTTTCACTAAATGGCTTTCATTTTACAAATTATTGTCTAGCTTGAACTTTGCCGTCAGTATAATCAACGGTTACCACTTTACCTGGTAATAATTGACCAGATAGAACTTGTTGTGCCAAGCTGTTTTCGATCTCTTGTTGGATTGCACGTTTTAATGGACGCGCCCCATAAATTGGGTCGTAACCCACTTCACCAATGAAATCTAATAACGCTTCAGTAAACACTAATTCGTAACCACGAGTTTCCATACGTTTTGCTAAACGTTCTAATTGGATGCTTGCAATCGCACGGATATTTTCTTTGCCAAGTGGGTGGAATACCACTGTTTCATCAATACGGTTGATGAATTCCGGACGGAAATGTTGGCTCACCACAGACATCACTAAGGCTTTCATTTCACCATAGCTTTCGTCTTTGCTACCTTGGATTAAATCAGAACCCAAGTTAGAGGTCATAATCACCACGGTATTACGGAAGTCCACAGTACGACCTTGACCATCAGTTAAACGGCCATCATCCAACACTTGTAATAAGATGTTGAATACATCCGCATGTGCTTTTTCCACTTCATCGAGCAAAATTACTGAATATGGACGACGACGTACCGCTTCAGTTAAATAACCACCTTCTTCATATCCTACGTAGCCTGGAGGCGCACCCACTAAACGAGATACGCTGTGTTTTTCCATAAACTCTGACATATCAATACGCACCATCGCATCTTCGCTATCAAAGAGGAATTTCGCCAACGTTTTGCAAAGCTCAGTTTTACCTACACCAGTTGGACCTAAGAATAAGAATGAACCAATTGGGCGGTTAGGATCAGAAAGCCCTGCACGGCTACGACGAATCGCGTTTGCAACGGCATCGACTGCTTCTTCTTGACCAATCACACGTTTATGCAATTCTTCTTCCATGCGTAAGAGTTTTTCTTTCTCGCCTTCCATCATTTTAGAAACTGGAATACCCGTTGCTTTAGAAAGCACTTCTGCAATTTCTTCATCAGTCACACGATAGCGTAACAAGGTCATTTCTTTGCCTTCGCTAGTTTCAGCGGCAGCAAGTTGTTTTTCCAATTCTGGAATACGACCGTATTGAAGCTCAGACATTTTACTTAAATCGCCTGCACGACGCGCTTGCTCCATTTCAGTTTTTGCCGCATCTAACTCTTGTTTAATGTGTTGTGAACCTGAAAGAGTCGCTTTTTCTGATTTCCAAACTTCTTCAAGTTCAGCATATTCGCGTTCTTTATCTGCAAGCTCTTTTTCTAACATCTCTAAACGCTTACGGCTTGCTTCGTCTTCTTCTTTTTGTAATGCTTGTTGTTCCAATTTTAATTGGATAATACGGCGTTCAAGACGATCGAGCGGCTCAGGTTTAGAGTCAATTTCCATACGGATACTTGAAGCCGCCTCATCGATTAAGTCGATGGCTTTATCTGGCAATTGACGATCAGAAATATAACGGTGTGAAAGCGTTGCTGCTGCCACGATTGCTGGGTCAGTAATATCGACATGGTGATGGATCTCATAACGCTCTTTCAAACCACGTAAGATCGCAATGGTATCTTCGACACTTGGCTCATCCACAAAGACTTTCTGGAAACGACGCTCAAGTGCGGCATCTTTCTCAATATATTGACGATATTCGTCTAGTGTTGTTGCACCCACACAGTGTAATTCACCGCGCGCTAAACTTGGTTTTAATAAGTTACCCGCATCCATTGCACCGTCAGTTTTACCTGCACCAACCATGGTATGGATTTCATCAATAAAGAGGATCACGCGACCTTCTTCTTTTGATAACTCATTTAAAACAGCTTTTAAGCGCTCTTCAAATTCACCGCGGTATTTCGCACCGGCAATCAGTGCGCCCATATCTAAAGAAAGTACACGTTTGTTTTTTAAGCCTTCAGGCACTTCACCATTAACAATACGTTGTGCCAAACCTTCCACGATAGCCGTTTTACCTACACCAGGTTCACCGATTAATACTGGGTTGTTTTTGGTACGACGTTGCAATACTTGAATGGCTCGACGAATTTCTTCATCACGACCAATAACCGGGTCAAGTTTGCCACTTTCAGCACGAGCTGTTAAATCAATGGTATATTTTTCAAGAGCTTGTCTGCTTTCTTCTGCATTTTGATCGTTCACGCTTTGTCCTCCACGAATATGTTGGATCGCTTGTAGAATTTGTTCTTTTTTCGCACCACATTTTTTCAAAATGTCATTTAATGCGCCTCGCTCTTCAAGCGCTGCTAATAAGAACAATTCACTGGAAATAAATTTATCTTGTTTTTGTTGAGCTAATTTGTCACATAAATTCAATAAGTTAAGTAATTGACGAGAAATTTGCACATCACCGCCATTACCCGACACTTGTGGTAATTTATTCAATTCGGCGTTTAATTCATTACGCAATAACGCCACATTCACGCCACTGGTCGTTAAAATTGGTGCAATTGAACCGTCTTGTTGATTTAAAAGTGCGGTCAATAAATGCACTGGTTCGATAAACTGATTATCTTTACCTAGCGCCAATGATTGTGCTTCACTGAGTGCTTGTTGGAATTTTGTGGTAAATTTTTCAATATTCATATGCTTATCTTCTCCTGATTAAATTCTTGGGGTCACCCCCCTTTACGAGTTATTAGATAAGACCCTTTTTTGGTATTTCAAGAGAAAAAATCGACATTTTTTAATTTTTTCTATCAAATTTTATTTCTTGATAGGTTTAAGCAACTAAAATTCGGTAAAGAGGCACGTCCCACGCTTCAGTTGGAAGCTGTTCGACTTGCTGACATTGATGGGCTAATCCCACAGGAATAAAAGAAGAATTTTGCCAATTTTGTAAGGTTCGGTCATAAAAACCACCGCCCATGCCAAGACGATTCCCTTCTTTATCAAAAGCGACAAGTGGTGTAAAAAGAATATCTAATTCATCCAAAGGCAATACGTTTTGCACATTGAGTTTTGGCTCCCAAATACCAAATTTATTTTTCAGCATTGGGGTATCTGGCAAATAACGTAAGAACAAAAGATGATTCGGATTGAAAGGGTGCAATAACGGCAAATAAACGTGCTTATCTTGTGCCCAAAGAGTTTTAATAAGTTTATCTGTGGAGATTTCTCCATCAAAGGAAACATACAAGGCAATATGCTGCGCATTTCGTTCTTCAATTAATGCAAGAGCTTGTTGAGTGATGGAATCTTCCGCCTGTTGTTGCTGAAGTGCGGTCAAATTTGCTCGTGTTTTACGAATTTGTTGACGGAGTTGATTGCGAAGCGTTTGCTGTGTTGATTTCATTCGATTAGAAAGAATGGATTTTAAAGGAAGGTCCCAGAGTGCCGCTACGAGTAGTAGTCCTTGAACCCGACGGTCCAAGGAAACCGGTAAGGCCATTTTTAGGTTTCTTTAGTCCAATGACAAAGTCAAAGGTCAAGCCTACACACCAATGGCGGGAAACCGATTTATAAAGTTCTAAGTATCGGCTCAGGGACATAACCCATCCACGAACACCCCAGGAAATCTTTTAAATTTATACTAGCTCAATTTGATTAGTTTGACTAGCCTTTATTTGAATAATTTTGCTTATTCAAGCTCGTCCCACAAGGGACGAGAATTATTTTTTAACCGGTTGAGTTAAATCAGATTCTTCCGGTTTTTTCACGTCCGCAAATTGTTTATCTTTATTCGCATCGATAACTTGCTGAGTTTGGTTCGCTAATTGTTGTAACCCCATTTTCTCGTATGCTTCTTTCATTAAGAATAAACCTTCGTAAGTTGCTTTTGCATCCGGATATTGTTGCAACATACCCACTACACGATTTGATACCGCGACCCATGCATCACGTTTTGCATAGAATTTCGCAATTTCTAATTCATGACGTGCTAATGAGTCTTTAATATACGCCATACGTGCTACTGCATCTTGTGAATATGGGCTATTTGGGAACGCACGCACTAAGCTTTGGAAGTTTGAAAACGCCGTTTTCATTGAAGTTGTTTCACGCGTTGCACGATCGATACCAAAGAAATCTTGAATCATGTTATCGGCCGTTGCTAAGTTTGTTAAACCCGCCATATACACTGCATAGTCACGGTTTGGACTTTGTGGGAATTGCTGTAAGAAGTTATCTACGGTAACCAACGTTGCTGTGTAATCTTGTGTTTTATAGTTTGCATAAATTAAATCAAGCATTGCTTGTTCTTGGTAAGTACTACCAGGGAAACGCTCTGTCGCTGCTTTTAAATAACGAATCGAGTCAGAATAGCTTCCTTCTTGTAATGCAGCCGCGCCTTTTGCATAAAGCTCATCAACAGAAGCTTGCTCCACTTCTTTATTACCACTGCTGCAAGCTGCAATAGCGAATGAGGTAAGTGCAATAAGCGCGAGAGATTTTATTTTACGCATTCTTTTTTCCTTAATTTTTACGAAAATCAATAAATAAGTTACAATTAACGAATATTGTATAGAACATTACACAATAAGCCAACTTTTTAAATTTTTAGATGGATTTTTTATGCCACAAATGACCTTAACGGCTGAAGTTCAGCCTGAACAAATGGGACTGCGTTTAGACCAAACCCTCGCAGAGTTGTTCCCAGAATATTCCCGTTCGCGTTTAAAAACCTGGATTGAAGCAAAACAGGTTAAAATGAACGGTGAAATTGCCGATATTCCACGTGCAAAAGTTTATGGCGGAGAGCAAATTGAAATTTCGGTAGAAGTGGAAGATGAAAACCGTTTTGAGCCACAAAATATTCCGCTTAATATCGTTTATGAAGATGACGATATTATTGTGATAAACAAACCTAAAGATCTCGTGGTTCATCCCGGTGCGGGCAATCCAAATGGCACGGTACTTAACGCGCTACTCTATCACTATCCACCTATTGCCGAAGTACCGCGCGCAGGGATTGTGCATCGTTTAGATAAAGACACGACAGGTCTGATGGTTGTTGCCAAAACCATTCCAGCACAAACGAAGCTTGTGCGTGATTTACAAAAACGCAAAATCACTCGTGAATACGAAGCCGTTGCAAGTGGTATTATGACTAAAGGTGGAACCGTAGATCAGCCAATGGCTCGTCACGCCACCAAACGTACATTGATGGCGGTTCACCCAATGGGTAAACCCGCTGTAACGCACTATCGCATTATGGAAAACTTCCGTAATTACACGCGTTTACGCTTACGTTTAGAAACGGGGCGTACTCACCAAATTCGTGTGCACATGGCGCATATTGCACATCCATTATTAGGTGATCAAACTTACGGTGGTCGTCCTCGTCCACCTAAAAATGCCAGCGAAGCCTTCACTGAAGTACTACGCAATTTTAAACGCCAAGCCTTACATGCGATTATGTTGCGTTTAGCTCATCCTATTACAGGTGAAATGATGGAATGGTATGCGCCATTGCCAGATGACTTTGTCGAATTACTGCATGCCTTAAAAGCGGATTACCTCGAACACAAAGATGAATTGGATTATTAAGATGAAAACTATTGTTCCAAACTGGACTGTTCCACCACATATCCAAGCGTTTACAACCACAAGAGAAGGTGGCGTAAGCCTGCCGCCTTTCGATAGTTTCAATTTAGGCGATCATGTCGAAGATGATAAAAGTGCAGTCAAAACTAACCGCACTTTATTAGTCGAAAAATTTAATCTGCCACATTTCCCGTTGTTTTTAACTCAAACGCACAGCACTCGTGTGATTACAGTACCTTATGAGGGAAATAATTTTGAAGCTGATGCAGTTTACACCAACCAACCAAACCAAGTCTGTTTGGTGATGACAGCTGATTGCTTGCCGGTTTTATTCACCAATAAGCAAGGAACTGAAGTGGCTGCAGCCCATGCGGGCTGGCGCGGACTCTGTGATGGTGTTTTAGAAGAAACCGTGAAATGTTTCCAATCAGCTCCCGAAGAGATTATCGCGTGGTTTGGACCAGCTATCGGACCCAATGCGTTCCAGGTAGGTAAAGAAGTGATTGAGCAATTTATGGCTTTTGACCCGATTGCAGAAACGGCTTTTCGACCAGATCCAAATGAACCAGGAAAATACCTCGGCAATCTTTATCAAATCGCTACACAACGCCTCAACAAATTAGGGATTACCCAAATTTATGGTGAGGAGCATTGCACATTCACAGAAAAAGAGACCTTCTTTTCCTATCGTCGAGATGGCAAAACAGGTCGAATGGCGAGTCTGATTTGGATAAAAAAATAAACTCATAAATACAACAAACCGCACCTTAAAGTGCGGTTTGTTTTTGGCTTATTCTGAATAGTTTTCGAACCAACTTTCTAAAATCAAGCAAGCAGAAATTCCATCTACTTTACCTTTATTGAGAGCTCGATAACCGCCACGCTGGAAAATTTCATCTCGAGCAGAAACCGTCGTTAAGCGCTCATCTTGTAGCTCTACTTTGATACCGAAACGACCATTTAAGCGGTTGGCAAATTTTTTCGCACGAAGTGTTAAATCTTGCTCAGTGCCATCCATATTTAAGGGCAATCCCACCACAATAACATCGGGTTTCCAATCCTTTAAACATTTTTCAATGGCATCCCAATTGGGAATGCCATCTTGCGCTTTAAATGCAGGCAAAGCTTGCGCTGTACCCGTGATACTTTGCCCGACTGCACAACCAATGCTTTTTGTGCCAAAATCAAATGCGATTGCCGTGATGCCCATTAACTATGCCCTACTTGTGAAAAGACAAAATTATGAGGATTAATCCCCAATAATTGATTTGCTGCAGGATAACGATCTTCATAAATGGTTTCAAATAAAATGGTGTCTGAAGCGGGTGCCACTAACCACGCATTATCCGCAATCTCTTGTTCTAACTGTCCAGCGATCCAACTTGCACAACCGAGTGCCACAAGATATTTGTCGGGCGCATCCTCTGAACCAAAGGTCTCCACAATATCTGCCGAAGTGGTCAGAAACATCTCATCAGTAATTTTATAACTATGCTCAAATTCTTTCGAGGCTTTCTTATGGAGAATAAAACCACGCTCAGAATGTACCGGCCCACCTGCAAGCACAAGTTCATTGCTAAAAGTGCGGTCATTTTTCATCATAAAATTCATTTTTGAATACAGTTCAGCAATGCTTAAATCGGTGGGTTGATTAATCACTAACCCCATCGAACCTTGCTCATTATGCTCGCACATATACACCACAGTATTTTGGAAATAATCCTCCAATTGTGGCATCGCAATTAAAAATTGCCCTTGTAAATCCATCATTATCCCAAATCTCCAAAACAAATTTGCAACGCACTAATCGCCGCTAAAGAGGCGGTTTCTGTACGCAACACACGCTTTCCTAATAAAATTTCAGTGAATCCTTGTTGTTCAGTTTGAGCGATTTCTTGAGGTGATAAACCACCTTCTGAACCAATAAGCAAACGAACACCTTCTTTTGGAATGGAAGGCAAGGTTTTAATAGAATATTGGGCTCTTGGATGTAAATTCAATTTCAACGCGCCGTCATTTTCAGCACACCAATCTTGTAATTTCATTAACGGACGAATTTCTGGTACAACATTACGGCCACATTGTTCACAAGCCGCAATAGCAATTTTTTGCCATTGTTGGATTTTCTTATCCATTCGTTCGCCATCCAACTTCACCCCACAGCGTTCCGACCACAATGGTGTAATCACGTTCACGCCCAACTCTACGGACTTTTGAATGGTAAATTCCATTCGATCACCGCGGGAAATAACCTGCCCTAAATGAATCGGTAAATTAGACTCTTTATCACTTAATTCACACCCAAGAATTTCTACTTTAACGGCTTTTTTGCTCGCTTCAATAATTTTTGCTGGATAAATATGATTACTTCCATCAAATAATTCAATTTGCTCACCTTCAGTCATACGCAGTACACGCCCTACGTGATTAGCCGCATCCTCTGAAAGTTGGCAAGTAGATTGATTTTTAAGGGATTCTGGATGATAAATTCTTGGAATACGCATAATATTGAGTTCTTGATATAAGGAAAAAGTGCGGTCATTTTCAACCGCACTTTTAATATTATTCTGTTGCTAAATCTTTTGGCAAACTTTCTAAAATGGCTCGCCAGTAGGCGGAGGTAACTTGCTTGTGTTTACGAATACATTCCACCACTAAATCAGATTGACCTTTTTCACAAATATCACGCAATTCCACATAAAAATCATGTGTCACTTGGCGATGTTTTTCGTCACTAAAGAATAGCAAACCAATTTTATGATAAACCCCACGTAAGCTATTGAAAATTAAACGATAGAAAGGTTTATTAGCCATTACGGTAAACTGACGAAATAAGGCATAGTCAAATTCCATGTAGCTTTCAGCGGTATTCTCTAAAGCATCCATCCCTTTGAACAAGGCTGCAGAAGCTTTAGGTGAATTTTTTACTGCCTCATAAATATAAGATTCTGACATGCGACTACGCAATGACAACATATTTTCAATAATTAACGGCGCACTTTGGCGATCTAAGGTAATTAAGGTTTCAATGATGCTTGGACCAGCTGTATCCCAAATATCATTGACTTTTGTCGGCTTGCCGTGTTGAATGGTAAGCCAGCCATCACGAGCCAAACGCTGTAATACTTCACGTAATGTGGTGCGTGTTACGCCGATTTTATCAGCTAAATCACGCTCAGAAGGAAGATTGGTGCCGGCGGGAAATACATCATCCCAAATACTTCTAACAATATATTCTTCGGCAAGCGCAGCTGGGCTTTGAGCCCGTAAAAGGGTATTATCTGTTTGCATGAGTATGAAATAAATATAAAAAAGTCTAAAAAGATCAAAAAAATGTGATTTATTGAATAAATCTTTAACTGGTCTATTATCCTTTAAAGCAGTATATATTACAATGATAGGACTATAAAAAACGGAGTTCAATATGACTTACACACAAGCTTTTATGAAAAACTTTCTGGGCTCGAGCCCTGATTGGTATAAATTAACTATTATTGCCTTCTTGGTAATTAACCCAATTTTATTCTTTTGGGTAAGCCCATTTGTAGCGGGCTGGGTACTCGTCGCCGAGTTTATTTTCACCCTAGCAATGGCATTAAAATGCTATCCTCTTCAACCGGGTGGTTTATTAGCCGTTGAAGCTATTGCTATTGGTATGACGAATGCAGAGCACGTTAAAGCCGAGATCATGGCAAACTTTGAAGTCGTTTTACTTTTAATCTTTATGGTGGCCGGTATTTACTTTATGAAGCAACTTTTGCTTTATGTGTTCACCAAATTATTAGTCCGTATCCGTTCTAAAATCATCCTTTCTGTCGCGTTCTGTTTTAGTGCTGCATTTCTTTCAGCTTTCTTAGATGCACTAACTGTTGTGGCTGTAATCATCAGTGTTGCCATGGGTTTCTATGGGGTTTATCACAAAGTGGCATCAGGGAAAAATCTACAGGAGGCGGTTGATATTGCCGATGATAACAAAATCAAAAATCATGAAACTCTCGAAAAATTCCGCTCTTTCTTACGTAGCTTAATGATGCATGCTGGTGTAGGTACCGCACTCGGTGGTGTAATGACCATGGTGGGTGAACCACAAAACCTGATCATTGCAGAACAAGCAAAATGGAACTTCATTGAGTTCTTCTTCCGTATGGCGCCAGTAACCATCCCTGTATTTATCTGTGGATTACTCACTTGTGTTTTAGTGGAAAAATTTAAAGTATTCGGCTATGGCGAAAAATTACCAGAAGAAGTATGGAAAATCTTGGCTGATTTAGATCGTGAAAATACACAAAAAATGTCTAGACAAGATAAAGTACGTCTTTCTGTTCAAGGTCTTATCGCGATTTGGTTAATCTTAGGTCTAGCTTTCCACTTAGCCGCTGTTGGTCTAATCGGTTTAAGTGTGATTATTCTTGCGACTACCTTTACTGGTGTAACCGATGAGCACGCTATTGGTAAATCATTCCAAGAAAGCTTGCCTTTCACTGCATTATTAGTGGTATTCTTCTCTATCGTTGCGGTGATTATCGATCAAAAACTCTTTGGTCCAATTATCCACTTCGTATTAAGTGCAGAAGAGAAAACCCAGTTAGCCCTATTCTATGGTTTCAACGGTTTACTTTCTGCAATTTCTGATAACGTATTCGTTGCAACGGTTTACATTAATGAGGCGAAAAATGCGCTTACAGCTGGAGCGATTGAGCCACACCAATTTGAATTACTTGCGGTCGCAATCAATACAGGTACAAACTTACCTTCTGTAGCAACGCCAAACGGTCAAGCAGCATTCTTATTCTTACTGACATCGTCTCTTGCACCGTTAATCAAACTTTCTTATGGTAGAATGGTCTACATGGCATTGCCTTACACCATCGTATTAACCGTGGTGGGTTTCCTTGCTATCGAATTTATCTTACCAGATATGACAATTTGGCTTGCGAACCTTGGCTTAATTCTTCCTATTTAGTGAAGCATAAGGAGAAAGAATGCTCGACTTTTTTAAGCAATTATCCCTTAAACGTTCAGCGTGGATCTTTTTGGCATTTACCGCATTTGCCTTAGAATCGACCGCACTTTATTTTCAATACGGCATGGGTTTACAACCTTGCGTACTTTGTGTTTATGAACGTTTAGCTGTTGTGGGTTTATTCGTCGCTGGTCTTATCGGTGCCTTAGCCCCAAGTTCGCTTATTGTCCGCATTCTTGCTCTTATTGTGGGTTTATTTAGTGCAATTAAAGGATTAATGATATCTATCCGTCACCTTGATTTACAAATGAACCCTGCACCGTGGAAACAATGTGAATTTATACCTAACTTTCCGGAAACGCTACCATTCCATAAATGGCTACCCGCAGTCTTCAATCCGACAGGTAGCTGTAATGAAAGTCAATGGTCTCTCTTCGGTATTACTATGGTGCAATGGCTCGTCTTTATTTTTGCTGTTTATGTCCTTGTGTTGGGATTAATCACTATTTCACAAGTGAAGAAAAGCAGAAAAAGACGCCTCATTTTTAAATAATCTAATTACATGCTAAAAAGCCTAGAGATATTCTCTAGGCTTTTTTATTCTCATTGATAAAAATTATTCTGAATTTAAAACTACTCAAGAAAGAAATACCAATAAGGCATTAAGACTAGCCAAATAAAGGCACTAAGAGTAACAACAAATTTAAAACTGAAGTGTTTGGTTTTATGGCGAAAGCGCTTCATCCCGCAATAAACACCAATAAAACCACCAAGAAGGCTTAATAGAAAAAAGGTATTTTCGGAAATTCGCCAGCCGTGACGAACCGCGCGGACTTTATCTTTCCACATTAAAAAATAAGCGACGATATTTACCGCCGCTAACATTACAAATAAAAGCTGAATCAGCATTATGCGTAAACTAGAAGATCAAAAAACAATAAAAATAATAGTTAATTCTAACACATTGACCATATATTACGCCTATCCTTTTGTACGGATAAACATAAAGTAAGCTCTATTTTTATAGCATCTCGCATGCTTTTTCATATCCAGCTTCACAGGATTTTTTAAACCATTGGGTGGCGAATTTGTGGTTGCGTTTTGTGCCAAAGCCATTGTCATACATCGCACCTAAATTGTACATTCCCTCCGGACTGCCGTTTTCAGCAGCAAGTTGGAAATAAAGAAAGGCTTTTGCATCATCTTTTGGTGTCCCTAGCCCATTAAAGTGAAGGATACCTAATTCATTTTGTGCTTCACCGTTCCAGCTTCCGCCCGCCAATTCATAATATTCCCGTGCAGACTTATAATCCTCTTTAATAGTATCACCATAAGTATAAAGAAATCCGAGTTGATAATAAGCTTCTATGACGTCTTTTTTTACTGCTTTTTTATACCATTTGATCGCTTCCAGTTCATTTTTTTTGACTAAAACACCTGAACTATATTCAAACCCTAAATTATAATAAGCCAGCCCATGACCTTGATCGGCACTACGATGTAGCCATTTCATCGCTTCTTCGCTATTTTGTTCAACTCCTTCGCCTTTTGCATAGCGGTTATAAAGGCTATTTTGTGCATCTGCATCGCCTTGTTCGGCGGCAGCTTTACACCATTTAAAGGCTTCTTCATAATTCTGTTCAATTTCATCACCTCGAACGTAAGCCATCGCTAAATCCTTTTGTGCCTCAAGATTGCCTTCTTTCGCTCGTTCAAGTAATGCATCAAAATCATCACGCACAGCAAGACGACTTTGCAGCTGTTGCACTGAGCGTTCGACATTCTCTCCTGATTCTTTTGCAAGTAGATAAAACTCTTGAGCTTTTTCTAAATTTTGTGGCACATTACCTAGCCCTTCCTGGTAAATCTCAGCCAATCCCCAAGCCGCCCCCCTCATTTGGTATTCTGCTGCTAGCTCTAGCCATTTCAAGGCTTTCTGGCTATCTTGTTGAACCCCCTCACCTCTTTTGTAAGCATTACCAACATAGTAATAGGCATCAATTAAGCCATTTTCAGCAGCTTTTAAATACCATTTGAAGGCTTGCTTTTTATCCCCTTTAAAATCGTGTAAATTTGCTAAACCATACATTGCATGGGGAAGCCCCATTTCAGCAGCTTTGGTTAGGTATTTTTGCGCTTCAACATAATTGGTTGGAATATCCTCGTGAGCGTTGTAGAGCATCCCAAGGTTATTATAAAGCGTCATTAAATCTTCATTGGTTAAATCTTGTTTATTCTTCTCAGCAAGCAAGTAATATTCCAATGCTTTAGGATAATTAATTGGAACTTCATATCCTATAACGCCATCATATACCTGCGCTAAGAGGTATGAAGCAAGCCCATGATTGTCATATTTCTCTAGCATTTGCATGCCTTTAAATGTATCTTGCTCCACGCCAATACCTAAAAGATAGAATCGTCCCAAACTAATTGTCGCTCGTTTATCGCCTTGACGAATGCCTTGCTCAAACCATTCCACTGATTTTTCAGGCTCGCCCATATCATCATAAAGTGCGCCAATATTATTTGCCGCCAATGGATAACCCAATGCATTCGCGCGGTGATATAACGTCATTGCGTTGTCATAATCGACTTCTTCCCCTTTACCAAGAGCATATACTCTCCCCAACTGATATATTGCCTCTGCATCACCTTGTTCTGCATGTTGCTTTAAGGCTTCAAGACTATTTTTGTCAGTCGAGCGAAATAAATTTAATAATGTTTTAAACATGGGACTTCCTTTGGGAGATAAATGTATTTCAATTGAATCGAAAGTGCGGTTGGATTTTTAACTAAATTGGATAATAGGCTCAGCACCGTTAAACCACTATCGTGGCAATTTAAGTAAGCATAATGGAGACTGGTTTTTACCCGGGCTCTTTAGATTGAAGAATTAATATATTTATCGTTTAGTTGAGCTACCAAATAATATAGTATTTTATTCAACTATTCAATTGCTCAGAAAAATAGTTACTATAATATCAACCAATTAGCCTTTCCAACCCTCAGTAGGGCATAGAAAAATTGAAATAAAAAACGGCAACATCCTTTATTGATGTCACCGTTTCTTTTAACAACGATTAAAAATTAGCTTGCGTAAACAGGAAGACGTTTGCAGATTGCCAATACTTTTTCTTTGGTTGCTGCAATCACTTGTTCTTCGTTTTCTTTGCCTAATGCATCTAATACATCACACATCCAGCCTGCTAGTTCACGACAGTCTTGTTCGTTAAAGCCACGACGAGTCACCGCTGGTGTACCAACACGAATACCTGAGGTCACAAATGGTTTTTGTGGATCATTTGGTACGGAGTTTTTATTCACCGTAATATTCGCTTTACCTAGCGCTGCATCTGCTGCTTTACCGGTTAAGCCTTGTTTGATGAAGCTCACTAAGAATAAATGGTTTTCTGTGCCATTTGAAACCACGTCATATCCACGTTGTTTAAATACTTCCACCATTGCTTTCGCATTTTTAATCACGTTTGCTTGGTATTCTTTATAAGCTGGCTCTAACGCTTCTTTGAAACATACTGCTTTCGCCGCAATAATGTGAACTAATGGACCACCTTGGTTTGCAGGGAAAACTGAAGATTGTAAGCGTTTATAAATTTCTTCATCACCACAAGAAGAAAGGATTAAACCACCACGTGGACCACCTAAGGTTTTATGGGTAGTCGTAGTCACAACGTGTGCGTATGGTAATGGGTTTGGATATAAACCTGCTGCGATTAAGCCCGCAACGTGAGCCATATCAACAAATAAATACGCGCCCACTTCATCCGCAATTTCGCGCATTTTTTTCCAATCTACCACTTGAGAATAAGCAGAGAAACCAGCCACGATCATTTTTGGTTTATGTTCTAACGCTTTTTGACGCACATCTTCATAGTCGATTAAACCATCAGCAGTGATACCATAAAGTACAGAATTATAGATTTTACCGGAGAAACTCACTTTTGCCCCATGGGTTAAGTGACCACCGTGTGCTAAATCCATCCCTAAAATGGTATCGCCCGCATTGATTAATGCACCATATACTGCCGCATTGGCTTGTGAACCTGAGTGTGGTTGTACGTTCACATAATCCGCACCAAATAACTCTTTCGCGCGATCAATCGCCAACTGCTCCACAATGTCTGCGTACTCACAACCGCCGTAGTAACGTTTACCTGGATAGCCTTCTGCATATTTGTTAGTAAACTGAGAACCTTGCGCTTCCATTACGCGTGGACTCGCATAGTTTTCAGATGCGATAAGCTCGATATGCTCTTCTTGACGACAATTTTCGTCCTGAATGGCTTGCCATAGAACCGGATCGTAATCAGCGATGTTCATACTTTTTTTAAACATTGTGTTTTCCTCGTTGTTTGAATTATTTGTGTATAGTTTACCTGTTTCCAGGCAAAAACTTAACCAAAAATTTCGACCATATTTTTCATTATTACAATGAAAAACATTCATTTATCTAAATCGAGCCTTTTTCTTTCACTAATTTTTCAATTAATTTAACTTCTTTTGTTTTCTCGCCCGCACTAAGTTTACGGCATTGGCTGGTTTCTTTCGTATAAGTATTAAAATTTGTCATCCTTGTTGGACTTTTCATTTTAATCTTCATATCCAAATGATCACCACAACGATCGCAAGGTGAAACAAATTCCTTCTCATAGTCTTTAAACTCTGGAACTTGCTCTATGATTTTCGCAACTTGCGGTGAATGGGCGGTTTTAAATAGACGATCGGTAAAGTCATAACTCAATTTACCATCACTTGCCTGCCATTTGGCTTTGGCTTGCAATAAATAACGCATCCAACCTTCTTTTGTATCAATCTGTGAAATACCACGTAGAAGCACAGTTTGATCCGCTCGATAGGTGATGTAGTCAAAATGCTCAACGGGTAAAGGGGCTTTTGCCGCAGGCTTAACATGGCAAATCCAATCGCCCACCAATGCTTTTTCCTGTTCAGTTTGCTGATGTGCCGTTGCGCATCCCGATAGCAATACAGCGACAAGACTACCTAATACTAATTTTCTCATAGTAATACTCCTTCTATTAATTTGATTTCAACATTTACAAAAATAAAGTGCGGTTAAAATCACGCTTGTTTTGTATCAAGCTTAAAATAATTGTATTTATTTCTTCACAAACCACTGATTCAATAACTGAATATCTTTGTCATTCTCTGTGACTCGTCGGCAAGTCGCAAAATCCTTATCTAAAATAAGTTGATTGCCATTCTGTTTAAGTTCAATTGGCATATTCACGTGATCGCCAGATTTGCTATAAAACGTAGCTAATTGCTCTTTTTCTTGTTTTTGTAATTTCTTATCTTGCTTGATGGCTTTCGCCACATTGTTACTGTGTGCAGGCACCATCGCGCGATTAACAAAATCAAAACTCAAGACATTATTTTGGCTCTGCCATTTCACCTTACCTTTTGTTAAATAACGAATAGTCGTCTCTTTATCCAATTCAATGTAGGAAATACCTCGCAAGGCGCCTGTTCCATCTGGCTTTAAGACAAAGTGATCTAAGCGATCGTAAGTTTGTTTATCTTGTGTCGGGATAGTACGACAAATCCACTCGCCATCTAATGTTGAACTTTGTGAGACATTTGAAGCCCACGAGCAACCTGTTAATAATGCAGCAACAAGGCTACCTAATATTAATTTTCTCATGAGATACTCCTTTTATTGATAGTAGGGATTGCATTGTTCAAAACAAAATAGGGAAATTTTCGTTTAATCAGGAATGTGTAAAAGGCGGCAGTTACATAAATCATCACTCTCAAATTCTGATATTTCACCTGCAACCTTATTCGGAATTGGAAATAAACGCACAGTGAGTGGTTTATTTAAGCGAAATGCCATCGTTCCTGTGTCGCGCATAATAGCCGCTATGCTTTCCGCCTTAACATTTCCCGCCACTGGAACCGTGTCTAAACCGATACCACATACGGCGCTATAAGTCAGTAAAGCACGGATATCAAAATAGTGTTTTTGTGTACCTTCGGCTAAACCTAAATCTTCTGTCACTGCCAACATTAATCCAGAGAATCCAACCAATGGCACACGTTGGATTGATTTAAATACTTTTGTAAGTAGCGCAGAAACCTCGACTGAACCAGCCGCACCAAAATAGGGCAATCCCATTAATTCATAAATTTTTGTCATGGATGCACAATTTTTCGATGGTGCCGCCGAACTATCAATGCCTGCAAATTCAAATTCACCTGATAATTTGACCGCACTTAACATCTCTAATACTTGATCTACATGATATTGCAAAGCCTGCGACATAGCCTGATAACAATCAGCATAAAATTGATTATGAGGCGATTTTGGCACAGATTTTAATACTTCGACTAATAAATCGGGTGTTTCTAAACCAATAACAAAACTGTTTGGCAAATGACTTAGATGATAACCGGCAGGGAAATAAGGAATAAATGGCTTGCAGTTAAAATTCACAGTAAAGTTAAAATTACCTTCGCCACGTGGTGTGATGTTTGCAATTTTTTGTACGGCATAAACAGATTGCTCAATAAGTTCATTATCTAACACGCCATTTTCATCTAATGGTACATTGACACAAGCATTACACAAGTCGCCATAAGCGGCGATTAACTCTGGTAATAAAGCAATTTCCTCTTTATTTCTCGCCGCGCCTATTGCAAATCGAAGACGGATTCCACTTTCATTAAATTTATTCAATAATTCCGTTAAATACTGCAAATCTGCTTTTGCTGTCTGCAAATTGGTTAAATCCAAATATTCACCAAAGGGATTGGTAATCACTCGAATCGATTGCAAGGTATAACCTGCTTTCTGTACAGCAGGTAATAACAAATCCACATCACGTTTCACCGAATAAAGTGCATCTTCCCATTGCGTTTTATCTTTATGTAACGTTAGAAAAAAACTGATTGTGCGAAGACGACATAATTCCTTATTTTTATAATCCATTCGATACCTTAACATTTAATGTAGTTATTTTTGCTGCTCACGTTCAACAGCACGATAGCCAATATCTCGACGATAAAAACGTCCAGACCATTGAATTTGCTCAGCGAGTTTTAAGGCTTTTTGTTGTGCTTCAAATACGCTTTCGCCTAATGCAGTAACACAAAGCACGCGACCGCCGTTCGTGACTAACTTGCCTTCTTGTTCTGCAACGCCCGCTAAGAAAACTTTCTCATTTTCGACCGCACTTTGTGGCAAACCGGTGATTTCATCGCCCTTGCGATAATCGCCTGGATAGCCTTCAGCCGCCAAAACAATCCCTAAGGAAGATTTTGGATTCCATTGGGATTTCACTTCGTTCAATTTACCATCGCAAGCTTTAAGACAAAATCCTACCAGATCTGATTCGAGGCGTAACATAATTGGCTGGGTTTCTGGATCGCCAAAACGACAGTTAAATTCAATCACTTTTGGCTGACCGTTCGGCATAATCATTAATCCTGCGTATAGGAAACCTGTGTAAACATTGCCTTCTGCCGCCATGCCATTAACGGTTGGATAAATCACTTCTCGCATAATGCGATCATGAATTTCAGGCGTCACCACTGGTGCTGGCGAATACGCCCCCATACCGCCAGTATTTAAGCCTGTATCATTTTCGCCCACGCGTTTATGATCTTGACTAGTCGCCATAGGTTCGACGTTTTTACCATCTACCATAACGATAAAGCTGGCTTCTTCGCCATCTAGAAACTCTTCAATCACCACTCGGCTACCCGCTTCGCCAAAGGCATTACCAGAAAGCATATCACGCACAGCTTCTTCCGCTTCCTGCAATGTCATTGCAACGATTACGCCTTTGCCCGCTGCCAAACCATCCGCTTTTACGACAATTGGCGCACCTTTTTCACGTAAGTACGCCAATGCAGGTTCTACTTCGGTGAAGTTTTGATATTCTGCCGTTGGAATTTTGTGACGAGCGAGGAAGTCTTTGGTGAATGCTTTTGAACCTTCCAATTGCGCAGCCGCTTTAGTTGGACCAAAAATTTTCAATCCAGCTTCACGAAATGCATCAACTACCCCAATCACTAGCGGAGCTTCAGGGCCAACAATGGTTAATCCAATTTGCTTATCTTGAGCAAATTTCACTAATGCGGGGATATCTGTTGCAGAAATATTCACGTTTTCTACTTTGTGTTCCAATGCGGTACCCGCGTTGCCTGGTGCGACAAAAACTTTATCTGCTAGTGGAGATTGTGCTGCTTTCCAAGCCAAGGCGTGTTCACGCCCGCCATTTCCGATGATGAGGATGTTCATAATGCTCCTTGTATCTTTTTGAATTTAATCCCCTCTTTAGCAAAGAGGGGTAGGGGAGATTTGGCAGAAGTTATTTCAACCTCATAGTATATTTAGCATCGTTTAAATCTCCCCCCAGCCCCCTCTTTACGAAAGAGGGGGAGGAATAAGTAAAAAAGTAATTCGCTCATTGAGCGAAGTTACGATATAAATTAATGTCTAAAATGACGCATTCCAGTTAATACCATCACCATATTATGTTCATCTGCTGCATCGATGACTTCTTGATCGCGCATTGAGCCACCTGGATGGATCACACATTGAATCCCTACTTTCGCCGCTGCATCAATGCCGTCACGGAATGGGAAGAAAGCATCAGATGCCATCACACAACCAGCCACGGTCAAGCCTTCATCCTGTGCTTTGATACCTGCAATTTTGGCCGAATACACGCGGCTCATTTGACCTGCACCAATGCCGATAGTTTGATTATCTTTGGCGTAAACAATGGCATTCGATTTCACGAATTTCGCCACTTTCCAGCAGAATAATAAGTCTTTTAATTCTTGTTCAGTTGGCTGACGTTTACTTACTACTTTTAAATCATCCAAACCAACCATGCCTAAATCTGCATCTTGTACTAATAAACCGCCGTTTACACGTTTGAAATCCAAACGTTCGGAACGAGAGGTCCATTCACCACATTCAAGCAAACGAACATTTTTCTTACGTTTCACGACTTCTTGCGCTTCAGCAGAAACTTTCGGTGCAATAATCACTTCAACGAATTGGCGTTCCACAATTTCATTCGCCGTTTTTGCGTCTAATTCACGGTTGAAAGCAATAATGCCGCCAAATGCAGAAGTTGGATCGGTTTGGTAAGCGCGATTATAGGCGTCTAAAATATCTTTACCTAAAGCCACACCGCATGGATTAGCGTGTTTAACAATCACACAAGCTGGCTCATCAAATTCTTTCACGCATTCAAGCGCTGCATCGGTGTCTGCAATATTATTGTAAGACAAGGCTTTACCTTGGAGTTGATTAGCCGTAGCCACGCTCGCCTCTTTCACATTCAAATCAACATAGAAGGCCGCATTTTGATGAGAGTTTTCGCCGTAACGCATGGTTTGTTTACGCACGAAGTTAAGGTTTAAAGTCCGAGGGAATTGACCGCACTTCGCATTCGCATCTTCTTCCTCTGCTACATGATATGGTTTCACCATTTGTCCAAAGTAGTTGGCAATCATGGAATCATATTGAGCAGTATGTTCAAATGCTTTAATCGCAAGATCAAAACGGGTTTCAAGCGTTAGGCTGTTTTGATGTTTATCCATCTCTGCAAGAATTGCATTGAAATCACCATTATTTACCAAAATCACCACATCTTTATGGTTTTTCGCTGCAGAACGCACCATGGTTGGTCCACCGATATCGATATTTTCTACCGCATCAGCCAAGGTGCAATCTGGTTTATCCACAGTGGCTGCAAATGGATATAAATTCACGACGACCATATCAATGCCTTCAATACCATGTTGCTGCATGATAGCATCATCTGTACCACGACGACCAAGAATCCCGCCATGTACTTTTGGATGCAAGGTTTTCACGCGACCGTCCATCATTTCAGGGAATCCCGTATAATCAGACACTTCAGTCACCGGCAAACCATGTTGCTCCAACAATTTTGCGGTACCGCCTGTGGAAAGTAGTTTTACACCACGCTGTACTAAGCCTTGAGCAAATTCTACGATACCGGTTTTATCAGAAACACTCAGTAAAGCCTGACGAATTGGACGATCTGTCATTACATTTTCCTTTAATTAAATGGTTAAAAATAAGCGCGGGGAATTATAGCGCAAACGTTTGCGTTTATGTAGAAAAAATTTTCCTGATAAGCGCACTTCAAGGTTCTACTGCTTATTTAGGAGGTTTAAAAAACAAAAAAGCCCGCAAAATGCGGGCAACCTAACAGTGTGAATAATGTGATTAACGTTTGCGGTTATCTAAAGAAAATGCACCGGCACCAGCAAACACAAAATAGAAGAACACGAGAGAGTAAAGTAAAGCAAGTTCACCACCGTTCGCGATTGGGAAAAATAAATTCCCTTTACCTGCAACGTGCATAAAGAAATACGCATAAGCCATTTGACCCGAAAGGATAAATGCCACTGGGCGAACAAATAAACCTAAAATTAATAGGATTGAACCGACAATCTCGATTACTCCACCGACGATCATCATTGGATCGCCCACTGCGCCGTTACCGCCCGTCATTGAAATTGGGAATTCCCAGAATTTCGCTGTGCCGTGTAAGATAAACATATACGCAGCGACGATACGTAATAAAGCTAAAACATAAGGAGAGTATTTTTCTAAGTTTTTCATAAAGTTTTCCTAATAAAAAATAAAAAGTGATTTGAGAACGGGGCGTATATTAATGATTAACTCAAAGCCAAACAATACCTCAAATCGAAAAAGACTTTTTACGATTAGGAAATAATCTTACGCTTTACTGATTTTCTCAATCCATTGTAAAAACTCAACTGGCGGCATGAATCCGTTAACACGACTCCCCTCTATTTCTTTTCCATCTCGGCTAAAGAATAAAATAGTCGGTAAACCTAACACTTTATATTTTGTCATTAAAGCGCGGTTTTCTTCAGAGTTTTTTGTCATATCGACTTGAAGAAGCAGCATGTCACCAAAGGCTTTTTGTACACTTGGATCACTAAATGTTTCTTTTTCAAACTCTTTACAAGCCACACACCAATCCGCATAAAGATCGAGCATCACAAGTGATTTGTTATTTTCAGCAAGTGCTTGCTGCAATTCAGCTTCGCTTTTCACTTTCTTAAATTCAACATGGGAAACCACTTTATTTTCGACCGCACTTGGTGCTTGGCTTTCACCCCAAACCCAAGTTTGAAGCGGTTTAACACTAATCATTGCTGCGACTAAAAAGAGAATTCGGAATACCCAACCTGTACCATTTTTCGGCATTTGGAAAGCAAACCAGATGAAAAATGCGGTACCGAGCATCGCCCATAATCTTGGTGTCCATTCATCTGGCAAAATACGAGAAATTAAGAATACCGGTAATGCGAGCATCACAAAACCAAAGAGCTTTTTAACCGTTTCCATCCACATGCCTGATTTAGGCAGAATTTTATTCCCAAATAAAGTGATTAAAATCAGCGGTACGCCCATGCCCAACGCGAGCAAATAAAGTGTGATCGCACCAGTAAATAAATCCCCACTCTGCGCCACGTAAAGCAATGCACCAGAAAGCGGTGCGGATGTGCAAGGTGAAGCCACAAGTCCCGCAATCATGCCCATTAAGAACACGCCCCCCAAAGCGCCGGCTTTTTGCTGTTGGCTAAGTAAAGAGAGTTTTGTTTGTAAGGAGCTTGGGAGCTGTAAAGTAAATACACCGAACATCGACAAGGCTAACAAGACAAAGATGATTGATAAACCAATCATCACATAAGGATGTTGTAAAGCCACTTGGAACGGTAAACCAATTGCGGCGACAATCAAGCCTAGCAAGGTATAAGTCAGCGCCATCCCCTGCACATACACAAAGCTTAATGCAAAAGCGCGCCACATATTAGGACGCTGATTTTGGCCAATCACTATCGCTGAAAGCAACGGCAGCATTGGCAACACACAAGGGGTAAAAGCCAAACCTAAGCCCAATAAGAAAAAGCCAAATACGGCATATTTGCTATTAAATAAGCTTTCCGCTAAACGATCTTGCTCTGCTTTAGGTTGTGCGGAAAGTGCGGTCGATTTTTCCGATGTTTTTTCAGTATTGGTGATCTGTGCAATCGGCAAATCCGCCACTTTGATTTCTTTCACTTCAGGCGGATAACAAAAGCCCTCAGTACAACCTTGGTAAGCAATCTCAACCACATCTTCTGCTTTTAATGGCGACTGACTCGCTTTAAAAATAGCTTGCACAGGCTTTTTGAAAATCTTCATTAAGCCAAAATAAGGATCGTTATAATCTTCGGGTGAAATAGAAAATGTAGCTACATCAAATGATGCATTTTCTTCTTGATTGAGCTTCACGGAAATTTTCTCTTGATAGAGATAATACCCTTCTGCAATCGACCAATTGACGATCACATTTTCTTGATTCTCGCTTTTCGCAGCTGAAAATTGAAAAGCTTCATCCACAGGTAAGAAAGCCGGTTTCTTATCAAAAAGACCGGCTTGAGTGGAAAGTGCGGTAAAAATAAAAAATAAAAAAAGAAGAATTCGCTTCATCATAAAGTTCCAACTATTGTTCCTGCTAAGATTCTAGCATAGATAAGCGGAATGTTAATAATTTATGACTTAGATCATAAAATTAAATGTAATTTAAAAAATGACCGCACTTTTCTGTTGTTACAGCAATGTTACAATTATAGAATATGCCCATAACGAAGTATAACAAGGAGTAACGAATGGCTACCCCAAAAATTCTCATTGTGGAAGATGAAGCGGTAACCCGTAATACGTTAAGAGGAATTTTTGAAGCTGAGGGCTATGAGGTATTACAAGCACAAGATGGTGCAGAAATGTATCGTCAGTTAAACTCAGAAACGGTTAATCTCATCGTATTAGATATCAACTTACCTGGTAAAAATGGTTTATTACTGGGGCGTGAATTACGTGAGAAAGCTGCAATTCCATTAATCTTCCTCACGGGACGAGATAACGAGGTCGATAAAATTTTAGGCTTGGAAATTGGGGCAGATGATTATCTCACTAAACCATTTAACCCAAGAGAACTCACCATTCGTGCACGAAATTTATTGCATCGCACCATGACACTAAATGGCAAAGAAACCCATTTACAACGTGAGAACTATCGTTTTAATGGGTGGACACTGGATTTAAATAGCCATAATTTAATCACACCTGAAGGCGTTGAATTTAAACTGCCTCGTAGTGAATTCCGTGCCATGTTGCATTTCTGCGAAAACCCTGGCAAATTGCAAACTCGTGAAGAATTATTGCTAAAAATGACAGGACGTGAATTAAAACCACAAGATCGTACTGTGGATGTAACAATTCGTCGTATTCGAAAACATTTTGAAGATCATCCTAATACACCAGAAATTATTGCTACCGTGCACGGCGAAGGCTATCGTTTCTGTGGTGAATTAGAAGAATAATCTATCATTTAGTAATAAAAGGCTGAGTCAAATCAGCCTTTTGTTTTTTGCTATCCACGGCGAGATTCGGTAAAATCAACGCCAATTTACGATTAATAAACAACGGATAACAATGACCAAGAAAAAACTCAAAGTCGGCTCCAACACCATTGCGTTAAATAAACGAGCCAGACACGAATATTTTATTGAAGATGAAATTGAAGCCGGCCTTGAATTACAAGGTTGGGAAGTTAAATCAATGCGCGCAGGTAAAGCCAATATCAGCGACAGCTACATCATTTTTAAAAACGGTGAAGCTTATTTATTTGGTGCAACCATTCAACCATTAAGCTTGGCTTCTACTCACGTGGTTTGCGATCCGACGCGTACACGTAAGCTTTTATTGAATAAACGTGAACTAGATAATCTTTTCGGTAAATCAAGCCGTGATGGTTTTACCATTGTTGCCCTTTCTCTTTATTGGAAAGGTGCTTGGGCAAAGATCAAAATCGGTCTTGCGAAAGGTAAAAAACAGCATGATAAACGTGATGATATTAAAGAGCGTGAATGGAAAGTAGCGAAAGAGCGTATTATGAAAAACGCACATCGTGGATAACTCTCCCTCAAAACTGACAAAATGCCTTTCAATCGAAAGGCATTTTTCTTTTTCTCAATATGAAAAAAATTCTTATAGTTATGAATAAAATTATATTGATAATCATTATCTTTTGAATTAGTATCTTCGCCCAATTCTTTTCGTTATATAAGGAGCTCTAATGAAAAAAGGCATTCACCCTGAAAATTATCGTACCGTTTTATTTTACGATTCCAACGCGAAACAAGGCTTTCTCATTCGTTCTTGTGCTAAAACCAACAACACCATGAAATGGGAAGATGGTAATGAATACCCTGTATTTATGTGCGATACCTCATCAGCCTCTCACCCATTTTATACTGGTAAAACTCGTCAAATTGGTAACGAAGGTCGTGCAAGTGAATTTGCAAACCGCTACGGTAAATTTGGCGCATTTAAATCAAAATAGGAATGTTCAATGAAAGTATTATCTTCACTCAAAAGCGCAAAAAACCGTCCTGGCTGCAAAATTGTTCGTCGCCACGGTGTCGTCTATGTCATTTCGAAAACCAACCCTCGCTTTAAAGCGCGTCAAGGTGGGAAAAAGAAAGGTTAACCCCAATAAAAAAAGAGCGGTCAAATTTCCGCTCTTTTTTCATTTAGGTATTAAGGTTTGTAAATAAATTCAACGCCTTCTTCATCTTCTTCGTCCCAATCATCCCAGTCGTCATCTTCATCATCAAATTGATGTTCAGCGAGCTGTTCTTGATGGTAGTCTTCCCATTTGAATTTCACTTCTTCTGGTTTATTTTCTTCTACTTCCGCATCACGTGGATTTGCTTCAATGAAATCCATAATATCACGACAAAGTGGTGGCACATTTTTACCGGTTGCGGCAGAAATAAGGTGATAGCCTTCTTCCCAACCAAGACGTTCGGTAATCTCTTGAGCACGTTCATGCGCCTCTTCTTCTGTCATCGTATCAATTTTATTGAAGACTAACCAACGTGGTTTATCTGCCAATTTTTCGCTATATTGGAATAATTCTGACTCGATGATCGCAATATTATCTGCCGGATCGGATTCATTAATTGGGTTAATATCCACTAAATGAATTAACACACGACAACGTTCTAAGTGCTTTAAGAAACGAATTCCCAAACCAGCACCATCCGATGCACCTTCAATCAATCCAGGAATATCTGCCACTACAAAGCTATGGCTCTCATCCACTTTCACTACGCCTAAACTTGGCACTAAAGTGGTAAATGGATAATCAGCGACTTTTGGTTTTGCAGCTGAAACGGCACGAATAAAGGTGGATTTACCTGCATTTGGTAAACCTAACATCCCGACATCCGCAAGAAGCATTAATTCTAATAATAAATCGCGTTTTTCCCCAGGTGTCCCCATAGTTTTTTGGCGAGGTGCACGGTTCACTGAAGATTTAAAACGTGTGTTCCCTAAACCATGATAACCACCTTTCGCTACTAACATTTTGGCGCCATGCTTTGTCAAATCGCCAAGCACTTCTTTGGTATCATTATCAATTGCACGCGTTCCCACCGGCACACGTAACGTAATATCTTTACCGCGGCGACCGGTACAATCTGAACTATGGCCGTTCTCACCGCGTTCTGCGGCAAAACGTTTCGTAAAGCGATAATCGATCAAGGTATTTAAGTTTTCGTCTGCAACCAAATAAACATCACCGCCATCACCGCCATCACCGCCATCAGGGCCACCTTTGGGGATAAATTTTTCACGGCGGAAACTTACACAACCGTTTCCACCATCCCCTGCTTCCACACGAATCAGGGCTTCATCAATAAATTTCATAAAAACTCTCCAATATTTAACCGCACTTTACTTTGATTGCGGTAATAACTTATGTCCGATTGCTGACAAAATTGCTCCGCATACTACAACAAACGCCCCGATATAGCTAATCATATTTAATTCTGGCGCAGCAAAATTATCAGGGCTCGCATAATGCGCAAGATGAGCAAAGAAAATGGTAAAGAGTGGTACTAAAGTAATCACAACACTTACTTTAGAGACTTCCCAGCGATTAAGGGCTTCAGCATAGGCACCGTAACCAAATAAGGTATTCAGACAACAATAAGCTAAACAACCAAATGCTAACGGGCTGAGCTCTCTCACTTGGGAAAATTCAGCAACAGGCGTAAATACCAAAAGACAACCGAAATACATCATTAATAAAATTTGTTGTGAACTAAAACGACGAAGCATTAATTTCTGTGCCATACCATAAGCAACCCAAACTAATGAAGCTGTTAGGCTTAGCAAGACGCCCGTTAAATAACCACTTTCTCCTTTAAACACCTCAAATTTATCATTGAAGAAAAGCACCAACCCAGCCAATAACAGACCTAAACCAATCTTTTGATGTAATCCAAGCTTTTCTTTAAAGACAAAAATACCGCAAATCAACATGCCAAAAGAAGAAAAATGAATAAAAATTTGAGCTGAAGGAGGATCGATAAACTTAAGTGAACTATTAAATAAGAAGAAATTACCCGATAATCCTGCAACACCAATGATCACAAGCCAAATGAATCGACCACCTTTGAAAAATTGTGGCAATTTTTTCTTATAGGCAAGCAAAATAAAGAGTGCTAGAAATGCCACAATAAAGCGATACCACACGATCGTTTGTGGCGTCATCACGGATAAAACCTGTTTTAACGCAATAGGTAAAGATCCCCATGCCATCGCTGTAATTAAAGCAAATAGAAATCCTAAAAGAGGTTGTTTTTTCATGATATCTTCCTTTATTTGGCTAAAGCACAGTTAGGAATTCAGGTAAATTTCATTCTAAGAAATATTGAAGAGAATGATCCTGCTAAGATAACAAATTTGATTAATGATTGTAAATTACAGGTAAGAAAACAAAGAAAACGCCCCACAGGTAATGCGGGGCGTTTATCAAATCAGATGTAAAATTATTCAGTTACAATACTTACGTATTTACGGCTTTTCTCGCCTTTCACTTCAAATTTTACTTTACCGTCAGCGGTAGCAAATAAGGTGTGGTCACGGCCCATACCTACGTTGTTACCTGCGTGGAATTTAGTACCACGTTGACGTACAATGATGCTACCTGCTAATACAGATTCGCCACCGAAACGTTTAACACCAAGGCGTTTAGCTTCAGAATCACGACCGTTACGAGTTGAACCACCAGCTTTTTTAGTTGCCATCTACTTGATCTCCTCTGAAATTATGCTTGAATCCCAGTGATTTTCACTTCTGTGAACCACTGACGATGACCTTGTTGTTTACGGCTGTGTTTACGACGACGGAACTTAACGATTTTAACTTTATCGCCACGACCTTGTGCCACAACTTCAGCCACTACTTTCGCGCCAGCTACTACTGGTGCACCAATTTTAACATCTTCACCATTAACGACCATCAACACTGAGTCGAACTCAACTGTTGCGCCAGTTGCAAGTTCAAGTTTTTCTAAACGAACTACTTGACCTTCGCTCACACGGTGTTGTTTACCGCCACTTTGGAAAACTGCGTACATAAATACTCCGCTATAAATTGTGCTTCTCCGTTACTATTTTCGGTCCGCACTTCAAAATTCATATAAATAGGTCGCAAATTCTACGGAAAAAACAACTCGATCGCAAGCACTTATTTGCAATAAAATAAAAAAAAGCGCTTTTCCTCGAGCTTAATTTCAAAAACCCTGAAAAATCGGGTAGAATTCACCGCACTTTTCTTTTATATACACAACCATCGAACCAAATGAAGATGAACAAACAAGATTTAATGGATATGCATGCCATCCAAGCATTAACTGATGCGGATATGCAGAAAGTCAACCAAGCCATTTTAGCACAAATTAACTCAGATGTGCCGATGGTTAATCAACTTGGTTTTTATATTGTACAAGGTGGTGGAAAACGTATTCGACCACTTATTGCGGTTTTAGCGGCGCGTGCATTAGGCTACGAAAGCGATAAAGTGGCCACTTGTGCTACCTTTGTAGAATTTATTCACACCGCTTCTTTATTACATGATGATGTGGTAGATGAATCGGATATGCGTCGTGGTCGCGCAACGGCAAACTCTGCCTTTGGTAATGCGGCTAGCGTATTAGTGGGCGACTTCATTTATACGCGTGCATTCCAATTAGTGGCGCAGTTACAATCGCTAGATATTCTTCGCATTATGGCGGACGCCACCAACGTGTTGGCTGAAGGTGAAGTTCAACAATTAATGAACGTGAACAATCCCGATACCACAGAAGAAAGCTATATGCGTGTGATTTATAGTAAAACGGCACGCTTATTTGAAGTGGCAGCACAATCTGTGGCGATTGTTGCGGGCGCTGAAAAATCAATTGAAACCGCATTTCAAGAATATGGTCGCTATCTCGGTACCGCATTCCAATTAGTAGATGACGTGCTAGATTACAGCGCTAACGCTGCGGCATTAGGAAAAAATGTGGGTGATGACCTCGCTGAAGGTAAACCTACTCTTCCTTTATTACACGCAATGCGTCACGGTAATCCACAACAAGCTGCGCTTATTCGTGAAGCCATTGAACAAGGCGGAAAACGTGATGCGATCGATGAAGTGCTTGCGATTATGGCTGAACATAAATCCCTCGATTATGCAATGGATCGTGCGAAACAAGAAGCACAAAAGGCCATTGATGCGATTCAGATTTTGCCAGAAAGTGAATATAAACAAGCGTTAATTTCTCTAGCTTATTTATCTGTTTCTAGGAGCTATTAGATGGAGCTTAAATGGATTACAGATAATTTATTTCCTAATTTTGTTCAAAATCTATCAATAATTGCAACTATACTTGGAACAGTTATAACATGCTGTGTGTGGTTTAAAACGAATAAGCTATATAAACTGTATAATGAAAAAAGTTCTAACTTTTACATCACAGATCAGATTTCTCAAGCGTATGATGACTACACTAAGGAGATTACTGCCAAGGGTGATTTTGAAGAACAAAAGCTAGCCGTATGGAAGCTAATAAAAAAGATTAATGGAATTGTTATTACTTATGAACATCCAAAAACATCAATTGGCAAACATGTCGGTACATTTAAATCTGAAACAAAGATGTTTATTAATCTTTCAAAGGATAATTTAACATATGAGGATGCTTGGAGTTATTACAATCATTTGGCAACTCTATCTCAAGCGTTAAAAAATATACAAGCGTTAAACGCGAGAAAAGCCGAATGATTACTAAAGAGATGTTTATATGACTGCAAATGAAATTTCTATTATTAATGAGTTACTAAAAAAGTCAGTAGAAGATATTGTTACATGGAAGATGACATCTCCTCCAACAATTTTATACGCAACTACTGAACTCACTATAGTCTCATGTTATATAGCTTATGGTATAAATAACAGTTCAGGGAAATTATATCTATTTAAATATAGAGTGCCTGAGTACTTAGGAGAATATGATAAGTTTTTCAACTTAGAAAAAGTTGGATTAGCACTTATTAATAATGATCAAATAACTTGGCAAAGTATAAATGATTCAATTCCTGCTCATAACTTATATGAATATGTCAGTAATAAATATTCTGGGATAGAAAATATCTTTAACATATGATAGAACAACAATCTCAAAGTGCGGTCGTTTTTCAACATAAAGCGCGCAAACAAAAAGTGCGCAAGGATCCCAATGCGCCTTTTATTCGTGAAAAACTTGAATTACCTGAAGGACATAATAAGTTGCTTCTCCACTCTTGCTGTGCACCTTGCTCAGGTGAAGTGATGGAAGCCATTTTGGCCTCAGGTATTGAGTTTACGATTTATTTTTACAATCCGAATATTCATCCATTGAAGGAATATTTAATTCGTAAAGAAGAAAACATCCGTTTTGCCAAAAAATTTGGGATTCCGTTTATTGATGCAGACTACGATCGCCAACAATGGTTTGATCGCGCAAAAGGCATGGAATGGGAACCTGAACGAGGCATTCGCTGCACCATGTGTTTTGATATGCGTTTTGAAAAAGCTGCTGAATATGCTCATGAGCATGGTTTCCCTGTATTTACCAGCTGCCTTGGTATTTCTCGCTGGAAAGATATGGATCAAATTAATGGTTGTGGTCACCGTGCGGCTGAAAAATATGATGATGTGATTTATTGGGATTACAACTGGCGTAAAGCAGGTGGATCGCAACGCATGATCGAAATCAGTAAACGTGAACGTTTTTATCAACAGGAATATTGTGGTTGTGTTTATTCTTTACGAGACAGCAATAAATGGCGTGAAGAAACAGGGCGACAAAAAATTGAAATTGGTAAACTCTATTACACGCCAGATTAAAAATACATAAAAAAAGAACCGCACTTTCAACATGCGGTTCTTTTTTATTTAATCGACGATAAGACGCCCACCTAATGCATTCTCTAAAGAATGATCTAACTGCTGAATTCGCGTACATAACACGTTTTCAATCTGGGCATTTTTATTCTTTTCTTGGGTTAATTCAAAACTTAAATTCAAGGCAACAATCGAAAGCACTCGGTCTAATTGCAATAAACCTGTACGCTCTTTCATTTCAGACACTTGAAGATCTAAATTACGCGCCGCTTGACGCAGAATCTCTTCTTGTTCAGCAGGGACATTCAAGCGCAGCACTTGCCCTAATACAACAACTTCAACCAGTTTTAATGACATGTTATTCCCTTATGTTGAATGCTCAAGTAATCCTATTATGCCACAGCCAAATGCCTTCGTCATAATTTTTACGTTTAATTGACCGCACTTTATCCGTTCGCCCCATTTCGCAATTTACGCTATAATGCGACACTTTTCATTATTTTTGAACGGAATATTTATGCCAACTATCGCTCCTAATCCATTAGTCCTAGTGGACGGTTCATCTTATTTATATCGTGCTTTTCATGCATTTCCGCCACTCACCAATTCAGCCGGCGAACCAACCGGTGCCATGTACGGTGTGTTAAATATGCTTAAAAGCCTGATTTCGCAAGTGCAACCGAGCCATATTGCGGTAGTCTTTGATGCAAAGGGCAAAACGTTCCGTGATGAAATGTTTGAACAATATAAATCCCATCGCCCACCGATGCCGGACGATCTGCGTAAACAAATTCAGCCGTTACACGATATTATCCGCGCCCTTGGCATACCTCTTCTAGTTATTGAAGGTGTAGAAGCTGATGATGTCATCGGAACCTTAGCAGTAGCCGCCTCCAAAGCAAATAAAAAAGTCTTGATTAGTACTGGTGATAAGGATATGGCACAACTGGTAGATGATAATATTATGTTAATCAACACCATGAATAACACCTTATTAGATCGCGAGGCCGTGATTGAAAAATACGGTATTCCGCCAGAACTCATTATTGATTACTTAGCACTAATGGGCGATAGTGCCGATAATATTCCAGGCGTAGCGGGTGTCGGTGAAAAAACGGCACTCGGTCTCTTGCAAGGTATCGGCAGCATGGCAGAGATTTATGCCAACTTAGACAAAGTGGCTGAGTTGCCAATTCGTGGGGCAAAAAAATTAGGGGATAAATTATTGGCTGAAAAAGAAATGGCCGATTTATCCTATCGCCTTGCCACGATCAAAACCGATGTCGCTCTCGATATCACTCCGGAACAACTTACCCTTGGTGCAAGCAATAACGATCAACTTACCGAATATTTCGGCCGTTATGAATTTAAACGTTGGCTCAATGAAGTGATGAATGGTGCTGATTCCATCACCAATAACAGCGAACAACCGACGAAAATTAATCACTATCAAGTTACACCAGCGCTCGCTCAAGACAATAGCGATGAAGCATTGCCGGCAATTCAAATTGATCGTAGCCGTTATGAAACCTTACTCACTGAAGCAGATTTAAATCGTTGGGTGGAAAAACTCAAGCAAGCTAAACTTTTTGCCTTAGATACAGAAACCGATAATTTAGATTATATGGCCGCCAACTTGGTAGGCATTTCCTTTGCCCTAGAAAACGGTGAAGCAGCTTATTTACCACTACAATTAGATTATTTAGGCGCACCAAAAACGCTCGAAAAAACAACCGCACTTTCGCTGTTAAAACCGATTTTAGAAAATCCATCTATTCAAAAAGTCGGGCAAAACTTCAAATACGATCTCACCATCTTTGCCCGTAATGGCATTGATGTGCAAGGTGTGGCTTTCGATACAATGCTCGAATCCTATGTACTCAATAGCACAGGCCGTCATAATATGGACGATCTGGCGAAACGTTATTTAGGGCATCAAACCATTAGTTTTGAAGAGATTGCAGGCAAAGGTAAAAATCAGCTGACCTTTAACCAAATTCAGTTGGAACAAGCCGCCGAGTACGCGGCGGAAGATGCCGATGTAACAATGAAACTGCAACAAGTGCTATGGGAAAAACTCTCCAAAGAACCCACTCTTGAAAAACTCTTTAAAGAAATGGAATTGCCATTGTTAGGCGTGCTTTCCCGTATGGAACGTCGCGGTGTTTTAATTGATAGCGATGCACTATTCCTACAATCCAACGAAATCGCTAACCGTTTAAGTGAATTAGAAGAACAGGCCTATGTCTTGGCGGGGCAGCCATTTAATTTGGCCTCAACCAAACAATTACAGGAAATTTTATTTGATAAATTAGGTTTGCCGGTCATTCAAAAAACACCAAAAGGGGCGCCATCTACTAACGAGGAAGTATTGGAGGAACTGGCATTTAGCCATGAATTGCCGAAAGTGTTGGTAGAACATCGTGGTCTCAGCAAACTAAAATCCACCTACACCGACAAATTACCGCAAATGGTAAATCCGCAAACTGGTCGAGTGCATACATCCTATCATCAAGCGGTGACAGCCACCGGTCGTCTTTCATCAAGTGATCCGAATTTACAAAATATTCCGATTCGTAATGAAGAAGGCCGCCGTATTCGTCAAGCTTTTATCGCCCGCGAAGGCTTTACTGTTGTGGCAGCTGACTATTCGCAAATCGAGCTACGCATTATGGCACACCTATCACAGGATCAGGGCTTAATTAACGCCTTTACCCAAGGCAAGGATATTCACCGCTCTACCGCAGCAGAAATCTTTGGTGTCGCACTAGATGAAGTGACTTCCGAACAACGTCGTAATGCTAAAGCGATTAACTTCGGATTAATTTACGGTATGTCAGCCTTTGGCTTATCGCGTCAACTCGGTATTGGCCGTGCCGATGCTCAAAGCTATATGGATTTATATTTCAAACGCTATCCGGGCGTACAAACTTTTATGCACGATATTCGCGAAAAAGCCAAAGCCCAAGGCTATGTGGAAACCCTATTTGGCCGTCGTTTATATCTGCCGGATATTAACTCCTCTAACGGTATGCGCCGTAAAGCTGCTGAACGTGTCGCGATCAATGCACCAATGCAAGGCACAGCCGCAGACATTATCAAACGAGCCATGATTCAATTGGATCAAAAACTACAAAACGATCCCGATATTGCGATGATTATGCAGGTGCACGATGAATTAGTGTTTGAAGTGCAGTCAGAAAAAGTCGCGTTTTATAGCGAACTCATCAAAACACAAATGGAAAGTGCCGCTGATTTAGTGGTGCCATTGATTGTAGATGTGGGCCAAGGTACTAACTGGGATGAGGCTCACTAAATTTATTTAAATGAGGAAGTAATAATGAAAAAACTATTGTTTATTTTTGGATTATTAGCGCTGACCGCACATGCTGAAACAGTTGATATTGGTGGAACACAAATAAATTTACCATCCCCTAAAGAACTTGTTAAAGTCACTCCAGATATGAATGAGATATTTGAGTTTTTAGAAGAGGTAAATAATATTCAATTTTCCAATGCTTGGGTAATTGCCAGTTATATTTCACTTCAAGATCTCCAAGAAAATAAAGATTACGTACGACTATGTAGAATAAATATTGTTAAAGACGGTATTAATGGATCTGTACCTAGACATATATTTAATCAAGTGAAATCAACATTAAAAACGCTTACTGATGAATCAAGTTCCTTCTCACAAACTATTCTAAAACATGTAAATAACACAGAGAAGAATATTAAAGAACACATTTACAATGAAAACTCAATGTCAGAGATTGCTTTAAAAATGAATATTTATAAAGAAACTGACGACTCAATGATCTTACTTGGCAAAGTCATGGAAGAAGCAAATAACAATGATATAAAACAATATGTTGTATATAATGCGATAGCTACAATTTATGTAAAAAATAAAGTACTAAATTTAGATTGTAAATCTTCAGAAGACCAATCTCACTGGCTAGAATCAACGATAACAACATGGGCAGAACAAATCCAAAACCAAAATCCATCATCTATATGGGATAAAACCTATTCTCAAATAAAAGAACTTGGAATAGTCAATATATGGTTAATCCTTGTTGTCGCCGTAATCGGGATTGTACTTAACTCAATTATTAGAAATGTTTTTATTCGAAAATAATTAGTATAAATACTTAAATACAAATATGACACCAAAGAAACTCAACGAAATCGAAAAACCATTACTTCATCTTGTAGAACGCGATGTGGTTCCGGCTCTTGGCTGTACTGAACCTATCTCTTTGGCGCTTGCCGCAGCAACGGCAGCCAAATATTTAGGCAAAACACCTGAACGTATTGAAGCTAAAGTATCACCAAACTTAATGAAAAATGGATTGGGTGTTGCAGTACCTGGAACCGGCATGGTGGGCTTACCTATTGCCGCAGCGATTGGTGCTTTAGGCGGTGACCCTGAGGGTGAGTTGGAAGTATTAAAACACATCACGCCCGAGCAAGTATCTCAAGCCAAGGCGATGCTTGATAAAAAACTCGTTAGTGTCGATATTCATCAAACCGACCATATTTTATATTCGGAAGCCGTATTGTTTGCGAATAATGACCGAGTGAAAATAGCCATTCAAGATCAACACACCAACATCATTTTGATTGAAAAAAACGGTGAAGTTATTTTTGAGAAAGAACACGATGAATGCGCTAATTACGACCCTTATGATATTTTCAAGCAGGTAAGCGCACGTGAAATCTTTGAATTTTCTTGTGAAGTTGAGCTCGATAAAATCCGCTTTATCAGACAGGCTGCCGCGCTCAACCGCGCGCTATCTGACGAAGGATTGCGCGAAAATTACGGTTTACACATTGGCAGAACATTACGCAAACAAGTTGGCAGCGGTTTAATGTCAGATGATTTACTCAGTAAAATCATGATTGAAACCACCGCAGCTTCTGATGCACGTATGGGCGGAGCAACATTGCCGGCAATGAGTAATTCTGGCTCAGGTAACCAAGGTATTGCCGCCTATGCCTGTAGTTGTGGTCGCCGATTATTTAAATGTAAGTGAAGAAAAACGTCTCCGAGCGCTCTTCTTATCACACTTAATGGCCATTTATATCCACAGTAAATTACCCAAACTGTCTGCCCTTTGTGCAGTAACAACCGCATCAATGGGAAGCTGTGCGGGTATCGCCTATTTACTTACGGGTAAATTCGAAACCGTGAGCATGGGGATTTGCAGCATGATTGGTGACATCAGCGGAATCATCTGCGATGGCGCATCCAATAGCTGTGCCATGAAAGTGTCCACCAGCGTGGCTTCTGGCTATAAATCGGTACTCATGGCAATGGATGAAACCCATGTTACGGGCAATGAAGGCATTGTTGAACATGATCTCGATCGCACTATCGACAATCTATGTTCGATTGCTTCTAAGAGTATGCACTATATCGATCCCCAAGTAATTGAAATTATGGTGAGTAAACCCTGCCCTTAACATCGAGATAGGTTACGATAAAGTGCGGTCAGAAAAACACACAAATTTCTGACCGCACTTTTTTTATATCAAAAAAACATATTTTCTAGCCAAAAGTTATTGGCGCTACCTTCTTATTTTTTTAGAGAATACCGACCTACTTAGTTCTAAAAGAGAAGGAATATTTATGCTTTTAACCGGATTACTTTGCGGAATTTTACTCGGATTTGTGATGCAGCGTGGACGCTTTTGTATTACTGGCGCATTTCGCGATATGTATGTCACCAAAAATAACAAAATGTTTGTTGCCCTTCTATTGGCGATTACCGTGCAATCCATTGGTTTTTTCCTCTTAAAAGAAATTGGTGTATTAAATGTTGATCCGGCTGAAAACTTTGCCTTTTTGGCAGTGATTATCGGTGCCTTTGTATTTGGTATCGGCATTGTTCTTGCTGGCGGTTGTGCGACAGGTACATGGTACCGTGCTGCAGAAGGCTTAGTCGGCAGTTGGGTTGCTTTATTCACTTATATGTTATTAAGTGCCATCATGCGTACTGGTCCATTAGGGGAATTCAATAAAACTTTGCGTAGCATCAATATCGAACAACGCAACATTTACGATACATTCGGCATTTCACCTTGGTGGTTAGTGGCATTATTAACTTTAGTGACGGCTTTCTATGTGTACAAACATCTCAGCAAACCAAGCGTAAAAGTCGCGGCATTAAAACCAAAGAAAACAGGGCTTGCCCACTTATTATTTGAAAAACGCTGGCACCCATTTTTCTCAGCCGTGTTAATCGGATTAATCGCGCTTGCCGCTTGGCCACTCAGTGTCGCTACTGGTCGTGACTTTGGACTTGGGATCACTGGTCCATCAGCTAATATTATGCAATTCCTCGTTACTGGCGACGGTAAATTTATTAACTGGGGCGTATTCTTAGTCTTGGGGATTTTTATTGGATCATTCATCGGTGCTAAAGCGAGCAATGAATTTCGTGTCCGCGTACCGGATGCCACTACGATTCTACGTAGCGGACTCGGCGGTATTCTCATGGGCATTGGCGCAACCCTTGCGGGAGGTTGCTCCATCGGTAATGGCTTAGTCGAAACCGCCTTTTTCTCTTGGCAAGGTTGGGTATCATTGCCATTGATGATTCTCGGCACTTGGGTGGCCGCCTACTTCACCATTATCCGTCCACAACGTTTAAAATTAGCAAAAGCATCATAAGGAGTTTATATGATCATTAAATTACCAACACTCGGCCTTGTTTGTCCCTTTCCTCTCGTTGAAGCCAAGGAAGCCATGGCTAAGTTAAATAAAGGCGATGGCCTAGAAATTGAATTCGACTGCACACAAGCCACTGAGGCCATTCCTGCTTGGGCTGCAGAAGAAGGTTATGAAGTCACAAACTTCGAGCAAATTGATGATGCCAAATGGTCAATTACGGTGATTAAATAATAAAAAAAGTGCGGTCAGAAAAATATATAAATTTCTGACCGCACTTTTTCTTTAATGAATCGAAATAATTAAATCAATTCTACTGGTACTTTCACCACCAGTTTTTTCACAAAACTTGATTTACCGTTTACGGTGCAACCTGGTTTATGGGGTTCATAAGGGAAGAAGACGGCGAACATTTTCGGTAAAAGTGTTACCGTGCTTTTATCTTCAATTTGTGGGGTAAGTTGGTAGTCATCGGCATCACGATATTCATCGTATAAGCTGAGGTTTGGATAAGTCGCGCTTACTTCAACATTTTCTTCACCACGAATAAGTAATTGAATATCTAGATATTTGTGGTGAAGTTCAGCTTGTTTGCTATCCGCTTCAACCGTATCAAATTCCATGACATTCATATAGACTTGCTCGCTTAAATCATGACGGCCATTTTCTAATGCTTCAAGATCTAAGGTGTTGAGATGATCGCAAATGTCTGCGATAACTTTTGGTAAACCCACTTTGAAATTTGGGTTATTTAATGCACTGATAATCATAGTGTCTCCCTACGTATGTATTTGTATGAGAATATGATAACAAGTTGCTTATATTAAATAAAGTTACCAATAAATTTAAAACTCTGTATAATAAGCGAGCTTTATTTTCTGCATTAGCGTGCGGCTATCAAAAGAAATTTTTAAACGCTAAAAGTGCGGTCATTTTTTCAAAAGATTTCTTTTGCTAGTCGCAATCTGGAAAATAAAGCTTTGTTTTAAATATTATTTTGAAGGAAAACATTGTGAATCCAATTGTTAAACAATTTAAATACGGTCAACATACCGTTACTCTAGAAACTGGCGCAATTGCACGTCAAGCAACTGCTGCGGTTATGGCAAGCATGGACGATACCACGGTATTCGTGACTGTTGTTGCTAAAAAAGATGTGAAAGAAAGTCAAGACTTCTTCCCATTAACCGTAAACTACCAAGAGCGTACTTATGCGGCAGGTAAAATCCCAGGAGGTTTCTTCAAACGTGAAGGTCGTCCATCTGAAGGCGAAACATTAATTGCACGTTTAATCGACCGTCCTATTCGTCCATTATTCCCAGAAGGTTTCTTCAACGAAATCCAAGTTGTGGCAACTGTAGTTTCTGTCAACCCACAAATCAGCCCTGACTTAGTGGCAATGATCGGTGCTTCTGCAGCATTAACCTTATCTGGTGTACCTTTCAATGGCCCTATCGGTGCTGCACGTGTTGGTTTCATCGACAACCAATTCGTATTAAACCCAACTATGGCTGAACAAAAACAAAGCCGTTTAGACTTAGTGGTTGCAGGTACTGACAAAGCCGTATTAATGGTTGAATCTGAAGCTGACATTTTAACTGAAGAACAAATGTTAGCGGCAGTAGTATTCGGTCATCAACAACAACAAGTTGTAATTGAAGCAATCAAAGAATTTGCCAAAGAAGCAGGCAAACCACGTTGGGATTGGGTTGCACCACAACCAAACACAGATTTAATCAACAAAGTAAAAGCGATTGCTGAAGCACGTTTAGGCGATGCATACCGCATTACTGAAAAACAAGCACGTTACGAACAAATCGATGCGATTAAAGCGGATGTGATTGCACAAATCACAGCTGAAGATGAAGAGATCAGCGAAGGTAAAATCGTGGATATTTTCACCGCACTTGAAAGCCAAATCGTTCGTGGCCGTATCATTGCAGGTGAACCACGTATTGATGGTCGTACCGTTGATACCGTTCGTGCATTAGATATTTGTACTGGTGTATTACCACGTACTCACGGTTCTGCAATTTTCACCCGTGGTGAAACGCAAGCATTAGCCGTTGCAACGTTAGGTACTGAACGTGATGCACAAATCATTGATGAATTAACAGGTGAACGTCAAGATCACTTCTTATTCCACTACAACTTCCCTCCATACTCTGTAGGTGAAACCGGTATGATTGGCTCACCAAAACGTCGTGAAATCGGTCACGGTCGTTTAGCAAAACGCGGTGTAGCGGCTGTTATGCCAAGCCTTGCAGAATTCCCGTATGTCGTGCGTGTTGTATCTGAAATCACTGAATCTAACGGTTCTTCTTCTATGGCATCTGTATGTGGTGCATCTTTAGCATTAATGGATGCGGGTGTTCCAATCAAAGCCGCTGTTGCAGGTATCGCAATGGGCTTAGTGAAAGAAGAAGAGAAATTTGTGGTTCTTTCAGATATTTTAGGTGATGAGGACCACTTAGGTGATATGGACTTTAAAGTAGCGGGTACACGTGAAGGTGTCACCGCACTTCAAATGGATATCAAAATTGAAGGTATCACCCCTGAAATTATGCAAATTGCATTAAACCAAGCAAAAGGTGCACGTATGCACATTCTTGGCGTAATGGAACAAGCAATCCCTGCACCACGTGCAGATATTTCTGACTACGCGCCGCGTATTCACACCATGAAAATTGATCCGAAGAAAATCAAAGATGTTATCGGTAAAGGTGGTGCAACTATCCGTGCATTAACTGAAGAAACCGGTACGTCTATCGATATCGATGATGATGGTACTGTGAAAATTGCTGCAGTAGATAGCAGTGCAGCGAAAAATGTGATGGCACGTATTGAAGAAATCGTTGCTGAAGTTGAAGCGGGCGCAATTTACAAAGGTAAAGTAACTCGTCTTGCTGACTTCGGTGCATTCGTGGCTATCGTAGGAAATAAAGAAGGTTTAGTTCATATTTCTCAAATCGCCGAAGAGCGTGTAGAAAAAGTGAGCGATTATCTTCAAGTTGGTCAAGAAGTAACGGTTAAAGTGGTTGAAATCGATCGTCAAGGTCGTATCCGCTTAACCATGAAAGATCTTGCACCAAAACAAGAAACTGAAGCAGAATCTGCACCTGCAGAAGATATTTCAGAAGAACAAGAATAATCTCACAGGGTGTGTGAATTCAATTTACACACCCGTTTTGATTATCAAACTAACTTATAAAACAATGCAGTATTTTCGGTTATTCCGTTTTCTAGTTTCGTTGTCTAGCCTAAGTGTGATTTTATTTATTTCCGGTTGTGTACAATCGGGAAACGTGTTTGTCGCACCAAATAAAGTCGTGCTCGCGGATCAAAACCCGAATACGCACTTCGAACAAGAAGTGATGATTACCCGAATCGGGCAGGTTTTATTAGTTGGAAAAATGAGTAATGAAGAACGAGCGACGCTTCACTTTGAACGTGGCGTATTATACGACTCCCTCGGTTTATGGGGCCTCGCACGTTATGACTTTACACAAGCCCTCGCGTTACAGCCAAAGATGGCTTCCGTTTACAATTATTTAGGGCTTTACTTACTGCTTGAAGAAGATTACGACAGTGCATTAGAAACCTTTAATGCGGTGTTTGAATTGGACCCAAGTTATGACTATACCCATCTTAATCGTGGTTTAAATTTTTATTACGTCGAACGCTATAATCTTGCTGAAGACGATTTGATGAAGTTTTACGAAGCCGATACCAAAGATCCCTATCGCGTACTCTGGCTCTATTTGAACGAACAAAAATTAAAACCACAAGAAGCCCATGCCAACCTTGTTGAACGAGCTAAAGGGCTATCTAAGGACTTCTGGGGAACAAATATCGTTCAATACTATTTAGGTAATATTTCCGTGAGTGACTTGCAAGAACGGGCAACTAAATTTGCAGAAAACTCACAACAATATGCAGAAATATTAACCGAAACCTACTTTTATCTAGCAAAACAAAAACTCAATTTGGGGCAAATTGATGAAGCGGCGGCTTTATTCAAACTTGCTATTGCGAATCAGGTGTATAACTTTGTTGAGTATCGTTTTGCCGTGTTAGAGCTGATGAAATTGAAGCCAGCTCAAACTGACGACGAAAAAGAAGAAAAAAGTGCGGTCACAAAAACTGCTGTTTTTTAGACTTCCCTCTTTCTTTTGTAACAAATAAACCTGAAAGCGAAATTGAGCTTTCCTTACTTACATTCGAGTATTTTAATGACAGACAAAATCACTTTTAATGATTTAGGCTTGCCTGAATTCATTCTAAAAGCCGTTTCTGACCTTGGTTTTGAAACACCTTCGCCAATCCAACAAGCTTGTATTCCTGCTCTTTTAGAGGGCAGAGATGTACTTGGTATGGCACAAACCGGTAGTGGTAAAACTGCCGCATTCTCTTTACCTATTTTGGCAAAAATTGATCCTGCCGCAAAACATCCGCAATTATTGGTGATGGCTCCAACACGTGAACTTGCAATTCAAGTTGCTGATGCTTGCGAACACTTCATGAAATATGCAAAAGGCATCAACATCGTGACCCTTTATGGTGGTCAACGTTATGACATCCAATTACGTGCATTAAAACAAGGCGCACAAGTTGTTGTGGGTACACCAGGTCGTATTTTGGATCACATCCGTCGTAACACATTAGATCTATCTGAGTTAAAAGCTATCGTACTTGATGAAGCAGATGAAATGCTTCGCATGGGCTTTATTGATGATGTAGAAACCGTTATGGCTGAATTACCAGAAGAGCACCAAACAGCCCTTTTCTCAGCCACCATGCCTGAACCAATTCGTCGCATCACAAAACGCTTCATGAACAATCCACAAGAAGTGAAAATCAAAGTAAATAACGATAATGCGCCGGATATTGAACAAAACTGTTGGTATGTTCAAGGTTTCCGTAAAAATGATGCATTATTGCGTTTCTTAGAAGTGGAAGATTTTGATGCGGCAATCATTTTTACCCGTACTAAAACGGGCACACTTGATGTGACTGAATTATTAGAAAAACACGGTTTCCGTGCTGCGGCATTAAACGGTGATATGACCCAACAATTACGTGAGCAAACCTTAGATCGCTTACGTAATGGTAGCCTTGATATCGTGGTTGCAACCGATGTGGCTGCGCGCGGTATCGATATTGAACGAATCAGTCTTGTAGTGAACTATGACATCCCGCTTGATGCAGAGTCTTATGTTCACCGTATTGGCCGTACCGGTCGTGCTGGTCGTTCTGGTCGTGCATTATTATTCGTTGAACCACGCGAACGCCGTTTACTTCGTAATATCGAACACTTGATGAAAAAACCAATCAATGAAGTTGAATTACCAAATCATGAAGTGTTGCAAGCCTGTCGTCGTAAGAAATTCCAAGACAAGATCACCAAACAATTGGAACATCACGATCTCGAAATGTATCGTAGCTTGTTGGAAGATTTATTCACCGCAGATCAGGATCAAGAAGATATTGCTGCGGCCATGTTGATGTTGCTTCAAGGAAAACAAAAACTGATTCTTCCACCAGATCCACCAATGGATAAACGTCGTCGTGACCGTCATGATCGCGGTGATCGCCGTGAAAACCCACGTTCAGCTGAACGTCGTGGCGAGCGTAAAGGCTATGGCACCCCACAACCGATGGATTTATATCGTATCGAAGTAGGTCGTGCAGATGGTGTAGAAGTGCGTCATATCGTAGGCGCTATCGCCAATGAAGGTGATATTAACAGCCGTTACATTGGCCATATCAAACTTTATGATGACTACTCTACCGTTGAATTACCACAAGGCATGCCAAAAGAATTGCTTCAACAATTCGGTAAAACTCGCGTTTTAAATAAACAAATGCAAATGAGCTTTATGGGCGCGACACAATCAGACAGTGGACGTGGTGATAATGACTTTGGTGGAAAAGGTCGTCGTGATGGTCGTCGCAATGATCGTGGCGAGCGTGGTCAAGATCGCTTCCGTGGTGAACGTAATGGTGAGCGTCGTCAGCGTAAATTTAACGATAAAAACGACCGCACTTTTAATGAACGTGGTCGCCGAGATCGCCAACGTTAATCCTTATTTAACAGCCCCTTGAAGTAAAAGGGGCTTTTTTATTGTCTTAATTCTCGTTACAATCATCTCTTATCTCAATTTATAAGGTTTATCTATTGAAAGGTCTATTTTTACGTATTATTGCTGCCTTTGCATTATTACTTTGGGCAGTGGATATGGTGTTCCCTTGGCAAAAAATTATGCAATCGGAGCAAAACCCTTACTCTGCGATCAAAAATCGCGGTAGCCTTATTGTCGGCACCATTAACAATCCCATTTACTATTTTATTGGGAATGAGGGCGAATCTGGCTTGGAATACGAATTAGCAAAAAACTTTGCTGATTACTTAGGGGTTCGCTTACAAATTAAAACCTTAGAAAATAACGATCAACTTTTTAACGAATTAGAGAACAACAATATTGATATTGCTGCTGCGAATCTTTTGTTCCAGCCTCAACGTGCAGAAAAATTTCAGTTAGGGCCCTCTTATACTTCTGCCTCTTGGCAGCTTGTGTATAAAAAAGGTGAAAATCGCCCGAAAGATTTAGCTCAAGTCCAGCAAGAAATTATTATTTCTGCGGGAGAAGACTTAGAAAAATTACTATCTCAAGCACAGAAAAAACTCCCTGCACTCAAATGGCAGAATAACAAGCAGTTAACCCAAGAGGAATTATTGATTCAAGTGGCTGAAGGCAAAATTCCTTATACCATTGCAAACAGTATTGATGTAGCGGCAGCGCAACAAATTCGCCCTAACTTAGCCATTGCATTTGACCTAACGGATGAAATGACCGTGCATTGGTATCTTTCCAATAAATCCTATAATGAGCTACAAGCAGGCTTGTTGGATTTTATGAATAATGCCATTGAAACAGGATTAATTGATCGTATTGAGGAGAAATATTTTCGCCATATTACTGCCTTTGATTATGTGGATACTCAGGCTTATTTAGAAGCAGTTGAAAAAATTCTCCCTCAATATCAACCACTCTTTGAAAAATACAAAGGGAATTTAGACTGGCGATTATTAGCCGCTGTGGCCTATCAAGAATCGCATTGGGACCCTTATGCCACCTCTCCAACCGGTGTGCGCGGGATGATGATGTTAACTAAAGATACAGCTGCACGTATGAATATTAACAATCGTACAGATGCCGAACAAAGTATCAAGGCCGGATCTGAGTATTTACATTGGCTACTCGACCAAATGCCTGACAGTATTCCAGAAGAAGATCGAATTTGGTATTCTTTAGCCGCATACAATATGGGATTAGGGCATATTTTAGATGCGCGTCGTTTAACGAAAAAATTAGGGGGAAACCCTGATAACTGGCTAGATGTGAAAAATAATCTGCTATTATTATCGGAAAAACGTCATTATTCTAACTTAAAATATGGCTATGCTCGCGGTTATGAAGCTTATCAATATGTCGAGAATATTCGCCGTTACATGAATAGCATTGTGAATTATCATCGCGTTCAAGAAAACCAATCAACTGCAACAGAATAAGTGCGGTCAGAGAAAGCAACGTTTTTATTGAATACAAAGAAAATAAGGAGAAAAAGATGTTAAAAAGAAAAACTTTTTTAAAGAAAAAAGCATCAAGAGATATCTCTGCCTCACGTAACTTGCGTTTAAGACGCTTAAAACACCGTAAAGCAAAACAATTCCAGCGTCATGCGCTACAATTAGTGATTCAAGATATCTAAAAAAAGGGCGAACATCATGTTCGCCTTTTTATTCACTCACTATTCTTTATTTTTCAAAAGAATCTTTCAAACGTTCGTCTGCTCGACGGGATTCACCTTTATGTTGAAGTTTATTTAATTGACGTTCTAATTTTTCTTCGACTTCATTGATCGCTTTATACATATCATCAGCGATTGCTGTCGCAAGTAGATTACCTAACGGGGTTCCAATTGAAGCCTCTACAGAAAAGCCGTTTGGCACTTTACTTAAAACAAAGTGCGGGCTAATCAGTTGAGTGTGCCATTTCTCTAATTTTGCAAGTCTTCCCTCCACATGTTCACGGATTGCAGGGGTGATTTCCATTTGTTTGCTTGTGATATTGAGTGTCATAGCATTTACCTCTTTTGGTTATATGAACCCTTCGGTTCAGTTCATCTTTAATAACAACATATCGACCTTACACTGCTTTTTCAAGTGCTTTTAGTCAAATAAAAAAACAAATGTTCAAAAATATGATCGGGATCTAATTTCTGAAAAAATATGATTTTCTTTCTATGCAAACTTGTTATGATGTAAAGCTGTAAACAACAAAGGGAAGCGCTCTGCTTCCCTTTTCTTTTTACAAGATGAATTATTAGGCTAATTCATCTTGATCATGTTGCGTCGCTTTTAAACGCTCAAAGTAATCTTTGGTTTCTGAAATAATCTCTTTACGTAAACCAATTAATGCAACTAAGTTTGGAAAGGCCATTAAACCATTCACGATATCCGCTAAGATCCAAATTAAATCTAAAGTCAGGAATGAGCCTGCCCCAACCAGAACAATAAACACGAAGCGATACAATTTAATACCACGAATACCGACTAAGTAAAGGAAACAACGTTCACCGTAGTAGCACCAACCTAAAATTGTGGTGAAAGCAAAAAATAATAGGCCAACTGTTACAATCGTTGCACCAAATGATGTACCTAATCCCTGAGCAAAAGCATAGTTAGTCACACTTGCGCCTGAAAGCTCAGGATTACTCCATGCTCCCGTAATAACAAGCACTAAGCCAGTCATCGTACATACGATGATGGTATCTAAAAATGTCCCTGTCATCGAAATTAAACCTTGGCGAACGGGCTCTTTCGTTTGCGCCGCTGCAGCAGCAATAGGCGCACTCCCTAAACCGGATTCATTTGAGAAAATACCGCGTGCCACACCCGATTGAATCGCTTTCATCACGGTAAAACCAACTGCACCGCCTAAAGCCGCTTGTGGGTTAAACGCACTCTGAATAATTAATGCAATTGCAGCAGGCAATTTGTCGTAATTAACGATTAAGATGATAATTGAGGTCGCCACATAGCCGATTGCCATAAAAGGCACAATCACTGAAGAAGCTGTCGCAATACGTCTTACACCACCGAGAATAATCATAGCGACCAATACGGTCACCACTGTTGCCGTAATAATAACGGGTACATTGAATGTGTCTTGCATCGCATGCGTAATGGCATTTATTTGAGGGAAGGTACCAATACCGAAAAAGGCCACTAATACCCCAAAGAGCGCAAATAATTTAGCTAACCATTTAATACCAAGACCACGCTCAATGTAATACATTGGTCCACCGGCCATAAAACCGTATTTATCTCGAACACGATATTTCACGGCCAGTAAGCATTCAGCATATTTAGTTGCCATGCCTAATAATGCAACCAACCACATCCAAAAAATCGCACCTGGTCCACCTGCTTGCACCGCAGTGGCTACACCCACGATATTCCCTGTACCAATAGTTGCCGCTAATGCCGTACAAAGTGCCGCAAAAGAAGATACATCCCCCTTGCCTTTATTCGCACCACGAGCAAATAAATAGCTCAATGCACGAGGCAAATAACGAATTTGTAAGAAGCCTAAACGAAGGGTGAGATAAAGTCCGGTTCCGGACAATAGAATGAGTAGGGGCGGTCCCCATACAAAGCTGCTAATCGCAGATAAGGTTGTCTGTAATGACATTGATAATTCCTCGTCGTTTAAAATACAAATAAACTCGACAAGGAGACAAGAAGAATCCCGATAGAAATATTTTTGATAATACCGATTGTCTTTTGCCCCTGTCCTTTTGCCTGAGCGTTTGGAAAACAATCGAAAATTCGACCGCTCTTTTGCGCCTTCGGCGTCCATTTACATCGATAAAATGCAATGGATCTCTCCAAGGGTTCGTCCAGTAACAGTCCCTGCAATCTTGCGATTGCGCCTGAAAGATTTTACCTCGTCGGCGTAGGGGCGATTCCCTACTCTCCAGCTACCTTCTTCCGAACTCACTTTTTACGTTTTATTTTTATTGCAAAAAGTACCGCAAATTTTAACAAACTTAAAAAGCGAACTCAATGGATTGACGAAAAAAGGCTTTGATAACAAGGTGAAAGCAAATAAAAACAAAGTGCGGTCAAAAATTTTCTTATTTTTTGACCGCACTTTTTTCAAATCAAAAAAGAAAGGCAGGTCATTGCCTGCCTTTATCTATTTTAATAATTATAAAATCTCTTTTGCTTTTGCTACCACGTTATCCACGGTGAAACCAAAGAGTTTGAATAATTGATCTGCTGGAGCTGATTCGCCGAAGCTATTCATACCTACCACGCGACCTTCAAAGCCGACGTATTTATACCAGAAGTCTGCAATACCTGCTTCGATTGCAACACGTTTGGTTACGGCTGCAGGTAACACACTTTCGCGGTACGCTGCATCTTGTTTGTCGAAACGGTTAGTGCTTGGCATAGAGACGACACGTACTTTTTTACCTTCAGCAGTCAAGACATCTGCTGCTTTCACTGCTAATTCGACTTCAGAACCTGTCGCAATGAAGATTAACTCCGGTGTACCCTCACAGTCTTTTAACACATAAGCACCACGTTTAACTGCATCTAATTGTGCAGAAGTGCGGTCCATTTGGGCTAAGTTTTGACGGGTAAAGATCAACGCACTTGGGCCATCTTGACGCTCAACCGCTTGTTGCCATGCGATGGCTGATTCCACTTGGTCACATGGACGCCATGTTTCAAGATTTGGAATTAAGCGTAATGATGTAGTTTGCTCAACTGGTTGGTGAGTTGGACCATCTTCGCCTAAACCGATCGAGTCATGAGTATAAACGAATAAAGTGCGTTGTTTCATTAATGCTGCCATACGCACTGCATTGTGTGCATATTCGTAAAACATTAAGAAGGTTGCGCCATAAGGAATGAAACCGCCATGTAAAGCAATACCATTCATAATCGCTGACATACCGAACTCACGCACACCATAGTTGATATAGTTACCACCTACGTTTTCGTGTGCACGAATTGGTTTAGAACCGCTCCATAACGTTAAGTTAGAGCTTGCTAAGTCTGCGGATCCACCTAAGAATTCAGGTAACACATGTGCATAAGCTTCAATGGCATTTTGTGATGCTTTACGGCTTGCAATGCTTGCAGGATTCGCTTGTAATTTTTCAATGAACGCTTTAGATTCTGCTGCCCAATTTGCTGGTAATTCACCGTTTACACGACGTGTAAATTCTGCAGCAAGTTCTGGATATGCTTTAGCATAAGCGGCAAATTTCTCTTCCCAAGATTTTTCTGCTGCAGCGCCTTTTTCTTTTGCTGACCATTCCGCATAGTACTCTGCTGGAATTTCAAATGGACCATATTCCCAACCAAGTGCTTTACGGGTTAGTGCGATTTCTTCATCACCTAATGGCGCACCATGACAATCATGGGAGCCTGATTTATTTGGTGAACCAAAGCCGATGATAGTTTTACAAATAATTAATGTTGGTTTTTCTTTTTCTGCTTGAGCAAGAATAGTTGCGGCACGAACTTGTTCTGCATCGTGACCATCAACATTGCGAATCACTTGCCAGCCATAAGCTTCAAAACGTTCTGCCGTATCATCGCTGAACCACCCATCAACATGACCATCAATCGAAATATTGTTGTCATCGTAGAATGCGATTAATTTACCTAGGCCTAATGTACCCGCTAAAGAGCAAGCTTCGTGAGAAATCCCTTCCATTAAACAGCCATCACCTAAGAACACATAAGTGTGGTGGTCAACGATTTCATGGCCTTCACGGTTAAATTGACCTGCTAATGTTTTCTCAGCAATCGCCATACCCACGGCATTGGTAATACCTTGACCTAACGGACCGGTTGTGGTTTCAACACCTGGTGCATAACCATATTCTGGGTGTCCTGGGGTTTTAGAATGTAATTGACGGAATTGTTTTAAATCTTCGATAGAAAGATCATAGCCTGTTAAATGTAATAAGCTATAGATCAACATTGAACCGTGGCCATTAGAAAGCACAAAACGGTCGCGATCGGCCCATTTAGGATTGTTTGGGTTATGTTTTAAGAAATCGCGCCATAATACTTCAGCGATATCCGCCATTCCCATCGGTGCACCTGGGTGGCCTGATTTCGCTTTTTGTACTGCATCCATTGATAGCGCACGAATTGCGTTGGCGAGTTGTCTACGAGTTGCCATGTTTTTCTCCTATCTAAATAATCCTCAGTATTCTACCCTATTTACTGATTGGCTTAACCAATATTTGCAATTTTATTTAACTTGATCAAATTCTTCGACGACGTTGATGGAAACGTTGGCTACTTGATTTACCTTGTAAATTAACCACCGTTTTAGTTTCCACTGGTTTTCGATATGTTCGACGATAATGACTTAAAAAATAATGAATGGAACTGGCAAATAAAGCACCTAATAAAAAGACCACGACAATTTCACCATATAAGCGGTGAAAAACTTGATTGATTTTGCTCTGCGTCGTTTGAGCATATTGGGCGTCAAACGTCACGCGCAAAAAGCCACGAACAGCATTATTGGAAGCCGAGTAAATCGGTTCAACAATTTGTTGTGTTGAAAACTCACCTTCATTTTTATGCTCAAGACCAAGTTGCTCACGAAGATTACCGGTATTGGTACTTTGTGCCAATTCTTTGCCGTTATAATCATAAATGGTTGCATCGAGCACAAAGTTTTCTTTGACTAAATTATCTAAATTTTCGACGAGCTGATCGGATTTTGCATTATTGGTTAATAAAACTGAAAATAAATTGGCTTGCTGACGAACCAAAGTATGCGATAAATTCGCTACTTGATTCACACTTGAAAGCTGTGAACCAATCTTAAATTGTTTCACGCCAAACAAAATCACCGCCATGGCCGCAATACAAAGCAGCACGATGAGCCCAAACATCAGTGATTTTTGAAGTTTTTCTTTAATTAATTGCACGTTGTTTTTCCATTTTTTCGCCAAGATCGGCTAGAATAGATGAGTATTCACAATTTACAGGATTTTCTATGCAAATTCAAAACCTTGCAAGCATTACCCAAAAATATCCCCAATTTCCTACCGCACTTTCGTCTGATTTGCCTCACTCCGATGAATCGCATGCGTTTATTTTATACGGTACAACGCTGAATTTAGCCAAATTACTCGAATTCCAACAAAAGTGCGGTCAATCTTTCCTGTGTTTTGATGCATGGAACGTTGAAAAAAATACCGTTGTCCTTTTAAAAGGCAAATGGCTCGCCGATTTTATTGCCCATGCCAACGATCTGCAATTAGACATCGCTAAACTGGATTTTGATGCCAAATTATCAGAAAAAGGTTTATTGGTGATGGATATGGATTCTACGGCAATTCAAATTGAATGCATTGATGAAATCGCCAAACTGGCCGGCACAGGTGAATTAGTTTCTGCCATTACTGAAAGTGCCATGCGTGGCGAACTCGATTTTGAACAAAGTTTGCGTCGCCGTGTGGGAACACTTAAAGGTGCACCAGAAAGTATTTTGCAACAAGTGCGTGAAAAATTACCGTTAATGCCGGGCTTAATTGAAACCATTAAGACATTACAACAATATGGTTGGAAAACTGCCATCGCGTCCGGTGGTTTTACCTATTTCGCCGATTATTTAAAAAGTTTATTAAACCTCGATTTTGCGGCGTCTAATCAATTTGAAATTATTGATGGCAAGCTTACCGGTAATGTAAAAGGTAGCGTGGTCGATGCACAATACAAAGCGAATACCTTGCAAAAACTCGCTGAAGAATACCATATTCCACGCAAAAACACCCTTGCTATTGGTGATGGAGCCAATGATTTGGCGATGATGAATGTCGCCGGATTAGGCGTGGCATTCCATGCCAAACCGAAGGTGCAACAACAAGCGCAAATTGTGGTAAACTTTGCTGACTTAACCGCACTTTTATGTCTTTTAAGTGCAAATGATCGAATTTAATTCATTTTGGGAGAAAACTTATGCCATCTTTTGATATCGTATCTGAAATTACTATGCACGAAGTGCGTAATGCGGTTGAAAATGCAAACCGCGTATTAAGTACACGTTATGATTTCCGTGGTGTGGAAGCCGTCATTGAATTAAATGAAAAAAGCGAAACAGTGAAAGTGACCACAGAATCTGATTTCCAATTAGAACAATTAATTGAAATCTTGATTGGTGCGTTTGTAAAACGTGGCATTGAGCATAGCTCATTGGATATTCCAACAGAAAGTGAACATCACGGTAAACTTTACACCAAAGAAATCAAATTAAAACAAGGGATTGAACCAGAGATGGCGAAGAAAATCACTAAATTAGTGAAAGATTCAAAAATCAAAGTTCAAACTCAAATTCAAGGTGAACAAGTACGCGTAACCGGAAAATCTCGTGATGATTTACAAGCTGTTATTCAATTGGTGAAAGGCGCTGAATTAGGCCAACCATTCCAATTTAATAACTTTAGAGATTAATTTAATGAATAAATATCTGTGGGTATTTTTGGCTGCCATTCCACTATGTTCGTTCGCAAATGAGAATGCCATGAATCTCGGTGATAGCGTCATTGATGTTGTAAAATGTGAAAGCACCAAAGGAGAAAAACTTTGGGTCGCACTAAATAATCTAAAAACATTCACTTATATGAAAAATGATGCGAATGTGGCTCATCAAACGATAGATAATGCTTACTTACAAGCTTATGCCACAGAAGCGACTCTTTTTCTTCCACCAACAGAAAATAATCAGTTGTGGACGATAATAAAAGAAAGAGCAGTAGATAAGACGAGCATCAGTCAAGTTACTATCGATTTGCGTAATAAGAAAGGTAAGCTAATTTCTCATGCTGCTTGCAAACGAAATGACGAGACTTTTTCATTATTAATGGGATCGAGTTTCGATATAAAAGAGCCTACCGATAAAATCCTTGAATTAATGGATCCACTTCCACAATAAAACTAAAGAGCGGTCAAAAAGCACAATATTTTTTGACCGCTCTTTTTATTTACGCTAATTAAGCCAATCTCGCTTTTGCTTCTACAATTGCTTCTGCAACACGAAGTGGTGAAACCCCACCTTTCGCACAACGTTTATCTAAGCAAGATTGTAGTGAAAGAATGTCATATACATCATCCCCTACCACCTCACTAAATTGACGGAATTCAGGAATGGTTAAGTCTTCCAAAGCTTTGCCTTTTTCAATGGCATAAACCACGGTTTCACCGACAATATGGTGAGAATCACGGAATGGCACACCTTTTGCCACAAGATAATCTGCTAGCTCTGTTGCATTTGAGTAACCTTTTAGGGCTGCTTCGCGTGTACGGTCGGTATTCACTTTTAACTCATCTAACACGAAAGTTGCCATATCTACGCAATCTTGCCAGGTATCTAACGCATCAAAGATCCCTTCTTTGTCTTCTTGCATATCTTTATTATACGCTAACGGTAAACCTTTTAAGGTCATCAACATACCGGTTAATGCGCCCATTACACGGCCCGCTTTACCACGAATCAATTCACAAGCATCCGGATTTTTCTTTTGTGGCATTAAAGAGGAACCAGAAGTCACACGATCCGATAATTCCACAAAATTCGCTTCACCACTATTGAAAATAATCATATCTTCAGCAAAACGAGAAAGGTGCGCCATACTTAAAGAAGCTGTTGAGAGTAATTCCACAATATGGTCACGATCAGACACACTATCCAAACTATTACGCGTCGCAAAAGCAAAACCTAAATCTGAGGCTAATTGTTCACGATCGACCGCATAGGCAGTTCCCGCAAGTGCGCCACTGCCTAATGGACAGCTATTCATGCGTTTATAAGCATCGGCGAGACGTGAATAATCACGCTCAAACATTTCTACATAAGCCATACACCAATGGGCAAAAGTGATTGGTTGTGCTCGTTGTAAATGGGTATAACCCGGCATCACCGCATCTTGCGTATTTTCAGCAGTTTGTACCAAATGGCGTTGAAGATTACGAACAGACTCTTGTAACTCGATTACACGCTGTTTGCACCACATCTTGATATCGAGTGCAACTTGGTCATTACGGCTACGACCCGTGTGTAATTTTTTACCTAAATTACCCACTTTATCGATAAGCTTACTTTCTACCCAGCTATGAATATCTTCTGCATCATCTTGCAAAATCGCTTGTGGATTTGACCGCACTTCGATTAATAATTCATTTAAGGCAACTTCTAGCTGTTGTTGCTCTTCAGCACTTAATACACCAACATTGACTAAAGCTTTAGACCAGCCAATGGAGCCTTCAATATCTTGCTCTGCCAAGCGATAATCAAAACGCAGGCTATCATTAAAATCTTTAAAACGTTTGTCTGCCGCTTGTGTAAAACGACCACCCCAGAGAGCCATAAGTTATCCTTATCTCGATTATAAAAAATGATTAATTATTCAATTATTACGCATAATTAATCAATATGCAATAATAATCTCTATATCGTCCGCTATTTTACCCTGTTTTTTCTAACAAAAACTAGACAGTACCGCATTTTAGTGGTAATTTACGCAGCATTCTTAAGGGCATTGCCCACCATTCAAACAATTCAGTATTATCAACTCTTATTAGTTCCAACATTATTAATTATGCATCTTACAGAACTTAAAAACACGCCTGTTTCTGATCTTGTGAAACTTGGCGAAGAACAAATGGGTTTGGAAAATCTTGCCCGTTTACGTAAACAAGACATTGTTTTTGCTATTTTGAAACAGCACGCCAAGAGCGGTGAAGACATTTTTGGCGGCGGTGTATTGGAGATTTTACCCGATGGTTTCGGTTTCTTACGCTCCGCAGACAGTTCCTACCTTGCTGGTCCTGATGACATCTACGTTTCCCCAAGTCAAATTCGTCGTTTCAATCTTCAAACTGGTGATAAAATCGAAGGCAAAATCCGCCCTCCAAAAGAAGGCGAACGTTATTTTGCACTTTTAAAAGTCGACCAAGTCAACGATGACAAACCTGAAGTCTCTCGTAGCAAAATCCTTTTCGAAAACTTAACCCCATTACACGCAAATTCTCGCTTAAGAATGGAACGTGGTAATGGCTCAACCGAAGATTTAACAGCACGTATTTTGGATTTAGCGTCTCCGATTGGTAAAGGCCAACGTGGTCTTATTGTGGCTCCACCAAAAGCCGGTAAAACCATGTTGCTACAAAACATTGCACAAAGTATCACGCACAATTATCCAGAATGTGAACTTATCGTGCTTTTAATCGATGAACGACCAGAAGAAGTAACGGAAATGCAACGTTCAGTAAAAGGTGAAGTCATTGCTTCTACCTTTGATGAACCAGCAACCCGTCACGTTCAAGTAGCAGAAATGGTTATCGAGAAAGCAAAACGTTCTGTTGAGCATAAAAAAGACGTGGTGATTTTACTCGACTCTATTACTCGTTTAGCACGTGCTTACAATACCGTGACACCAGCATCCGGTAAAATTCTTTCTGGTGGTGTGGATGCAAATGCTTTACATCGTCCAAAACGTTTCTTTGGTGCGGCGCGTAACGTGGAAGAAGGTGGTAGTTTAACCATTATTGCAACCGCACTTGTGGATACCGGTTCAAAAATGGATGAGGTTATCTTCGAAGAATTTAAAGGTACCGGTAACATGGAATTACATCTTTCTCGCAAAATTGCAGAAAAACGTGTGTTCCCAGCAATCGACTTCAACCGTTCTGGTACGCGTAAAGAAGATTTACTTACCACACCAGATGAATTACAAAAAATGTGGATTCTACGCAAAATCCTTAACCCGATGGGTGAAGTGGAAGCGATGGAATTCCTCATCGACAAACTTATGGTGGCGAAAACCAACGATGAGTTTTTTGAAATTATGAAGCGGTCTTAATTCTGACCGCACTTAAAAACAAAAAAGGCTTGGAAAACCAAGCCTTTTTTATTTTGCGAATTATTCGCCCAAACGCTCTTTAATACGAGCAGATTTACCTGAACGTTCACGTAAGTAGTAAAGTTTAGCTTTACGTACTGCACCTTTACGTTTAACAGCGATAGAATCTACAGCTGGAGAGTGAGTTTGGAATACACGCTCAACACCTACGCCGTTAGAAATTTTACGTAAAGTGAATGCTGAGTGCAAGCCACGGTTACGAATTGCAATAACCACGCCTTCGAATGCTTGCAAACGACGTTTGCTACCTTCAACTACCCATACTTTAACTTCTAAAGTATCACCTGGGCGGAAGCTAGGTACGTTTTGTTTTAATTGTTCTTGTTCAAGTTGTTTGATAATGTTAGACATTGTTTGATCCTTTATTGATCCTAGATGTAACTGAAACTAACTGTTATATTCGGCTTGCGCTTCTTTTAACAGCTTACGTTGTTCGTCAGTCAGAGCTAGGCCTTCTAAGAGCTCAGGGCGTCGGAGCCACGTTCTTTGTAGCGATTGTTTTAATCGCCATTTCCGAATTTCTTCGTGATGTCCCGACATCAGCACGGGTGGTACAGTTAATCCTTCTAACACTTCCGGTCTGGTGTAATGCGGACAATCTAATAAACCATCTGCGAAAGAATCTTCTTCTGCAGAGGCTTGCTTGCCTAATACACCGGGAATAAAACGCGCAACAGCATCAATTAATGTCATTGCAGGCAATTCCCCACCGGTCAGAACGTAATCACCAATTGACCATTCTTCATCGATTTCAGTTTGAATCAATCGCTCATCAATACCTTCGTAACGTCCACATACCAAAATCAATTTCTGATTTTGAGCAAGCTCGGTTACGCCGCCTTGATCGAGTTTACGTCCTTGTGGCGAAAGGTAAATCACCTTTGCGCCTTCTCCTGCCGCTGCCTTTGCAGCATGAATCGAATCCCGTAAAGGTTGCACCATCATCAGCATTCCCGGACCACCACCATAAGGGCGGTCATCCACAGTTTTATGCTTATCGAATGTAAAATCTCTTGGATTCCAACATTCCACTTGCAGAAGATTGTGTTTTACGGCTCTACCTGTAACCCCAAATTCCGTAATCGCTTTAAACATTTCGGGGAATAATGAAATCACCCCTATCCACATAAAAAGCCTACTACATTACGTTTGTGCATACTTGAGATTAGAAACCAGCGTCCCAATCCACTTCAATTGTTTTCGTGGTGAGATCGACTCTTTTAACTACTTGTTCATACAAAAACGGAATTAACCGCTCTTGTTTTCCAAAAGCATCTTTAGTATTGGCTTTAACCACTAACACATCATTAGAACCGGTTTCCATCATCTCTGTTACGGTTCCCATTGTATAACCTTCTAAGTTGACGACTGAACAACCGATTAAATCGTGCCAGTAATAATCACCCTCTTCCAGTTCAGGGAAAACAGATAAATCCACACCAATTTCAACATTTGCTAAAATTTGTGCGGCTTCACGATCATCAACGCCTTTTAATTTAACGATGATTTCGTGATTATGATGACGCCAGTTTTCTAATTCAGTTGGCTGCCATTCACCTTTGATTTTTAAAAACCAAGGTTGATAATCAAAAATGCTTTCAGCTTGTTCTGTTGATGAATAAATACGTAACCACCCACGGATACCGTAGGTTGAGCCTAATTTGCCCACAACTTCAATGCGTTGTTGTTCCATATTTTTCACCTATCTTAGTTTAAGAACTAAATCAAAAAGCGAGATTATGCTTTTTGAGCTTCTTTTACCAAAGTCGCAACACGGTCTGAAAGTGAAGCACCTTGAGCAACCCAGTGGTTTACACGCTCAAGATCAACACGAAGACGCTCTGCGTTACCTTGTGCGATTGGGTTGAAGAAACCTACACGCTCAATGAAACGACCGTCACGTGGTGAACGACTGTCAGCTACTACGATTTGATAAAATGGGCGTTTTTTAGCTCCGCCACGAGATAAACGAATGGTTACCATAACCTTCCTCTAAATGTTTAATTACTAAAAGAATATTCTCAAACTCGAAAGTGATTTAAGAATATAGCTTACTTTTTTCTCTGTATATATAGACAAAAAGCCTGAAGATTTTACACTTTTTGAGCAAAAAAGCAAGCCAATAGCCTATTTCTACTTGAGAAATTCACCATAAAAAATGACCGCACTTTATCACAAAGTGCGGTCAAGTTTTCACTCATTTATTGGATTAATAAACCCCTTGAGCCAACATTGCATCGGCTACTTTTACAAAGCCTGCTACGTTTGCGCCAACTACATAGTTAATGTTTGCTTGGCCTTCTGCTGAACCGTATTTTTTACAGTTTGCATGAATATCTAACATGATGCGATGAAGCTGTTTATCCACTTCTTCAGCTGTCCAGTATAAACGTTGTGAACTTTGCGCCATTTCTAAGCCCGATGTCGCAACACCACCAGCATTAGCCGCTTTACCTGGACCAAATAATACACCAGCCTCTAAGAATGCTTCTGTCGCTTCGATAGTGGTTGGCATGTTTGCCCCCTCAGCGACTAATTTCACACCATTTGCGATTAAGGCTTTCGCATCTGAAATCTCTAATTCGTTTTGGGTTGCGCAAGGAAGTGCAATATCTGCTTTCACTTCCCAAGGGCGTTTACCTGCAAAATATTGAAGACCAAATTGTTTTGCAAACTCTTCTACTCGACCACGTTTTACATTTTTGAGCTCTAATAACGCCTCTAATTTTTCACGGTCGAATCCTTCAGGCAAATACACGTAACCCGCAGAGTCAGAGCAGGTTACGACTTTCGCGCCGAGCGCCATCGCTTTTTCAATCGCATATTGCGCCACGTTACCCGAACCTGAAACTAAAACGGTTTTACCTTGGAAGCTATCCCCTTTCTCTGCAAGCATTGCTTGGGCAAAATAAACCAATCCATACCCCGTTGCTTCTGGACGAATTAAGCTCCCACCGAATGAAAGACCACGACCAGTAAACACGCAAGCCGCTTGATTTGATAATTTTTTCATATAGCCTGCAAGATAGCCTACTTCACGACCACCTACACCAATATCACCGGCGGGCACATCGGTATCTGGGCCAACATGACGATACAATTCAGCCATTAACGCTTGGCAGAAACGCATCACTTCAGCATCTGATTTGCCTTTAGGATCAAAATCTGAGCCGCCTTTCGCACCGCCCATTGGCAATGTGGTTAAGGCATTTTTAAAGATCTGTTCAAAACCTAAGAATTTTAAGATTGATAAGTTAACGGATGGATGAAAACGCATACCCCCTTTAAAAGGACCAATTGCACTGTTGAATTGTACGCGGAAAGCGCGGTTTACTTGAACTTGGCCTTTATCATCAGTCCATGCCACACGGAATTGGATTGCGCGCTCTGGCTCAACTAAACGCTCTAATAAAGCTTCTGAACGGTATTTAGGGTTTGCTTCCAAGAAAGGCCAGATTGACGTGAAGACTTCACGAACGGCTTGTAAAAATTCAGGTTGGTGGCCGTCACGTTGAGCCACTTTTTCAAGAAATGCGTCTAATGATGCTACTGCTGACATAGGATTTTCCTTCTAGTAGTGAGTTAATATGATGTGTGTAACGTTATTTTATTTATCACCGTCTTGTTGCGGCGTGTCATCAATATAACAATAGAAAAATCAACTATGCAATAGTTTTTTTATAGAAAAAATGAAGAAAAAATAAAAAACGAGAAAAAATTTAATATTTTCTCGTTTTTATTAGATGAGATCTAAAATCAGTACCTAGATTAGCACTTCAAGTTAAAAAGTGCTTATTTATTTTTACCTTCTAAGTAAAGCCATTCAGCGACTTGCTTCGCAAAATACGTCAAAATACCATCCGCACCAGCACGCTTAAAGCAAAGCAATGATTCCATAATGCATTCTTTTTCTTTCAACCAACCATTTTGAATCGCAGCCATATGCATCGCATATTCACCAGAAACTTGATAAGCAAAGGTTGGCACACCGAAATAGTCTTTCACGCGATATACCATGTCTAAATATGGCATACCTGGTTTCACCATCACCATATCAGCCCCTTCTTGTAAATCAAGAGCCACTTCTTGCAAGCCTTCATTGCCGTTGGCTGGATCAAGTTGATAGGTTTTCTTGTCACCACCTTTCAGGTTGCCGGCAGAACCTACTGCATCACGGAATGGACCATAATAATTAGACGCATATTTTGCAGAATACGCCATAATTTGCGTATTGATATGCCCATTTTCTTCCAACGCCTGACGAATACGACCAATGCGACCATCCATCATATCACTCGGAGCCACAATATCAGCACCAGCTTCAGCGTGTGAAACAGCCTGTTTAATCAGGATATCTGTTGTAATATCGTTTAAGACATAGCCTTCTTCATCAATGATGCCATCTTGTCCATGGATAGTATAAGGATCAAGCGCCACATCAGTTAATACGCCTAATTCAGGATACGCAGCTTTCAATGCTTTTACTGCACGCTGCACCAAACCATTTGGGTTAAACGCTTCATCTGCCATTAAAGATTTTTTATCTTGCTCAACCACAGGGAATAATGCGATCACTGGCACACCATATTTCACTAAAAGGCCTGCTTCAATTAATAACTGATCGATTGTTAAACGTTCAACTTTAGGCATAGAAGGGACTGGTTCACGATGATTTTCGCCTTCAATGATAAATACCGGATAAATTAAATCATTCGCGGTTAAAGTATTTTCTGCCACTAAACGGCGACTAAAATCATGTTTACGTAAACGACGAAGACGACGAGTTGGAAAACCGCCTAAAATTTGTTGAGTCATAATAATATTTCCTGTTTTTATGATGTTAAAAGGGCGTATCCATCTACGCCCATTTTCTTAATCTTTGTGATTCAAATCACCCTGATTTTCTACCGCACTTTCCTCATCAGTTGCCTCTTCTTCATCCTCTTTCGGTTGATAGAAACGAGCAACTAACAAGCCTAATTCAAAGAGAAGACACATTGGTACAGCAAGTAAAGTTTGAGAGAACACGTCTGGTGGCGTTAAGATCATGCCAACAAAGAATGCTCCCACAATAATATAAGGGCGTTTTGCCGCCAATGCTTTCGTGGTTGTGACACCTGTCCAGCAAAGCAAAATAATGGCAACGGGTACTTCAAAGCACACACCGAAAGCCAAGAATAATGCTAGCGCAAAATCAAGGTAACTGCTGATATCTGTTGCTATAGCTACCCCTTCTGGTGCAGTTTGCGTAAAGAAACTAAACACAAAAGGGAAAACAACATAATAAGCAAACGCTACACCGCAATAGAATAAAACTGTACTGGAAAATAATAACGGATAAATTAAACGTTTTTCATGTTGATACAGTGCTGGTGCAACAAACGCCCAAATTTGATAAAGCAAATAAGGTACAGAAATAAACACCGAAACAATCGCGGTTAATTTAATTGGCGTAAAGAAAGGCGTTTGGATATTAGTCGCAATCATGGTCGCCCCCTTTGGCATCACTGCTGTTAAAGGTGCTGCGACAAAATGATAAATATCATTAGAAAAATAAACCAACGCCACAAAAACCACTAAAATACAAATTACACAACGTAATAAGCGGTTTCTGAGTTCAACAAGATGGGTAATTAACGGTTGGGAATCGTCCGTCATATTGCTCATAATTATTCTCTAGGACTTCGCTTCAGATTTGGGGGCTGGCTGTAGCTCCACATCATCCGGCGAATAGTAATCGGATAAACGCTCAGTTAATTCAGCTTGTTCATGAGGTTCAAGTGCGGTCAAATCCACTTCTGTTTTTTCAGATTCCAAAACTTCGACCGTTTCATTCTCTGCATGTTCTGTGGATGCTGTTTCAACCGGTTTCTCTATTGTTTCTTGTGGGGTTACCTCAAGTTTTTCCGCAGAATCAGCCGGATTTTCAGCCGCACTTTTAATTTCTTTAATTTGCTCTTCCACCGTTGTACCTGCTGCAGCTGCTTTTTCTTCTAACTCTGCGCGCATTTTTTGAGCTTGCTCTTTCAGCTCTTCAACGGTTTTACTTAAATCTGGGGAAAGCTGTTTGAGATTAAGTTGTTCCGCTTTCTTAATACTATCTTGCAACTCTTGCAATTTAAGCTCTTGTTTTAATTCATTTTGAACATTAGCTGCCAATCCACGGATCGTTTTCACCCAGCCCATTACCGTACGAATAGCCACAGGTAAACGCTTAGGGCCTAGCACCACCAAGCCCACAAGCATCAATAAAACAAGTTCGGAAAAACCAATATCAAACACGGTTATGCCTGTTCTTTATCTTTTACAGTTTCAGTTTTTTCAGCGGTGGTTGTACCGTCTTTAATTTGAGTAAACTCAGCATCTTTTTTCGGCTCATCATCAGACATCGCTTTTTTAAAGCCTTTTACTGCTGCGCCAAGATCAGATCCCGCATTGCGTAATTTTTTGGTACCGAATACTAATAAAATCACGACTAATAAAATAATCATTTGTGCTGGGGATAAACCAAACATAGAAAAACTCCGTTAGAATTAAATTGAAAATTTGGACTTGAATATACTCTTTTTATGCGTTTGTCTCAAGAGGTAATTTTAAAAGTGCGGTCAAAAAAATTAGAGGATTTTCAACCGCACTTTAGTCTTATTATTCAGCCAGTTCTGTTTACTCATGAGACAGGAATTATGAAATAACAAAATCCAGTTCTTTCATGTATCGCTCATAACATTGCAAGATGTCCACGATCAAATCCTCTTCATTTGTAATACTCAAAGGATAACCTTCCAATTGAATATTGGTTGAAACCATTAATGCATGATGAACTTGTGCAGTTTCAGGCTCAGGCTTCTCGAACAAGGTAATTTGGTAAAAAAAATCTTCTGCTAATCCATTTTCAATAGAAAGAACCAGTTGATTATTATCACGACCAAAATGTTGCTGTAAGGTCACCTTTAAACCATAGGTACCAATGAGTAACTGGCGCAACTCTCTCATTGCCAAAAGCGCCGTTGTTTTAAAATGTAAAATGGCATCATCTCGCTTAGGTTCAATCACTAACTGTCTTAAACGGCTACGCCAGTTTGCACCTGTCCACAAATCTGAAACCTCTGTGGAATAATATTGACGTTCAAATCGTAAACCTTTTAACAAACTCCATGCCATCACTGACATCAACAGAGCAAAAGGTAAAGAGAAAAACAACATCGTTGATTGGAGTATTTCAATACCGCCAAAAAGGTAAAGAACAAACGTAACTGCTGACAATAGCCCACCCCAGAACATAGATTGCCAACGAGGTGAAACCTGGCTTTTGTCTTCAATCGCAATATTATTAAGCGTATAAATACCAAAGTTAATGGTGACGATAAAAAAGAGTGTGATAATAAATAAAGCTAACGTTTTAGTTAAGCCGGAATAGGGTAAATAACTCAGAAAATCAAAAAGGAGTGACCCCACATTATTTACAGCTTGACCTAATGCCCCCTTAGCAAGATGCTCATTAACCCAAATGGCTCCATTGCCAAATACCGTAAACCATAAAACAAAGAATAAACTTGGCACCATCAATACGCCGAAAATAAACTCCCGTAAAGTCCGTCCACGAGAAATCCGTGCGATAAAAATTCCAAACCCTGGTGCCCATGAAAACCACCATGCCCAGTAAAAGACGGTCCAATCCATAAACCAGTCTAGATGTTCTACATCATAGGCATAAGCCTTGAAGCCGATTCTGATTAAACCGCTTAAGTAGGTACCAATATTTTCTGTAAACGCAGAAATTAAATATATCGTCGGACCAAATAGCAAAACCAGTAGCATAAAGAGAAATGTGACGCCTAGATTAAGCTCACTAAGAATGCGGAATCCGTTAGCGATACCCTGCAGTGAAATTAAAATAGCAATGATAAAAACACTCACCAAAATAAGGGAAACCAAATACGGTGAGTTATCCAATAAATGCATGGAATGGAATGCTGCCGCCAACCGAATTGCACTGTAACCTAAGGTTGCGACCACGCCAAACAAGGTAGTGCAAATTCCGAGAATATCAATGATATCCCCAACTCTTCCATTAATCTTTTCTTTCAGTAAGGGATAAAAACAAGAACGTAAAGAAAACGGTAATTTATAGCGAAATCCGAAATAAGCAATCGTAAGTGCAATTAATCCATAAATAGCCCAAGCACTGATACTCCAATGAAAAATACTAAAAAATAATGCCGTTCGAACTTTCTCATATTCACCTATTGGTGAAAGAAAATGTGAAAGCGGTTCAGCAACGCCAAGAAAAACAATGCCAATACCAATTCCAGAGGTAAAGAGTAATGCAATCCAAGAGCCTAATTTAAACTCTGGTTCTTCCTCATCGCCCCCCAGCTTAATATCACCATATCGTCCTAATGCTAAGAAGAGTAAAAAGAATAGAAAAAATGCACTCAGTAAAATATAAAACCAGCTAAATTGAGAGAAAATAAAGGCTTTCGCCGCAGCAAGATAAGATATCGTTTGCTGCGTATCAAATAAAAGGGCTGCAATAATCGCTAAACTAAAACCTAAACTGCCCCAAATAACATTTGCTTTGAAAGTATTTTGTATCTTCATATTTGTTTTAAGATAAAAAGTGCGGTTAAAAATTAAGAGGATTTTCAACCGCACTTTAGTCTTATTATTCAGCCAGTTCTGTTTGCTCATGTGCCATCAATTCTTGACCCACATCGTCTAGCAAACTTAAGTAACGTTCATAATGTTTCAACATATCGGCAATCAATTCATCTTGGTCCATATATTGCACATCATAACCCACTCGACCATCAAAGAAATAAGTGTATGGCTCATAGGTCATACTATGTTGGATATGTGGCAAGTTATCATCATTAATTAATTGCTCTGACACCTCACGACCGATAGATTTCACCCCGTACATAAAGTCTCGCATCAAATCTTTTTGAATGACTAACTCGACTGCAGGTTCATCTTGATCAAATAACGTGTTAATTTGCACGCTCAAGTCATATTTGCCGATCAACTCTTGACGTAATTCTCGCATAGCCGGTAATACCGTATGTTTAAGGAAACGTAAAATATCTTTTTCTTGCGTTTGGTTCATCATTTGTTCCAAACGTTCTTTCCACTTATCACCTGTCCAGAAAATACTGGTTGGATTAACTTTGGTATCAAAATATTTTTTATCTGCACTCAAGCCTTTCCATAAACTAAAGCACATCAGCAACATCAACATCGCAAAAGGTAATGCTACCAACAAGGTCATTGCCTGCAGGTTTGCCAAACCACCCGATTGCATTAAAACAATCGCGACGACTGACATTAATACACCCCACATCACAGCCTGCCAACGAGGTGCTGCAAGGCTTTTATCGCGTGATGCAATGTTATTTAATACATAAATACCGGAGTCTGCCGAGGTGATAAAGAATAAAGAAATCACCACCAAACTCACTAAACCCGTCACACCAGAAAGCGGTAAATAATCTAAGAATTTAAAGAGTAACGTTTCAGGCGAGGAAATCATTTGCCCTAACGTACCTGCAGCTTCACCATCATTCAACCAAATGGCCGTATTACCAAATACGGTAAACCACAAGATGCCGAACATGCTAGGAATCACCAACACGCCAAAAATAAATTCGCGAATGGTACGTCCTCTCGAGATACGCGCAATAAATAAACCGACAAATGGTGCCCAAGAACACCACCATGCCCAATACAGAATTGTCCAACCGCTAAACCAGCCAGTATGTTCTTGTTCATAAACATAGGTTTTGAAGCTTAATTGGACTAAGTTGCTGAGATAAGTTCCGATGTTGTCGCTAAAAGCGGATAACAAATAAAGTGTCGGTCCCGCCACTAAGACGAAAATCAACAAACAGAAAGCTAATGTTAAATTCAGCTCACTTTAGATTTTTACCCCTTTCCCTACACCAGAAATCGCGGAAAATATCGCTAAACTCATTACCACGGCAATTACGACAACTTGCAAGCTGAAGCTATTTTCGCTAATCCAGCCTAATTGATGTAAGCCTGCACCCAATTGTGATGCACCAAAACCTAATGTTGTGATAACACCAAATAAGGTAGCAAGTAGCGCCATAATGTCGATAAGATCGCCTAACTTGCCATTAATACGCTCTTTCAATAACGGATAGAAACAAGAACGTAATGCCAAAGGTAATTTGTAACGGAATCCAAAGTAAGCCAATGCCAACGCAATCGTGCCATACACCGCCCAGGCATGAATTCCCCAGTGGAATAAGGTGTGTAACAAGGCTTCTTGTTGCTTATGCTCTGCGCTGCCTGTGGTAATATCAGATAAGTAATGCGTCAATGGCTCTGCGACACCAAAGAACATCAACCCTACCCCCATACCGGCAGCAAATAACATCGCCAACCAAGACAGAAAACCAAATTCAGGCTCTTCTTCATCATTGCCTAATTTGATATTACCTAGGCTACTGACTGATAAAATGACTAAAAAGCCCAAAAATACTGAGAATGCTAATACGTAAAACCAACTAAAGTTGGCAAAAATGCCCGATTTAGCAGCATTTAATAAAGTTTGTGTTTGTTCAGGTGCGATTAAAATCATCGCGACAAGCAACACCACAAAAAATAACGTTGCACCAATCACTAAAGGATTGAACGACGTTTGCTTTTCCATAAATTTAGATAAAGACAACGCTTCCCCCTTAAAAATTAAGTGAATAAAAATAAAATCAGATTAAATAAAATAAGGCCTTAAGCCCTAAATGGTGAGATGGAACCATCGCAAATGATAGCACGGAGAAGTGCGATTTTGAAGAAAACGCTCAGTAGGATTTGAGTGGATTGTTTCCAAATACGAAATTTATAATATCAAAATATCAATATTTTTTCAAATTAACGAAAATTAAAATACGATAAAGAAAAAGTGCGGTCAGAAAAATCTCTAAATTTCTGACCGCACTTTATTGAATATAGACTAAATTCGTTCTTCGATAATGCCGCCACCCAAGCAGACTTCATCGCGGTAAAACACGGCTGATTGACCTGGTGTGACCGCGGCTTGCGGTTCGTCAAAAATCACTCGAATGCAATCGTCATCAATCGGCTCAACCACACAAGCAATATCCGTTTGACGATAACGAGTTTTCACCATGCAACGGAACGCCTCACGCACGGGTTCGCGATTTACCCAGTGGAGCTGTTTGGCAATTAAGCCTTTAGAGAACAAACGTGAATGATCATGGCCTTGTGCCACAATCAATTCATTATTTTCCACATCTTTATCTACTACATACCAGGCTTCATCACCGGCATTTTTTAATCCACCGATCCCTAGCCCTTTACGCTGCCCCAGTGTATGGTACATCAAGCCTTCATGGCGACCAATAATCTCGCCATCTACGGTACGGATATCGCCCGGTTGTGCAGGCAAATAACGCGCTAAGAAATCCTTAAACTTACGCTCACCGATAAAGCAAATTCCCGTAGAGTCTTTTTTCTTCGCGGTAATTAAACCTAAATCTTCAGCAATAGCACGTACGATCGGCTTTTCAATTTCGCCTACAGGGAAAAGGCTTTGACCAACCTGATTTTTACTCAACGTGTAAAGGAAATAGCTTTGATCTTTGTTACTATCTAAACCACGCAATAATTCAGCCTGATCATCGGCCCCACGACGACGCACATAATGTCCAGTAGCAATATAATTAGCACCTAAATCTTCTGCCGCATATTCCAAGAACGCTTTAAATTTAATTTCTTTATTGCACAGAATATCGGGGTTTGGCGTACGACCAGCTTTGTATTCTGTTAAGAAATGTTCAAACACGTTATCCCAATATTCCGCGGCAAAATTAATTTTATGCAGCTTAATACCAAGCTTGTCGCATACTGCCTGCGCATCAGCTAAATCCGCTGCTGCTGTACAATAATCGGTATCGTCATCCTCTTCCCAGTTTTTCATAAACAAGCCTTCCACTTGGTAGCCTTGCTGTTGAAGAATAAACGCGGAAACGGAGGAATCCACCCCACCAGACATACCACAAATGACTTTTTTAGTGGCATTTTCGGCAAGTTGTTCTGCACTCAAGGGTGCGAAATGTTGATTATAAGTATTTGAAGTTAACATAAGTCTCCCGTAACTTCGGTTAAGGCGAAGCACATTGGTGATAATGATTGAAACATAGTGGAATGACTTCCGCCCCATAAATTAAGGTTATTGCACAAAGTGCGGTTGATTTTGAGTGAATTATTTCACTTCATAAAATTGCGAATCATCGTCTTTCTTCGCAAATTTTTGTTCGTATTCAGCTTTGGCATTTTCATCGCCAGCATCTAATTTTTCTTGTAAAGTGTCGCAAGGTTTATCGCAATCACAGGCTTTGGCGATACCGAGTGATGAAAGTCCGCCACAGCTGCCCTTTAAGCTTTGTTTTTTAAAGATAAAGCCCACAGACATTAATACAATAATGGCCACAAAAGCGATTAGGGTAAAAAATAAAGTTTGCATGATTATTCCTTATTTGCGAGTAATTTTTGGAAGGCTGAGGACATTTTCGTTTCAAAGCCTTGTTCCGTTTTCATAATTAAATAAACCGGAATATTTTCTTTCTCAGCCACTTCCAAAGCTTTATCTTCACCAAGTACAAATAGGCCTGTAGATAAGCCATCGGCAGTCATTGAACTTGGTGCAAGCACGGTAATTGAAGCTAAATGATGCTGAATTGGATAGCCGGTTTTAGGGTCAATTTCATGTGCAAAACGTTGGCCATTTTCCTCAAAATAAATACGGTAATCGCCTGAAGTGGCCATCGCCATATTATTTAAACCAATCACTTCTTGAACTGATCTTTCACCCGTATTATTCGGTTTTTCAATAGCAATTTGCCAGGCTTTATTCTCAGGATTTTTACCTTTTGCACGGATTTCTCCGCCGATTTCCACCATATAGTTTTGTACGTGATGTTGCTCCAAGACATCCGCGACTTGATCCACACCAAAGCCCTTAGCAATAGATGACAAATCAATATAAACCTGCGGTACTGCTTTACTTAATGTTGGGGTTTTACCGCTCATATCAAGGTGAATTTTATCAATTCCTACCCAACTTTGACGTTCAGCAAGTTGTTCTGGGGTTGGTTTACGTTCTGGACGTTTTTCTGGGCCAAATCCCCACAAATTCACTACAGGCCCTACAGTCACATCCAATGAACCTTCAGTAACCTGATTTAAACGGATCGCTTCTTGTAATACTTTGGCAAAGTCAGCAGAGATTTCAATTGGTGTATTTACTTGTGTATTTTGATTAAAGCGACTTAATTCGGAATCCTTAATGTAAGTGGACATTTTCTGATTCACGTCTTTTAAAACCACTTCAATTTGCTCATGTGTTTTTTGTGCGTTTTCGCTAACAGAATCATCCTCAATATAACGGATATGGTAAGTGGTTCCCATGGTTTTACCACTAAGTGAAATAATTTCCGGATCTTTCTTACACGCACTTAATGAACAAGCTAGGACGACAGCAATCAACCCGCTTAATACTTTTTTCATCTATTCCTTCCTAAATATATGAATTACAGGCAAACCGACTCTTCCATCAGCTTGCCTGTAATCCATCTTAAATATTGACCGCACTTCATCACAAAGTGCGGTCAGTTTTAATGATGTTTTGATTAACTAAAATCAACCACCGAAGTCATCTAATAAGATGTTTTCATCTTCAACGCCGAGGTCTTTCAACATTTTGATTACCGCCGCGTTCATCACTGGAGGTCCACACATGTAGTATTCACAATCTTCTGGTGCTTCATGATTTTTCAAGTAGTTTTCATAAAGTACGTTGTGAATAAAGCCGGTGTAACCAGTCCAGTTATCTTCTGGTAACGGATCAGATAATGCCACGTGCCATGTAAAGTTAGGATTTTCTGCTTGAAGCTGATCAAAATCTTCTACATAGAACATTTCACGTTTAGAACGTGCACCATACCAGAATGACATTTTACGTTTAGAGTGTAAACGTTTTAATTGGTCAAAGATATGAGAACGCATTGGCGCCATACCAGCACCACCACCGATAAAGACCATTTCATTGTCGGTATCTTTCGCGAAGAATTCACCGAATGGACCAGAAATTGTCACTTTATCACCTGGTTTTAATGACCAAATGTAAGAAGACATTTGACCTGGAGGTGCATCAGGTTGACGTGGTGGAGGCGTTGCAATACGCACGTTAAGCATAATGATGCCTTTCTCTTCTGGATATGAAGCCATTGAGTAAGCACGGATAATATGCTCGTCCACTTTAGACACATAACGCCATAGATCGTATTTGTCCCAATCTTCGTGGTATTCTTCTGGAATATCAAAATCTTTATAGTAAACCGTATGTGGATCAGCTTCGATTTGGATATAACCACCTGCGCGGAAAGGTACTTCCTCGCCTTCAGGAATCGCTAATTTAAGCTCTTTGATGAAGGTTGCTTTGTTATCGTTAGAAATAACGGTACATTCCCATTTTTTCACGCCGAAAATTTCTTCTGGAAGTTCAACGTCCATATTGCCTTTTACATTAACTTGGCAAGCTAAACGATAACCTTCTTTTGCTTCACGTTTATTAATGTGAGAAAGTTCGGTTGGTAAAATTTCACCACCGCCACTTTTCACTTTCACGACACATTGACCACAAGAGCCACCGCCGCCACAAGCAGAAGAAACGAAGATACCTTTACTGGCTAATGCACCAAGCAATTTGCCACCAGCAGGTAAGGTGATCGCTTTTTCAGGAACGTCATTAATAGTAATGGTGATATCACCAGAATCCACTAATTTTGATTTAGCGAATAAAATAATCGCAACGAGCACTAAAAGGATAACCGTAAATGCCGCAACACCTAATAATAAAATTGAAGATTCGCTCATTTATGCCTCCTTATAACTGAATACCAGAGAATGACATAAAGCCAAGCGCCATCAAGCCTGCAGTGATAAAGGTAATCCCTAATCCTTTTAAGCCTGCCGGTACATCGGCATATTTCATTTTTTCGGTTAAGCCTGCAAGCGCAACGATTGCTAACATCCAACCAAGCCCCGCACCCACACCGTAAACTGCAGATTCTGCAAAGGTGTATTCACGTTGTACCGCAAAAGAGACACCACCAAAGATCGCACAGTTTACGGCGATAAGTGGAAGGAAGATACCTAATGCGTTATAAAGTGCTGGGAAGAATTTATCTAAAGTCATTTCAAGAATTTGAACGATACCTGCGATAATCCCGATAAACGTAATAAAGCTTAAGAAGGATAAATCTACCCCTTCAACTAAGGCGCTATCTTTTAACACATGTTCAAACACAAATTGGTTCGCCGGCACAGAAATACCAAGCACCACTGTTACTGCAACCCCTAAGCCGAATGCTGTTGACACTTTTTTCGATACGGCAAGGAAAGTACACATCCCTAGGAAGAAAGAAAGCGCCATATTTTCAATGAAGATCGCCTTCACAAATAGGCTAATATAATGTTCCATTGATTATTTCTCCTGTTGCTCAGGTTTCCACGTTCTTAAGCCCCAAATGATGAAGCCGATAATAAAGAACGCACTTGGTGCAAGAAGGAATAAACCGTTCGGTTGATACCAACCACCATCTTGAATAGTTTGGAATACAGGGAAACCAAATAAACGACCAGAACCGATTAATTCACGTAATGTGGCGACAATTAATAAGATCGCACCATAACCTAAACCATTACCGATACCGTCTACAAAGCTTTCTAACGGTGGAGATTTCATCGCAAACGCTTCTGCACGCCCCATTACGATACAGTTTGTAATGATAAGACCGACGAATACAGAAAGCTGTTTAGATAAACCATAAGCATAAGCTTTTAGTACTTGGTCAACCAAGATTACTAAAGATGCGATAATCGCCAGTTGCACAATGATACGGATACTATTTGGAATATAGTTACGAATCAATGAAATGAACAAACTGGAGAAACCGGTTACCAAACTTACCGCGATCGCCATAACGATCGCGGTTTGTAATTGGGTCGTTACCGCTAATGCAGAACAGATACCCAAAATTTGCAAGGCAATCGGGTTATTTTTAACAATAGGATCGAATAAAAGACCTTTTAAGTTTACTTTTGCATCAGCCATTATTTGATTTCTCCTGCTTTAAATTTCGCTAAGAATGGACCAAAGCCATTTTGGCTGAACCAATAATCAAATGAACCTTGAACACCGTTACTGGTTAAAGTTGCACCTGATAAACCATCTACACCGTGCTCTTTATCTGCAGCAGAGCTACCTTTATAGATTTTGAATTTTTGGTTACCTTGTTCATCGAATAATTTTTTATCAACGAACTGTGCTTGCCAACGTGGGTTCGCAATTTCGCCCCCAAGACCAGCTGTTTCACCTTGATCATAGTAAGTAATACCTTTGATGGTATTCGCATCTGGTGCAACAGAAACAAAACCATACATGGTTGACCATAAACCACGGCCATACATTGGTAATACAACTTGGGTTACATTGCCTTGTTCATCTTTTACAAGATAAACACGCGCTTGGTTTGCACGAACCTTAATTCCTGCTTTATCAGCCTCAGCTGGGATAGCTTGGCTTTTAGCTGGATCTTTAACGGCATCTTTAGGTTCAAATTTATTAATTTCTTCTGCTGAAGCTTGAACGTAATCACCACTTTGCAAATCAACTAAACGTGGTTCAATAAATTTGCTGTAAGTGTCTTTAATTACTGATGCATTATCTTCTTTCATTAAGCCAGCAACAGTTAAAATGTTACGTTGAACGTCGAGTGCTTTTTGTTCATCTTGTTTGGATTTTAATGCTACTGCAGCACCAGAAACCACGATAGAACACACTAAACTTAGCAACACAACAACGGTAACTGTACCGCTAACGCTATCTTTATTAAATTTAGCCATTTGTTCTTGCTCTCCGACGTTTGATATTTGCTTGAACCACGATGTAGTCGAAAATTGGTGCAAATAAGTTTGCAAATAAAATCGCTAACATCATCCCTTCTGGATAAGCTGGGTTCACTGTACGAATTAATACCGCCATCACGCCAATTAACGCACCGTACCACCATTTACCCGTGTTGGTAAATGAAGCTGATACTGGGTCGGTTGCCATAAAGATCATACCAAGTGCAAAACCACCTAATACAAAGTGCCAATGCCAAGGCATTGAGAACATTTGGTTAGAATCAGAACCGATTAAGTTGAATAAGGTTGCTGTACCAATCATACCGATCATGACACCAGCCATAATGCGCCAAGAAGCAATTCGAGTGAATACAATCACTGCACCACCGATTAATAACGCAAGCGTTGAAACCTCACCCATTGAACCTGGGATATTACCAATGAATGCATCCATCCAAGTAATAGGTTGACCGGTTACAGTGTGTTGTAATGCTGCTTGACCACCTTGAGACCATTGTGAAAGTGCGGTTGCACCTGAGAAACCATCTGCAGCAGTCCATACTAAGTCACCGGAAATTTGAGCCGGATAAGCAAAGAATAAGAATGCACGACCAGCAAGCGCAGGGTTCATAAAGTTACGACCTACACCACCGAAGATTTCTTTCGCAACCACGATACCAAAGGTGATACCTAGTGCGGCTTGCCATAATGGCAATGTTGGTGGAACGATTAACGCAAATAAAATGGTTGAAACGAACATCCCTTCATTTACTTCATGACCACGTACCACTGAGAATAATAATTCCCAAATTGTACAAACGGTAAATACCACTAAGTAAATTGGTAAGAAGAAGATCGCCCCTAACGCCATTTTTGAGCCCCAAGTTGCATTATTGGTTAAATCTAAACCTAATGAACTTGCAAGCGCATAGTGCCAATCGTTAGCAATTAATTGATCTAAATTGCCTAATTGATTTAAGGCAGGGATCGCTTGGTTACCCACATTGTACATCCCATAGAAAATCGCTGGGAACAACGCAAGGAAAACCGTAATCATCATACGTTTTGAGTCTAACGCATCACGAACGTGTGTGTTTTTGTGCGTTACCGTACCTGGTGTATAAAGCAAGGTATAAATCGATTCAAAGACCGGATAAAGCTTGCTGTATTTACCACCTGGTAAAAACGCGGGTTCCATTTTTTCAAAAAGATTTTTTAAACCCATTTTTAACCTTCCTTCTCAATCTTATCTAATACTTGACGCAAGATTGAACCGTATTCATATTTGCCCGGGCAAACGAAAGAACATAATGCTAAGTCTTCTTCATCTAATTCAAGACAACCTAACGCTTGTGCACCATCGGTATCACCCACGATTAAATCACGTAATAATAATGTCGGTAAAATATCCAACGGCATTACGCGCTCATAGCTACCGATTGGTACCATTGCACGCTCACCACCATTTTCTGCGGTAGTGAAGTTGAATAATTTTTTACCAAAGTGACCTAATACGGTACGGGTAATCGAATATTTGTTCGATTGTGGTGTGATCCAACCTAAAAACTCTTTCTCATTACCTTCTGCAATCACAGAAACTTGTAATGCATAACGACCCAAATAGTCGTGAGCATCTTTTGCTGTTTGACCACAAAGTACTGAACCAGAAATCACACGGTTATTACCGTCTTTTAATTCACCTACGGTTAATTGAGAAAGGTTAGCACCGATTACGGTACGAACTAAACGAGGCTCTTTCACTTGCGGACCAGCAAGAGAAATAATGCGTTCTACATAAAGTTCGCCCGTGGTGAATAATTTACCTACAGCAATCACATCTTGGTAATTGATATGCCATACGGTTTTATTCACACCAACTGGATCGATAAAGTGAATATGAGTACCCACTAAACCAGCAGGATGGACACCGCCAAAATCATGTACTTTTAGGTTAGATAAATCCACAGTTGGGATATTGCTATCACCCGCTTTACATAGATTTAATGGTTTATTTGGGAATAGACGACTTAATACTGTTAAACCGTCAATAAAATCTTGCCAATGCTCTTTTAACACCACCTCTGGATTTGCTGCCAAAGGATTGGTATCCATCGCATTTACAAACAGAGAAGAAGGTTCTGCATTTAAGGCAGGCACTTTGCTGAACGGACGGGTGCGGAACGCTGTCCACAAACCGGATTCAACGAGGTTTTGTTTAACTTGTTCAGAAGAAAGCGTATTGAGCTCACCTGCGTTATATTTAGCGAAAGTAACTTGATCGTTACCTTGCACATCAATGACCACAGATTGTAATACACGTTTTTCGCCACGATTAATTACAGTGATAGTACCACTCGCAGGGGCTGTGAAAACCACTCCTGGGTTTTTCTTGTCTTCAAAAAGCACTTGGCCTTTTTTCACGACATCGCCTTCACGTACCTTCATAGAAGGACGCATACCCACATACTCTTCACCAAGAATCGCAACCTGATTCACAGCGTTACCGCTATGGATTACTTGTGCTGGTTTTCCTGCAATAGGAAGATCCAAGCCTTTTTTGATTGTAATCATACTGTTTGCACTACTTTTCTAGGTTAAAAACACGATTGCGATTAAAGCATACACTCTAAAAGCAATCTCACGATTGAGCGTGACCAGAAAACACTTTTAAGATCAAAGCGTTATTAACTGACACATAAATTCAAAAACTCAAATCTGTTTAATTCCTCGATGAGTAAGAAATTACTTACACAACCAGAAATTGAAATTCGAAAATTAAAAGCGCCTTATTTTATCGAAAAATGGGCTTTTATTCCACTTTACGCCCTTACTTTTTGTGAAATATTTGTGAACCTTTTAGACTCATACTTATTAGGAGTTAGAAATAAATAGGAATTAAAAATAAAAAAGAGAGAATGTCTCTTACCTTCTCTATTCTTATGAAAATCTAATATAGGGAACGTAAGGAAATACTTACTGTCCAACACCAAGACAATTTGGTGATTTTGGAAATGCTTCACCTAGACTCTCCCATTCGCTTTTTGTATAGAGGTGAAGAGCTAATGCGTGAATGCCATTTTTTAAATCATCGGCAAAAAGTTGGTAAAGTTTTTGGTGACGCTGCACCTTGCGCATGCCTTCAAAAGCATCGCTGACAATCACTAATTTAAAATGAGAATCGGCTCCACGACCGGAACTGTGCATATGGCTTTCATTTTCCACGGTGACAAAGTGCGGTTGAAACTCGGCCTGAATTCTCTCTAATAATTCTTGCTGTTTTGACATAAATAAACTCCCTAACTTTTTGCTATACATTCAGCGTTAAGTTTGTAAGAATAACACAAATTAACCTAATTCAATGAGGAAATTATGAAAGTAACAAACAAAATCAAAGCATTATCAACAATGACGTTGGCCGCTGCGACATTATTTTTAGCGGGTTGCCAAGCGCAATCTAATACCTTAACTTTTACCCCTCAATCGCCAACTGCATCAATGAATATTAACCAATCAGCAGTGGTAACAGTTAATACTCGCGATTCTCGTCCACAACAAGAAATTGCAACTTATACTAAATCAGGTGAGCTGATTAAATTAAACGCCTCACCAAGCGTTACTCAACTTTTCCAACAAGTAATGCAACAAAATTTAGTCAGCAAAGGTTTCCGTATCGGACAAGCTAATAATGCGAATGCTGGTGTAACCGTTGAAGTGAAAGAATTCAACACTCACGTAGATCAAGGTAATTTACGTTATACCTTGAACAGCAAAATCCAAGCTGTTGTTTATGTACAAGGCCCACGTGGACAATATAACAAAACCTTTAATGCGACCCGTTCACAATCTGGCGCATTTAATGCGAGCAATGATGAAATTCAAAAAGTGTTAGGCGAAACCTTCAAAGATATTGTTAATAATATTTATCAAGATCAAGAAGTTACTAACGCAATTAATCAATATACTAATTAATTAAAAGTGCCGTGTCCTTTTCAATAATACTTGACGAAAGCGCCTTTCAAGCGTAACATTCGCCCGATTTTTTAACGAGAAGGACACACACTTTGGACAGTCATAGTCGATACCGAATATCGCTTTAGACTCTCGCCTCTTATCAGCGAGAGTTCGCTGGTAATCAATTTACCTTTCTTCGGCATCTTTTATCGAACGAAACCCATTTTTAAAACATACAAAAATTTGACCGCACTTTCTCTAGTGCCCATTTCGTTTGATCTTTTTTTGTTCACTGTTGGATCTTCATAATCCCAAAAGGAGTATGACCAATGATTAACGCTTTTGCCATTAACGATTCCCGTTTGCTTCGTATTGATGACGAACCAGCCGAGCTCAGTTCTGCCATTTGGTTAGATTTACTGGAGCCGACAGGGGAAGAACGTGAAATGTTGCAAGAAGGCTTAGGACAAAGTCTCGCCTCATTCCTCGAATTAGAAGACATCGAGGCATCCGCGCGTTTCTTCGAAGACGAAGACGGTTTACACTTGCACTCATTCTTCTATTGTGAAGACGAAGAAAACTACGCTGACCTCGCAAGCGTAGCATTTACTATCCGTGATGGTCGTCTATTTACCTTGCGTGATCGTGAGTTACCGGCATTCCGTTTATATCGTATGCGTTCCCGTAGTCAACGCTTATTAGAATGCAATGCGTATGAAGTTTTGCTCGACTTATTTGAAACCAAAATTGAGCAATTAGCGGATGTTATCGAAAATGTTTATGCGGATTTAGAAAAATTAAGTCGTGTAATTCTAAACGGTACGCAAGATGAAGCTTTCGATGAAGCCTTAAATACCCTAACAGAACAAGAAGATACCAGTTCTAAAGTGCGTTTGTGTTTGATGGATACACAACGTGCATTGGGTTTCTTAGTGCGTAAAACACGTTTACCGGCTAATCAGTTAGAACAAGCTCGTGAAATCTTACGAGATATCGAATCCTTGCAACCGCATAATGAGTCTTTATTCCAAAAAGTAAACTTTTTAATGCAGGCGGCAATGGGTTATATTAATATCGAGCAGAATAAAATCATGAAATTCTTCTCGGTGGTGTCGGTCATGTTCCTACCGGCAACACTTGTGGCATCCACTTACGGAATGAACTTTGAATTTATGCCGGAGCTTCATTTTAAATATGGCTATCCAATGGCTATTGGCTTAATGATTGGTGCGGCACTTACACCTTACATCTATTTCAAACGGAAAGGTTGGTTATAATGGAAATTTCCCAAACTGCGTTATTTTTAGGATCGATTATCGATCTGTATTGTTTAGTATTAATTTTACGCGTGTGGCTTCCCTTAGCGAACGTGGATTATTACAATCCTATTTCTCAAGTTACACTGAAATTTACCCAACCAGTTGTTGCACCATTGCGTAAAGTTTTTCCTGTGGTGAAAAAAGTGGAAACGGCGGCACTGTTTTTAGTCTTCTTGCTTTGCGGACTAAAATCGGTTCTCTTTGGCGGATTAAATCTCAGTTTCTTCTTACTTTTGGGTATATTGGGGCTAATTAAAAATATCGGTGTGGCCATTTTCTATGTGTTAATCGCCGGTGCAATTTTAAGTTGGTTTAATCGTGGCAATAATCCTGCCTTCTATGCGTTATATCAACTTACCGAACCATTATTGAAACCCATTAAACGCATTTTACCAACTGTGGGCGTGATTGATTTTTCACCGATGGTTATCGCTATTGTTCTATTATTTTTGAATAATCTCTTTTACGATTATTTCAAGGTTTTATGGGTAATCGCCGCTTAAAGTGCGGTCAAAAATAACATTATTTTTTCGGGCTGGATTTTCCAGCCCTTCTTGTAAATGTGGTGAGTAAATTTAGTTATGTCTGCAATCGAACAAACGCCTGAAGGATTACGTCTTAAAATCATTTTGCAACCCAAAGCTAGCAAAGATCAAATCGTGGGATTACATGATGATGAGCTCAAGATTACGATTACAGCTCCACCAGTTGATGGTCAAGCAAATGCCCACCTGCTGAAATTTTTGAGTAAAGCATTCAAAGTACCTAAGAGCTCAATAGTTCTTGAAAAAGGTGAATTAAACCGACATAAACAAGTTTGGATTCCTTCGCCTAAATTAATTCCATCCGAAATTCAAAATCTCTTATAAAATCAGCAAAAAAATCACCGCACTTTCTACCAATTTTTCCCGTTTTACGCTATCCTATATCACATTTTACAAAGCAAAATATGCCGCAAAGTGCGGTCAAAATTTAAGGTGATTTTCTATGCAACAACATTACCGTCCCGATTTGATTGAACCCGCTGTTCAACAATATTGGGCTGAAAATAAAGTCTTCAAAGCCATCAAAGATACATCTAAAGAAAAATATTACTGTCTTTCAATGTTCCCTTACCCATCTGGTCGTTTACACATGGGCCATGTGCGTAACTACACTATCGGTGATGTGGTTTCTCGTTATCAACGTATGAACGGTAAAAATGTGTTACAACCAATTGGTTGGGATGCTTTTGGTTTGCCAGCGGAAGGTGCTGCGATTAAAAATAAAACCGCACCGGCAAAATGGACTTACGAAAACATCGAATACATGAAAAAACAGCTCAAAATGTTGGGCTTTGGTTATGACTGGGATCGCGAAATTGCGACTTGCCGTCCGGAATACTATAAATGGGAACAATGGTTCTTCACCGAGCTTTACAAAAAAGGCTTAGTATACAAAAAAACCTCCACTGTAAACTGGTGTCCGAACGATGAAACCGTATTGGCTAACGAACAGGTGCACGAAGGTTGCTGCTGGCGTTGTGACACTCCGGTCGAACAAAAAGAAATCCCACAATGGTTCATTAAAATTACTGATTACGCTGAACAATTATTAGGTGGATTAGACCAACTACCACAATGGCCAGACATGGTTAAAACCATGCAACGTAACTGGATCGGCCGTTCTGAAGGGGTGGAAATTACGTTTGATGTAGCGGATACCACAGAAAAAGTTGCGGTTTATACGACCCGTCCTGATACTTTCTATGGTGTGAGCTATTTAGGTATCGCGGCAGCGCACCCATTAGCAGAATTAGCAGCAGAAAAAAATCCTGAATTAGCAGAATTTATCCGTGAAGCAAAAAATGCCAAAGTTGCGGAAGCAGACCTTGCCACTATGGAGAAAAAAGGGATGGCAACTGGCTTATTCGCTATTCATCCATTAACCGGTGAAAAATTACCGATTTGGGTCGCTAACTTCGTGTTAATGCACTACGGTACTGGTGCAGTAATGGCAGTTCCAGCGCACGACCAACGCGACTTTGAATTTGCTCAAAAATACAATTTGCCAATTAAACAGGTAATCGCACCGCTTGCAGATGAAGAAATTGATTTAACCAAACAAGCTTTCGTTGAACACGGTAAATTAGTGAACTCTGCTGAGTTTGATGGTTTAGATTTTGATGGCGCATTCAACGGTATCGCGGATAAATTAGAAAAATTAGGCGTGGGTAAACGCCAAGTTAACTATCGTTTACGTGACTGGGGCGTTTCCCGTCAACGTTATTGGGGTGCACCAATTCCAATGCTGACCTTGCCAAACGGTGAAACCGTACCGGCACCAATCGAAGATTTACCGATTATTCTGCCGGAAGATGTGGTCATGGATGGCGTAAAAAGTCCAATTAAAGCGGATCCAAATTGGGCGAAAACCACCTTTAACAGCGAGCCTGCATTAAAAGAAACCGATACCTTTGATACCTTTATGGAATCGTCTTGGTACTACGCACGCTACACTTCACCAAGCTATGCTGAAGGCATGTTGGATAAAGAGGAAGCCAACTATTGGTTGCCGGTAGATCAATATATCGGTGGTATCGAGCACGCGACCATGCACTTGCTCTACTTCCGTTTCTTCCACAAATTATTGCGTGATGCAGGTTTCGTAACGAGCGATGAGCCAGCACAAAAATTATTATGCCAAGGTATGGTGTTAGCCGATGCATTCTACTACACCAGCCCAACCAACGAGCGTATTTGGGTGAGCCCAACGCAAGTGACCCTTGAGCGTGATGAAAAAGGTCGTATCATCAAAGCCACTGATCCGGAAGGCCGTGAATTGGTGCATACCGGTATGACCAAAATGTCGAAATCCAAAAATAACGGTATCGATCCACAAGAAATGGTGGAAAAATATGGTGCAGATACCGTGCGTCTCTTCATGATGTTCGCGTCTCCTGCGGAAATGACGCTTGAATGGCAAGAATCTGGCGTAGAAGGGGCAAAACGTTTCTTAGGTCGTGTATGGAATTTGGTGTATGAATACAGTCAAAATCCTGCAAAAACCGCTTTAGATGTGACCGCACTTTCTGCAGACCAAAAAGCACTTCGCCGTGATGTGCATAAAACGATCGCGAAAGTGAGCGATGATATTGGTCGACGTCAGACTTTCAATACCGCTATTGCGGCAGTAATGGAGTTAATGAATAAATTAACCCGTGCACCATTAGAAAGCGAGCAAGATCGTGCGGTTATGGCAGAAGCATTAAGTGCTGTCGTGCGTATGCTTTACCCAATCACACCACATATCTGCTTTGAGTTATGGAAAGCTTTAGGCAACGAAAGCAATATCGACCATGCAGAATGGGTGAAAGCCGATGAAGCAGCGATGGTAGAAGATGAAAAACTTATCGTGGTACAAGTCAACGGTAAAGTTCGTGGTAAAGTGACTGTTGCAGCTGATGCGGATGAAGAAACCGTGAAAACGGTTGCATTTGCAGATGAAAATGTGAAGAAATTTACTGACAATACACAAATCGTGAAAGTGATTTATGTACCAGGTAAATTGTTAAATGTGGTGGTTAAACCGCAATAATCCATAAAATAACCGCATTTTATTCTAAGAGTTGCATAAACAGCTCTTAAACAAAATAAAGTGCGGTGAATTTTACAGGTAATTTTTATGATGAAATCAATCAAAACGATCTGCTTTGTTGGGGCAACTGCCTTTTTAACGGCTTGTGGTTGGCACTTCGATAATGGTGCGGCTGTTCCTGCAGAATTAAAAACAATGGCTCTTGAAAGTAGCGACCCATACAGTGAAATGTCTATGGCTATGCGTAAGCAACTGCTTAGCAACAACGTAAACCTTGTGCCTGCAAAACAAGGGGTGCCAGTGTTGCGTTTAAATAAACAGACTTCAAGCGACAAAGTCGCATCAGTCTTTAAACAAGGTCGTGAAGCAGAAAAAGTACTGACCCTTGATGTTGAAGCAAGTGTACGCTTGGCTAACGGAGAAACCTATCCAATCTCTGCAAAAATCAACCGCACTTTCTTTGATAACTCACGTGCTGCATTAGCAAAATCAGCTGAGCGCGATGTGATTTGGAATGATATGCGTGAACAAGCGGCTCGCCAATTAATTAATAAAATGGCCGCCTTGCAACATCAAGTTCAAGGAAAATAATGAACCGCATTTTTCCTGAGCAACTGGCCTCTAACCTGAACAGCCATTTAGCGAAAGTCTATTTTTTGGTTGGGGCAGATCCCCTGTTGCTCAGTGAAAGTGAAGACCTCATTCACCAAGCCGCCCTTCTTCAAGGTTTTGACGAAAAAAATCAAATCACCATAGATACTAATACTGACTGGCCTACATTAATTGAGGCTAGCCAATCTATGGGGCTCTTCTTTAATAAGCAAATTTTCATTCTCAATTTACCCGAAAATTTGACCGCACTTTTGCAGAAAAACCTTCAGCAATTTATTAGTGGATTAAATGAAGATAGCTTGCTTGTTCTCACCTTGCCTAAATTGTCTAAAGCAGCCGAAAAACAAGAGTGGTTTATTCAAGCAAATCAACTTGAGCCACAAGCTGTTATTGTTAACTGCCAAACACCAAATTCAGAACAGCTTTCTCGTTGGGTTAAGCATCGTACAAAAAACATGGGATTATCAGCTGATGAGGAAGCCGTTCAACTGCTTTGTTATAGCTATGAAAATAATCTACTGGCATTGAAACAAGCATTACAGCTTTTAGATTTGCTTTATCCTGATCACAAACTCACGTATAACCGCGTAAAATCCGTCGTAGAGCAATCTTCTGTTTTTACCCCTTTCCAATGGATTGATGCATTGTTAGCAGGCAAGGCAAATCGTTCAAAGCGGATTTTGCGAGGTTTACAAGCTGAAGATGTGCAACCTGTCATTTTATTGCGTACTTTGCAGCGTGAACTACTCACCTTGTTAGAATTAACAAAACCACAGCTTCGCAATCCATCTCTTCAAACAAGTTTGCCAACACAGACACTCAAAGCGGATTTTGACCGCCTCAAAATTTGGCAGAATCGTCGTCATCTTTATACGGCAGCGATACAACGACTCACCTATCAAAAGCTCTTTGAAATATTGCAAGAGTTGGCAGATATTGAGCGCACAACCAAGCAAGAATATGGTCACGACGTGTGGGTAAAATTGGCAGACTTATCGGTTAAATTTTGCTTATAAAAAAATCTCGGCGTTAACCGAGATTTTTTATTATTGCGCAATTTTTAAATCTTGATACAGATAATTTCGATAGCTATTCACTAAATCCATATCCTCTGCATCTTCGAGCTTCCCTTGGCTTAGCTGACGCATCGCGATATTCGCTCGCATAAAGTCATCTTTCGGTGATAAACCTGCCACATCAAGCAATACACCACCAACAAAGGCTAAATCTAAGAAATCTTGCTGTTGAACAAAGTCAGTCTTACGATTAGTTCTAACTACAAATTGAGTCAAATAATCCGGGTTCGCAAAGTTACCTTTTTTCGGTGGAAGCTGATTATCAAAAGCGACTTGATGATCACCAAAATAACCGAATACATAAGGCGTTTCACGTGATTTTAAATAATCATTTAAACCTTCGATTGCCTCATTGAGGCTAGCAATGCGATCAATATAATCATTTAGGCAGGAAATCGCTTTTCCCCCTAAACGCTTACTCGCCAAATTAAAATGGTTTGGCATGTTCGTGTTGTAAGGGCCGTGCTCTTTCATCGTGAGCACATAAACAAACATGGGCTGTTTCACATTTTCCAATGATGGATGCTGTTTCTGTAAAATCAGTTTGGTGTAATACATCATCTCTTCACTGCTAATATGCCAAAGATTTTTGCTGATTGATGCGGGATAGCCTAAATCTTGTGGTTGCAACATCAAATCAAAACCAAAGTGGTCATAAGCTGGTTTTGCGTTGTAGTTACCTTTCGTAAAAGGCGATAACGCCACACAAAAATAGCCTTGCTCACGAAGATTTTTGATAAAACCCGTTTGTAAGTGTGGCACAACCGAATAAAACACCCCACTTGCCAAAGCACCAAAATCGGTTGAAGGCACCCCTGCAAGGAAAGCAAATTCAGATTTCCACGTTGCGCCGCCCACCGTATGTACACGCAATGGACTTACAAATGCGGTATCTTCTTGCTTATTAAACATTGAAAATGGTGGGATGGTTTCTGCATCAAAATCAAATTGATGAGGATTCAAGGTTGATTCTTGTAAACACACCACAATATCTGGCTTTTCTGCGTCTGGCTTTTCTGCACTTTCAGTTTTGCTCTCTGCCTTTTCACTTAAAAGTGCGGTCAGTTTTTCTTTAAATTTTTGGCTATCGCCTTCAAATTCTGGCACTTTAAAGAATACGCCACGACAAGACATTGGCAGGTTTAAGAAAACATCTCGACCATCATCCGGCAATGAATCTAGCCAGACTTTTGTCGCATCCGGATCTTTAGAATAATGCCACATTAAACCAAAGCTTGTTGCTGCGAGTATTGCTGCAAATACACGAAATCCAGTTGAGGCAGTTTCAACATCTGACCAGCCAAAGATAGCATACCCCAACAGACCTAATAGCCCCAACACGCCGAAAATGGCCCCTTTATAATGTAAGAGGGTTTCCCAATTTCGCCAGTCTGCCACAAGCCAAAAATCTGAAATGAGTAAAGGTTGTTTGTAGTAATGAATTTTCATTCGATGGAATAGCATCAACACCACAAAAAGTACGGACGCAAAATTCAATCCGCGTTGCCATTGACCTGTTATCGCAAACATTGAACTAAACAATAAGACGAATAATGCAATCGCAAAAAAATATGTCCAACGATAGTGCGAATTGACGATAAAAATCACCGTCGCAATAAAAAATAAACTCAGAAAAATACTTGGAATCATAATAAATAAATTTGATTAAATGTTATTTAGCACTCTCAGCCACTAAACGCTGAATCAGCTTCAAATTGGCTGGGGGGAATTGCCCTGCATCAAGCTCACTTTGTTCAAGCCAAAAACCTTCCTGACCTTCTCGACCAAACGGCTCGCCAATCCATTCCGTGACCAAATAAAAACTAAAATCTAAAATTTTGGTTGGATATTCAAATTGAAAACGTTCGTACAGTTCAGCATTTAAAATATGAATACCAATCTCTTCTTCCAATTCTCTTTTTAAGGCTTCTTCAGGGGTTTCACCTGCATCAACTTTGCCACCCGGAAATTCTAATGCCTGTGCAAAATCCTGCCCTTCTAAGCGTTGGGTCAAATATAGCTGCCCAAATTCATTACGAATAATTCCTGCCGCAACTTGAATGATAGGCTTACTCATCGTTTTTCCTTATCTCGAAAGTAGAAAGAGCGGTCATTTTTAGCGGTGTTTTAAACACGCAAAAATTTAACCGCTCTTTACCTTAACTAAGCATATCGGGCTTTACTGCCGTGACAATGCTTGTATTTTTTACCTGACCCACAAGGACAAGGTTCATTACGTCCAATATGACGATCAGAATAGTCCTCACTTTGAGCTTGCTCTGTATTTTCATCTACAGGTTGATGAGTTAATGCTTCACGTTCAGCCATTTCCTGACGTGCACGTTCCGCTTCTTCAATCTCTTCCTGTGTACGGACTTTCACTCGAGTAAGTGTCGTAATCACATGATGTTTTAAAGAATCCAACATTTCAGTAAACATACGGAAAGATTCTTTTTTGTACTCTTGTTTTGGATCTTTTTGCGCATAACCGCGTAAATGGATACCTTGACGTAAATAATCCATTGCCGCCAAGTGCTCCTTCCAAAGCTCATCAAGAGTTTGTAACATCACACCTTTTTCGAAATGACGCATGGTTTCTTCACCCGCAAGCGCTTCTTTCGCTTTGTATTCATCTTCGGCTTCTTGAATAATGCGCTCACGCAAGTTTTCTTCATGAAGATTGTTATTTTCTTCCAACCAATGTTCAATTGGTAACTCAAGACCAAACTCTTGCGCTAAACGCTCTTCTAAGCCTTTAATATCCCATTGTTCTTCCAATGATTGTGGCGGAATATATTGGTCAATCACATCATTAAATACATCGCTGCGAATTGCTTTGATAGTCTCTGAAATATCATCGTTATCGAGCAAGTAATTACGTTGTTCGTAAATTGCATGACGTTGGTCGTTAGCCACATCATCATATTCAAGCAAGTTTTTACGACCATCAAAGTGGAAGGCTTCTACTTTCGCTTGCGCCGATGCAATCACTTTAGCGAGAAGTTTAGACTCCATCGCTTCACCTGGTTGGGTGAAGGCTTTACGCATCATATTTAATTTACCTTCATTCAGATAAATACGCATTAAGCCATCTTCCAAAGAAAGGTAGAAACGTGAAGAACCTGGGTCACCTTGACGACCTGAACGACCACGCAACTGGTTATCAATACGGCGTGATTCATGACGTTCTGTCCCGATAATGTGTAAGCCACCAGCTTGCATCACGATCTCGTGATTTTTCTCCCACTCAGCTTTAAGTGCCTCAATTTGCTCTGGAGTTGGGTTCTCTAATTTTGCAGCTTTTGCTTTCCAGTTACCACCGAGGATAATATCGGTACCACGACCCGCCATGTTAGTTGCAATGGTTACTGCACCTGGCGCCCCTGCTTCCGCAACAATTTCCGCTTCTTGTGCGTGGAATTTTGCATTCAATACGTTGTGTTTGATACCCGCTTTATCTAACGCTTGAGAAAGCATTTCAGATTTTTCAACTGATACGGTACCGACAAGAACTGGTTGATTGCGAGCGACACAGTCTTTGATATCTTCAATAATTGCATTGAATTTGTATTCTTCATTCTCAAACATGACGTCCGTACGATCATCACGAATCATTGGACGATTGGTTGGGATAACGACAGTTTCCAAACCATAAATTTGTTGGAATTCAAAGGCTTCGGTATCTGCTGTACCAGTCATACCCGCTAATTTGTCATAAAGACGGAAATAGTTTTGGTAAGAAATCGACGCAACAGTTTGGTTTTCGCTCTTAATTTCTACGCCTTCTTTCGCTTCGATCGCTTGGTGTAAACCATCAGACCAACGACGACCTGCCATTGTACGACCTGTGTGCTCATCGACGATCACGATCTCGCCATCTTTCACGATATAGTCTACATCACGCTCAAATAAGGTGTTTGCACGTAATGCCGCCATAACGTGGTGTAACAACACAATACGCGCTGGTGAATAAAGGGAATCACCTTCTGGCATTAAACCTTGTTCGATTAACCAATTCTCTACTTTTTCTTGACCGCGTTCAGTCAAATACGCCTGTTTGGTTTTAAGATCTAAGGTGTAGTCGCCTTCACCGGTATATTCTTCCGTATCTTCTTTTTCTTGCTTAATTAAATTCGGAATTAATTTATTTACCGCAATATAAAGCTCTGAACTGTCTTCCGCTTGACCTGAAATAATCAACGGCGTACGTGCTTCGTCGATTAAGATAGAGTCCACTTCATCCACTAAAGCATAGCCTAAATGACGTTGGAAACGTTCTTCTTTAGAATGCGCTAAGTTATCACGAAGGTAATCGAAACCTAATTCGCTGTTTGTCGCGTATGTAATATCAGCCGCATACGCTTCACGTTTTGCTTCAGGCGGTAAGCCAGGGATATTCACCCCAACAGTCATACCTAAGAATTCAAATAATGGACGGTTGGTATCCGCGTCACGACGTGCCAAGTAATCATTCACGGTTACAACGTGTACACCTTTACCTTCCAACGCCATCAAATAACAAGGCAAGGTTGCGGTTAAGGTTTTACCTTCACCCGTACGCATCTCTGCGATACAACGGTTTGTTAGCACCATACCACCGATTAATTGCACATCGAAATGGCGCATACCGAGTACACGTTTACCCGCTTCACGCACGGTTGCAAACGCTTCTGGTAAAATTTGTTGTAAGGTTTCACCGTTAGCTAAACGGCTACGGAACTCGTCAGTTTTTGCTCTTAATTCATCATCACTTAATGCTTCAAAAGCCGGCTCCATTTTGTTAATTTTCGCAACTTGTTTTCTTAATCTGCGTAAAATACGTTCGTTACGGCTGCCAAAAATTTTTGTTAAAAAACTCATAATTTCTCTTTCAAATAAAAAATAAAAAGGATCATCCGATTAAAAAATCGGTTCGTTCAAAGATAAAAGAAAATTAAATAATAGCAGGACCGGCCCGAATAGGGGCAAAAACAGGAAACTCTGCCGCAATAAAGTGCGGTTGAATTTTTTCGTGTTTTTGATTGGAATGGGTTTTATGATTTGTTGGCTGAGGTTGAACCTGCAATGCTTGACGAATTTCACGCACCGCAATCAACATATGTTGTTCAGATGATGTTTGGTAATTTTCGCCACTCATATTTGATGAAGGCGGCGCCTCCAATCCCTGAGCAACAGGTAAAGCAAAAATCGCAATCATGCTTAACAGCAACTGCGACCAGAAATTTGTTTTACCTTTGTTTGATTTCATCATCTTATTGTCTCTGACAAAATTTGTGTGTATTGTATCGGAAATTCAACGTAAAGTCATTATTGGGGTATTTTTGTGGAAAACAAGCATGAGCGTTATCAAAAAGCCATGAATATTATTGATGTGCTGGAAGGATCTCAATTTGCCAAAATCATGCAGAAAGGGTTAATGTTGAATGAACTGAACCAAAACATCAGCCGCCTTTTTCCTCAAGAATTTAAAGGACTTTTTCGTTTAGGCTCCATCACAGATGGGAAACTCTTTATCGAAGTCAAAAGTGCGGTCGTTCGCCAAGGGATTTTATTTCGACAAAGCGAATTACTCACTGCAATTCAACCGACTTATCCCGAAGTAAAAGGCTTTGAGATTAAAATCAATCCAGAATTAACCTGCTAAACTAACCTTTAAAGATGGCGATTAATTCTTTTACTTTAACTCGTTTTTCTGAAGATTGACTGATCGAGCGCTGTACTTTAACGCGTTTAAATTTTGCCCCTTTATAAATCTCACGCGTAAATTTCGTATCGTGGTTAGAAATCACCACGGAAATTTGCTTTTCTTTTTGCGCTTTCTTTGCACATTCCGCTAAATTCTTTTGATGTTCAAGGCCAAAAGCATTTCCTGCATATCCAGTAAAATTGGTATCTTGCGGAAGCGGTGCATAAGGCGGATCACAATAGATCACGCTGTGTTTATCCGCTAATTCAAAGGTCTGTTGAAAATCAGCGCATAAAAATACCGCACTTTGTGCTTTATGGGCGAAATAGCGCAATTCATCTTCAGGGAAATAATGGGTTTTATAAGCGCCAAAGGGCACATTAAACTCATTTTTACTGTTATAACGGCACAATCCATTAAATCCAAAACGGTTCAAATAAAGGAACAACACCGAACGCTCGAAAGGATCGCTTGATTGATTAAAGGCATCACGCTGAGCGTAATAATAGCCGGCTGTATTGGCATTTTCGGCGAAGAAAATTGGCTTACAAGCCTCAATATAGGCATCCACATTTTCTTTGACGATATTAAACAAGTTAATCAAATCCGGATTAATATCTGCCAAAATATAACGCTCAAAATGAGAATTAAGAAAAACAGCCCCCGCCCCCACAAAAGGTTCGATCAAACACTGTTTTCTTTTAGGAAAGACGCGATTGAGATCGTCCGTTAAACGAAATTTACCACCCGCCCATTTTAAAAACGGGCGGTGTTTAATTCGGGGTTTCGTTTTATTATTTTTCGGACGCAACATGGAGCAATGACTGTTAGTCATGTTGTGTGCAACGCTCAATCGCGTTTAGCACAAGAGATTTGTCAGTATCAGTTGCCACATAGGCTTGACCAAGCGCTTTTAGCAACACAAGACGCAACTTGCCTGCCAGCACTTTTTTATCACGCATCATGTGCGGTAAATAATCGTCTAGCTGCATGGTATCAGGCGAAACAGTCGGCAAATTAGCACGCGCTAAAAGTTTTTCTAAACGTGCAACATCTTCAAAAGAAAGATCGCCCAATTGTTCAGATAACACCGCTGCCATCATGCTTCCAGCAGCAACGGCTTCACCGTGTAACCAATTTCCGTAGCCTAAATGTGTTTCAATTGCATGACCAAAAGTATGACCGAGATTTAATAATGCACGATCGCCTTTTTCAGTTTCATCGCGTGCAACAACATCGGCTTTGATTTGACAACAACGCGCAATGCAATACTGCAGTGAATGTTGATTTAACGCGACCAATTCATCAATATGAGCTTCAAGCCATTCAAAAAAGGCATAATCTAAAATCGCCCCATATTTTATAACCTCCGCAAGTCCCGCATTCACTTCACGTTTTGGCAAAGTATTGAGTGTAAGGGTATCAATGATCACCGTAGAAGGTTGATAAAACGCCCCAATCATATTTTTGCCTAACTCATGATTAACGGCGGTTTTGCCACCAACAGAAGAATCCACTTGGGCTAATAATGTGGTAGGCATTTGAATAAAACGCACACCACGCTGATAACTTGCTGCAGCAAAACCTGCTACATCACCAATCACGCCACCACCTAATGCAACAATCGTAGTATCTCGCCCATGATTATGCTTTAAAAGTGCGGTAAAAATGAGGTTTAAAGACTCGAGCGTTTTATATTTTTCACCATCAGGCAATAATACCGATTCAACCTGACAACCTATTTTTTCTAACGTTTCTGTAACGGGCTCAAGATAATATTGTGCGACAGTTGGATTAGTCACAATCATCACTTTATCCCCTTTCTTCAGCGGATAACAGGTTTCATCTTTAAGTAACCCTTCGCCAATATAAATAGGATAACGACGTTCTTTTAATTCAACATTTACGCACAACATTTTTAATCCTTAGAGTGAACCGTTTAAGCCGTTTAGATTATCAATTAAATCAACAATTTGATTAACCATTACTTTGGCATTTTGCTCATCTGTTGGCAAAGTAATATCTGCAATTTCTTCGTATAACGGATTGCGTACTTTGGCTAAGTCTTCCAACACTTGGCGCGGGTTATCCGTTCCTTGTAATAAAGGACGTTTTTTATCACGTTGCGTACGTTGATATTGTTTATCTACTGAGGTTTCTAAATAAATCACAATACCACGAGCAGAAAGATAATTACGATTCTCTTTTGACATCACTGCTCCCCCACCAGTGGAAAGCACAACGCCTTGTAATTGGGTTAATTCATTGATAATTCGCTCTTCACGCTTACGAAAACCTTCTTCGCCTTCTAAATCAAAAATCCAGCTAATGTCTGCTCCCGCACGTTCCTCAATTACTGCATCTGAATCGACAAAGTCCATATTCAATTGTTGCGCAAGCTGACGGCCAATGGTGCTTTTACCTGCGCCCATTGGACCTACTAAAAAAATATTACGTTTTTCAGCCATTGTTATTCTTCTAACTTACTTAAATAATGTTCAATTTAATCTTTCCTAATAAAAACTGGCCACCTGAAAAAATGGTAGCCCGAAAGATCACCCAAAAAATAATGAGGATTATCGCAATAAATCCCCCTATGTTTCAACCTTTAGCAGGAATTTATTTTAAGAAGAGCAAAAGTGCGGTCAGTTTTAGGAATGTTTATGAATGATAAAGTCAAATGTAGCATTGAGATAAAACATCCTAAAATTTAACCGCACTTTACAAACAAAAAAGGCTATTCAAACGAATAGCCTTTTCTTTTATCTGTTAGTTATTATAGATAACCAAACAAGCTTGTGAAAATGTAACCAAAGATACATGAAGTGATTACACCGATTAAGCCCGGTAAAATAAAGCTGTGGTTAATTACAAACTTACCAATGTGGGTTGTGCCTGAACGGTCGAATTGGATTGCAGCAAGATCGCTTGGGTAAGTTGGTAAAATGTAGTAACCGTAACAAGCTGAAGCAAAGGCTAAGATAACAGCAGGATCAACACCGATACCTAAAGCTAGTGGAACGAATGCAACCAATGCTGCCGCTTGTGAGTTTACGAATTTAGAAATTAATAATAACATCACAGCGTAAGTCCAAGGATGTGCTTTTACCACATCACCAAGTGCTGCTTTCATCATTGGTGTGTGAACAGTAAACATGGTTTCTGCCATCCAAGAAATCCCGAATACAGCCACTAACGCGATCATACCTGAACGGAAAATTTCATTTTTACTGATTTTGCCTACATCAGTTTTGGTAAAGATAACAATTAATGCACCCGCTGATAACATGAAAATTTGAATAACGTGAACCATACTTAAATTCACTTTTTTCTTCGCGGTATCTTTTAATACGATTGCAGCGTTATCAATCGTTTCAGTTTTATCTCCCGCTGTGATCACAACACTGTTATCTTGAGCGGTAATTGTTTGAGCAACTTCACCTTTATCGTTATAAATCGCAACGTTGTTATAGGCAATTTTTGCTTTTGCTTTGCTGTCTTTAACATCAAGCACTAATGTACCGTCTTTCGCTAATGCCACAATTTTACCGTCTTTAACATTAAAGGTTTTCACAGCTTTATCAGCAGAAACAATTTCAACCACTTGGGCTGGTGTGGATTTTTCAAAGGATGGGCGTAAATCTTTAAAGTAACCTAAGACCGCTACCACTAAAATTGCACCAAAGAAGATCCACATCGCATTCCAGCTAGATTGTGGTAATTTTTTGTCCAACAATGATGTGCTATCACCATAAACATACTTTTTGAATTCGGGATCTTTTAATTTCTCTTGGAATTCTGGGTCTTTATCTAAATCTTTACCACGGAACCAGCTGAAAATACCGATAGCTAATACACCGAAAAGGGTTGAAGGTACAGTAATTTTTAATAAATCTAAATAGCCATCAAAACCTGCTAATGGGGTTTTAGCATTCACTAAGAATGTGGTTAAAGTCACGACTGCCACTGAAACGGGTGACGCGATGATACCCATTTGAGAGGCAATTGAACTTGCTGCCATTGGACGTTCAGGACGAATACCATTTTTGATTGCGATATCATAGATGATTGGTAACATGGTATAAACCACGTGTCCTGTACCACATAAAATAGTTAAGAAACAAGTGACGAATGGTGCCAAAATACTGACATATTTCGGGTTACGACGAAGCATTTTCTCCGCGATTTGTAACATGACATCTAAACCACCACTGGCTTGTAATGTTGCTGATGTCACCACCACCGCAAGGATGGTTAACATCACATCGATAGCGGGCTTACCTGGTTCAATACCAAAGCCGAAAACAAGAACAATTAAGCCTACTCCACCGAGCATACCCAGTGCAATACCACCTTTTTTTGCCCCGTAAAATAAACAGATAAGAACAATAGCAAGCTGAATCGCAAACTGGCTACCTTCACCTAGGTTCATTAGAAAATCCATAAGATACTCCGAATCATTTTATGGTTAATTAGAAAAAAATTTGACTCAAATATTAGCACCAAAATTAACTCATAATAAGTATTTTTAGGGTAAATTTTGTTTTAAATCAAAAAATAGGGGAACCAACAATAAAAGCAAATCTGAGAGAGATTAAATAAAGGAAAGTGCGGTCTGAATTTAAAAGATTTAGATGTATCTTGTTTTATTTGAAGATAAGTAATTTAGAAAGGAATTTAAAGAAATAAATTAGGCGACCTAAAAGATCGCCCAACTTAAAAATTACTGATTGTTTTGAACGTAGTCAATCGCAGATTGAACAGTTGTGATTTTTTCAGCTTCTTCATCAGGAATTTCGATATCGAATTCTTCTTCTAAAGCCATTACTAATTCAACTGTATCTAAAGAGTCCGCACCTAAATCTTCAACGAAAGAAGCTTCTGGTTTTACGTCTTCTTCTTTAACACCTAATTGTTCAACGATGATTTTTTTCACGCGTTCTTCAATACTCATTTGTTTTTCCTATTGTTGTTTTAACTCATTTAAGAGCGGTTAGTGTATGCATTTTTGATAAAGTTGCAACTATTTCTTAGGTGGTCGCACCACAAAAAAATAGGCAATGTAAAAATACATACAGAGAAAAAGTTACATTGCGATTGGGATTTTATCATTAACTAAACTGCTTTGCTATATTTTATAGACAAAATCCCAGATATATATCCCCTAAAGGGTTAGCTCATATATAAGCCGCCATTCACATGTAATGTGGTGCCAGTAATATAAGCCGCATCGTCAGAAGCTAAAAACGCCACCGCTTTTGCGATATCTTTTGGCTCACCTAAACGACCTGCTGGGACATTACCAAGAATACCCGCTTTTTGTTCTTCAGTAAGCACTTCTGTCATATCCGTTGCGATGAAGCCTGGAGCCACAACGTTTACGGTAATGCCACGTGATGCCACTTCTTTCGCTAAGCCTTTAGAGAAACCAATCAAACCTGCTTTTGCGGCACAATAGTTAGATTGACCCGGATTACCCATTGAGCCCACAACTGAGCCAATAGTAATGATACGACCGAAACGTTTTTTCATCATGGAACGTAACATTGCTTTAGAAAGATGGAATACAGAAGTTAAGTTGGTTTGCATAATATCGAACCATTCTTCATCTTTCATACGCATTAATAAGTTATCACGAGTGATACCTGCGTTATTCACGAGGATATCAATATCACCGAATTGTTCTTTAATTTGTTCTAATACGGCATCAATACTTTCTTTGTCTGCCACATTTAATACTAAACCTTTACCTTTGTCACCAAGGTAAGCAGAAATTGTATCTGCACCTTTTTCAGAGGTTGCGGTACCAATTACAAATGCACCTTTTGATGCTAATTCTTCTGCAATTGCACGGCCAATACCACGTGTTGCACCTGTCACTAATGCGATTTTATTTTGCATTTTTAATCCCCTTTTATGCTAATAATGCTTCAACAGCATCTAATGATGCCACATCGTTTACTGATGTTGCTTGTAATTCTGCCACGATACGTTTTGTTAAACCGTTTAATACTTTACCTGGGCCGATTTCAACTAAAACCTCTACGCCATCTTGCGCCATTTTCTCAACGGTTTCAGTCCAACGAACTGGGCTATATAATTGGCGAATAAGTGCGGTACGAATTTCTGCACTTTCTGTTTCCGCTTTAACATCTACGTTGTTTAATACTGGTGTTGCTGGCGCGTTAAGCGTAATCCCTTCAAGTGTTACAGCTAATTGATCAGCAGCTGGTTTCATTAATGCACAATGTGAAGGAACACTTACCGCTAATGGTAAAGCACGTTTTGCGCCCGCTTCTTTACATAATGCAGCAGCACGTTCTACTGCCTCTTTCGCTCCAGCGATGACTACTTGACCAGGTGAGTTAAAGTTTACCGCAGATACTACTTCACCTTGCTCTGCTTGTTTACATGCATTGATAATCGCTTCATTGTCTAAACCAATAATCGCATACATTGCACCAGTACCTTCTGGTACTGCTTGTTGCATTAATTTACCGCGTAATTCCACTAATTTAATCGCATCTTTAAAATCAATGACACCGGCACAAACTAATGCTGAATATTCACCTAAACTGTGGCCAGCCATCACGCTTGGTTGTAATTGTGGGTATTTTTCTTGCCATACACGGAAGATCGCAACGGATGCCGCTAATAATGCCGGCTGAGTTTGCCAAGTTTTATTCAATTCTTCTGCCGGACCTTGTTGAACCAAGTTCCATAAATCATAGCCAAGCGCTTCTGATGCTTGTTTAAACGTCTCAGTGACTACCGGATATTCGTTAGCAAGATCAGCTAACATACCAACAGCTTGAGAACCTTGTCCTGGAAAAACCATTGCGAATTTTTTCATGTTTTCTTCCTATTTCTTCATCATTAAAATGTTGAAAGTGCGGTCAAATTTAACCGCACTTTTAAAATTCTGTCGGGATTCTAACAAATTAATTAGAATCGCACCAATGCTGAACCCCAAGTCCAACCACCGCCAAAAGCTTCGAGTAAAAGCAATTGACCGCGTTGAATTCGGCCATCTCGCACCGCTTCATCTAAAGCTGTTGGTACAGTCGCTGCACTGGTATTCGCTGTACGATCAAGCGTTACCACCACTTGCGACATATCCATCTCTAATTTTTTCGCTGTCGCGGTGATAATACGTAAATTCGCTTGATGTGGCACAAGCCAGTCGATATCTGTTTTTTGGAGATTATTAGCAGAAAGGGTTTCTTCCACCACATTAGAAAGCTCGCGCACCGCTAATTTAAAGGTTTCATTACCTTGCATTTCAATATAGCCAGATTTCTCCACGCCACGTTCTGCTTGTGGAAGTAGTAATGCCGCATTGTTATCTGGCGATGCATGTAAATGTGTTGAAATAATGCCTTCTTGCTCTGATGCTTCTAAGATCACTGCTCCCGCACCATCACCAAATAACACGACAGTGCTACGATCGGTTTCATCTAATTTACGCGAGTTAAGATCTGCACCAATGACAAGGGCTTTTTTCACACTACCTGAACGAATAAATTTATCCGCTACGCCTAAAGCATAAACGAAACCGGTACAAGCCGCTGCTAAGTCAAAAGAAATCGCATCTTCAATACCTAATAAACCTTGAACTTGGCAAGCTGAACTTGGATAAGCGTGAGAGCCACTGGTTGTCGCAACGATGATCAACTCAATTTCTTGAGGATCAAGATTGGCCATTTCAAGTGCTTTTTTGGCTGCTTCACATCCCATTGTTGCAACAGTTTCATCTGCTGCTGCAATACGACGTTCACGAATGCCTGAACGCGTCACGATCCATTCATCTGAAGTATCAACCATTTTTTCCAAATCCGCATTGGTACGAATATGGCTCGGCAAATAGCTACCGGTGGATAAAATTCTACTATTCATCATATCAAAACTTATTAATTAATAACGTTGTAAACCCGCCAAGATTTTTTGTGGAATTTGCAAACGCGCTTGTAAAGCGGCATCCGCAATTGCACGAGCAAATGCATCCACATTTGCGCTGCCATGGCTTTTCACCACAACAGCCGTTAATCCGAGTAAAGATGCCCCATTATATTCATCTGGGTTAATGCGTTTCAAGCGATGATAAGCATCCTTAAAGAAAAAACGCAGAATAAATTTGGCAAATGATTTAAAAATAGGCTGTTTTTCTTTTCCTTTCAGAAGAGATAACAGATTCTTAGCTGCCCCTTCAAGGGTTTTTAATGCAATATTTCCCGAAAACCCATCACTCACAACCACATCAGCCACGCCATTTAATAAAAAGTTACCTTCAATAAAGCCGGTATAATTAAGTGCGGTCGATTTTTCTAATAAATTCGCAGCTTCACGAATGGATTGATACCCTTTAATTTCTTCCACACCAATATTGAGTAAGGCAATGCGTGGATAAACTAAGTTCAATCGGTTTTCGGCAAAGATCGAGCCCATGACGGCAAATTCATAAAGATTTTGAGCAGAACATTCTACGTTTGCGCCTAAATCTAACATCACGGTTTTATCACCCGTCATCGACGGTAATAAGGATACCAACGCTGGGCGTTGAATCCCCTCTAAAGGCTGTAAGAGAACCTTTGACAATCCCATCAATGCGCCCGTATTTCCTGCGCTGACGCAACCTTGCGCCTCACCTTTCTGAACCATTTCAATAGCTAAACGCATCGACGTGCCTTTGCTATGACGCAATGCATGAGAAATACCTTGATTGTTATCAATAGCCTTCGTGCAATGATGAATTTGAATACGTTCTAAAAGGGAAGAAGGGGCATTTTCCAGTAAGGGGGAAATTTGTTGGCTATCGCCAAACAGCACTAAAGAGAGCATTGGATCTGCTTCCAACGCTGAAAGAGATGCGGGGATAGTAATACGGGGACCAATGTCCCCGCCCATCACATCTAACGCTAAGGTTAGACGGTTCAAGTGAATACCTTATAAGTAAAATTACTTATTGATCACTTTGCGACCACGGTAGTAACCGTCAGCAGTTACGTGGTGGCGTAAGTGAGTTTCACCGCTTGCTTTATCCACTGATACTGCAGCAGTAGTTAATGCATCGTGTGAACGACGCATATCACGACGTGAACGAGATTTTTTGTTTTGTTGAACAGCCATTGGCTATACTCCTAAATTTAATTTACTTTTGCTTTAAATTAGCTAATACAGCGAACGGGTTCGGTTTTTTTGCCAATTCTTCAGGCAATTCGCCAAAAACCTGTTCGTGCGCGGACACTTCACAGTGTTCAGATGAATGCATTGGGACAAGCGGTAGAGCTAAAATAAGTTCGTCTTCCACTGCACCAAGTAAATCTATTTCACCAAACTCATTAAATTCGATTGGCTCATAAATTTCCGGCAAGTCATCAGCCTGATCCCAATTAGCCACTGGACTATAAGTAAATTTACATTCCAATGTTTGTTTGAATGGCTCGCCACAACGTTGACACTCTAATTCAACATCAACTTGTACTTGCCCTTTCATCACCACTAATTTTTGTGGATCAATATAAAACGATAATGTTACCTGTGCATCGCTGAGCACTTTCCCCGTAGATTCAGCTAAACGCACTAACTGACTAGCGGTATAATAACCATCATAATCAATTCTTTGTTGAGCGTCTTTAACCGGATCAACGGTTAGGGGTAGTTTTACCTTTTGCATAGGGTGCGAATATTACCTGTTGTCAATAAAATAGTCAAAGGAAATTCGCACTAATTATGAGAAAAGTTCAATCTCTATCTAAACTTTCTTAAGATTTATGCCTTTGCAAAGTGCGGTCATTTTTTCCTGTGTTTTACTCGGCATGCTCACTCAAGAAGCCACCACTTTGGTGTTTCCAAAGCCGAGCATAAAGGCCATTTTGTTCAAGCAATTCTGCGTGAGTCCCTTGCTCGACAATTTGTCCTTTATCTAACACGATTAAACGATCCATTGCCGCAATAGTGGATAAACGGTGAGCAATGGCAATAACCGTTTTATTTTCCATCATCTTATCGAGACTTTCTTGGATCGCTACTTCTACTTCTGAATCTAGCGCACTGGTCGCTTCATCCAACAGTAAAATTGGCGCATCTTTTAACATGACACGCGCAATAGCAATACGTTGGCGTTGCCCTCCAGACAGTTTCACCCCGCGTTCACCAACATGAGCATCATAGCCTTTTCTGCCTTGCGCATCGCTGAGATAAGGGATGAAATCGGCTGCTTCCGCACGTTTAGCCGCATTGATCATTTCTTCATCTGTCGCTGTTGGGCGACCATAAATGATGTTATCGCGAACAGAACGGTGTAAAAGTGAAGTATCTTGTGTCACTAAACCAATTTGGCTACGCAGACTTTCTTGGCTCACATCTAAAATATTTTGACCATCAATGGTAATAGACCCCTCTTGGGCTTCGTAGAAGCGTAAAAGCAAATTCACAATGGTTGATTTGCCCGCACCAGAACGCCCAATTAAGCCCACTTTTTCGCCTGGTTTGATGGTGAGATTAAAATGGTTAAGCAACGGTTTATTCGGATCATAAGCAAACGAAATATCGTTAAATTTGATCTCGCCTTGTTTCACTTCTAGTGGAACACAATTTGGCTTATCAACGATGGTGTGTGGTTTAGTCAACGTTGCCATACCATCATTCACTGTCCCAATATTTTCAAACAAGCGTGCCGATTCCCACATAATCCAACGGGAAAGTCCATTTACACGTAACGCCATCGCGGTTGCAGTCGCCACTGCTCCCACGCCTACTTGACCGTTTTGCCATAACACCACGCCTAAGATTGCAGTGCTTAACGTTAAGAAGATATTGGTTGCGTAAGTTAAGGTATCTAATGAGCTCGCCAAACGCATTTGTGCATGCACGGTGACCATAAATTCTTCCATGGAACGTTTTGCATAATTCGCTTCTCTCGCATCATGTGAAAATAGTTTTACCGTTGCAATATTTGAGTAAGCATCCGTAATACGCCCTGTCATGAGAGATCGCGCATCGGCTTGTCGTTGTGCTGTTTTCGCTAAGCGTGGAATAAGCAAACGTAAAATAGTCACAAATGCTACAATCCATAAGAAAAACGGCACTAAAAACCAGGTATCTAACGCTGCAAGCACCAAACCAGAAGTAATAAAATAGACGGCAACATACACCAGCATATCCGCAATGGTCATGACGGTATCACGCACCGCAAGGGCGGTTTGCATCACTTTCGCCGATACACGACCTGCAAATTCATCTTGATAGAAACTTAAGCTTTGGCCTAGCATCAAACGGTGGAAATTCCAACGCAAACGCATTGGAAACACCCCTTGTAACGTTTGTAAGCGAACATTCACGCCCACAAATGACCATACAATACTGAAAATAAGCAAGGCAGCCATACCTGCGAGCAAATGCCCTTTTTCTTGCCAAAGCGTGGTTGGCGTATAAGCCCCCAACCAATCCACTAACAATCCCATGAATTGGAAAAGTAAGGCTTCCATCACCCCAGTACCGACCGTCAATACTGCGAGTAAAAAGATCCAACCCTTCATGCCATCAATGCTTGACCAAATAAAACGGAACAAGCCTTTTTCAGGCGTCGTTGGATTGCTTTCCGGATAAGGATTTAAACGGTTTTCAAACCATGAAAATATTTTATTAAACATAACAATACCTTAAAAAATTAAAGGCGACAGTGCCGCCTAAAGTGCGGTCATTATAGCGTAAGTTTTGAACGATGGGCTAGGTTTTACGAAATTGACTCGGTGAAAGCCCATAAATTGCTTTAAATGCCTTACTAAAATGTGCTTCCGATTGATACCCTACTTCAAGGGCAATCGCTAAAATGGTCTTTTGCGTATTTTTCAATAAAACAGCCGCCATTTCTAACCGCACTTGTGTGAGAAATTTTCCTGGTGGCATCCCGAGTTGCTGTTGAAAGATCCGCATAAAGGTCGCACGAGACATGGAAGCCAATTCTGCTAATTGCTCAATATTCCAATCTAATTGAGGTGAAAACAGGATTTTTTCAAGGACTTGATTCAATCTCTTATCCTGCAACGCAGCTAATAAGCCTTGATTGAGCAAACCTATTTGCTGAGCATGACGCAAAATATAAATAAACAACACATTTGATAGTGCATCAATCACCGATTTTGTGCCTTGCTCTGGTTTCTCCGCTTCTTGTAAAAAAAGTGAAACCAAAGGCTGCACAGGTGTATTTTGCAGCGAAAGATGCAAATAGTCTGGCAATGAATCAATTAATAATGACGGTTTTTGGTAATAAAATGTTCCACAAAACATCTTCAGATCAGGCGTACCAGCTCCTATTTGATGGACATTAAAAAGTGCATTTGATTGCTCTCTCTGGTGGCTATTCTCTCTTTTTTGTTGAGAACTACCCAAAAAGTGCGGTCGATTTTGAGGGAGAAAAAAGAGATCGCCTTTCTTCAAATGAAACTGTTTTCCCGCAAAGGTTACCCAGCACTCACCTTGCTCGATTAAATGAAATAAACCTTGATATTCCGCCGCATCTGGCTGATGTTCAACTTGCCAATCCCCTTGAAACAAACAGCGAATATTAATCTCCCCGCGCACTTGCGCCAGTTGTGTTAATTTATCTAAATAATCCATCGTGAGATTTTCCGTCTAAAAGTTAAGACAATTTGACAAGTATCATACGCTAATCTGCTTATAATTCCTCTCGAAATTTGTACTTAATTTAAGGAGAAAAACAATGTTTGCAGATTGGAAAAATGATGTAGCACACGTTAAAAAATCATTCGGTGCATTAGGTAAAAAATACCCTAAAATGTTACAAGCTTATGGTGCATTAGGTGCGGCTGCAGCAGAAGGTAACGTATTAGATGCCAAAACCCGTGAATTAATTGCATTAGCGGTTGCCGTAACAACACGTTGTGAAAGCTGCATTGGCGTGCACGCTGATGAAGCAGTGAAAGCAGGTGCAACTGAAGAAGAAGTGGCAGCAGCATTAGCGATGTCTATCGCATTAAATGCAGGTGCAGCTTACACTTACTCTCTTCGTGCATTAGAAGCTTACAACGCACAAAAAGGCGAATAATTCGCAAGGAACTTTATGATTCTTTTAGCCCTCATTTGAGGGCTTTTTTGTATTTAAAATTGACCGCACTTTAAAACAAATTCAAGGCTCTCATCTGAGCCACCACTTGTTCCACCTGAATTTCAGCCATTAAATTTTTACCTTTTAATTTGGTCGCCCAAGGCAATTCGCTTGAAGGTTTTCCTTGTTCTTTTTGCACATTTTCTTCATATACCGACACCACATTATCCAGATTATGATAAGGTGCGGTGCGCAATGGGTTGTGGTAAGCATATAATCCAATCACTGGCGTACCTTGCGTGGTCGCAATATGAGCCGGACCTGAATCGGGCGAAATCACCAAATTTGCTTGATGAATTAATGCAGCAAGTTGTTTTAAACTGGTTTTTCCAGAAGCATCAACCGGTTGAAAATCACAAAGTGCGGTAATTTTTTTCACCATTTCTAATTCACGTTTTGCCGGTGAGCTACAAAAAATCACATTCACATTATGTTGATGAGCTATATTTGCCACTTCAGCATAACGCTCCACCAACCAATCTTTCTCGGCTTTACTGGAGCAAGGAGAAATAATTAGATTTTTGCGCGTTGGATCAATAAACTGTTTGGCGTATTCTCGATCTGAATCAGAAATTGCCAATTGCCAAGAAAGCATCTCTGCCGGTGGTACACCAAGATAATCGGCAAAAGCCATGAAGCCGTCTAGCACATGAGGCGTTTCCGGATCTTGAACTCGACGGTTTACAAATAACCACTGCCCTTCTCGAGAACGTTTTTTGCCAAACCCAATTTTATATTTCGCTTGAATACCAAGAGAGATAATCGAAGCACGAAATGCCGTCTGCATATTCAAAAGCGCATCAAATTGATTGTTTTTCAAAAACATCCATAAATTCCACACGCCTTTCCAACCGCTCTTTTTATCATAAGGGACAAGTTCCACGCCTTCAATGCCAGAAAGCAAGCCCATTTCTGTTTTCCCCACAATCCACGTTAATTTGGTTTGCGGCCAATACTGTTGAATATGCTGCACCACAGCAAGTGCATGACAAACATCACCCACCGCAGACAAACGCAAAATACAAAGTGATTTAGGAGGTGAAGTAAAAAGTGGAGAATGGGACATTTGAATTCCTCGCGCATTTAATTTCCGTCTATTAACCCAAAATAATTTAATGAAAACAAAGGGCGAATTTATTTAATTCGCCCTTTTATTTATCTAGATTGCTACTTTTTAGGACCTAATCCTTCCGCAACAATATGCCCTTTCACATAGTGCTTAGTAAAGATAACGTTACCATCTTTATCAAAATATTTCCACATTCCTTGCTCTACGCCATTTTTTAATTCGCCTTGCGAGATAAGTGTTCCTGATTCATCATAATATTTAGTCGTTTTGACGCCATTTATTTCAACCACCTCCGATTTTATATTACCGTTAGGATGAAAAGTCTGATTCTCTATTGTTGAACGAATATACGCCGTAGCAGAACCAATACAAAAAAGCGCTAAAACCGTAAATAGAGGTTTTTTCATAGCTAATTTCCTCATATTAAATAGAGAGTCATCAAGATAATTTCTGGAAAAAGTGTAACCTAACAAAATAAATATGTAAAACAGTGCTTTTCACTTCTATTCATTTTATAACATAAAATCACACTGCAAGGGGTAAAATTCTGCAAAAATTTTACGAATTAACAAAATACAGATATCTCACTACTTATGTGATCTGCTTCACAACTTTGACATAAAATAAGATGAAAAGCTTGTAATGCTAGAAAATCAGCGTATTTAAAGTAGAATGAGGGCATTTTCTATTATTCGGTTCAACTAAAATGCTTGAATTCCAACAAGATAATCAATTCTTTCTTTTTAATCTCACGAAAAAACCAACCGAACCCGCTTCATTTTTTGAATCGGCTTTTTGGGAAAGACAACAACGTATTACCGGTTCAGCCAAAGGACGTGGCACAACCTACTTCCTGAACACAAAAGATCTGTTTGGGGTAAATACTGCCCTTCGTCACTATTATCGAGGCGGTTTATGGGGAAAATTCAACAAAGATCGCTATCGTTTTCAATCATTGAGTGAAACTCGCAGCTTGGCGGAATTTCAGCTGTTAAATCAACTCCATCAAGCAGGCGTTGCCGTACCTAAACCGATTGCTGCTCGTGTTAAAAAAGGCAAATTAGGGATTTGTTACCAAGCGGATATCTTGATTGAAAAGATCGAAAATGCCCAAGATCTGACCGCACTTTTACAAATTCAACAACTATCGAATGACATCTGGCAAGCCATTGGTAAATTAATTCGTCAGTTGCATGATTTGCAAATTTGCCATACGGATCTCAATGCTCATAATATTCTCATGCAACAACTCGAAAATGAACAAAAATGTTGGCTCATTGATTTCGATAAGTGCGGTCAAAAATCAGGAGATTCTTGGAAACAAGGCAACTTGGAAAGATTACACCGCTCTTTTGTCAAAGAAGTCGGAAGAATGAATATTCAATTCAATGAAGAAAATTGGGCTGAATTATTGAAAGGATATAACGCCTAAAACGCATTAGAGAAAGGCAATAAAAAAGACCGCCTAATGCGATCTCTATGAATGGTCCCCCTTGCCGGACTTGAACCAGCGACCAAGCGATTATGAGTCGCCTGCTCTAACCGACTGAGCTAAAGGGGGAAAGTGCGGTTGATTATAGAGAAATAATCCTTTGAAGTCTATATACAAAAGGATGGTCGTTGGAAAATTAACCATCCTTTTTTAGTCTGACTATTCTATTTTTAAATCCGACAGATTATTTGCTGCTCATAAACGGCATCATCCTCTAGCTTAATTCCCTCTTCATTAAAATCAGCGGTATGTTTATGGGTAAATCTGACTTTTTCTGTCGCGCCCATTTTAAACCATTCATATTCCGAATCAATATGACCAATATCAATGGCTCGATAACCTAATTCGGATAAATTATAGGCTAACACTTTTGCCGTTGGTCCAAGCATAAGCAATATTAGACGATTTTCTGCATGCTGAATGATTGCTTGCTGAATTTGTTCAATGTAAGAATATGCATCTCTGGCAGAGCAAATAATTCGCTTAATGGAATGAGCATTATCAAATAAATCATTTCCCACTCCCGAACGCGAAGTCACTCCTTCAACAATCAATAAATCTTTATCTTGCCAAAGCTGTTTTAATTTCTCAAACCAGCGAACAGACTGGCTTTTATCTTGCCAATCCATATAAGGCCGAAAAAGAAAAGCACAACCATACCATGATGCTGTACAAATATTTTCATAATAAAGAGAATGATTGTTTAAATGAGTTCGCCAATAGCTTTGTGTCGAATCAATATAAGGGGAAAGTGAATCAAACATCGGAGGCAAACAAATCAAGCGATTTTTATTGCTTTCCATGCGTAAAATATTTTCCAATTCTGCTGCCAATTTTGGATCATAATCTTGGTAAACAATCCAATTCCCTTTAATCAGGATAAATTCACCATCACCAAAACGAATCACTGAGCAAGGGTTTTGCAACATAAAATCCAAGGTTTCATCTACGGATTTCACCTTTATTTGACGTGGTAAAACTTTATGATTTGCCTGAGCAATTAGAGGTAACGTTTGGATAAGATTATCTATATCACAAAAATCCCCCAATCGATGAGCCAACCAATAAGGTTTCTCACTCGCTAATTTATTTAGCATTTGCTTAATGAAAGACTTACGAATCAAATACATCTGACAATGTGCAAGATTGTAATGTTCTATCCGTTGGAAAAGTGCCGAATTAAGTCTCCCTTCCCCTTGATAAATTTTATCATCCCAAAACTCATGCTGACGGGAACATTCTAGTAATGCAAGCTGATATTGAGAGCCTGCTAGATAACCATTCACATATTCTTGCAATGCACTAAAGTAATTTGGCGATAGCTGCAAATCTGCTTCCGCGACAATCGCAAATTCATTATCAGCAATCGTTTCATCTGCCGCTATTTTCCGCCAACATTCAATATGTGAAAGTGTATTAGCGATTTCATCTATCGTGATTTCTCGATGTAAAATCGCTTTAGCTTTTGACAAATTAAATACCGTTTCACCACCAAGCTGAGAAACTAACTCAGATGAAACAGAAACAACAGCCGTATAATCACAGCCATCTGCTTGAGCCAAGAAATGAGCAAGTTCAGTTTTCTGACTTGGCAAATAAATAACAAATCCTTTCATAGATTCTATTCACTTGATAATAAAAAGCCCCATAAAGGGGCTATTTGAGATTATTGCAATACCGAAATATCCGCCACTTGTAAGAACAAGTTTTGTAACGTGTTTAAAATCGCTAAGCGGTTTTGGCGTAATGCTGGATCTTCAGCATTTACCATCACGTTATCAAAGAAGTTGTCTACCGGTGCGCGTAAATTCGCTAATTTATCTAATACTGCGGTGTAATCACCTTTTGCAATAAGCGGTTGTACTTCAGTACGTAATGCAAGTACCGATTCAGCAAGGGCTTTTTCAGCCGGTTCTACGCAAGCGGTCAAATTGATCTCGCCGATTGCCGCATCTGCTTTGGCTAAAATATTACTTACACGTTTATTTGCTGCCGCTAAGGCTTCCGCTGAATCTAAAGTACGGAAGTGGGAAACCGCACGTACACGTGCATCAAAGTCAGCTGGACGGGTTGGACGACGCGCCAATACTGCTTGAATCACATCCACTGCAATGCCTTCATCTTGATACCAAGCACGGAAACGACCGAGCATGAAGTCCACCACATCAGCAACCACGTTTTGATTTGTGAGTTTATCACCGAAAAGTGCGGCTGATTTTTTCACTAAATCTTCTAAATCAAGTGGTAAGTTTTTCTCTACGATAATACGTAATGCACCTAATGCCGCACGACGCAATGCAAATGGATCTGCGCTGCCTTTTGGTGCTTGGCCGATGCCGAAGATCCCCGTTAAGGTATCAAATTTATCCGCTAAAGCGACCGCACTTGCCACGAGTGATTTAGGTAATTCATCCCCCGCAAAGCGTGGCATATATTGTTCGTTTAATGCCACAGCCACTTCTTCATCTTCACCATCGTGACGAGCGTAATGCATACCCATTACACCTTGCGTATCGGTGAATTCGAATACCATGTTGGTCATTAAGTCACATTTTGACAGTAAACCCGCACGTTTTGCTTTTGCTTCGTCTGCACCGATTTGTTTTGCAATTTCACCTGCAAGTTGTTCAATACGGTCTGTTTTGTCTTTCAATGTACCCAATTGCTGTTGGAACAATACAGTTTCTAAGCGCGGTAAACGATCAACCAGTTTTTGTTTTAAGTCAGTTTTGAAGAAGAATTCCGCATCGGTTAAACGTGGGCGAACCACTTTTTCGTTCCCTTCGATAATTGCTGTTGGATCTTCTGGGTTGATGTTCGATACAAAAATAAAGTGCGGTAATAATTTGCCGTCTTTGTCATAAATTGGGAAATATTTTTGGTCGCCTTTCATGGTGTAAACCAAAGCTTCAGCAGGCACCGCTAAGAAGCGTTCTTCAAATTTTGCCGCTAAGACGTTTGGATATTCCACCAAGGAAGTGACTTCTTCAAGCAAGCTTTCTTCAATGTCCGCTACGCCGCCAAGTGCGGTCGCTTTTGCTTGAGATTTTGCCAAAATTTCTGCTTTACGCTCGTTGAAATCTGCTACGACAGAACCTTTTTCACGTAATAATTGTGGATATTGATCGGCATGTTGAATTTCAAATTCTTTCTCGCCTAAGAAACGGTGACCGCGTATAGTGCGAGCACTTGCTACACCTAAAATTTCGCCTTCGATTAACTCATCACCTAACAGCATAGTCACGGTGTGAACTGGACGAATAAATTGCACGGTTTTGTCTGCCCAACGCATTGGTTTTGGAATTGGCAATTTTGCTAAGGCATTAGCCACAATGTCGTTAAGTAAGTTTTTGGTCGGTTGACCTTCAATTTTCGCACGGTGAACGAGCCATTCACCTTTATCAGTCGCAATGCGCTCTGCTTGCTCAACGGTAATCCCACAACCGCGCGCCCAACCTTCAGCCGCTTTAGTTGGTTTACCTTCTGCATCAAAAGCTGCAGACACTGCGGGCCCGCGTTTTTCAATTTCTTTACTTGGTTGCTGTGTGGCTAAGTTCAACACTTTCACTGCCAAACGACGTGGCGCCGCAAACCATTCGATTTTATCGAATGATAAACCTGCTTGGTTTAATTCCGCCTCAACGTTATCCGCAAAAGAGGTTGCTAATGTTTTGAGAGCTTTTGGTGGCAGCTCTTCTGTGCCGATTTCTACTAGAAAGTTTTGGGTTGTCATTTTGTTTCTCTTATTTAAAAATTCTGTAGGTTTAAATTCTTATTTTCTTCGTTATCACTTCTGCCAAATCTCCCCTAACCCCTCTTTGCTAAAGAGGGGATTGGATCTTTGCAGAGTTAAATATTTATGTTCTACTTTAACGTTTTTTGAAAGCAGATAATTTAATCTCTATTGAAATTAAAAATGTAAATAAGCCAGTTACAATCAATTTACTAAAGAATTTCCCCTCTTTAGCAAAGAGGGGGGGAGGGGAGATTTACTCGCTTCACTCGCACTTCGTGCCGTTGCTAAAGCAACGTTCAAACGCAAGCGTTTGTGGCAGAAGCTAATCCAACCTCATACTCAATAATCCCTCATATTCTAAAATATAAATAGCCCACTACTATCAACTTACCCAAGAATTCCCCCCTCTTTAGCAAAGAGGGGTTAGGGGAGATTTGGCAGAAGCTAATCCAACCTCATACTCAATCAGCCCTTATATTCTCTAAAAACAAATAAATCTGCTCTACTACACTTTCAATTTCTCGCATTACTTCATCATTGCTAAATCGCATCACCGTAAAACCAAGTGAATTTAATTCTGCATCTCGCAATGCGTCTTTTTCCTGATAATCAAGTTCATAATGCTGACTACCATCTAATTCGATAATCAGCTTTGCTTTCGCACAATAAAAATCAACGATATAACTTAAAAGTGGCTTTTGTCGATTAAATCGAAATCCTAATAATTGATCTCGATTGATGCGTTGCCATAATTTTCTTTCCGCATCCGTTTGATCCATTCGCAATTTCTGCGAATTCTCTTTTAAGTATTTTTCATAGGGTTGCATGAAAGCTACTTCTTACCGTTTTCAATACTCTCACTCAACACCTGTTGAAAACGCTCGTAATCACAAAAGCCATTTTCATCTTTTTTACAGCCTTTGAGTGTTAATGGTGTTTGGTTTGGTGGTGTGGCTAAACTTAGTGGCGTGAGGTTAATCAGCTGTTCAGTGGTTTGATAAACATAATCCAACTTAAATTTGAGCTTACCACTTGGTTTGTGCTTCCACACTTCAAACATCAGTTTTCCACCAATTGGGATATTTTCCAATGAATCATCCAATTCATAAGGCTCAACACCCAATGCCGCAAGCAGAGCGACGATATTAGAATCGTGTCCAACCAATAAGTTAATTTTGTTTTCACTATTTAGCTGTTGCTGAATAAATGCTAACAACGGGTATGACGCATTTTGTGCTAACGTTTCGTTGTTTTTAAATAAAGTGCGGTAATATTCGTTTTTAATTTCGTTAATCGCACGCCATTTTTCTTGGCTATCCACGCGGCCGTTTGCGATTTCTGAATCAGGCTTACCCACATAATGCGCAAGCAATAATGCACTGACAATTTTCTTTCCTGTGCTGATAGAGCCAGTAATCTTGACCGACTTGCCATCTTTAATACTGTATTCACCGACTTTTCCACCTAAATCACACTCGCCTTTTTGTAAGCAGTTTGGTGAGTTTTTGTAATCAATGATTTCACTCAATAGTGCATAATTTGGCGCTAATTTTTGCTGTAAAGCGGTTAAATCAACGTTATTTTTTGCAGATTCAATCAAGGCTTGACTTGGATTATGCGCCTGCGTATTAAAAATCGGATCTTTTTCTGAACCGATTTTACCGTGATGTTGCAGTTGAACATTACAGCCCGCAAATGCACCAGAAACAATCGCTTGCCCTGTTGCAATGGTGCGTTGCACACCATTTGCATAAGCAAAAATGCCTTCGCCCGATGCACAACGTTCTGTTGTTAGTAACCCTTTATCTGCAAGCCATTGACCTAAATACTGTCCGAAATAGGTTTCTAACACCGTCCCTTTTGCAGTGAGATAGCCAGATGGTACATTCCATTTTGCCCATTCATAAGGGGAATATTTCGCCATTTCTTGCGGATCTTTTTCCACTGGTGAACGCAATCCGTGTCGGCTGAAAATCAATACTTTCTCTAATTCATAATCAGAACTTGAGGAAGTTTGACCATTTTCTGTTGCAAACACACTACTTGCTAAAGCTGAGCCAAGCAAAAGTGCGGTAAATTTTAGGGTTATTTTTTTCATATTCGAGACTTAATCATTTAATGTTGAAATTGAGCTATAAAAATTCAAGGCATATTTGGTGCCGTAAACTAACACCATAAATACTGCAACAATATTGACTACCGCAAAAAAGATTAGTTGTTTACTGTTGCTCTCCACCCAGAGCATTTTAAATAATGCGAGCGTACCAATATTTTCATCAAGTTCGCTCTCTCCGCTTAGTGTTCTTAAGGTTTTCAGCATCTTACGTACAAAAGCGACAGTATTTATTGCCATGACGCTGAGTGCAATAAATCCTGAAGCCAAACTTAAAAACAGCACTAGCACATTACTCCACGCCCAATGTGTCCAATTCAGCTCAGAATACATAAATAACGCGAGTGATAAAAACAACACAGCGGGTGTTAAATTTCGCAAAAACATTAAATAGTCATCACCAATTCTAAATAAAAATTGCAAAAAACTGACTTTCTTCATTACTTACGAATTTTCCAACTTTTCTTGGTTTTCATTAAACGCACTTTGCCGTCTTTGGACACATAGCCGCCTTTGACTGCCTCTAAAATCGTGTTTTCAGGCAAATCAGAAGCAAACACTTCAACCTGTTGCTTATCTTCTGAAAGAATGCCGTACACCTCTTCTGAAAGAATGCCGTACACCGTTTGAGTTTTATTGGCAGGATCGTCTAGCTTAATATCCGCCACATCAAACACTTGCACGCAAGCTTTTTTCAAATAAGAGTAAGACTCTCCTAAATTTTGAAAGCAACCGTGAGCATCTGATTTCCCTTTGTCCAGACACAACATTTCACCTTGAGATTGTGCATGACTACAAGCGGTCAAAATCATGGCAAAAGTTGCAAGGGCTAAGGTTTTTTTCATCATTTTAAAAAATCTCTTTTAATTTGGATTCATCTAAAATAACACGGTCGTCATCTAACAATAATGCTGGAAAGCCTGCATAGCCTTGTGCTTTTGCATCATCAAATGCGGCGTGACGATCACGCAAACGCAACCATTGTTTCAAGTTTGGAATGGAAGATAATACTTCCACTGACTCATAATCCACGCCTAAGCGTTTTAACTCTGCGACAAATGGCGCTGTATCTGGGCAATCTGCCGCATAATAAAGAATGGGTTTCATTATTCACCTTCTTGTTCTGCTGCCGCAGTTGGGTTCAATTTCGGTTCGCCAATTTTGGTTAAGCGGTTACGATCACGATGTTCAAATGGCGCATCATAATTCGGGATAATCAGGATAGTGGTTTGATCATATGACCAACTGCCATCATCATGGAATTTCACCGTCATTTCAAAACTTTCCGTGGTAAATGAACGCTCCAAGAACGGATTCGAAATAATACCGTTTGTTAGTGAACCGCGTACCGCTTTTACAGTAAACTCTTTTGCATCAGCCGGTGCATTACCGACAGCAATAAACGTTTGGCCGCGTGGAATGCTACCAGTTAATAAAATATTGCCTGTTTCAGGTTCCCATAACCAATAACCGACTTGATCGTGGAATGTTTCCACTTCGCCTGGCTCAACAATATGAGTGTGATAACGCAATCCATAATAGAGTTGCGGCCCATTGGTTTGACCATCAGTTGGATGAGCTTCGTAACGTTCGATATAAGGATCTTTTTCTGGACCTTCTGCTTTCGGGTTGATATCCACACCACGCTTACCTTCCCAAACACCTGCTAATCTAGCCAATGGGCCTAAATTCGCGAGTGTATTAGGATCAGTTTCTGCTTCAGTATAAATATCGTCTGGGTATTGAAAATCTTTCATCATTTTCTCCTTATATCATTGGGTTGATGCTTCATTGGGTTAATGCTTAAAGTGCGGTCGTTTTTCGCCTTATTTTTTACAACCTGGGAAACCTAAGGCTTCACGGCTTGCATAATACGCTTCTGCCACCCCTTTGGTTAATGCACGAATACGTAAAATATAGCGTTGACGCTCTGTAACCGAAATCGCTTTACGTGCATCTAACAAGTTGAAGCTGTGTGCGGCTTTTAAAATGCGCTCGTAAGCCGGTAATGGTAACGGACGTTCTAATTCTAATAAACTTTTCGCTTCTTTTTCGTATTGATCGAAGCAGTAGAATAAGAAATCAGTATCGGCGTATTCAAAGTTGTAAGTTGATTGCTCTACTTCATTTTGGTGGAATACATCACCGTAAGTGGTTTTGCCAAGCGGGCCATCAGACCAAACTAAGTCATACACAGAATCCACGCCTTGGATGTACATGGCTAAACGCTCTAAACCGTAAGTTACTTCACCTGTTACCGGTTTACATTCTAAGCCACCCACTTGTTGGAAATAGGTAAACTGGGTGACTTCCATACCATTTAACCACACTTCCCAGCCTAAACCCCAAGCACCTAAGGTTGGGTTTTCCCAGTTATCTTCCACGAAACGGATGTCGTTTTGTGTTGGATCAAAACCGAGCATTTCAAGGGAACCTAAATAGAGTTCTTGAATGTTGTCTGGAGACGGTTTAATCACCACTTGGAATTGATAGTAATGTTGTAAACGGTTTGGGTTTTCGCCATAACGACCATCGGTCGGACGACGTGAAGGTTGCACATAAGCAAATGCCATTGGCTCAGGGCCTAATGCGCGTAATGCAGTCATTGGGTGAGAAGTCCCTGCGCCCACTTCCATATCAAAAGGTTGCACCACGGTACAGCCTTGATTTGCCCAATATTCTTGCAAGGCTAAAATCATGCCTTGGAATGTTTTTACGTTGAATTTTGTACTCATAATTTTTTTAATAACAATGTGATGAAAAATACAGGCATTATACTTGAAACTATAAGGCGGATAAAGGCGAAAAAGTGCGGTCAGAAAAATCCTTAAATTTTTTATTTCTCTTAAATTTCATTCATTTTCATGATGAGTTATTTTCATCATGAGAGATTTGCTTGCCAAGCCTCAAATGTGTAAACTGCTGGCGCTTTTATACAGACTTTTATCCTAGGGATTTTAAAATGAAAAAAAATGTGATTACTTCAGCGATTTTATTAGCGATTCCAGCATTAGCTGCGGCTGAAGACGTGGCAAAATTAGATGTGATTAACGTCTATTCAGCATCAGCAACACCAACTAGCCTTCATCAAACCGCCTCATCTGTTACTGTTTTAACTGAAAAAGATTTTGCACAGCGTGGTGCAACTTATGTCAGTGATGTGTTGAAAACTGTGCCAAGTTTAGCCGTTAGCACGTCGGGCGGTCGTGGCACATTAACTAATGTATTCTTACGTGGTGCGGATGCAAACCACACTGCAGTGATTATTGATGGCGTGAAAGTGAACCCAGTTTCTGGTTATGGCTTTGATTTCGGTGGCTTAGCATTAAGCAATATTGACCGCATCGAAGTATTGCGCGGCGAGCAATCCGCTCTTTGGGGAAGTGATGCGATGGGTGGTGTGATTTATATCACCACGAAGAAAGGCTTAGAAAAAGGTAAAACCTTCAACGTCGATTACGATTTTGGCACAGGCTCTAATCGTACGGTAGATGGTTCATTAACCCTTTCAGGCTCAAATAATGGTTTCTATTACGCTTTACACGGTGACAGCCACCATACCAAAGGCATTTCAGCACTCAGCAAAAACCGATTTAACTATACCGCGCAAGATGGCACAGCGGTAAGTACCGGTGGTTCAAGCGAACGCGATAAATTCCACCGTGATAATGCCTCTTTTCGTTTCGGCTATGACGATAACCAAAAAGGTTTTGATTTCTTAACCTCTCACAGCAGCCAAACTGCTAACTTTGATAACAGTGCAACGGATGAAAAAGGCCACTACACTCGCACACGTGACACCTTGTTCAAATTAAGTGGTTTCTTGGGTAACGATGATGAATTGCTTAAACACAAGGTTGGGGTAAGCCATCTCAAAACTGACAGCGATACCATTGGCTACACATCGGCTTACGATGCGAAAAAACTCAATGCGAACTATCAATTAGATGTCAATTTCGATCGTGAAGGCACACTCACACAAGGTTTAAGCTTCTTAACTGACTATCAAAAAACAAATTTCAACTCGTCTTATTTCAATAATGCAGGTAATAAAAAACTGGTTGAGAAAAGCTTAGCGGCAGAATATCGCTTATTGCACGATGCAGATCATAGCTTAAATATTAGTGGTCGTTACACTGACAGCTCTGAATACGAAAACTCATGGACAGGCCGTATTGCAGGCGCTTACCGTTTACACAATAATGTGAAAGCACATGCAAGTTTCGGTTCAGCAATTCAAAACCCAACAATCACGGAATATTACGGCTACAATGCGCGCTATATCGGCAACCCGAACTTACAACCTGAGAAAAGTTTAGGTGGCGATGTTGGTTTATTATTTGAAACCAATGATGGTCGTCATAGCTTTGATGTGACTTATTTCGCTCGCAACGTGAAAAATGCGATTAGCAGCGAAATCATCAACTTTACCACTTATGCAAGCCGTGCCGTAAACCTTGAAGGTAAGAGCAAAGTGAAAGGTGTTGAAGTGGCTTACAACGGTAAAATCACCGATGCATTAACCTCTTATGCAAACTACACCTACACGCAAACCCGAGACAGCAAAGGTGCTGAATTAGCACGTCGTCCAAAACATTTAGCAAACGCGGGCTTAGCATACCAAATCACTGAAAAATTGGGTGCGGATGTAAATGTATCTTACACAGGAAAACGCATGGATACCTACTATTCACCAACTTACAGCACACATAAAGTGAAATTGCCATCTTACACCTTGGCAAACTTAGGCGTGAACTATAAAGTGGCGGATAGCTTGACGATTTACGCGAACCTTAACAACGTATTCAATAAAAAATATGAAAACGTACTGGGCTATGGCCAAGAAGGTCGTAATGTTTACGTTGGGTTGAAAGGCTCGTTCTAATTATTACTCACTAACAAGGGCGTGCTTAGCACGCCTTTTTACATTCTTGATGACGTAGCGTATCATTATCTATATGCAAAAAACTCGCTTAATTTTAACCGCACTTTTCCTTCCGTTTACCGCTCAGGCTTCGGAACAATTTGTCTCGCTTACGCTTTGCAGCGACAGACTACTTATCGAACTGGCTGAGCCTTCGCAAATTGCTGCTCAATCGCCTTATTCGAAAAAACCGTTGATGATGTTAGACAAAATCAATACCGATAAACCTGTGCTAGAACCGCAATTAACGGAATTATTGCCCTATTTGGATAAAACGATTCTGATTAACGAAACCTTTTATCCACAATTAGTCGCGGAGCTGAAAAAACTCGGTGTGAAGATTATCCCGATTAACGACAGTCCACAAACGCCTGATGAATTATTTGCGCTGATTCTAGACTTAGGCAAGCAACTGAGTAATGAGCAAAAGGCGGCAGATTTAGTAAAAAAACTAAAATCACAAAACGTTCACTTAAATCGACCACTTACTGATACACTGATTTTGTCAGAAACTGGTGTGGTAGAAAGTTATTATCCGCAATATCCCGTGCTGTTAAGTTTACTCGGATTAACACCGTTAAAAACACCACTTACCACACAAAATTTCTCGTTAGAAAAAGTGATTTTAAGCCAACCGAATGTGCTCATTTCACTGACTGACAAACAAGGTTACAATACACAAGCTGAATTACTGCACCACCCTATATTGCAAGATTTTTTCAAAAACCAACCGCTTGTCAGCATCCCGATGAAATATACCTATTGTTTCGATCACGGCGTGTGGCAAGGGGTGGAGAAGATTTATGAGCAGTTAAAATAATGTAGCTGACAAATCTCCCCTAACCCCTCTTTACTAAAGAGGGGAATTCCATTATTAAATTAACTCTAGATGACATATTTATATGTCTTTATGTATAAATGATTAGAATAAACCATCAGAATTATAAGTCCCTACACTCTAATCCCCCTCTTTAGTAAAGAGGGGTTAGGGGAGATTTGACAAAATAAAATTAACAAATGATATTTGGATTACATAGGAAATTGATCATTGACCAAAACACTAAAATTAAATACCGCACTTTTCTTCGCGTTGCTGTTGATTAACGGATTTGCAGTTTATCATCAGCTCGGTGATTTCGCGCATCTCAAAAATGCGGATGGCGTGCTCACCGATATGCGTTCGATGGTGCTGTGGGATATTCGTTTTCCGCGTATTGGCTTAGCTTTATTAACGGGAGCAAGTCTCGCGATTGCCGGCAATGCAATGCAAGGTATTTTTCAAAATCCATTAGCAAGTCCAGGCTTACTCGGCAGTAGCGCTGGCGCAACAGCAGCTAGTGTATTTATCCTTTATTATTTTGCCGTGCCATTTTCACTGCTCTTAGCCGGTGGTGTGATTGGTGCACTTTTAAGTTTTTTAATCGTGTATTTGATCGCTAAAAACTACGGCACCACAATGATGATTCTAAGCGGCTTAGCGGTAAATATGTTACTTGGGTCAGCAATTGCATTACTGCTTTCCAACGCGGAAAGCCCATGGGCATTAGCTGAACTTTATCGTTGGCTACAAGGCTCGTTGATGTGGGCGAAATTAGATACCCTGCTTATTTCACTTCCGATTGTTCTGGTTGGGATTTTCTGCTTATACCACACCCGCCGATATTTAGATTTACTCACCTTTGGTGAAGAAACGGCTAGCACCATGGGCGTAGATCCCAAACGTAGCTTTTTCATCAGTACCTTTGGTGTGGCTTTATTAGTTGGGGCAACCATTCCACAGACCGGCACTATTGGCTTTATCGGCTTAATCGCGCCACACTTCGCCCGTATTTTATTAAAAGCTCGTCCGTCACAGCTTTACCTCACCAGTGCGTTAATTGGGGCATTATTGCTGTTACTGGCTGATTTAGCCATTTTATATATCCCGCTGTTCTCACATATTTACATCGGCACATTGACTGCACTTATCGGTGCCCCTTGCTTGATTTGGATGTTATTAACGCAACAGAGAAAAATTTATGATTAGAATTGAAAAACTCACCCAATCCTATTGCTTAAATGACATCAACTGCACGCTTCCATCAGGTAAATTGATTGGCATTATGGGCGCCAATGGTGCGGGAAAATCTACCTTATTAAAAACCATTGCGGGTATCTTGCCCCTCAAACAAGGTGAAATTTGGTTTGATGATCAACCATTAAGCAAAATGAACCCGACCGAAAAAAGTCAACACATTGCTTACCTTGCACAAAATACACAAATTCATTGGGATTTATCCGTTTATGATGTGATTGCGTTAGGCTTGACTGCCCCTCTACCAAAAGAAAAAGAGCGGTCAAAAATTCAAGCGTTTTCAGAAAAATTTGCAGTAACGCATTTGCTCGACAAGCCATTTCAACAACTTTCAGGCGGAGAGAAAGCACGCGCACAACTCGCCCGCTGCTGCATTAAAGAATCCCCTGTTTTATTGGTCGATGAGCCAATTGCACCACTCGACCCTTATTATCAAATTGATATGATGGAACAGCTTAAATCACTCACACCGCAACACACATGCATCGTCGCAATTCATCACCTTTCATTGGCTTATCAATTTTGTGATGAAATTATTCTATTAGAACAAGGCAAATTGTTAGCAGTTGGTGAAACGCAAGCCGTATTAAATGCAGAAAATTTGGCGAAAGCCTTTCATATTCGGGCTGAGATTGATCCTCTGAAAAAGACTATCTCAAAAATTGAAAAGCAATAAAATAAAAGCACTTAGCGATTCACTAAGTGCTTTTTTATAGAAATGAATTACGGTTGAATTTCTGAATCAACAAAGAAATAAGTGATTTCTCGTTTGGCGCTTTCAACACTGTCAGAACCATGAACAGAGTTTTCACGCTGATTTAACGCAAAGTCCTTACGGATAGTACCTTCTGCCGCTTCCGCCGGATTCGTTGCGCCAATCAAAGTGCGGTAATCTTTCACGGCATTTTCTTTTTCCAATACAGAAACTACTATCGGGCCAGAGAGCATATACTCCACCAACGGGTCAAAAAACGGTTTACCTTGGTGTTCTGCATAGAAACCTTCGGCTTGTTCTTTGGTTAATTGCACCATTTTAAGTGCAACAACACGGAATCCCTGTGATTCAAAACGCCCTAAAATAGCACCAATTAAATGACGTTTTACAGCATCCGGTTTGATAATTGAAAAAGTACGTTCTGTCATAAAATCCTACTTAACTTGCTTTCGTTACTAATAAATTTGCTAAAGTTTTCACACCAATTCCGGTTGCACCAACCGCCCATAAATCACTACCTGATTTACGATAAGTAGCCGAACAATCAATATGCAACCAACGTTCTTGATAGTTCTTCACAAAATACGATAAAAATGCTGTTGCAGTACTTGCCCCCGCCACAACTGACGCAGTCCCTGTATTGGCAATATCCGCAAAAGAAGACGTGATTTGGCTGCGATGGAACGCTTCAAAAGGTAAACGCCAGAACGGTTCATTTTCTTCTTTTGCCGCTTGGAATAAGCTATTAACCAACGCATCATCCATAGAAAGCACACTGTGGTAATCATTACCCACCGCTACTTTCGCCGCACCAGTTAAGGTTGCACAATCGACAATAAATTGTGGGTTTTGGCTATCGGCCTCAATTAAACCGTCTGCTAATACTAAACGCCCTTCCGCATCAGTATTTAGAATTTCAGCAGTTACGCCATTTTTATACGTGATGATATCACCCAATTTAAATGCATTGCCGCTCACCAAGTTTTCAGCACAGCATAAATAGAGTTTTACACGTTGATTTAAACCGTGCGCAATCGCAAATCCTAACGCCCCTGTTAATAACGCTGCGCCGCCCATATCGGTACGCATGGTGCTCATGCCATCACTTGGTTTGATGCTGTAACCGCCACTATCAAAAGTAATCCCTTTACCCACTAGACATGCTAATACAGGCGCATTTGGATCATTAGTTGGGTTAAAATCTAATTGCAACATAGCGGGTGGATTAACAGAACCTCGACCCACAGTAAAGATCCCGTGGTAACCTTGCTCTTTTAACGCTTCACCAGAAATGATTTGAAAACTGACTGCACTTTTATCGGCATAACTTTCGGCTTGTTTAAAAATAAACTCAGCCGCGCGCTCCGCTAATTTAACCGGCGTAAGGGTTTGTGCCGGTTCATTAATAATGCCACGCACAAAATCACCGCACTCGATACGAGCTAATAATTCATCTTGTGGCTCATCATCTAAATGAGGAAACTCAATCGAATAATCTTGCTTCGCCGAGTAAAAACCTTGATAAAATGCCCAGCAATTTTCTAATTCCCATGCATCCCCCACAAGCTCAACGTCTTTAATGCCTTGTCCACGTAACTTACGTGCAGCTTTTTGAACTAAAACAAGGTTCGATTTTTCATCATCTTTAAGATGAATAACAGCTTGCTCTTGATTAAAACTTAAAATGGCATTTTTGCCCCAACTCTCCGAAGCGGGAGTAGTTGATAATGTAATTTGCATGTGGTTCTTCTCCTTTATTTATCTATTATTCTCTAGGTACCATTTTACCGTCTGACGAAGTCCTTGTTCAAAGGTTATTTGCGGTTGCCAACCTAATTCTGCATGAATTTTAGAACAATCCAATGAATATCGCACATCGTGACCAGGTCGGTCTTTTACAAAAGTAATTAAATCTTCGTAATACTCAATGTGATTAGGCTTATTTGGTACCAGTTCTTCGAGTAACTCACAAATCATTTGAACCACTTCAAGATTCGTTTTTTCACAATTCCCACCAATATTATAGTGTTCCCCGACTCGACCTTTTGTTAAAACTAAATATAAGGCTTGAACATGATCTTCCACAAATAACCAATCACGAATTTGCCGCCCATCACCATAAATCGGCAAAGGCTTCCCCATCACAGCATTTGAAATCATTAAAGGGATAAGCTTTTCAGCGTGTTGATAAGCCCCATAGTTATTGGAACTGTTTGTGATAATCACCGGCAAACCATAAGTGCGATGCCAAGCGTGTAACAAATGGTCACTCGCTGCTTTTGAGGCTGAATAAGGGCTACTAGGATGATAAGCGGAATGTTCGGTGAAGGCTGGTTCAGAAAAGGATAAATCCCCATACACTTCATCTGTAGAAATATGATGGAATCGAAAGGTCGTTTTTTTAGCTTCGTCTAAGGTATGCCAATAATTCTTAGCAACCTCTAACAATGTATAAGTACCCACAATATTGGTTTGAATAAAATCAGCCGCTCCCATAATAGAACGGTCAACATGACTTTCTGCCGCCAAATGCATCACAGCATCTGGCTGATATTTTTCAAAAATGCTTTCTATCGCCTTAAGATCACAAATATCAACTTGCTCAAAAGCATAACGAGGATTGTTTTTCACCTCTTTCAAAGCTGATTGATTTGCAGCATAAGTCAGCTTATCAACATTGATAACAGAATCCTGAGTATGATTAATGATATATCGAATGAGGGCGGAACCGATGAAACCGGAACCGCCGGTGATGAGGATGTTTATCATATATAATCAATACAGTTATGGAAAAATATTCTTAATGTATGGTATTCTTTTTATACTATATACTATAAATAAACAAATTACATAAGTTGATAATATCCCTACGGTTCTCCAAAGTATATTATCTGGTTTTATATTATATAATTTCAGTTCATACTCCATAACAAGAATATGGATTAAGTATATCCCTAAACTACATGACGATATTTTGCCTAAGGTTGGAGTGTTTTTATTTAAAAAATCTAATTTCAAATATTTAAAGAAAACAAAAACAGATAGAGCTAAGAAAACAGAGTGGAATTGGATATAATCAGTAAATGTATAGTTAATAGAATTGCTATCTAGTGACATTTTATATGTCATAAAAAATCTAAATAATGCTCCTAGTATACCCAAAAGATATATGACTAATCTAACTTTCTTAGGTAGATAAAGAATATGTGCTAGATAACCCAAAACTAAAAATAAAATATACCCGCCTAAAGAGAATTGAAGATGACGATTTACTTCTAGTCCCAGAAAAGGAAAAAGCACAGGAATACAAGATGAAAACAAAAAACCTAGAAAAACGATATAGAGCAATATTTTAATATTATCTTTTAAAAGAGACAATACTGGTATAACTAGATAAAGCATCAGTAATGGAATAAAAAACCAGAATACATTAGCGTATGCTATTCTAGTATTAAATATGTCATTAATTGCTTGCAACCCTGAATCATAGCTTATATTAAATATAAAGTAATTATGTATAATATATAACATACTAAACAATATAAAAGGAATTAATGTTCTAGTAACCCTCTTTTTAAAGAAATCATAGGTGGAATATTTAGCTCTATAACCTAATAAAGTTGCTCCTGTAAGCATAAAGAAAATAGGTACAGCCCAGAAAAAAAACACCTCAAAGACCAGAGCTTGGATCCATATAACACTATGAACATCGTACCAATGAACAATTCCATTATGATGTAATGCAATTACTGCAATGCATGCAATGATATTTAGTACATCAAAATAAGGAACACGTTGATTATTTATCATATATTATAAATTCTACTAATTAAAAAACTAAAATACCAAATGTGCTTTAATAAGCCCCATCTCGCTTAATAACAGTTTGGAAAGTCTTAACTAAAATAATAATATCATTCCATAAAGACCAATTTTTCATATACCAAACATCCATCTCAACACGCTCATCAAAATGCACATCACTACGCCCGCTAACCTGCCATAATCCAGTAATACCAGGTTTAACAGCTAATACTAGCGGTGCTTTTTTACCTATATCATTTTTCTCAATAACCATATATGGACGCGGTCCGATAAGGCTCATTTCTCCTCTCAATACATTAAATAACTGAGGTAACTCATCAAGAGAGGTTCTTCGTAAAAAACGACCTACTTTTGTAATTCGGGGATCATTCATATACTTGTGATAAAGATCATAATATGCTTTTTCCTCAGGGTGATTTTCCAACCATGCTGACATAAAAGATTGATCTGAATACATTGACCTAAATTTATAGCAAAAGAATTCTTTACCATTTAGCCCTAAACGTCTTTGCTTAAATAAAATATCACCTTTAGGGTCTTCAAGCTTCAACCAAAAAGCAATAATCAGAAGCACTGGCCCCCATAAAAAGAATGAAAATATCACCAACAGATAATCAAGCATTAACTTGATAAACTTATTTATCTTGCTTAATAGTTTATTTTCCAAAATAAATACATTTGTACGCGAACTAAACACATTATAAATATGCGATTGTGAGAAGTCATACCCATTTAGCACAGGTGTAAAGATAATCTCTCTGCTATTTTTAATATTCTCCTCAATGATCCTATCAAGTTTCTCTTTCGTCAAATTCACACTATCGATGAAAAGTGTCGAGTGTTTAGAATCAGATGACTTTACATAACCTAAGTAATAATTATCAAACAATACGGACTCAAAATCATGATTATTTGAGATTACTTTTGCCGTTTTCTTCCAAAAGCCTAATAGAAATAAAACCTTTTTAGTAAATAGCTTCAATAATGGTATTGTTATCACACTTAACGAGAATATTAGAATCAACGTACTTCTAGAGTAATATTCAGCATTCTGTCCTAAAACCAACCCTGCTAATACAATAACAAAAGATAAGAAGCTAGAACGCACAACTATTCTAGCCTCGTGCCAAAAGTCAAAACGTTTTGTATAAACGCCAAAATAAAATAAAATAAAAATAAGGGTAACATAAACACTTCCAAATGAGAGATAACTATATCCAATAACTGGCAAATCAAAGAAGAGATTTAATATCTTTCTTAGTGATACAGCTAGCGCGATTGCTAAAAATATAGCCACCACATCAAATAGCATTAAAGTGATCGTTGATATGAACTTATTCAAAGCTAACCCTCTATACTTATTCTATTTGAAATGACTATTTATACATTCTAAGGCTTCAGCAATAATATTATGCATATCAAAATATTTATACTGAGCTAATCGACCACCAAATATTACATTAGTCTGATTATCTGCTAATTCCTTATATTTAGTATAAAGTTCATTATTTCTTTGGTCATTTATTGGATAATACGGCTCATCCCCCTCTTCATACTCTTTTGAATATTCACGAGTGATTACCGTTTTAGCTTGCGTACCGTATTCAAAGTGTTTGTGTTCAATGATACGAGTATAAGGTACTTTAGCTTCCGTATAATTTACTACTGCATTTCCCTGGTAATTTGGAACATCTAATACTTCATTGTCAAAACGTAAACTACGGTACTCTAATTTACCGAATTGATAACCAAAATATTCATCAATCATTCCTGTAAACACAATCTTCTCTGCTAAACTTTCGTAATATTCGCGCTCAGCAAAGAAATCGATATTCAATTTTACTTCAATACCTTCTAATATTCTTTCAAAAATACCCGTATAACCACCAATTGGGATACCTTGATAAGTATCATAGAAATAGTTGTTATCATAGGTATAACGAACTGGTAAACGTTTAATGATAAATGCTGGAAGTTCTGTGCACTTCCGTCCCCATTGCTTTTCAGTATAACCTTTAATTAATTTTTCATAGATATCGCGGCCAACTAATGAGATAGCTTGCTCTTCTAGATTTTTAGGCTCTGTAATATTCTCTTTTGATATCTGCTCTTTAATTTTAGCTTCTGCTTCTTGTGGCGTGATAACACCCCACATTTTATTAAATGTAAGCATATTGAAAGGTAAACTATACAATTCATCTTTGTAACGAGCTACAGGAGAGTTGGTAAAACGGTTAAATTCAGCAAATTGCTGAATATAGTCCCAAACAACTTTATTGCTTGTATGAAATATATGAGCACCGTATTTATGCACATTGATGCCTTCGATATTTTGGGTATAGCAGTTTCCACCAATATGATCACGTTTTTCAATTACTAAGCATTTTTTACCACGTTTAGTTGCTTCATGAGCAAAAATTGATCCGAAAAGGCCTGCTCCGACTACTAAATAATCATATTTCATAACATACTCCTTTATAATTACAATTTATAAATAAATTTTCTAGTATAAAAAGATAATAGACCAAACAATAAATAATTGGTTTTCTCAAGAAGTCTTACTTTTGTTTGCTTTACATCTTTTGTAAAGCCTGCTGTTAGTTTATTAACATCGTTAACAAATGATAAACATTCAACCTTCCCTTCTTTAGGAGACATAGATAAATAAACATTAACCATTAAGGAAACCAATGATTTGAGATGAGAGTCAAGAAGTTTTTTAGCTATTTCATGTAGTTTGTGATGATTGTCATTATAGAACTTAATAAGAGATAAAATGACATGTCTTAACATGTTTCTATTCTTAATATAATTATTTATATTCACACTCTGAGTTGTTGTACCTAAACGATATTGGTAGACACTTTTACCGTAATAACCCACTTTGCTTACAAATGGCATTGGATAAATAATGTATTGAGTATCAACGTAAAACATCCTTTCATCAACTCTAATTTGATTATCTTTTAATAAACTTGTTAAGATAGTTAAAGAATGCATTGGAGGAATAAAGCCTACTTTATGAAGAAAATCTGAGTAACTAAATTCATCTTGTTTAATATCAAGAAAACTCTTTTCACACTTTTTACCGCTATCTACATAAACTTCTGTGTAAGGAGAAATGACTTGATCAACATCAACTTCTTGTAAATAAGCCAAGAGCTCAGAAAATGCTTTTGTATCAACCCAATCATCTGCATCTATAATTTTAAAGTATTTACCACTGGCAGCTTCTATGCCCACATTTATAGCTGAACCATGCCCGCCATTTTCTTTATCAATAACACGAATAGTATTGGGATATTTTTTTTCAAAATCCCTTGCTATTTCTAATGTATTATCTTTAGATCCATCGTTTACAATAATTAACTCAACATCATTAACAAATTCAGATGCAAGAATAGTTGGTATAGTTTCACACAAGTAAGGTTCTGCATTATAAGATGGCATAACCACTGTAAGTATTTTATTCATAATTTTCCTTATGATTTAATAAAATTAAAAATTCTAGTAATATGAAACAACGTTCTTAATGCCTTACGAGATAATAGTATATAAAATAATTTATACTGTATAGGAAGATAGCTCCAGCAATCTACCTTCAAATACGCTAACTCTCTCATCTGTTCAGAATATAAGAAACTCCCTAAGAATACCATTTTTTCTTTATCAGTAACATCAGATGATGACAACATTTTTTTTATACTTAAACAAACTTCAATAAAATAATTAACCTTAATTAAATCTTCATTGTAATTTTCTTTAAATAGTTTTCTAAAACTTATCTGAGATCTGTCAAAAACAGTCTTTACCATTTCTAATCTATTTTTATAATTCTTTGAAGATAATGAGTTACCTTCACCTATTCTATAAAAGTATAAAGCCTCATTAACAAATGAAATCTTTTCACACTTCTCTAGAAAATCTAAATTAAATAGTAAATCTTCCCCTAGACTCAAGTCACTATTAAAAATAACATTTTTAACCAATTCAGTTCTATATAATTTACAGACCGGAGAATTAAAATACAAATTTAAATAGAAAAAATTGAAATTTTCTCCAGCCAAATCTAATACAGAGGAAATATTATTCTCCCTATCATATTTTGGCAATTTAGTTATTTCTCCTGATTTAGTATTAATATAAAGATATGAGCAAAAGACCATATCTTTATAACTGTCTTTATTTCTAGATATCAACAATTCACATAGTTGTTTATCAGCATAGTCATCACTGTCTACAAACATTATATAGTGACCTGTGGCTACTTCAATTCCTTTATTTCGTGCTTTTGATACACCTGAATTTACTTGAGAAACTAATCTTATTCTAGAATCTATACTTTGATACTTCTTACATATTTCATAGCTATTATCTGATGAGCCATCATTAATTAAAATAATTTCTATATTCTGATAAGTTTGATTTATTAAGCTTTCTATACAATCAGCAATAAATTTTTCTGAATTATATATAGGAACAATAATACTAATTTTATTATTAATCATGACGATCCTGCTCCAGCCACAACAGTTAAAATTTCTTTTTGTATATTCTCTAATAAAAACTTACTTCTAACTTTATCTAAATCAAATTTAAATATACTCTGATTAGAATCTAGTATAGCTCTAATAATTTCATCTGAAACATTTTGAGATTCAACGTTAATTAAATTATAAGTATTACCTTCCAACACTTCGGACACAACACCAACATCTGAAATAATAATATACGCTCCACTTGCCATTGCCTCCAACATACTAATTGGCAATGTTTCATCTTTATATTTAGATGGTAAAATAAAAAAATTAATACTTCTAAGAAATTTAATTTTCTCCTTACCATACACTCCTGGAATATAGGTAACATTTGGTAATTCTTTTATTTCTGACAAAAAATTTAACTTTAAACAATCATCGAAAAACATCCCTGAAAAATAAAACCTATATAAATCATTATCTTTTAATTTCTTAGCAACATCTAATACAATTTTATAGCCTTTATCAGGAATCATATTACTAAAAAAAACAACACTCTTTACTGAAGAACTCCATTTTTTCTCTAACTCATTTGATGTAATAAATACATCATTATCTACGCCATTTCTGACAACACTAAACTTACTCTTATTAAGATTTAAACAAGAAAACATTTGCTTCTGCTTTTCACCTAATATAATTATCCTATCCACCCTATTATATATATATCGATTAATAAATAACAATAACTTATTATTATTGACAACATGACCAAAACTTGAGTTATGAAAATGGGTAACAATCCTTTTTCTTTTTAGTAACATAGTCAATAATAATAAGCTATCTCTAAAGCATCCCCCCACACTACCTGATGGAGTGAAGTAAAAGCAGTCAGCATTAGAGCACATAATATTTCTCAAATGAGATAGAATAAGTTTATTATTCGTAATATCAATTTGCTCTAAACTTTCAACGTCCGGAGATTTTGAAGCATATTGGATAAAATCATCAATCGCTTTCCCCAATCCTGTTTTTTTATTTTTAATTTGCCCAATTACGCTAATCTTCATAACAGCCTCTATTTTAACTCTAATTTAAGTACATCTATTAATATTCTCTCCTTTAATAATAAAAGAGTTATCAAATAAATAATAAAAAAAATAGAACCTGAACATAATAATAATAAAAAGTTATTATCGAAAATAAAGCTTCTAAAAATGCTCACAACCCCTAGTGAGATAAGAGAAGACAATATAACTTTAATATAATTAACTTTCATAAATAAAAACATGTATTTCTTTAAGAAATATATCTGAATAAGCAATATAGTAAACTCAGCCAAAACCATAGATATAGCTGCTCCTACAGAAGATAAGAAAGGAATCAAAGTAAAATTAGCTACTACATTAATAAGAGCGCCACATAGTACTGAAACAAAAAGCTTTTTTTCCTTCCCTAATGGAACTAACATCTGGATACCCAAAATATTAGTAATCCCAACAATAATTACCGCCACCAAAGAAATCTGTAACAATGGTATAGAATTAAAATATTGTTCTCCTGATAATAATAAGATAGTTTCTTTTGCAAAAAAAATGAAAAATATAACTAAAGGAAGAGATAAAGCTACTATAAATCTCAGTGATAATATTAATAAGCTACTAAACTCATTCATCATACCTTTTTTTATATATAAAGAAAGTTTTGGTAGCAAAACAACACCTAATGAAGTAACAATGCTAATTAGTATACCTTTAATTCTTACAGCTACATTATAAAATCCAACTTCATCTAAGTTAGTAAGTAACCCTAATAGAACTGAATCTGTATAGGTATAAACAGAAATAGCCAATGACATAAAGAAGAATGTTAACATTGGCTTAATATGTTTCTTGAGATTATAATCATTATAGAATTTAAAGTTAATATATTTCTTTATATTAAAAAGATTTATTATTCCAGAACCAGACAAAGAAATAACTGAAATTAGTATAAATGAGAAATAATCAGAGGTTTTTTGTATAAAAATAAAAGAAGACACTAAAGCAATTAATTTAAATAATAAAGAGACTATTGTTATATAAGTATATTTTTCTATTCCTCTATAAAACCATTCAACACTACAAACATTTAGTAAAATCATAAAAGAGGCTATAGCTATACTAGCTTTATTTTCATGTAATCCGTCAAAAAAATGAACACAAAAATATAAAAAAAGATATGAGATAATCATAGTAATAAGGTTAATAAATATTATCTCATGTGTTACTTTTGATAATTCATCCTTATTTTCCCCCACTTGTGAGCATGCTCTAATACCGTAAGTTGCACTTCCTAATGTTGCTAAAATAACAAAATAAGAAATTATTGACATTGCAAATGAAGATATTCCCATCCCATTAGGTCCTAACACTCTAGAAACATATGGAAATGTAATTAGAGGAAATAGAAAATTTGATATAGTTAAAATAAAATTCATTAAAAAATTATATCTGATATTCATTCAGCTTCCTTACCTAAATAGATTACATCGACCAATATGACTATAGATATAAGCCAATATCAGAGAAAATGGATTAAATATAGGATCTAATAACTGTGGATCTGTAAACGAATGTCCTAATAAAAAAACTATAGAAATTCCATAATAAATGTTATTGTTAAATATAATGAGCTTAGATAATTGAGTAAACCCCAAAACTAATAATAGAACAACTACAGCTCCAAAATTAATCAATATTCTTTGATATGATGAATCTAAGAAGAAATATGGAGAAAACTCTGTTACTTGGTTGAATGATACATATTCAACATCATTACCAAACAAAGTCACACCATACTTTTCTATACCCTGATGCCCAAGTCTTAATCTATCTGCCAATATTTCATTAAGTGAGTTCATCCACTCTATAGAAGGATCGTAAAAACAATGTAAATAAATAGATAGAACACATAAAATCAAAAAACTATATTTTACTATTAATCTAGATAAAAAAGATAAAATAGATTTATTGTTAAAATCTACAGGAAATATTTTAATAAAAAATAAAACTATAATAATAAGATTAATCAGATAATAAACCGCTTTTGTATCTGTATATTTGTAAAGAATAAAATTAATTATAAAAATAGTAAAAATTTCTATATTACCCAATTTCTTTTCTCTTAGGAAAATAAAAGCCAATATTACATGAAAAAAATAATTCGGTAAAAATGTAGTATAAGTAAATCCTAAAGCATATCTATATTGCCCATCATCCCTTAATGATTCATTTAATAAATTAACAGGGGGTAGAAAATCAAAAATAAAACCTAAAAAGACTATCAAGATAATTGTTAAAAATATAAATATATATACTTTCAAAATTTTACTAAATGGAATATATTTAGCCAATAAGAAGAGGAGGGCATAGATAGCTAACACCCCAAAAGTTTTACTAAAAAATATTACTAATAAGAAAATAGACAAAATAAATAAGTCTTTTAAAATATATTCTTCATTCAACCTATAAATAAATAAAGATAAAAATAACAATAGGATAAAAGAAAATATACTAAATATTTTATAATATTCAACTGTATCAAATAACAATTCAGAGTATGTTGTTGACATAATTTGCATCAAAAACAACCATACTCCATAACCGCTAAGATAGATTAAATCATCTCTTTTAACCATAATATATATTAAAAACTATCCTGATATTTTTTTCCTAAAAATTTTGCTTGCAAAAAAGCAATTATTTTCTTAGTCCAATTAATTTTCTCGCCATAGACAAATGGAATTGCTTTCACTTTTAATGGTTTAGATTGAGAATATTGTTTTAACCAAACATTAAATAGCAACTCACTGACACGTCCATAAAAACGAGCGTGGAATACTGAATATTGTTCCGCAGGAATACGTTTTTCCAATTCAAATAAAATGGGAAATAGCCAACTGCAATAATCATTCACTAATTCTTTAGACATAATGAACATGTTAAACATATAGCCGCCACGCTGTTTCATTACCGAATCAAAACTTCCTAAAAACTCACTGCACTTTTCGGTAATAATTTCACGAGTTACATCTAAATGCTCGGCATGTAAGGTATTCGCATAATGTGAATAAAGCGTTTCAATGTAATAATTGCGTTTACTTGGTACGATTACATCATATTGGCTTAATAAGTGACTCGCTTCTTCGTGTGTTAGATAGAGTGTTTCCAAAGGATTCTTTTTACGCTCTGCACGGCTTTTTACGCTAAAAAAACGACGATAATGAATTAAACCTAAATAATAATTAGGTAAATTTTTCCACGCCCAATAAAGCCCTGTTAGCTCACAAAAATTAGAATTTTTAGCTGAAATATTATCACCTGTATCATCACCTTGGTAACCAAGTTCCTCTTTCCCTGATTTGCCCACATGTAATGGCAAATACATATCATCTGATGGCATAAAATGTTGCTTGTGTGTAGCAATAATAATTTTAATATCTTTCATATTTATGCCTTATTTGAAAATACTTCTCTAGCTAAAATGATTAATGATGAAAGTACTACACCAAAAACAAATCCTACAATAAGTAAAATTAATCGCTTAGGCCAATCACGTTGAACTGGATAGTCGGGCTCACTTAAATAATAATATCCGCTGACAGTAGCTTCTTTCTCAACTTTTTTCTCTAATGCATTTAATAAGTTAGCTTGTTTTTCAATATTATAATAATTCAGAGGATAGACTAAAGGTGCATTTTTCAAGGTATCAACCTGAGCTTGTAAGTACTTTTCCCCTAACATAAATAAATATGAGCCATCACTGAGTTTTGAATCACTAAATGGTACCTTCGCATCACCTAACAATACTTCTGGTACGCTCACATTACCACTTAAAGATTTTGAATAATCTTTTATACCAGCTGATTTTGCGATACTTAATGCCGTTGTAAGGTTTTCTAACTGAATTTGACGCACAGTTTCTGTATCTCGTTCAATCTTTTTTTTCTGAACGTCTAAGTCACTAAGCACTACCCCAAGACTAGCTAAAAAATCTTTTTTATTTTCAGCAAGAACCCATTGATTTACAAATTGAATATAGTCCAATAATACATCCTGTGCTTCTTTTGGTGTCTCAGCAGTAAAACTAACATTCACACCAATTGCATTCGGATCTTTTTTAGGATCTGGTACGGTAACAATCAGATTTTTATCAATCAAATTAGATAACAGCTTTTGTTTTGCCTCTTCGGAATTAGCATTTTTAGCGGCATAAGTATTAAACCATTTTGATTGAGAAAAGAATGCATCTTTCAGGCTACGAGAAAATAAAGCAGTTTTAAAGTCATTGAATACCTTCTCTAAAACCTTATCTTGTGAAAAATCTTTAATATCTAAAATAGCTGCATACTCACTACGCAATAATAAATAATCACCTAAATTAGCCACCTTAGGTGCAATGACTACAGATCTAGATGTCCATTGTTCTTTAGCTGTAAAAGCATAGCCTGCCGTAATGGCGGTACAAACAAAAGCAGATAAAATAATCCATAGCTTTCTCTTCCATAGATTCTTAACCAACTCAATCAAATCAATCTCAGCCGGCTCATTTAGTTCTTGATAACTGCTATTACTCATTATTAATCCTTTCAGGTCAATTGAACATACTATAAACTTACCGCATTCTACCCGAGTTCCCATCCTCTAACAAGGAAATTAAAGTAATCTTAGCAAAGGATAATTTGCTTCAAAAGAAAAAATAAATCATTGATATAAAACAAAAAAGATACCACTTACAAAGTGATATCTTTTATACTTAGGAATCAACTAATTATATGTCTATTAGGCATAATACATCTCAAACTCAACTGGATGTGGTGTCATATTTAAACGTTCCACGTCTTTACGTTTAACGCTAATAAATGCTTCGATAAAGTCTTTAGCAAATACGCCACCTTGCGTTAAGAATTCATAGTCTTTTTCTAATGAATTCAATGCTTCTTCTAGTGAGCTTGCTACCGCTGGAATATCTTTTAATTCTTCTGGTGGAAGATCGTAAAGATTTTTATCCATTGCATCGCCTGGGTGGATTTTGTTTACTACACCGTCAAGGCCTGCCATCAATAATGCAGCGAATGCAAGGTATGGGTTTGCTAATGGATCTGGGAAACGCGCTTCAATACGGATTGCTTTCGGGCTAGTTACTGCTGGGATACGAATTGAAGCAGAACGGTTGCTTGCAGAGTAAGCCAGCAACACTGGCGCTTCAAAACCTGGTACTAAACGTTTATATGAGTTCGTACTTGGGTTAGTGAATGCATTTAATGCTTTAGCATGCTTAATAATACCGCCAATGTAATAAAGTGCGGTTTCAGAAAGACCTGCATATTTATCACCTTGGAAAATGTTTTTACCGTCTTTGCTTAATGACATATTACAGTGCATACCAGAACCGTTATCACCTGTAATTGGTTTCGGCATAAAGCAAGCAGTTTTACCATGTTCTAACGCAACATTTTGCACAACATATTTATAGATTTGTGTTTCATCTGCTTTTAAAGTTAAGCTGTTGAATTTCGTTGCAATTTCATTTTGGCCCGCAGTCGCCACTTCATGGTGGTGTGCTTCTACTACTAAGCCCATTTCTTCTAAAATCAAACACATTTCAGAGCGAATATCGTGTGCCGTATCAATTGGAGCAACTGCACAGTAACCACCTTTTTTCAGTGGACGATAAGCGTTGTTACCACCTTCGTATTTTTTGTTGGTGTTCCAAGCAGCCTCAATATCATCAACGGCAAAAGAAGCACGGTTCATTGATACATCAAAACGTACATCATCAAATAAGAAGAACTCTGGTTCTGGACCAAAGAATGCTTGATCCGCAATACCGGTTGAACGCATATAGTTTTCGGCACGAATAGCAATTGAACGCGGGTCACGATCATAGCTTTGCATAGTCGTTGGTTCATAAATACTACAACGAATTGAGAGAGTTGGGATCTGCGCAAATGGATCGACTACCGCAGTCTCAGCGATTGGCATTAAAAGCATATCGGCTTTGTTAATGGTTTTCCAACCTTCAACAGAAGAGCCATCGAACATTTTGCCATCTTCAAACATATCTTCATCGACAAGGCTAACTGGAATAGAAACACCGTGTTCTTTCCCTTTAATGTCGGTGAAACGAAGTAGCGCGAACTTAATATCGTTCTCTTCGATCAGTTTGAATACGTTGGCAATTGCATTTGCATTTGGCATAAGGAGTCCTCTATTTTGCTATGTATATAATCTTTATAAAAATTAAAAGAACATTATAACGCAACCGCTTACTTTTTTCATGGGATTTATTTTAAACACCAGCATAGCAGAGTAACGAAATATCGTGTATAATTTTTGCCCTTTCGAGATTCTCGTAGGGTGAGTTTAACTCACCAATTTAAACTACTTGGACTATTCGGTGGTATAAAAATTCCACCCTACAAAACTTAAACTTTAAGAACGTAATAAATGAAAAACGACATTGATATTAATAAATTGCGCAATATCGCAATTATCGCTCACGTTGACCATGGTAAAACCACCCTCGTTGACAAACTCCTTCAACAATCCGGTACATTTGAATCAACTCGTGGTGATGTTGATGAGCGCGTAATGGACTCAAACGATCTTGAGAAAGAACGTGGCATTACCATCCTGGCAAAAAATACCGCAATTAATTGGAATGGTTATCGCATTAACATCGTAGATACCCCAGGACACGCGGACTTCGGTGGTGAAGTAGAACGTGTACTTTCTATGGTGGATTCTGTACTTTTAGTCGTGGATGCCTTTGACGGCCCAATGCCGCAAACACGTTTCGTAACCCAAAAAGCCTTTGCTCACGGTTTAAAACCAATTGTTGTTATCAACAAAGTTGACCGTCCAGGTGCACGTCCTGATTGGGTGGTGGATCAAGTATTCGATTTATTCGTTAACCTTGGTGCAACCGATGAGCAATTAGACTTCCCGATTATCTATGCTTCAGCATTAAATGGTGTGGCTGGTCTTGAACACGAAGATTTAGCGGAAGATATGACCCCATTATTTGAAGCGATCGTTCAACACGTTGAACCGCCAAAAGTAGAACTTGATGCCCCATTCCAAATGCAAATCTCACAATTAGACTATAACAGCTATGTGGGTGTTATCGGTATCGGTCGTATCAAACGTGGTTCTATAAAACCAAACCAACCTGTAACGATTATTGATGGTGAAGGCAAAACTCGCCAAGGTCGTGTTGGTCAAGTATTAGGTCACCTTGGTTTACAACGTTATGAAGAAGATATCGCTTATGCGGGCGACATCATTGCAATTACCGGTTTAGGTGAATTAAATATCTCGGATACTATTTGCGATATCAACGCTGTTGAAGCCTTACCTTCATTAACCGTTGATGAACCAACTGTAACCATGTTCTTCTGTGTAAACACCTCTCCGTTTGCGGGTCAAGAAGGTAAATATGTAACTTCTCGTCAAATTCTTGAACGTTTAAACAAAGAGTTAGTTCACAACGTGGCATTGCGCGTAGAAGAAACACCAAACCCAGATGAATTCCGTGTTTCTGGTCGTGGTGAATTACACCTTTCAGTATTAATTGAAAATATGCGTCGTGAAGGTTATGAACTTGCGGTTTCTCGTCCTAAAGTAATTTACCGTGAAATCAACGGTAAAAAACAAGAGCCTTATGAGCAAGTAACCATCGACGTAGAAGAGCAACACCAAGGTTCTGTCATGGAAGCATTAGGTATCCGTAAAGGTGAAGTTCGCGATATGATGCCGGATGGCAAAGGTCGTGTACGTTTAGAATACATCATTCCTAGCCGTGGCTTAATCGGTTTCCGTGGTGAATTCATGACGATGACATCTGGTACCGGTTTACTTTACTCCAGTTTCGATCACTACGATGACATCAAACCAGGTGAAATCGGTCAACGTAAAAACGGTGTATTAATTTCTAACGCAACTGGTAAAGCCTTAGCTTATGCGCTATTTGGTTTACAAGAGCGTGGTAAATTAATGATCGAAGCTAACGTAGAAGTTTACGAAGGTCAAATCATCGGTATTCACAGCCGTACAAATGACTTAACCGTAAACTGTTTACAAGGTAAAAAACTCACCAATATGCGTGCATCAGGTAAAGATGATGCCATCGTCTTAACCACACCAGTGAAATTTACACTTGAACAAGCTATCGAGTTTATCGATGATGACGAGTTAGTGGAAGTGACACCAGAATCGATCCGTATCCGTAAAAAACTCTTAACGGAAAACGATCGTAAACGTGCAAACCGTACGACAACTAGTACGAGTACTCACTAATTAAAAACGTGCGGAAATTTGACCGCACTTTTAGATAAACAAAAGGCGAACATGATGTCCGCCTTTTTTATTTCTTCGTTCAAACTAACCTAATCGAACTTTCTCGCCACCGAATTCATCGAGTAAGTTTTCTGTCAGTTTAGATAAAATGCCCGTCATTAATACAAAATCAGCATCAAAGCGTTGCGCATAATCTTCTTTTAAAATATCCGCATTTTTCTCACGCACTGCATCGGCAAATTTTAAGCGTTTGAGTGTGCAATCTTCATTAAAGACAAAAGTCAGCGTATCTTCCCATTCTAATGCGAGCTTGCTCACCACTTTTTTGCCATCTTGTAAAAGCGCCAGAATCTCCTCATTTTCTAAAGGCTGTTTTTTACAACGGATCACGCTGTCTTCTTGGCTTCCACGTAGTTCAGCCTCTTCTAACGCCACCAACCAATGCGGGATTTTTTCCTGCACAATCCAATCTGTTAAAATGGTCGAAGGTTCATTGGCAAAAGCCAACGGCACAACGGGTAATGAACCAAGTGATTTACGTAATAATGCTAAGGCATCTTCTGCACGTTTACTGGATGCAGCATCGACATGAACAAGGTTATTCTCTGTATCAATCCACACAGAAGTTTGTTGATTTTTAGTAAATGCACGTGGCAATAGATTCATCACCACATCATCTTTTAATGTTTGTTTTTCCGTTTTTTTCAATTTGCGGTTTTCTTTTTGCTCAAGGCTTTCAATGCGTTCATCTAATTCACGTTTTACCACATTAGCCGGCAACATTTTCTCTTCTTTTTTCGCAACCAACAAAATGTGTTTACCCACTGAAAAATGCAATAGTTCACTGTCTTTCAACGGATTTGTCCAACCGAATTTACTTTGATCTTGTGAGCCACAAGGATGAAATTCACAACCTGACAACTGACGTTGCAATTCATTAAGATCCCAATCTAAGGGCTTAGTCAGCCTATATGACATTAAATTTTTAAACCACATCGTAACACTTCCTTCATAATAGGGTAAAATACGCGACATTGTAGCCCATAAACTCACGGGAAAAAATGATGCAACAGAAATTAATTGTCTTCATCGGCGGTGGCAATATGGCACAAGCGATTGTGTTAGGCCTATTAAAACAAGGTTATCCCGCCAACAAAATTATCGTTAATGATCCTAATGAAGAGAAACGTGCTTTTTTTGCTCAATATGGCGTCGCGGTTTCTACGGATAACGAGCAATCCATCACACAATCTCAAGTAGTTTTATTTGCGGTTAAACCGCAAGTCCTTGCTGATGTTTGCAAGCCATTAAGTGCGGTTAATTTTTCTGATAAATTAATCATTTCTATTGCGGCGGGTATTTCGACCGCCCGATTAGCCGAACTTATCCCAACAGCAAAATCCATTGTTCGCGTGATGCCAAACACGCCTGCATTAGTGGGTGAAGGCATGGCAGGCTTATTTGCTGACAAAAACACGCCTGAAATTGACCGCACTTTTGCGGAAGATTTGCTTTCATCTGTAGGAAAAACTACTTGGGTGACGAATGAAGATCAAATGCATGCTGTCACCGCTGCATCAGGCAGTAGCCCTGCTTACTTCTTCCAATTTTTAGAGGCTATGCAACAAGGCTTAATAGAAATGGGCTTAGATGAAAAGCAATCTCGTGAGTTGGTACAACAAGCTATGTTAGGCTCCGCGAAGTTGGTGATTGAAAACCCACAGACGGCTCTTTCCACTTTACGAGAAAATGTCACCTCAAAAGGCGGCACCACCGCAGCCGCATTAAATGTGTTCAATCAGCACCAATTTAACGAGATCATTAAACAAGCGATGCAGGCCTGTGTGGCACGCTCACAAGAAATGGAAAAATTATTCTAATGCAAGTTCGTCCTTTTACTTGGCTCGCCTTGAGCTTTTTTGGCTACTATTGTGCCTACGGTGTGTTTCTTCCGCTTTTCCCTGCATGGTTGAAAACGCAATCTTATAGCGAAGAAAGCATCGGCTTATTGCTTGCCTGTGCCTACATATTCCGTTTTAGCGGCGGTATTTTATTTTCCGGCTTGATAAAACGTGTTTCCCTCTTAGTGAATGGCTTACGTTATTTAGGTGTGGCCAGCGCGATTACAATGGCGCTAATTGGACTGATGTCACACAATTTCTGGCTCTTGTTTATTGGACTTGCGTTATATTCCATGGTGAATGCAGCCGGTATGCCAATTGGCGATAGCCTCGCTAGCACGTGGCAACAACAAATTCATTTAGATTACGGCAAAGCACGCTTAATTGGCTCCTTTGCGTTTGTTGTCGGTGTGATGGTATTTGGGTATTTCGTTGGACTCGTGGGTGAACAATATATTACTTGGATGATCACGGGCATCCTTATTTTCTATAGCATTGTGCAATTACTTCATCCCAATCCAATGCCACAAGATGAGCCTCAAAGTGCGGTCGAAAATTCTGTTGGATTTTTAGGCTTACTCAAAAATAAAACGACACTTCGTTTATTTATTGCTATTGCACTGATTCAAGGATCGCATGCCGCTTATTACTCATATAGCACTATCTTCTGGACAAGTCGTGGTCACTCTGTTTCCGATGCAGGCTTATTTTGGGGAATCAGCGTATTAGTAGAAATTGTCGTCTTTTTCTTCTCCACCCGATTATTCAAAAATTGGAGTATTACTGCCCTTTTCTATCTCACAGGCATCGCTGCTATCGTACGTTGGCTTGCTTTTGGTTATGCCGATACCTTTGTTGAAATCGTTCTATTGCAATGTTTTCACAGCCTTACTTATGTTGCGGGGCATTACGCAACCGTGCGTTACATCACCACGCAACCACAAAACCATATTGCGAAACTACAAGGCTTATACAACGCCTTGGCGGGATGTGCCGCTATTGCGATTTTCACTGCACTTTCTGGTGTACTTTATCCAATCTCACCGGTTTATGCCTTTAGCTTAATGGCAGCCTTTGCATTCATTGGTTTATTTATCACTCCGCGTGGCGTGAAAGCTTTTTTGATACATAGAGTGTAAACATGAATAATCTCACGCTAGTCGATTTGTTCTTGAATGAATATTGGATCGAAAAAGGATTGTCTGAAAACACAGTGCAGTCTTATCGTCTCGATTTAACTGCACTGTGTGATTGGTTGGATAAACAAAATTTATCCCTCGAAACCCTCGAACCATTAGATCTGCAACAATTTTTAGGTAGCCGTTTAGAGCAAGGTTACAAAGCCACCAGCACTGCGCGAATGCTAAGCGCGATGCGGAAATTATTCCAATACTTATATCGTGAAAAATATCGTACGGATGACCCGAGTGCCGTACTGAGCTCACCTAAATTGCCAAGCCGCTTGCCTAAATATTTAACCGAGCAACAAGTCACGGATTTATTAAATACGCCAGATGTGGAAATTCCGCTCGAGTTACGCGATAAAGCCATGTTGGAATTACTTTACGCCACTGGATTACGTGTCACGGAATTGGTTACGCTCACCATTGAGAATATGAATTTACAACAAGGTGTCGTGCGTGTGATTGGCAAAGGCAACAAGGAACGTATTGTCCCAATGGGAGAAGAAGCCTCGTTTTGGGTACGACAATTTGTGCTTTACGGTCGTCCTATTTTGCTTAATGGACAAAGTTCGGATGTCGTGTTTCCGAGTCAACGCGCTCAGCAAATGACTCGCCAAACCTTTTGGCATCGTATAAAACATTATGCGGTGTTAGCAGGAATCGATACGGATGCCCTTTCACCCCATGTTCTCCGTCATGCCTTTGCGACGCATTTAGTGAACCACGGTGCGGATCTCCGTGTTGTGCAAATGCTCCTCGGACACAGCGATCTCTCCACCACGCAAATCTATACTCATGTGGCTAAAGAACGCTTGAAACACCTTCACGAAAGATTTCATCCGAGAGGATAAGCTCAAAAAGTGCGGTCAAATTTATCGTTATTTTTGACCGCACTTTAGTATGAAAAGCTTATTTCAATGACAACAATCTCGCCACATTTTGAGCTGTTGAGATTAAATTCTGCTCGCCTTGCTTGAGAATTATCGGTAAATCACCCAGACTGCGAATTATCGGGAACACCGCGTCAATGCCATGTTCATACACCACTTCATAATCCTCACGCAAACACCCTACAATCGCAATGACTGGCTTATTAAATTGTTTCGCCGTGCGCGCCACACCGATTGGGGTCTTACCTAAGATACTTTGTGCATCCATACGACCTTCACCGGTAATGACTAAATCAGCCTCTTTAACTTGATCAGCGAGTTTCAAATTATCCAAGACAATCTGCACACCGGCTTTGAGCTGCACATTGGGTAAAAGCAATAAACCACCGCCCATACCTCCTGCCGCCCCCGCGCCCGGCTGATCTTTAATTTGTTTACCACAATCCCGCTCGGCAGTTTTAGCAAAATGGGCTAATGCAGCATCGAGTTCTTTCACCATTTCAGGCGTCGCACCTTTTTGTGGACCAAAAATCGCAGAGGCGCCTCGTTCGCCACAAAGTGGATTATTCACATCACAAGCCACTTCGATTTGTACGTGTTGCAATCGAGGATCTAAATCAGCCATTTGAATTTCAGCAAGATTGGATAACGCTGCACCACCAAAGCCAATGGATTGACCATTTTTATCCAATAAACGTAAGCCTAATGCTTGTAGCATACCCGCACCACCGTCATTTGTGGCGCTCCCGCCGATCCCTAAAATGATGTGTTGAACACCAAGGCCAATGGCTTGCTTAATTAGCTCACCCGTACCAAAACTGGTGGTTTGACAGGGATCGCGTTTATCCATCGGGACAAGATGCAATCCTGATGCGGCAGCCATTTCGATAATCGCCGTTTTACCATCACCCGATAAACCGAAAAAGCTTTTTACTTGATTACCTAACGGTGCTGTGACTTCTGTTTCAATTAAGCGACCTTGAGTGGCATCTACCAAGGATTGCACGGTACCCTCTCCACCATCCGCCATCGGTAATTTCACATATTCAGCATTCGGAAAAATACGTTTAAAACCTGTTTCAATCGCATTAGCTACTTCGAGCGCTGTTAAACTTTCTTTAAATGAATCAGGCGCAATCACAATTTTCATATTCTCTCCTTAAGCTAATTAAATACACCAAAAATTAAAGTGGACACAATGGTCATAATCAAACCCACGGCACTTTCATAAGGAATCAATTTTAAGCGTTCTTTCATATCCATATTCACGCTACCGCCAGTTGCATGGAAGAAAGAACCATGTGGCATATGGTCGAAAACTGTCGCCCCCGCATGAATCATTGCAGCACCGGCTAGACTACTCACCCCTAACTCTAATAGCGTTGAACTAAACACATTCGAAGCAACCGCTGTACCTGCTGTTGTTGATGCCGTTGCAAGGGACATTAACGCACCTGAAATTGGTGCTAGGATATAAGAAGGTAAGCCCGAATGTTTTAAGCCTTCAATGAGCACATCTTTCATACCGGAATTGGCAATAATACCGGCTAAAGCCCCTGTACCAAGTAGCATAATCGCCACTGGGGCCATTTTGCCTAAACCACTAATTGCATAGTTATTGGCTTGACGAAGCTTACCCATGCAGAGTGCGCCAATGAGCCCACCAAGTGGCAAAGCGATTAAAGGGTCCACCTTAATATCAGCTAACGGACGAAGTGCCAGTAAGAAGATGGCAACCAAAGGTGCCACAAGTGCGGTCAAAAATGAGGGTAAATTCTGTGTTTCAACAGTGACAACCTCTTGGGCTGAAACGCGCGAACCTTTGCTTCTTAAACGTTTTGCTAAGAAATACGTCAATATTAAGCCAAAAATAGCGGGGATAATCCCTGCCATCATCACTGACGTTAGAGGGAGATGGAACGTGTCTGCTGCCGCAATGGCATTGGGATTGGGTGACATTAAGTTTCCGGCTTTTCCTCCACCAATCATCGCCAAGAGAATCGCAGGTTTTGATAAGTCAGTACGACGAGCAAGTGCTAAAGCGATTGGAGAGACCGTAATCACTGCAACATCAATAAAGACACCAACCGCAGTTAAAATTAATGTAGCCAACGCTAACGCTAATAATGCTCTTGTTTCACCTAACTTGTTTGTAATAGTTTCAGCAATGGTATTCGCCGCACCTGATTCAATCAGTACTCCGGCTAATACACCTGCCGCGAGAATCCGCATGACTGCGGTAGTGATACCTTGGGCCCCGCCGATCATGAGACTCACAGTTTGAGATAAATCCGCACCACCGACTAATCCCCCCACCAAAGCCCCGACTAACATCCCATAGGCTGGTGAGACTTTTTTCAAAATAAGGAAAATAGCGACAATGAGCGCAATGAGCGCACCTAAGGCTGTGACTGTAGGCATAGCGTCCTCCTGTTGATATGAATATGCAAAAATCTTTCTTATTTATATCAGCAAACGTAGAGGAATAAAATCTTGTCCGACTTCACCTACAAAAACGGCTTATGTAAAACACATAAGCCGAAATTTTTATAAAAATTGACCGCACTTTAGAAAAATAAAATACTTCCCCAAACCACGACAACAATGCAAAGGGCAATGAATACTGCTGCTGAGCCTTGGTCTTTAGCTCTCCCTGAAAGCTCGTGGCGTTCTGTACCGATACGATCCACCACCGCTTCAACTGCACTATTTAACAGCTCTACCGCCATCACGAGTAAAACCGATGAAATCATCAAGGCAATTTCAATTTTAGTGTCACCTAGCAAAAATGCGAGCGGAATCAGAATGCACGCAAGAAAACATTCGTGGCGGAATGCAGTTTCATTTTTGAATGCACTCTTTAAACCTTGTAAGGAATATTTTGTGGAGTTAATTAAATGGGTTAATCCCGTGGTTTTATACATAAAAGTTCCTATGTTGTAATCTATAAACGTTTTGCTTCAATAACGTCGTCTAACTTCGCTAATCTGGCCAGTATTTTACTTAAACTTTCGACATTTTTCAGTTCAATTTCCATATCCATCGTTGCTACTTGTTTTTTGGTGTCTGCACGGCTTGAAACACCTAGCACACTGACTTTTTCATTCGCCAATACAGTCGTAATATCGCGTAATAAACCATTACGATCACTTGCCACAATGCGAATATTAATATGGAAACCAGCCGCGTAATTATCCCCCCAAAGGGCTTCCACCACGCGTTCAGGATGTGCCGCTTGTAATTCAATGAACTGCTCACAATCGCAGCGATGAATTGAGATACCACGTCCCATGGTAATATAGCCCGCAATTGCATCGCCTGGAATCGGTTGGCAACAACGCGCCATATGATGCAGTAAATTACCGACACCTTCAACAATCACATAGCCTTTTTTCTGCTGCTGGTCTGCTTTTTGTTGCGCCTTTTGCTGGGCGGTATTCGCACTTTTACTCGCCACATGACGGAGAATTTCTTGATCCGCCTCTTCAGCCGTCACTTTAATCAATCGGCTTTGTAAGAAATTCACCAACTGATTTAAACGAATATCCCCGCTACCAATACCCGCATATAAATCTTCGAGATTTTTTAAGTTATAACGAGGTAATGCAACTTGCTCTACTTGTTTTAAACTGATATTCAAACGTGCAAGCTCATTATCTAACAGCTCTTTACCCGCAGGAACGTTTTTATCGCGGTCTTGTTTTTTGAACCACGCTTGGATTTTCGCACGCGCTTTTGATGTATGCGTAAAACCTAAATTTGGGTTTACCCAATCTCGGCTTGGGTTAGGATTTTTCTGCGTGATGATATCCACTTGCTCACCCATTTGTAGGTGATAAGTGAATGGCACGATACGTCCTCCGACTTTCGCCCCAATACAACGGTGACCAATTTCGCTGTGAATCGCATAAGCAAAATCAAGCGGCGTTGAACCCGCCGGTAAATCAACCACTTCACCTTTCGGCGTAAACACATAGACTCGGTCATCAAAGACTTGGCTGCGCAATTCCGCCATCACTTCGCCAGAATCCGTAATATCATCTTGCCATGCAAGTAATTTACGCAACCAAGTGATTTTTTCTTCGTAAGCAGAAAGGCTACCGGTTGTCCCTTCTTTGTATTTCCAGTGCGCTGCGACGCCAAGTTCAGCATCATCATGCATTTGTTGAGTACGAATTTGCACTTCAATCGGCTTACCGCCTTTACCCAACACCACAGTATGAATGGATTGATAGCCATTCGGTTTTGGATTGGCGACATAGTCATCAAATTCTTTTGGTAAATGTTTGAAATGAGTATGTACGATACCAAGCGCGGTATAACAATCCTGCAATTTTTGCACAATAATTCTGACCGCTCTTACATCATATAAACCGCTGAATTCCAAATGTTTCTTTTGCATTTTTCGCCAAATGCTATAGATATGTTTTGGACGACCGTAAACCTCAACCTGATCAATATTTTCTTTTAAATAACCGGTTAATTCGGTTACAAAATCAGTAATATACTGCTCACGATCTAAACGACGCTCATGCAATAATTTGGCGATATTTCGGTATTGTTCTGGATGCAAATAACGGAAGCAGTAATCTTCAAGTTCCCATTTCAATTGACCGATACCCAAACGGTTCGCCAATGGGGCATAAATATTGGAACATTCTTTGGCTGCCAACACTTTTTCTTCTTCGCAAAAATGATTTTCCGCATCGCGAAGAAACGTAATACGTTCGGCAAGTTTGATGATCACACAGCGGAAATCGTCCACCATCGCAAGGAGCATACGGCGCACATTATCCACTTGAGAGGCATTAGCAGAATGACTGGCATTTAGCTGACGGATGTTATCCATCTCTTCCACGCCTTTGAGTAGCTTGGTGATTTTAGGACCAAAATCTTCTTGAATTTGTTCCCAATCTACGAGTTGGTTGGCTACTAATGGAAATAGCATCGCAGTGAGCAAACTCTCACTGTCCATATTCATTTCATGCAGGATTTCCACCATTTCCACACCGGATTGCAATGTGAGCACTGCATTTTCCATTTTATCGGCATGTTCAGCTATTTTAGCTTGAGCGTAATACCAGGCATCAATCAGGGATTTTTCGGTAGCGGCAGGAAGTTTAAGGCTCGAACACCATTGCTCGATCACAAAATCTTGCGGATTTAATAAGTGAGAACCACGAACTGCAACCATAATACCCCCTTGTTGATGAATATGGCTCGGCAACATCCTGTCAACCGAGTTGTCTTTTTAAGACAACAAAAAAGTCTGACTATTCTATCAGAATTTACACTTTATTTGATAAATAATGTCACCGACTCCAAATGGCTGGTATGCGGAAACATATCAATCATAGCAGTTTTGATGATGCGATAACCGAAAGAGCGGAGAATTTCAGCATCTCGTACTAAAGTTGCAGGGTTGCAAGATACATAAAGAATACTTTCTGCACCAAGCTCACATAACGCATTCAGTGCAAAAGCGGCACCACTACGAGGCGGGTCGAGAAGAATTTTATTGAAATGTTGTTTTGCCCAAGGCTGTTCTGAAAAAGTTTGGTCTAAATCAGCTTGATAAAATTCAACATTATCGATGTGATTAAAATGTGCATTCGCTTGGGCTTTTTGCACCATGTCAAAAACACCTTCAATTCCAACCGCACTTTTCACGCGTTTGGCTAAAGGCAACGTGAAATTGCCCATGCCACAGAACAAATCTAAAACGTGATCGTCCTGATTCAAATTAAGCCAATCTAAAGCAGTCTCAACCATTTGTTGATTTAAGTGGGTATTCACTTGAATAAAATCGCGGATATCAAAAGATAAACGAATATCGTCTAACGCATAATAAGGCATTTCACCATGCACAAGTTGAATACTTTGATCATCTTGCAGAAACAAATTTACGGCATTTATACGAGCAAACTCGAGCAACAAAGTGCGGTCAGTTTCGGCTAAATTTCCTTTATAGCGTAACAACATAGCTACGCCATTCTCAGCAGAAACCAATTCAATATGCCCTAATTGTTTCGGGGCTGAATATTGCGCCCAAAGTGCGATCAATTTTGGGATAAGATCATTGATTGCTGACTCTGCGACTAAGCATTGCTGAATGCTGACTAACTGATTGGAGTTTTTCTGACGAAATCCCATTTCAACGGTTTTGTTTTTAGCATTCCACAGTAAACTTAATCGTACTCGACGACGATAAGCCCATTGTTCACCACAAATCATGGGCATTAATTGAATAGGCTCTGTTTGAAGTTTACTTAAACGAGAAAAAAGGGCTTTCTCTTTCGCTTTACGTTGCATTTTTACAGGAATATGCTGGCCTTGGCATCCACCACAATGTCCATAATAACGACATTGTGGCTCAACACGCTGATTACTCTCTCGTAGCCATTTTTGTGCAGTGGCTAATCCATATTGACGTTTTTCATCGGTCACTACCGCTTCCACTTTTTCCATTGGCAACGCGTTTTCAATGAACCAGGTTTTACCTTGAATTTTGGCGACACCTAGCCCTTGATAATCTAAATCCTGAATTTCAGCGACGATTCTTTGTGTGATTTTCTGTTTTTTTTGAGGAGCGTAAAGTAAAGCCATGATGCTGTTTTAATCTATTTGTATCAAAGAAAGGGATTATTTTAAATAAAGTACGTTTTGCGTAAATAATTCTCGGCTTTTCAGCGGCTTATCACCTAAATAAGGTTTAAGTGCGATGCGAGTAAAACGTTTTGCCGCTTGCAAGACTGCCTCATTGGTAAAGTCCAAACGCTCAAAGGCGAGTAAATCTCGACCATAAAAGGTCAAGTTATCTTTCACTAACGAGGCGATAAAACCCTTTTCTGCACGATATTGGTAAGTCATCGATTCATCTACTGGTAAACCTGAGCCTGCACAATGCAAAAAATCGATACCATAACCTAAGATTTTAAGTAAATGAAATTCAAATAGACGTAATGTAGGCTCAACCTGTGGTTGAGTGGCTAAGCCTGTTAAGCATTGAAGATAATGCTGAAAAAGTTGTGGATTGGCCGTTTCTGGCTCGATCACGCGAGTAATCAGCTCATTTACATAAAACCCGCTGTATAAAGCCGTTTGCTGCAAAGGTAGCGTAATTGCCGCTGGCTCTGCTTTAGTGAGCGTTTTTAATGCGCCTTTACCTGACCAACGAAGAAGTAATGGCGTAAAAGGCTGTAAGACAGATTTCCATGCCGAACGTTTCGCACGTGCACCTTTTGCAATAACCGTCAAACGTCCCGTTTCTTCAGTGAATAAATCCACCAAAAGACTGGTTTCACTATAAGGACGACGATGTAACACAAAGCCGCGTTGGAGATCCATAAAAGAATTATTTGCCTGATTTTAATTCACTTGGTTGTTTAACACAGCGTTCTGCGAGCACTTCACCTACGCTAGTTTGTAATTGACTGAAGTCATCTCGCTCCTGCCAATACCAACGAATATTCGCATAATTTCTACCACGCTCAGAAATCACACGCGTCAATTTTTCAGTTACATCATTAAAAGTTACGGTCACCTGACTGAGTGTTTTTTTACTTTTCTGTTTTTGCTTGGTATGAACCACACTCACTTCTTTATTGCCTTTACACAAATAAACCGTCGCTGAACCCTTTTGGGATTTTTTATCAACGGTTTGCACTTTCATTTTCTGTGGTGTGGTTTTATTTAACTCAACATTCTGCGAACATGCAGAAAGACAAAGTGCGGTCAAAATTACGCTTAATTTTTTTAACATGAATTCTATTTCCATCAAGGTTTGTTTATGATTGCTCACTTTGCGAAATGAGCAAGGATAAACAATCTCAGCTAGAAAAATGGGCGATTACTCGCCCACTAAAAATTATTTTTTATATTGGTATGAACCATCAGCTTGACGAATGAACTTGCCGCCATTTGATAAACGAAGCTCACTCACTCGGCCTTGACTGTTCACTGAAACCTGTACTTTATCACCAGGTTTGAAACTGCTTAATGCATTACCAGCACCGCTTGCTTTGGTCATGGCATTCACATCTGAAATATTCAATTTATTATCACGGAATACTTGCATCAGTGAAACACCTTGAGGCACAGTTAATGTTTTTGTTGCACCTGTTGAAGCAGTTTGAGCTACTGGTTCTGCAGCTTTCACAGTCTTGTTGGTTGCAGATTTCGCTTCCACAATTTGAACTTTAGTCTCTTTAGTCGCAACAGGTTTCGCTTCTTGAATTTTGCTTTGCTCTTTTTTCACGGTTTGAGTCGGCTGAGCTGTCACTTTTTCAGTTGCTGGTTTAGGTTGTTTTTTCTCTTGAACCACAGCTGTATGTTCACGACGAGGTTCTGCTTTATGCTCAACCGTTGCGGTATGTTTTTCTGCCGTTGGCTGCAGTGTTCTTAGCAATGGTTCTTTACTTGTTGCATCAAGAGTTGGTTTAACTGGCGCAGGTTGAGTTGCTGGTTGTTGAGCAACAGTTTGTTGCGCAGGCTCTGCAGTTTGTGATTTAGCGGCGTCTGCTTTATCACCTACATATTCCATTGCTGGAGGTGTATCTGATTTAGCGTCATTTGCTGTTTGTTCTGTTTTTGCTGGTGCTACCGTATTATTGTTATCTAATATCGTCGTTTCAACTGGTTGAGATTGATCCAATGATTGGAATTGAACTGGTATTTCATTACCATTTTGTTGTTCAAAAGACTCCACCGTATCTGAGTTTGGTTTTAGGGTGAAGAAAATGATCAGTAATACCACTAAACCCAAAATCGCAATAAATAAACGACGATGCTTTTCTGGTAACATTTGTAGAACCTTCCATTTTTCAGGTGATTTCAAGCTTGCTGCAGCAGCAGTGGCGGCTGGTGCAACTGTTTCGGCTTGAGTTGTCACTTCTTCTACAATCTCTTCTGCAGGCGAATTTTCAAAAATAACTTTTTCTTCCGCTACGTTTTCTACTTGAACATTCTCAACGGGCTCTTGAGTTCCGAAAGCACTTGATGGTGCTGACTGTTCAGCATTTTCACTTTGAAATGCTTGAGAAGGTGAAAAAGGTTGGCTTGCTGCCGCGCCAAAAGTTGGTTCGCGACGAACATGGAATTGCGTATCTGGCTGTTCTTTTTTACCAAATAAACCTTTGGCTTTATCAAAAATTGAGCCACTTTGTTGAACCGGTTTTCTTGGAGCCACAGAGTCTGAATGATTAAATCCTAAATCTAATTCATTTTGAGATGAATTGTCGTTAGGTTGATTTTTATTATCCACGGGATTACCTCGATTTGCTAAACTAAAGATCGCACAAAAAGTGCGGTGAAAAATTAGATCGTATTTTATCGGATCTTAAGCTGTGTATAAAGTCTTATTTGGCTCTCCACCAATTTCTCGAGCTAATTTGGGTACTAAATAGCCAGAAGTGAGCGCCTGTAATTCTTTATAAATTTGTAACGCTTTCTCATCTGAAATATAGAAATGGCTTGCCCCCTGCACTTTATCCAACAAATGCAAGTAATAAGGCAGAATGCCTGCTTGAAACAGCTTATCGCTTAATACTTTTAATGTATGTGGGTTATCATTCACATCCTTTAGAAGGACTGATTGATTGAGTAACGTGACCTTAGCACCTGCCAGTTTTTGCATAGCCAAAGCGAGTTCTTCATCAATTTCATTTGGATGATTGATATGTGTCACAAACACTATTTGTAATGAGCTTTTTAGCAATAAATCACAAAATTCATCCGTAATACGTTCTGGAATCACGACCGGTAAACGAGAGTGAATACGCAAACGTTGTAAGTGCGGTATCTTTTCAAGGCGTTCTAATAGCCACGCCCATTCACTATCCTTCGCCATCATCGGGTCACCACCCGAAAAAATCACTTCTTCGATTTCAGGATGTGCGGCAATATAGTCTATTGCTTGTTGCCAACTGGTTTTATTGCCTGGGTTTTGATCATAAGGAAAATGACGACGGAAGCAATAACGGCAATTAATCGCACAGCCCCCTTTTGCCATAAACAGCAAGCGATTTTGGTATTTATGCAGAATATTAGGTACCGCATTTTTTTGCTGTTCATCTAAAGGATCTTGGCTAAACCCCTCCGCTTCAATAAATTCTTGTTGAGCCGTCATCACTTGTAAAAAAAGCGGGTCTTTAGGATTCCCTTTTTCCATTTTTTCAACAAAAGGTAAAGGCACTCGCATAGCAAAAAGTTTATGAGCGGCGATGTCCTCGGCAAAATCTTCAACGGGCAAATTTAAGGTTTTTAGTAAAATTTTCGGATCAGAAATCGCATTTTTTAGGGTTTCTAACCAATTTTGTTCTTCTCTAATCGCAATATTTCGGGTTAAAATACGCACTTTCAAACAATCTCTATTTTTTTAGGATATTTTTAATATGGCTACATATACTACCAGTGATTTCAAACCAGGTCTAAAATTTATGCAAGACGGTGAGCCTTGTGTGATCGTTGAAAACGAATTCGTTAAACCAGGTAAAGGTCAAGCTTTTACTCGTACTCGTATTCGTAAATTAATTTCAGGCAAAGTATTAGATGTAAACTTCAAATCTGGTACTTCGGTTGAAGCTGCTGATGTTATGGATCTTAACCTCACTTATTCATACAAAGATGATGCATTCTGGTACTTCATGCACCCAGAAACATTCGAACAATACTCTGCTGATGCAAAAGCAGTAGGTGATGCAGAAAAATGGTTATTAGACCAAGCAGATTGTATCGTGACTTTATGGAATGGTGCGCCAATCAGCGTTACTCCACCAAACTTCGTAGAATTAGAAATCATTGATACAGACCCAGGTCTTAAAGGTGATACTGCGGGTACAGGCGGTAAACCAGCAACATTAAGCACTGGCGCTGTGGTGAAAGTACCTCTTTTCGTTCAAATCGGTGAAGTGATTAAAGTCGATACTCGTTCAGGTGAATACGTTTCTCGTGTGAAATAATCTTTCATCGCGAGATAAAAAGAACGGTCAATATTTAATGAATATTGGCCGTTTTTTATTGTTTGCTCATCAGCTTTATGGATATAAAAAATGCGGTTATTTCTAACCGCACTTTGATTGATTATTTCGCTTTTGAGCCTTCTAACTCTAAAGAAGGTTTTCTATCTGAGTTCACACAAATGATTTGTGCCGCCGCATAGAGCGTTGTATTCGGCTTTAAGCTGATTGTGTATTTCTCTTGTTTTTTCGGTGCAGCACGTAAACCTTCGCCCCAGAAATCATCATAAAAATCGGTACGAACTTGAGTTAAATGGTAGTTCTTACAGTTTAAGATTTTATATTGGCGAACAGAACGTGCATAACGTCTTTTCTCATTTGGATACACATATAAGCCTTTATCCAAATTTACGACCGCATCAAAATGTACTTGGTTTAAATCTTGGTTATCGACCCAAATAGAATCGGTATCAATGTAATAATTTTTATCTTTTACCAAGCGAGCATAACCCATTCTATCTTTCGAAGGTGGGCTTAGTTTCACCTCTTCTTGAGGAAGTGGCGGTTGAACAGCTGAACAACCTGCTAAAAGGGCTACACCTAAAAACGTTAATGCTAATTTTTTCATTTTTCTCTCCTTAAAGCTTACTGAAGCTTGCTGTTTACCGTTTAACACTATCGCTTAGTATTTTACAGTATGTCCGTATCCCTCTAAGATATTTTTAATATGCTCAAGCGACTCTTTTGTCGGTGGCAATACATCTTCGAGTTCATAGTCAAACCCAAGGGTTTTCCATTTGTGGGCCCCTAATCGATGATAAGGGAGAAGTTCGACTTTTTCAATATTGGTCATACCTTCAATAAACTGTCCGAGCAGATGAACATCATGATCGTTATCTGTATAGCCTGGAACCACCACATAACGGATCCAAGTATGTTGATTACGTTTTTGCAGATATTTCGCAAATTCCAGCGTCCGTTTATTTGGCACACCAATAAGATTTTGGTGCACTTGATCGTTAAGTTCTTTTAAATCAAGCAAAACAAGATCGGTTACATCGAGCAGTTCATCAATAATGTGGTCATAATGACGTACAAAACCATTAGTATCTAAACAAGTATTAATCCCTTCTGCTTTACAAGCACGGAACCAATCACGAACAAACTCAGCTTGAAGAATGGCTTCACCACCTGATGCTGTTACACCACCACCAGTTGCGTTCATAAAGTGACGATAACTCACCACTTCTTTCATAAGTTCTTCAACACTGATTTCGCGACCACCATCAAGATCCCAAGTATCACGGTTGTGGCAATATTTGCAACGCATTAAACAGCCTTGCATAAATAAAATAAAACGAATGCCGGGACCATCCACGGTGCCACAGGATTCAAAGGAGTGAATTCTTCCTAGAACAGACATAAATAAATTTCCAAAAAATAAATCTAGCTAAATTTTACCAAAAATATCATCTATAAAAAATGAGCCTGACTTAAATCAGGCTCATAATTTTTATGTTCCCGCTAAAGTGCGGTTAAATTTTATCGTGTTTTAGAACGATTCTGTGAATGTACGAGTGACGACGTCTTGTTGTTGCTCTTTAGTTAAAGAGTTGAAACGTACTGCGTAACCAGATACACGGATGGTTAATTGCGGATATTTATCCGGATTTTCCATTGCATCTAATAACATTTCACGGTTTAACACGTTCACGTTTAAGTGTTGGCCACCTTCTACTGTTGCTTCATGGTGGAAGTAACCATCCATTAAGCCAGCAAGGTTGCGACGTTGTGCTTCTGCATCTTTACCTAACGCATTTGGTACGATTGAGAAGGTATAAGAAATACCATCTTTCGCGTAAGCAAATGGAAGTTTAGCAACAGAAGTTAATGACGCTACCGCACCTTTTTGGTCACGACCGTGCATTGGGTTCGCACCTGGTCCGAATGGTGCACCTGAGCGACGACCATCCGGAGTGTTACCTGTTTTCTTACCATAAACTACGTTAGAAGTAATGGTTAATACAGATTGTGTAGGCACAGCGTTGCGGTAAGTTTTAAGTTTTTGAATTTTCTTCATGAAACGTTCAACTAAGTCACAAGCGATGTCATCAACACGGTTGTCGTTGTTACCATATTGTGGATATTCACCTTCGATTTCGAAGTCGATTGCTACGTTGCTTGCTACAACATTGCCATCTTTATCTTTGATGTCACCACGAACTGGTTTAACTTTCGCATATTTAATTGCTGAAAGTGAGTCTGCCGCAACAGAAAGACCTGCAATACCACAAGCCATGGTACGGTATACATCACGATCATGTAACGCCATTAATGCTGCTTCGTATGAATATTTATCGTGCATGTAGTGGATGATGTTTAAGGCAGTCACATATTGTTTTGCCAACCAATCCATAAAGCTGTCCATACGAGTCATTACTGTATCGAAATCTAACACTTCATCAGTGATTGGCGAAGTTTTCGGACCTACTTGCATACCTAATTTTTCATCGATACCGCCGTTGATTGCGTATAACAATGTTTTCGCTAAGTTTGCACGAGCACCGAAGAATTGCATTTGTTTACCCACAACCATTGGTGATACACAACATGCGATTGCGTAATCATCATTGTTGAAGTCTGGACGCATTAAATCATCGTTTTCGTATTGAACAGATGAGGTATCAATCGATACTTTCGCACAGAAACGTTTGAAGTTTTCAGGTAATTGCTCAGACCAAAGGATAGTCAAGTTTGGTTCTGGAGAAGTACCCATGTTGTAAAGGGTGTGTAAAATACGGAATGTATTTTTGGTTACTAATGTACGGCCATCTAAACCCATACCTGCGATGGTTTCAGTTGCCCACATTGGGTCACCAGAGAATAATTGATCGTATTCAGGTGTACGTAAGAAACGAACCATACGAAGTTTCATGACTAAGTGGTCAACTAATTCTTGCGCTTCAGTTTCAGTAATTTTACCCGCTTTTAAATCACGTTCGATATAGATATCGATGAAAGTTGCAGTACGACCGAATGACATCGCTGCACCGTTTTGTGATTTGATTGCTGCTAAGTAAGCAAAGTACATCCATTGAATTGCTTCTTTAGCATTCGTTGCAGGGTTAGAAATATCGTAACCGTAGCTTGCTGCCATTTGTTTCATTTGGCCTAATGCACGGTGTTGTTCTGCGATTTCTTCACGTAAACGGATAGTCGCTTCAAGATTTACGCCATCTTCTAAGTCTTTTTGTAAAGAAGAGAATTGTGCGTATTTATCTTTCATTAAGAAGTCTACACCGTAAAGTGCTACACGACGGTAGTCACCGATAATACGGCCACGACCGTAAGCATCTGGAAGACCCGTTAATACACCTGATTTACGGCAACGTAAAATGTCTGGCGTATAAACATCGAATACACCTTGGTTGTGAGTTTTACGATATTCAGTGAAGATTTTTTTCACTTCAGGATTTAATTCACGACCGTAAACTTTACATGAACCTTCCACCATTTTAATACCACCAAATGGCATAATGGCACGTTTTAATGGAGCATCAGTTTGAAGACCTACAATTTTCTCTAAGTCTTTATTGATATAACCAGGTGCGTGAGAAGTAATCGTTGAAGGCGTATGTTCGTCAAAGTCTAATGGCGCATGTGTGCGGTTTTCAACTTTAATTCCTTCCATTACAGTTTCCCAAAGTTTTGTTGTCGCTTCAGTTGGACCTGCTAAGAAAGAATCATCACCTTCATACGGGGTGTAGTTCTTTTGAATAAAATCACGCACGTTGACGTTTTCTTGCCAATCACCGGCAACGAATCCTGCCCACGCAACTTTTTGTGCTTCATTAAGTTCTGACATAGTCATTTCCTTTTTTAATTGATAAAAAATAAGTCTGTTAGTTCGTTAGTACATTAGTGAGCTTTAGTTAAATAACGTTGGAATAAGCCGATACAAACTGCGCCGCCCACAATGTTGCCCAACGTTACGGGAATTAAATTCTTCACAATGAAATGATAAAGATCTAAGTCTGCATATTTCATTGGATCCACACCAATTTGTTGCCAAAATTCTGGTGTACTAAAATGTGCTGTAATAATGCCAAGCGGAATCATAAACATATTGGCCACACAGTGTTCAAAACCTGATGCCACAAATAAGCCAATTGGCATAATCATAATAAATGCTTTGTCTGTAACAGTTTTACCGGAATAAGACATCCATACCGCTACACACACCATAATGTTACATAAAATACCAAGGTTAAATGCTTCAAACCAAGTATGATGAATTTTATGTTGCGCGGTTGCCAAAATGGTTAAACCCCATTGACCACTTGCTGCCATGGTTTGCCCCCCAAACCAAATCACCGCAGCAATAAATAAACCGCCTACGAAGTTGCCTAAATACACTACAATCCAATTTCGAATCATTTGGGTTGTGGTTATTTTTCCGCCTGCGCGGGCAACTAAGGTTAAAGTAGAAGAGGTGAATAATTCAGATCCTAAAATCACCACCATAATTACGCCTAAAGAGAAGACTAATCCACCAACTAACTTGGTTAATCCCCAAGGTGCGCCAGCGCTCGCTGTTTGAGTTGTTGTATAAAATACAAAGGCTAATGCAATACAAGCCCCAGCACTAATACCAGACATGAATGATAAAAATGGACGTTTTTGCGCTTTATACGCAGCGACGTTTTCAGCATAATCCGTTGCTTCAACTGGTGTGAGAGCAACAGAAGATTGATTTAAATTTTCTGATGCCATATCTTACTCCAAATAATTAATTGATTATTTTTATACTTCAACATAGGTATTTTTATACCTTTTGTTATTCTACTCTCTTAAAAAACCTTTGCAAGAAATCCCCTATTTATTTCAAAAAAATTTGATATTTTGCAAGTTTTGGTAAATTTTATCTTCAAATACAAAAAAAGCGAGATATCACTATCCCGCTTTTTATATATAAATAACGCAGATTAAAACGCAATACGATCGCGGTTTTTCTCTAACGTTGCTTTACCAATGCCTTGTACTTCAAGCAATTGTTCTGCCATAGTGAAATTACCGTGCTTTTCACGATACTGCACAATGGCTTCCGCCTTTTTCGCACCAATACCAATTAGCGCTTTTTGAATTTCTGATGCACTGGCAGTATTGATATTTAATTTATCACTCACTGCTTGTTGTGTAGTTTGTGATGCGGTTTGTTGCTGAACTTGCGCTTGAGGTTGAGTCTGTTCAGCCACCTTTTCTTCTGCAAACACTTGCGAGCTCAACATTGTGGTCGCAACAAATAATGAACTAAATAAATGTTTCATCAATTTCATAAAAATGCCCTTTATTAACAAAAAGTACCGTTGATTCATATCAACAGCGACATTTTTAAGAAATACCGAAAACACGCAAGAAATTGACCGCACTTTTGCGATCCTGATCGCAAAAATTACATTTAAGTAAATGAAAAAACGACCTTAGCGCACCACCACTGCCGTACCGCTTGCAATCACCATAAACATGCTTTTTGTGCCTACCGTTGTGTAGTTAACTTCCACGCCAACAATAGCATTAGCCCCCAAGGCATGTGCTTTTTCTTCCAGTTCTTTCAACGCATCTTGACGCGCACGACTAATACGACGCTCATAAACACTAGAACGCCCACCAATCACATCCGTAATGCCAGCAAAAAAATCACGCATGAAGTTTGCACCGGCAATCACTTCGCCAAAGACGACTTGTTTATATTCTACGATTTGTTTCCCTTCGACATTAGGGGTTGTTGTCACAATCATTTTGTATCCTTAAATTCTCGTTAAAAATTGACCGCACTTTAGACGCTTAATTTTGATTTTAAAACGGATAATGCCTTCGCACGATGAGAGATTTTCTTTTTCTCTACGGTTTCTAATTCGGCAAAAGTACAATCTTTTTCTGGGCTAAAAAAGAGCGAATCATAACCAAAGCCATTTTCACCTTTCTCTTCATAAATAATCTTACCATCACATTCACCTTGAGCAATGATTGGAGAAGGATCACTTGGGTGTTGTAATAATACAATCGTACTCACAAATTTTGCTTGGCGACGTTCAGTCGGTACATCAGCTAATTCTGCCAGTAATTTTTCACGATTTTTCGCATCAGCTTCGTCACCATCTACTCCAGCATAACGTGCAGAATACAATCCTGGCGCACCATTTAAAGCGTCCACCACGAGACCGGAATCATCCGCTATTGCCGGTAAACCTGATTTTTCAGCTGCATAGCGTGCTTTAAGGATCGCATTTTCGACAAACGTTAAGCCCGTTTCCTCTGGACTTTCGATGCCTAAATCCGTTTGAGCAATCACTTCAAAACCGAAATCAGCTAATACATCTGCCATTTCTTTTACTTTGCCTTTATTACCTGTGGCAAGCACAATTTTTTGTTTCATGATTCTGTCCCTCATATCAAACATTGTCTTATTTTAGCATCTCACCAAAAATTTTCGGAATAAATATTGACCTTAACCTTAGGTTAAAGTTTATGATTGGTGCTCATTCAGTTATCACATAGGAGAAAAACATGAAAAAACTTATGACTTTTATCACACTTAGCGCTGCTGCAGTTTCAATTTATGCCCAAGCTAATGAACAACCGCATCAAGCACACATGAATATGCCAATGTCGACAGATTCTGCAATGCAACAAGAATTAATGCAAGGTATGAGTCAAATGCATCAAGACATGATGGCAGCTGCGCAATATAAAGATCCTGATGTTGCTTTTGCAGCAGGTATGTTGCCACACCATATTGGCGCAGTAAAAATGGCGGAAGTTGAATTAAAATACGGAAAAGATCCTGAGATGCGTAAGCTTGCTGAGAATATTATTAACGCTCAACAAGCAGAAATTGAACAAATGCAAAAATGGCTTAAAGTGCACAATAAAAAATAAAATAACACAAAAAAAGTGCGGTAAATTAACCGCACTTTTTTAATAGAATTAGTTTACTTCTTTTATTCGTAGCTCTTTTGGCACTTCAAAGAACATATTTTCTTCTAAGCCTTGAAGCTCTTCAATGCTATCCGCACCAAATTCTTTTAATCGAGCAATCACAGATTGCACCAACTCTTCGGGTGCTGAGGCCCCTGCTGTTACGCCAATTGTTTCAACGCCTTCAAACCAATCTGCTGTCACATCATTTGGATCATCAATCAATTTTGATTTTACGCCCATACGCGATGCCAACTCAGCTAAACGGTTAGAATTTGATGAGTTTTTAGAACCTACAACAACCACTAAATCACATTGTTTTGCTAATTCACGCACCGCTTCTTGACGATTGGTTGTGGCATAGCAAATATCGTTTTTATGTGGGCCTTGAATAGCAGGATATTTGTCTTTCAATGCACTGATAGTTTCCGCCGTATCATCAAGAGAAAGTGTGGTTTGCGTCATAAAGGTTAAATCATCATTTTCTTGAACCGGCAAACGAGCAATATCTTCCACGCTTTCAATTAAGAAAATACCACCTTCCTCGTTGTTGTACTGCCCCATTGTGCCTTCCACTTCGGGATGGCCTTTGTGTCCGATCAAAATCGCTTTCGTCCCTTTACGGCTTGCACGTGCTACTTGCATATGCACTTTGGTTACCAACGGACAAGTTGCATCAAATACTTTTAACTGACGATCTTTCGCTTCTTGACGAACAGCTTGTGACACGCCATGGGCAGAGAAAATCACAATAGCCCCGTCTGGCACTTCACTTAATTCTTCTACAAAAATTGCCCCACGCTCACGCAAACCATTCACCACAAAACGGTTGTGCACCACTTCATGACGCACATAAATTGGTGCTCCATGAATTTCAAGCGCTAATTCAACAATGCTAATGGCTCGATCGACCCCTGCGCAAAATCCACGAGGGTTAGCTAAAATTATCTTCATTTTTGACCGCTCTTTTTATTATCTTTAAAGGCATCTAATGCTAATAAACCTGCACCAATACAAATCGCAATATCTGCCACATTGAATACCGGATAATGATGAATATCCCAATAAAAATCTAAGAAATCCACCACAAAACCGTTATACGCACGGTCCACCATATTGGCTAACGCACCACCAATAATCAGTGCATAAGCTGAGTTTTGTAATTTTTGTTCTGCTGAATTCTTTTTCATAAAGTAAGCCAGCATTAAAGAAATTCCAATCGCAAGCACGATAAAGAAATATTTCTGCCAGCCATCATGTTCAGCAAGGAAGCTAAACGCTGCGCCATAGTTACGCACATAGGTTAGATTAAAAACGGGTAATAGGTTCACACTTTCATATAAATCAAAGCGTTGCACTACAATATATTTGGTCAATAAATCAAGGATAAATGCGACCGCACTTAACCAAAGGAATGAAAGTCCTGTTTTATTTTTTGTCATAGGAAATTATCTGTCTTTATAAATGGACGATGATTTTAGCAACTCGAACAACCTTTATAAAGTAAAAGGCATCAAATCATAAAAGGCGAACACATTGGCTCGCCTTTCAATGTTAATTACTTTTTCTTCACCGGTCTTTGCCAACCTTGAATATGACGTTGTGGCACGCGAGTGATCACAAGCTCATCTTTTTCAACGTTTTTCGTAATGGTTGAACCCGCACCGATAGTTGCACCATCTGCCACAGTAACTGGTGCAACTAATTGTGTATCCGAGCCCACGAATACATTGTTACCAATGATCGTTTTAAATTTATTCGCACCGTCATAGTTACAAGTAATGACACCTGCACCAATATTACAGTTCTCACCGATTTCGGTATCGCCCACATAAGTGAGGTGATTTACTTTAGAACCTTTACCTACTGTGGATTTTTTAATTTCCACGAAGTTGCCCACATGGGTTTCAGCCGCTAATTCAGCACCTGGACGCAAACGAGAGAATGGACCAATCGCCGCTTTCTCACCAATTGTCGCATCTTCTAAAACTGAATAAGGCTTGATCTCAACATCATCACCAATAGTCACGTTTTTCAATACACAACCTGCACCGATTTTTACTCGATCACCTAAACGTACATTGCCTTCCACAATCACGTTCACATCAATTTCAACATCTTTACCGTGTTCTAATGTACCGCGTAAATCAAAACGCTCAGGATCAATCAACATCACACCAGCAAGTAAAAGTTTTTCTGCTTGTTTGCGTTGATAATAGCGTTCCATTTTGGCTAATTGCAGGCGGTTATTCACCCCTTCAACTTCCATAAAATCAGTTGCTTGAACAGCTACAATCGGACAACCATCTTGATGAGCTAAGCCAATTACATCAGTAATATAAAACTCGCCTTGTGCATTATTATTATCTAAACGCGCTAACCATTTTTTGAAACTTGCACCATCTGAAACTAACACACCTGTATTAATCTCTTGAATTTTGAGTTGCTCAGGCGTTGCATCTTTTTGTTCAACAATCCCTACAACTTTGCCATTTTCACGTACGATTCGACCATAACCTGTTGGGTTATCTAATACGACCGTTAACACTGCGATACCATTTTCAGGTTTCGCATCGATTAATTTTTGCAATGTTTCCGGTGAAATCATTGGGCCATCGCCATACACCATTAAAACATTTTCATCATCACGGAAAAAAGGCATCGCTTGTTGCATAGCATGTCCTGTACCCAATTGTTCCGCTTGGAATACCCAGTTCACGCTTTCATTTGCCAAACGCTCACGCATTAATTCGCCACCGTGACCATAAATCAAATGCACGTTTTCTGCACCTAATTGATTCGCCGTATCGATCACATGTTTTACCATTGGTTTACCTGCCACTTTATGCAAGACTTTTGGTAAATCAGAATACATACGAGTGCCTTTACCGGCCGCTAAAATCACCACGCTTAATGCTTTATTTGTCATAAATTCTTCTCTTCTTCGTAAAAAAATTGAGCGTATTCTATCGTAGAATGGAGAATATGATAAGCCATTTAATTTTCATACATTCCTGACAAGACAAGATTGTATAAAAATCTCAAATCCTGTAAACTATCCTCCCGTCTTGATAGCTAATCATCTTTTTCTTTTATTTTTGACCGCACTTTTCAGCATTCTGCACAAATTTGCATAAAAGATGATTGGCTATAATCATTTTTATCCCAACATTTTAGGTCTCTCACTATGACTACAAATTATATTTTCGTCACAGGCGGTGTGGTTTCATCGTTAGGTAAAGGTATTGCTGCAGCATCATTGGCAGCAATTTTAGAAGCACGTGGCTTAAACGTGACTATTATGAAATTAGACCCTTACATCAACGTAGATCCGGGTACAATGAGCCCAACCCAACACGGCGAAGTGTTCGTGACACAAGACGGGGCGGAAACCGATTTAGACTTAGGTCACTACGAGCGTTTTATTCGTACCAAAATGACAAAACGCAATAACTTCACCACCGGTAAAATTTATTCTGAAGTATTACGCAAAGAGCGTCGTGGTGATTATTTAGGTGCGACAATTCAAGTTATCCCACACATCACCAATGAAATTAAAGATCGCGTGATTGCCGGTGCGCAAGGCCATGATGTGGTAATTGTGGAAGTAGGCGGAACAGTAGGTGATATTGAATCGCTTCCATTCTTAGAAGCACTTCGTCAACTTGCCGTACAAGTAGGTCGTGAGAATACTCTCTTTATGCACTTAACGTTAGTGCCATACATCCCGACTGCGGGCGAAGTGAAAACTAAACCAACTCAACATTCTGTAAAAGAATTACTTTCGATTGGTATTCAGCCAGATGTGCTTATTTGTCGTTCTGATCGCATGATTCCACCAAACGAGCGTGCAAAAATCGCCTTATTCTGTAACGTACCAGAACGTGCGGTCATCTCATTAAAAGATGTGAACTCCATCTATCAAATCCCTGCTTTATTAAAATCGCAAGGTTTAGATGAATTCATCTGTCAACGTTTCCACTTAGACTGTCCTGAAGCTGATCTTTCTGAATGGGAACAAGTGCTTTATCAAGAAGCTAACCCTGTGGGCGATGTCACCATCGGTATGGTGGGTAAATATACTGAATTACCAGACGCGTATAAATCAGTGAATGAAGCCTTAAAACACGCAGGTTTGAAAAACCGTTTAAGCGTGCATATCAAATACATTGATTCACAAGATGTCGAAACCAAAGGTACTGACGTATTAAAAGGTGTCGATGGTATTTTAGTACCTGGCGGCTTTGGCTATCGCGGTGTAGAAGGCAAAATCTTGACTGCAAAATATGCGCGTGAAAACAATATTCCTTACTTAGGCATTTGTTTAGGGATGCAAATTGCATTAATCGAATATGCGCGCAACGTTGCTGGTCTTGAAAAAGCAAACTCATCTGAATTTGATCGTAACTGTGAACAACCTGTTGTGGGTTTAATTACAGAATGGCAAGATGCAGAAGGCCACATTGAAACCCGTGATGATAATTCAGATCTGGGTGGTACGATGCGTTTAGGGGCGCAACAATGTCATTTAATTGAGGGTTCAAAAGCGCGTGCATTATATGGCAAAGAAACCATCGAAGAACGTCATCGTCACCGTTATGAAGTGAATAATAACCTGCTTCCACAAATTGAAAAAGCGGGCCTTAAAGTAACTGGTTTATCGGCGGATCGTAAATTAGTGGAAATCATTGAAGTACCAAACCACCCATGGTTTGTGGCATGTCAATTCCACCCAGAATTTACATCAACACCACGTGATGGTCACCCATTATTCGAAGGTTTTGTCAAAGCAGCCAGAGAAAATCAGTTAAAAACTGAAAAGTAATTTACTGATAATTCAATAAACAAGTGTGGTCAAAAATTCTTGTGTTTTTGACCGCACTTTGTATTTTTAAGCATTTTAATTTGATTGATTCGATTACCGTTTCACCAAACGATAAGGCAAGATCTGCATTTTACATTTATCAGAAATATCACCTGAATCGAAATCATCAATAAAATGCCAATGTGCGGTATCTTTTGTTAAATCAGTGAGATAAATTTGAGTGTTACCTACTTTATAACGACACTCACCAATAACAAAATTCCTTTCACGACTTGCTTCATCCATATAATCACCGTGAACAACTTGGATAAGCTTCGCATGATTGGTTAAATCAGTGTAATACCACCAAATATCAAATTTATCTTTGTCATTAGCTAACTGAACTTGCAAACTCGGCTCTATAAAGTTCGTATTATAACTATGAGCTTGCTTTATTTGTGAACTGATTAACTCATTATCTTTCCAAAGGTAATCATAATTGAGCTGGCGATTTTCATAAAATGCAACTTTACTCTTTAAACGAATCGTCGGTAGAATAACTTCACCTTCAGGTATTTCACAACTGGCTAAGGTAAAATCAGAATAAGGCATCGAAGGCCCCTTACCTTTTATTCGTACAAAAACAAAACTTCCTCTACTCAAACAAGACTGTCCATTAATAGAAATCGTTTCCGGCATGCCTAAGTCAGTATCATGTTGTTTACCCAATCTAACCAAATCATTGATTCCAACTACATTACTATTTAATGAAAGTTTATTTAAACGAAAATCGCCCCACTTAAAATACGTATTATCGAGCGTAATAACATAATCTGGCGCATCTTCTCCGGTTGTTGCAAAAACAAATGCATTCGGAGATAGATCATCAATACCGGCTAAATACGGTTTATCTTGTAACTGAACGCCTCTAAGCCCCCAATCTTGTGGAGCTGAAGAGAACAAAACATAAAATACAAAATAACTCAAAATAAATAATAACGTGACAATTCCAAACAATATACCAATTGTCCACAAAAATATTTCTAATGGTGTCTTTAAACGCTGCATATTTCCTAATATCTCTCTTAATCAATATATTTGTGTATTATGCTTTTCTTATCAATACAGAAAAATACTACTTTCCGGAATACTTTCATTATTTTCTTACCCTATAAAAAAGCAAATTTATTTAACTACACTTCAAAAAACATTTGAATTAGTATAACATTTTAGTCAACTATTTATATAACTTAAACAAGTAGTTATTTTTCAGCGTTTTTTACAAAACATTTATTAAATCCGACCGCTTGTGATAAAAGGAACGACTATGCATAAATTTTTACTTACTGCCCTTCTCGCCAGCCTTTCTACCTCTGCTTTCGCACTTTTCCCTGTTCAAACCGATTGGCAAGCGAATCACTTACAAGGCAAAGTGAAATCCGTTATTTCACATTCGGAAGATAATCCTGAAGCGGCAGAAGGAGAAGTGGTCACGAACGATGTTCGTCAATTTTATAACGAACAAGGCTTTTTAATTAAAACTGAAGAGATTACCCAAGAATCTGAATATTCCGATAAAACGACGGAGAATTATCGATATGATCAAAACAATCGATTAGAAGAAATTCGTTCCGATATCTATAAAGAGACTCATGGAAGACTCTACCACTATCAAGAAAACCGCGATGGTTCAGGCGTCATTTTAGAAATCACCTATGTAGGCAAAAAGCCGAAAAAGCCAAATTTTCAAGAAGATTACATCAAAAGAGTTTACGACAAAGATGGCAAACTCATCTCTGAAGCTGTTTATTATGCAAAACTTATTGACGGCCATGCGAAAAAATTCCATTACAAGGACGATAAACTCATCAAAGCTTGTGACTTTGATGACAAAGGAAAAGAAAGCAATTGCGAAACTTATCGTTATCTCGAAAATGGCGACTTTGTACATAACACGTCTTTTAATGAGGGACGAGCAGATTTTACTTATGACAAAAATCACAATGAATTAAAACGCCAAATTTTTGATCCACATGGGAAATTAGAAGAAACCCTCACAACGCGTCATCAATTTGATCAACACGGTAATGTGATTGAAAGCATTATGTATGATGAAAAAGGCATATGGTTAGATAAAACCACAAAGAAATATGAATATTACGAGTAATCTCTTTTAAACTGAGCATTTTTATTATGTTTTTTAAATCTAAACAACACGCTGATAAATTAGACAAAAAATTAATAACCAAACTGGACAAAATCTTTCAATATTTTAATGCGAAAGAAGAACCATCTGAGAGGTTGTTTGCCCGAAATCACAAAGTTGCGCCAATGGCAATCGCAACCTATTGGCATTATGGTAAAGCCAATTTAGATGAATCTGAATTTCTAGAAAATACGGGGTTATCTGATTTATATCAGCCCTTAGAATTGCTCCTGAAAAAAACAATGAAATTGCCTTGTATTACGCGCATTGAATTTGAAGAGGAAAATTGGGTTCAATTATTTCTTTCTATTGATTTTAAATTAAAGCCAACAGATAGCTCACTTTTTAGAGTTTTTATTTTTCCCGATCAGGATAGCTTCGTTTTCGCCGTAACAGATGAAGCGAAAAAACTTTGTCAGGATATGGTACTTGCCAAGCCATTTAATCAAAAGAGTCCGCATTATGAGAAATTTTTACATTCAGTTGATGCCGTGTTTAATGCGATTGAAAAGCCAGAAGATTTCTCTCTATTAGATCAAAAACTCGCAAAAATTGAACGTTATCTTCAAACGCAACAAGATGGATGTATCGACGTCAAAAACACCCTCTTTGAAACGCCTATCAATGCCTATCAATTTTACTATTCCGACAATTGGGATGATTATTCCAAAGAAAAATTTAAGGAATTAGATTTTGACGGCGATATGTATGATTTACAAAGCCAATTCTGTAACCCAATGGGATTCGTACCTGCTTCTCGAGAAGAATTTTTTAATGGTTCTGGCTATTCTTTTTTAAATATTGCGTTCGGTATAAAACCGCATAAGGAATATGAACATATTATTAAAGAAATTGAATTTGAATTTCCGCAAAGAATTGAGTTATTTGCTGGACAACCTATTAGAGATGCCGCATATTCATTACAACATGCTGATAAGCTTTTTATTTCTAATTTAATGGCAGCGATTTATTATGCCAAACCGCTTGATGAACAACATTACAAGTTTGCTTTGTTAAAACAAGCTGTTGATTTAATTTGCGATAGCATTGACAGACGTGAAACTGAAATCAATCAAGAAGCCTTATTTGATGAATTAATTACGTTGCTTGAAACGAAAAAATACATCAAAGCAAAATATATTAAACAAGTTAAAAGCCTCTATAAATGGCTAAATAAAGATCTTGAAAAATGTCGAGAGAAAATGATCGCATTTGGTGATATCTATGAGGACGAAGATTTAGATGAAGAATACGCTAAATTAGAGCTTATCAGAAGTTATCTACATTGCTACCAAGATGACTGGAAAATTGATTATGACTCACTCAATCATTTTCTTTCTGAGTCTCTTGAACAAACTTTCGAAATCACTTTCGAAGAAGCAAAGCATGAGTTTGCACGTATTAAGGCTAAAGTAGAAGCAAAAAGTGATTATACTTTGCTTTATGTTGATACGGGTTCCGACAATTTCTATTGCTTAGTTTGCCCAAAATCAGCAGCGCCTCGCATAATCGAAATTGCAGATATATTAAATTTACCTATCAACCATTAAATTTTAGATAAGAAAACTGCCTAGCGGTAATAAAGAGCGGTCAGTTTTTGTTGCATTTTTGCAAAATATCTCAGTGATTAAATAGCGGAATTTGTAATGTGAGTGAAAAGTAATAAAGCCCCGTGCTATAAAAATATTTTAGATAACTAACAAAGTTAAACTTCTGACTATCGCTGAGGTCGTAATTTAAATAGAATACGCTTTTATCTACACGGAAATGAAAAAATGAAACTTGCTGTTATTTTACCCGCATACAATGCAGAAAATTTTATTGCTGAATGTTTAGAGTCATTATTGAATCAGACATTTAGTGATTTTTGTATTCTTGTGGTTAATGATGCATCTACCGATAACACAGGCAAGATTCTCGAAACTTATGCAGCAAAAGATGCTCGCTTACGTGTTTATCACTTTTCTGAAAACCAAGGTGAACCTGCAGTAATGCAATTTGCCATGGATATGCTTAACTATATGAATGTTGAATATGTTGCTCGGATGGATGCCGATGATATTTGTGTACCGCACCGTTTTGAAAAACAAGTTCAATATTTAGACGAGCATCCCGAAATTGATATTTTAGGAAGTAATGCTCTGCTCTTTAATAATGGGCAAACTGATAAAGCGACTAAAGTGAGTACACTTCCTCTTTTAGATAAAGATATAAAAGCACATTTTTCTTTAGCTCGAGACAATATCATTAATCCCTCTTCAATGTGGCGACATTCTAGTATCAAGGCGCTCGGGATCAATTATGCACAAACAGCCACTGCACCCGATTTTCATATGTGGGTACAATGCGCATTACACAAAAAGACATTTGCGAATTTACCAGAGCCATTATTGTTTTATCGGATACATCAAGGCCAAGCGAGTAAAATACATGACAAAATTAGCGAGTCTGTTCAATACTCTATGGAGCTATGGATAAGTCATTTATTTCCAGAATTAACACCTAAAGAAGTCAGCCTATTAAGTCTTATACTGCACGGCAAAACCATTAAATTACGCACTGAAGAGTTTGAAATCGCCTTTTCAGCTTATGACAAAGTTCGTTCTAATAATGGAAACTCGCTATTTGGAGAAGATCGAGAAACCATGTTTAGTATTTTAGACAGACATACGCAAGCTTTAAAAAAGGCATTCTATAAACACATATCTTAATATTTAAAGCGGTCATTTTTAGCTAATTTTTACAAAAAACGCTGTGAAACATCACAGCGTTTTATATTTACGATTACTTATCAAAAATAGCTTTAGTATATATTCGACTATAGTAATAACCACTTTCTGGTCTAAATCCCATATAAAGCTCATTCAAATAAATCGTAAAGCTTGGTCTATCAATTTTTAATAAATCTTGGCTAAGCGATTTAAGCTCAGCGTTAGAGATTTTTTTCATCGGGTCTAGCTGATGTTCTTTGAATACTTTATGAATATGTTCATCCATATTCGTACAATATCTGTCATGATCTTCAACAAAGCAAACCTCTGGCTTCTCTTCGTGCTTATCCGCTTTTTCATCAGATTTCATATAAGTCTGACGCTCTGTACGATTAAATGCATAAATCGGTACACGAATCCATTTTTTATACGGCGTGACATCAATTGACTCCCATAGAAATTCTATTGTTATTTCTCGGTTGCTAATTGCTTGGCCATCGATGCGGATCTCATCACGATAAATATCGACTTTCAAAAGTTCTTTCGATTTTTCACCATATTGCTTCTGAAATACCTCTCGTCTTTCTTGATAAGCATCTTCTACAGAAGAGTCTAGCTCTATACTGTAAAGCAAATAGTCTGATACACTATCTAATTCTTTCCAATCCTTAAGCTCGCTTTTTGGCATATTTTCTAAACGTTCGTCAAAATCTACATCATTACGAATTTTGCCTGAACTATCGGATAAATTTAGTTTTGTTAATAACTGTTCAAAACGTTCCGTTTGGCTTTGGTAAGCGATTTCTTTTGGCTTCACTACCCAAGTCATGGCAAAAATTGCCACCATTACAACTGCAGAGATTAAACGATATTGACGAATTTTCGGCACAGTTAGAATCGCATAAGCAATCGTAATCGCCGTAGCTAAGGCTACTAAATAAATACGTTGTTCCGTCCAAGCATAGGCACTAATACGGCGATCAATCGCCAACCATAACAACACGATTGGCACAATGGCAAGATATGGATAGAACTTAAAGAAAGTTTCCCAGCGGGCTTTAGCACAAATAGAACGTAATGCATATACGCCTAAACCACCAAGCAGGTAAGGCAAGGTAATATTAGCCAGCATGCCTTTTGGTAATACGCCTTCAAAAATAATTTGAACAACATAAGCATAAAGCAACACAGTGAAAATCATCAATGCGGGTGCTAATACGAAATTAACTAAAATTTCAAAAATGCGATTTAACGTCATTTCCGATTTAGCTTGGCGTTGTTGGAACACTAAGAAAAAGAGTGGCTGAGTAAAAATGCCTAAAGAAGTATAAAAATGACTGTAGAAACTATCAGAAAACTCGACATTAAAGAGTGTTGTAATCGTAAATAGAATAGCCGCTACTAATCCAAACACCAACAACCATACCGCCGTCGCTAAGCCAAGATGGAATAGATTGGTAAAATTACGGTAGGTAAACCCTTGATTATTTTTTTCAAATGGGAAGCCTAATAATACCAGTAACGCAATAAAATTTGCGCCCCAAAATTTTGGACTCGTGAGATAAAACTCTGCACTATCATTAGTCATGCCAATAATGGCCAGCGCCACCAATGGCACAATCCATGAAAAACGATACCAAGAATATGGGCGAGAGAGATAAACAAAGATAAACAACATTGGCTCAAATACCCAATAAGCCAAATGATCATTTCCTTGACGAGGCTCTAATTCCATAAACCAAATTCCAATTGCAAATGCACTAATTAGAAAAATTTCAATCGGATGTGCAGACACTGCATTTTTTATCTGCGCTTTAGTCTTTTCGAAAAATGTTGAAACAGACATAATCATTCCTTTTTTATTCTATAAAGTCTTAATTAACACTTAATAATTCATACTAAAACAGTATGGAATTTGCTGACACTTTAACGAACTTTTATGGATAAATCCACTAAAATTAAATAGATATTGAATAAAAAGAGACAAAATCTCACCGCACTTTATTGAAAAACAAGATGCAGATCAAAGTGCGGTCATTTTTCCAAGACAAATTTCCAAATTTGCTTTATTATATTCCCGTTTTAGGTTCGCCTAACTAATTTTAATTAACTTTAAACAGAGGAAAACAAAATGGCAAAAATCGTTAAAGTCATTGGTCGTGAAATCATCGACTCTCGTGGTAACCCAACTGTAGAAGCTGAAGTTCATCTTGAAGGTGGTTTCGTTGGTTTAGCAGCTGCTCCATCAGGTGCATCTACTGGTTCTCGTGAAGCATTAGAATTACGTGACGGCGACAAATCTCGTTTCTTAGGTAAAGGTGTATTAAAAGCGGTTGCTGCAGTAAACGGTCCTATCGCTGATGCATTAGTAGGTAAAGAAGCGTCTAACCAAGCTGAAATCGACCAAATCATGATCGATTTAGACGGTACTGAAAACAAATCTAACTTCGGTGCAAACGCAATCTTAGCGGTATCTTTAGCAAACGCAAAAGCCGCTGCAGCATCTAAAGGTTTACCTCTTTACGCTTACATTGCAGAACTTAACGGCACGCCAGGCGTTTACTCTATGCCATTACCAATGATGAACATCATCAACGGTGGTGAGCACGCAGATAACAACGTTGATATCCAAGAATTCATGATTCAACCAGTTGGTGCGAAAACGTTACGTGAAGCACTTCGTATCGGTGCTGAAGTATTCCACAACCTTGCGAAAGTATTAAAATCTAAAGGCATGAGCACTGCTGTAGGTGATGAAGGTGGTTTCGCGCCTAACCTAGCATCTAACGCTGACGCTTTAGCATGTATCAAAGAAGCAGTTGAAAAAGCAGGTTACGTATTAGGTAAAGACGTCACTTTAGCAATGGACTGTGCATCTTCTGAGTTCTACAACAAAGAAACTGGCAAATACGAAATGAAAGGCGAAGGCCGTTCATTCACTTCTCAAGAGTTCACACACTATCTTGAAGAATTAACTAAACAATACCCAATCGTGTCTATCGAAGATGGTCAAGATGAATCTGACTGGGAAGGTTTTGCATACCAAACTAAAGTGTTAGGCGACCGCGTTCAATTAGTAGGCGACGACTTATTCGTCACTAACACCAAAATCTTAAAAGAAGGTATCGAAAAAGGTATCGCAAACTCTATCTTAATCAAATTCAACCAAATCGGTTCTTTAACTGAAACTTTAGCAGCAATCAAAATGGCTAAAGATGCAGGTTACACAGCGGTTATCTCTCACCGTTCAGGTGAAACCGAAGATGCGACTATCGCTGATTTAGCGGTTGGTACAGCAGCAGGTCAAATCAAAACTGGTTCTATGAGCCGTTCTGACCGTATTGCGAAATACAACCAATTAATCCGTATCGAAGAAGCATTAGAACGTGCTGGCACACCGGCTCCGTTCTTAGGTTTAAAAGCGGTTAAAGGTCAAGCATAATTTTTGCTTAATTTAATGTAAAATAGCACCGCACTTTGCATAAAAGTGCGGTGTTTTTCTATCTAATATTTAAAGGAAAGAAAATGTTACACTTAACCCTCGAAGACCAACTCTTTCTCGGTCAACCCAAACAAGTCGGCACACACTCGACTGTGCATGATCACCTGGCAGTGATGTTTGAAGATGACGGTGAAACCGGCTATTTTTATGCATTAGATATGCGTCAAAATGCGCAGCCTGTTGTCGATTGCTTACATGTTTATAACGTCGATAACACACGCAATCACCACGAAGCACGTAAATTAGAAATCTGCTGGGATGAAAGTGGTTATTTAGCCTTATTGCTTATTAATGGCTATCCGCATGCCGTATTTGATTTTGCTCATTTGATCGGCTATAACACAAATAAACATCCTCAACCTGACTTAATGAGCATGTGGACACACGAAGAAATCACCAATGAACGTGCGACCGCATGGCTTGGTGTGAATACGATTAAATAGGATTAACTATGCGATTTTACCGCGGTCTTCAGCCTTTCAAGGTCATGAGTTTTGATCTTGATGACACCCTTTACGATAACAGTGATGTCATTTGTTTGGCCGAAGAACGCTTTCTTCAATGTGTGCAAGAACACGCACAGCTGAGCGAGCTTACCTCAGAATATTGGCGAGAATGGAAATGGCAACTGGCGGAGAAAGATCCCTTGATTGCTGAAGATGTGATTGCCTGGCGTGTCGAAACGTTACGGCACTTACTGACGCATCATGGTAAAAGTGCAGTTGAAATTGACCGCACTTTGGCCCTTGCCATGGAAGAATTTATTGAATGGCGACATAAAATTGATGTACCTGCAGAAAGTATTGAAGTATTAAACCAACTTAAAGATCGCTACCTGCTTAGCGTGATTACCAATGGTAATGTGATTGCAACACGCATTGGGTTTGAACACTTTCAGCTGAGTTTACGTGGTGGAGAACAAGGCAGAGCGAAACCTCATCAAGATTTGTTCCACCAAACCGCTCATTATTTTGGCGTAAAACCGAGTGAAATTTTACATATTGGTGATAACTTAACCACAGATGTTCAAGGCGCCATTCAAGCTGGATGCCAAGCTGTATGGATTAATTTATCGGGCAAAGATCTCAATTCATTTACTGAAGCAAGTGTTTTGCCTACATTAGAAATCAATCATTTAACTGAATTATTAACACTTTAACCCTATGATGAAAAAGAAAAATCAAGTTCTCGTAAGCCTTTCTATTGTGGCTTTATTGGGCGGCTGCTCAGAAGAGCAAGTTCAACGAGATGTTTATAACAGCCTTGAGGATTGTTTAGCCGATTGGCAAAAAATTGAATTATGCGAAGCTGACCAATCTAGTGAAAATAATAGCGGTACAACTGCACATGCTGGATCTGGCTCCTCTCTCTCGGGCAATTTAAATACACGTTCAAGCAATAATAGCGAATGGTCAGAAGACAATCAGACCGTCAAACAAACCTTAAATCCAGATGGAGCAACTCACTCTGGCAACTTAAGCGGTTCTGAGGGAACAAGCCACACCAGCTCTGCAACAGGAGAAGGACACGGTAGTATGGGCAGTGCGATTGCAGGCGCCGCAATGGGTTATATGATCGCGCGTACGATGGGCTCATTTTTAGGTCCAAGCTACAATCCAAGTAACCGTGCCGTTTCAACACCAACGGGTCAAGTTATCCAACCGCAAACTAATCGTTCTGTCGGTAAGCCTGTATTAGTTAAAGGTAATGCAGGTAGCACTTACAGCAAACCGGTTTCACGCGGTGGCTTCAAAAGCTCTAGCTCAAGTAGCAGCCGTAGCTCAGGCGGTTAAATATGAAACGAATCACAGGCTTTCCTACTCGCCCCAATATGGTGCAACAATTATTAGATGTGGGCTTTGATTACTATAATCTGCCTTCCTCTGATGGCTCCCATTATTGGTCGGATAATGTAGCGTATGAATTTACCTTAGCTGAAATCGATCGCATTGAAGATGCCACCAACGAATTGCATGCAATGTGTATGGACTTTGTTGCCGATGAAGTGAAACAAGGTGATTATGCGTATTATCGCTTCACCGATTTACAGAAAAATCTGATTGAACAAACATGGGCTAAAAACGTACCGCACTTATATGGCCGTTTTGATTTTGGTTATGACGGTGAGAACCTCAAAATGTTTGAATACAATGCCGACACCCCTACTTCCCTGCTTGAAGCTGCTGTGGTGCAATGGCAATGGTTAGAGCAAATTGAAGGCTTAGCGCATCGTGACCAATTTAATTGGATTCACGAAGAATTGCTCAATCGCTTTCAGTTTATTCAACAGCAAACAGGGCTAAAAAATTTCCATTTTAGTGCCATGCAAGAAGCGGGACGTGAAGATTGGGGCAATATCGATTACTTGGCGGATGTGGCTTACAACGCAGGTTGGCATATTCATCAGCTTGCTATTGAAGATGTAGGTTACGATAAAGACAGTCAACAATTCCTCGACCTGAATAATCAGCCTATTGATTGTTTATTCAAGCTCTACCCGCTTGAATGGATGACTACCACCGAATATGCACCACACATGCTTAATTCATCCACCACCTTTATTGAACCTGCGTGGAAATTACTATTAAGCAATAAAGTGCTATTAGCGAAATTGTGGCAAAAACATCCAAACCACCCTTTATTACTACCCGCTTACTTTAGCAAGCATGATATTACCGATCGCCAATCAATATGGGTGAAAAAACCGACGTTAGGCCGTGAGGGCGCCAATGTTTCTTACTATGAAAAACGTAATGGTCTAGAATTTGCCGCCAAAGGCAGCGAACATTCTGCCTTTTACGATCAAGCAGGATACATCTATCAACAAAAATTTGAACTGCCAAATTTTGATGGCATGTACCCTATGATTGGTTCTTGGGTAGTGGGTGATGTGGCATGCGGCATCGGATTAAGAGAAGATTTTACCCCAGTTACCGGCAATGATAGCCACTTCATTCCGCATTACTTTGTAGAATAAAAACAACGCAAGAACTGACCGCACTTAACAGATAATAAGGAGATAAATATGTATCCATTTAGTTTTCAAAACCCTACTCGTATTGAATTTGGTCTCGATAAAGAAAAAGAGATGGGGAAATATATGCACGAATACGGTGCAAAAAAGGCCTTAATTATCTATGGCAGTGAGCGTGTCAAACAATCCGGTTTATTTGAAGATGTGGCGAAAAGTTTGCGTGAGCATGGAATTGAATACATTGAATGTGGCGGGGTAAAAAGTAACCCGACAATCAGCAAAGTCCGTGAAGCTGTTGCGATGGCAAAAGCCTTTGGTGCAGATAGCGTGTTGAGTATCGGTGGTGGCTCTTGCCTTGATAGTGCGAAAGCGATCGCGGCTGGTGCGTGCTATGAGGGTGATACTTGGGACTTTTTTAAAGGTACACCGGTACAAAAAGCGTTGATGATTTTTGATGTAATAACCCTTGCGGCAACAGGCAGTGAAATGAACTGGGGAGCCGTCATTACCAATGAAGAAACACAGCAAAAATATTCAATTCACAGCAATCATTTATTCCCAAAAGTATCTGTCATTAACCCGAAATTGCAAGCGACCGTCAGTCGTGATTATTTAGTGTATTCTGCCGCAGATATTATTGCTCATTCTATTGAAGCCTATTTCACAGCTGAATATCGTCCTGAAATTATTGATTTCTTAGTAGAAAGCAATATTAAAACTGTTATTCGTACAACTGAAATCTTGCTCAATGATCCACAAGATCTCAATGCTCGTGGTGAATTTGCCTGGGCGGCTACACTTGCGTTGAATGGTTTAACTCATTTAGGTATCTCACCTTACGGTTTCCCAAATCATATGATTGAGCATTCCATGAGTGCGATTTCTGATGTGCCACATGGTGCTGGGCTTTCCGTGATTATGCCTGCGTGGATGCAATGGTACCAATCTCAAAGACCTGCTCAATTCAAACGCTTTGCTAAAGAAATATTTGGCTTAGATAAGGCTGAAGATGGTATTCAAGCCTTAAAAGCTTGGTTTGATAAAATCGGTACACCAACCCGCCTTGAGCAACTCAGTATTGATGATAAAACCTTATCTGAAATTGTCGATAATGCGGTTCAAACTGCGATTAAGGCGAAAATGGATAAGATTTACACCAAGGAAGCTATTGAAGCTATTTTCGCTTTAGCGAAGTAATCTCTCATAAAAAAGAGCGGTCACATTCCATTGTTTTGTGAATTTGACCGCTCTTTTTATATTCTCAATATTTCACTTTTAAAAGAATACAAAAAAATAACCGCACTTTAGTTACCCAAAGTGCGGTTAATTTGAATTAAGTTTTAACGCTTAATTATAGTGAAGCTTGATCAACAGCCACACCAGCACCCATAGTTGTAGAGATGCTTACTTTCTTGATAAAGATACCTTTTGCAGTAGTTGGTTTTGCTTTGTTTAAAGCAGCCAATAATGCTTGAAGGTTTTCTTTTAATTGAACTTCAGAGAAGTTTGCTTTACCAATTGTTGTGTGGATGATACCGTTTTTATCGTTACGATAACGGATCTGACCAGATTTAGCATTTTTAACTGCTTCAGCAACGTTTGGTGTTACGGTACCAACTTTAGGGTTTGGCATTAAACCACGTGGACCTAATACTTGACCTAATTGACCAACAACACGCATTGCATCAGGAGAAGCGATAACAACGTCGAAGTTCATTTCGCCTTTTTTGATTTGCTCTGCTAAATCTTCCATACCTACTAAATCAGCGCCAGCTTCTTTAGCTGCATCTGCGTTAGCACCTTGGGTGAACACAGCTACGCGTACTTCACGACCAGTACCGTGTGGTAATACAGTTGCACCACGAACGTTTTGGTCTGATTTACGAGGATCGATACCTAAGTTTACTGCAACGTCAACACTTTCAACGAATTTAGCTGTTGCGAATTGTTTTAATAACGCGATTGCTTCGTTGATTTCATATGCTTTAGTAGAATCTACGCCAGCTTTGATTGCTTTCATTTTTTTAGTCAATTTAGCCATCGTATTATTCCTCCACCACTAAGCCCATTGAGCGAGCAGTACCAGCAATTGATTTCATTTTAGTTTCGATAGTCGCGCCAGTCATATCTGCTGCTTTAGTTTCAGCGATTTGACGAACTTGATCTAAAGTTACTTTACCCACTTTATCTTTGTTCGGTTTACCTGAACCAGATTTGATACCTGCAGCTTTTTTCAATAATACTGCTGCTGGTGGAGTTTTAGTAATGAAAGTGAATGAACGGTCTGCATATACAGTGATAACAACTGGAATTGGTAAACCTTTTTCTAAGCTCTCAGTACGAGCGTTGAATGCTTTACAGAATTCCATGATGTTCACACCTTGTTGACCTAATGCAGGACCAACTGGTGGTGATGGGTTTGCCATACCAGCTGCAACTTGCAACTTAACGTATGCTTGGACTTTTTTTGCCATTTTTTAGTTTCCTCTAAATGGGTGATAACGCCGAAATCGGCTCCCCTGTTAATGAAAGGCTGTATTTTAATTAATCAGCCTCGAAATTTCAAGCAGAAAAACTACTCGAAAAACAACCGCACTTTATTGTTTAAGTGCGGTCATTAAATTTCTTATTTTGGAAAAGGGAAATTAACGTGTTTTTTCCACTTGACCAAATTCAAGCTCAACTGGTGTTGCACGACCGAAGATAGATACAGACACTTTTAAGCGGCCTTTTTCGTAATCCACTTCTTCAACCGTACCATTAAAGTCAGCAAATGGACCTTCTGTCACACGCACTTCTTCACCTGGTTGATATTCTTTACGATGACGTGGTTTTTCAGCACTTTGCTCTAAACGATTTAAAATTAAATCTGCTTCACGTTTAGAAATTGGTGCTGGCTTATCTGGTGTACCACCGATAAAGCCCATTACACGTGGTACGCTTTTCACTAAGTGCCATGTGTCATCATTCATTGCCATTTCAACTAATACATAGCCAGGGAAGAATTTACGTTCGCTTTTACGACGTTTACCTGCTACGTTTTCAACGACTTCTTCAGTCGGCACTAACACTTCACCAAACTGATCTTCCATTTGTTGTTGTTTGATATATTCACGCAATGTGATTGCAACACGACTCTCAAAGCCTGAGAATGCTTGCAATACATACCAACGTTTTTTGGATACGTTTTCAGTTTCGCTCATTTTAGAATCTCAAATCAGTTAAGAAGTTAATCAATGCAATGATAATTGAATCAATTGCCCAGAAGAATAAAGAGGTAAGCACGGTTACCCCAATAACGATTAAAGTGGTTTGACGTGTTTCTGCACGAGTTGGCCATACCACTTTACGACCTTCAACTTTTGCTTCGCTAAAGAATGTACGAGCTTTTGTACCTTGGTTGGTAATTGCAGCTAAACCAAAAGCAATTAATAAAGCAACAACTACGCCAATTACACGCACAGGTAAAGAGAAGGCGTCTTTAAAATAAACGTTACCAATCGCTGCAGCAGTAAAAAATGCCACAGAAAGAATCCAAAGAAGAGTGTTTAAGCCTTTTGATTTTCCTTCTACGACTTGTTCTTGGTCGTGTTTCTTTTTCTCAACAATTTCAGTTGCCATAAGTGAATCCGTATAAAATAAGGGATAAATAATTTTTAGATTAATTTTAGAACGTGCGATTGTAGCATTTTCTTTCGGGATTGCCTATGAAAAATGTTAGAAAAAACAACCGCACTTTCTATTAGTTTTTATATTCGAGCTTTGGTGGTTTGTTATCAACGATGGTTTCTTCGTCCACAATCACTTTTTGCAAGTTTTCGATTGAAGGTAAATCATACATCGTATCTAACAATACAGCCTCAACGATTGAGCGTAAACCACGCGCACCGGTTTTACGTTCAAGGGCTTTTTTCGCCATCGCTTTTAATGCTTCTGGGGTGAATTCAAGCTCTACATCTTCTAAGCCAAATAATGCTTGATATTGTTTGGTCAGTGCATTTTTCGGTTGAGTAAGGATCTGAATCAACGCTTCTTCATCTAATTCGCTTAATGGCGCAATCATTGGAAGACGACCAATAAATTCTGGAATCAAACCGAATTTCATTAAATCATCCGGCTCAACTTGACGGAATAATTCAGAAAGATTTTCTTTCTCTTCTTCCTTCTCTACTTTCGCATCAAAGCCAATTCCGGTATCAGTTTGTGTACGCTTACCGATGATTTTATCTAAGCCAGCAAATGCCCCACCACAAATAAAGAGGATTTTTGAGGTGTCCACTTTCAACATTTCTTGTTGAGGATGTTTACGCCCACCTTGTGGCGGTACAGACGCAATAGTGCCTTCAATTAATTTCAACAAGGCTTGTTGCACACCTTCACCCGACACATCGCGAGTAATAGATGCGCCTTCTGATTTACGGCTAATTTTATCAATTTCATCAATATAGATAATGCCCTGCTCTGCTTTTTCTGTATCGTAATCGCAGTTTTGCAATAATTTTTGCAGAACATTTTCCACGTCTTCGCCCACATAACCCGCTTCAGTTAACGTCGTCGCATCAGCCATAGCAAAAGGCACATTTAAACGACGCGCCAAGGTTTGTGCTAATAAGGTTTTACCGCTACCTGTTGGACCAATTAACAAGATGTTACTTTTACCTAATTCCACATCATTGCTTTGGTGATTCGTGCGTAAGCGTTTATAGTGATTGTAAACCGCCACTGACAAGACCTTTTTCGCATAATCTTGCCCAATTACATAATCATCTAAGTGTGCACGAATTTCGTGTGGTGTTGGTAATTTTTCTTCAACAGTCAGTTCGCTCGGTGTCTCGATTTCTCCACTGTCTTCTAACATACTGTGGCAAAGCTCGATACACTCGTTACAAATATAACCATCTGTACCCGCAATTAACTTACCTACTTCACTTTTTTCTCTTCCACAGAAAGAACAGTGAAGATCGTTATCATTTGTTGTCATGTTAAATCCTTAACGTTTAATCAACACATCGTCCACTAAACCGTAAGCTTTTGCTTCTTCCGCCGACATAAAGTTGTCACGATCGGTGTCTTTTTCGATACGTTCAATGCTTTGACCTGTATGGAAAGCAAGACGCTCGTTTAAGGTTTGTTTAATTTTTAAAATTTCTTGTGCGTGGATCTGAATATCGGATGCTTGTCCACGGAAACCACCTAACGGTTGGTGAATCATTACGCGTGCATTCGGTAATGCCGCACGTTTTCCTGCTGTACCACCCGCAAGTAAGAATGCGCCCATTGAGCAAGCTTGCCCAATACAAAGGGTACGCACATCCGGTTTAATAAATTGCATGGTATCGTAAATTGCCATACCCGCAGTCACTGAACCGCCCGGTGAGTTAATATAAATATTGATATCTTTTTTCGGATCTTCTGATTCTAAGAAAAGTAACTGTGCCACGATCAAATTTGCCATACGATCTTCCACTTCACCACTCAGGAAGATCACGCGCTCTTTTAATAGGCGGGAATAAATGTCGTACGAACGTTCACCACGAGAGGTTTGTTCAACAACCATAGGAATTACACTCATTTTTGCCCCTAAATATGTGCTAAAAAATCGGGCAATATTCTACCCGAAAATCAGTAAAAACAAAAATGCGGTCGCTTTTCATTGAAAAAAACAACCGCACTTTTCGATGATATGCCTGTGAATTTAATTCACGTTCTATCAATTATTATGCTTGTGGATTCATGATCTCATCAAATGAAGATGCTTTTTCAGTCACTTGAGCTTTAGCAAGAACGGCATCAACAGCTTGTTCTTCTAATACTACATTGCGAATGTTGTTCATTAACTCTTCATTTTTGCTGTAATATTCAACTACTTCAGCTGGTTGTTCGTAAGCAGAAGCGATATCCGCGATCATTGCTTTCGCACGCTCTTCATCCACTTTCAATTCGTTTGATTTGATCACTTCAGAGAATAATAAACCAACTTGAACACGACGTTTTGCATCCGCTTCAAATAATTCGCGCGGTAATTGTGCCGCTTGTTGTGCATTACCACCGAAACGTTGTGCCGCTTGGTTACGTAACACATTGATTTCTTCTTCTACTGCAGAAGCTGGAACATCAATTGGGTTTTGTTCGATTAAACCGTTGATCACTTGTTGTTTAACACGTGAAACTAATGCATTTTTCAATTCACGTTCCATGTTTTTACGGATTTCTGCACGTAAATCTGCCACAGTTTTGGTGTTTGGACCAAATTTAGCTACGAACTCATCTGTTAATTCTGGTAATTCCATTTCTTCTACTTTTTTCAAGGTGATCGCAAATTTCGCGTCTTTACCTTTTAAGTTTTCAGAATGGTATTCCGCAGGGAAAGTCACATTGATATCGAATTGTTCGCCTGCTTTGTGACCTACGATACCTTCTTCGAAACCAGGAATCATACGACCTTGGCCCATGAATAGAACGAAATCAGTCGCTTTACCGCCTTCGAATTCTTCGCCATCTACTGAACCAACGAAGTCGATGGTTACACGAGAATCTGCTTTCGCTGCGGCTTTGCTTTCAACCCAAGTGGCTTGTTGTTTACGTAATACCTCAATCATTTTATCGATATCAGCTTCTGTGATTTCAACAGTTGGTTTCTCAACTTTGATGTTTTCTAAGCCTTTTAATTCAACTTCTGGGTATACTTCGAAAGTTGCAGTGAATGATAAATCTTTACCAGGTTCGAATGTTTCAATAGCGAAAGTTGGACGACCTGCGATGTTGATTTTCTCAGCGATGACTGCGTCAAAGAAATGACGTGGTAATAAATCGTTTAATACATCTTGACGGATTGATGCGCCAAAACGTTGTTCAATGATGTGAGTTGGCACGTGACCTTTACGGAAACCATCAACACGTACATTTTTTGCTGCACGTTTGAATTCTTCACGAGTTGCTTTTTCTACAGCTTCAGCTGGAACGGTGATCGTCACACGACGCTCTAAACCTTGAGTTGTTTCAATATTTAATGACATTTGTAACCTCAATTAATGTTGCACTCGGTAAAAACCACACCGAACACGTTATTGTTTGTAAAAGTAAAAAACCGCCAAATTATAGCGAAAGAAAATCAAACAGTCGATAGAAACCGGAAAATTCAATAGAAAACCAGCTAAAATTGCACAATTTATCAACAATTTTTGATAAAGAAAAAAGTGCGGTCAAAAATAACCGCACTTTTTATCGAATTATAAACCTTTCGGCAAACGAATTTTTTGACCTGGGAAAATCTTATCCGCGTCTTTAATCACTTCTTTGTTCGCTTCAACGATAGCGGTATATTTCGCGCCATTTCCATAAGCTTTCTCAGCGATTTTCCACAAAGTGTCACCTTTTTGGATTACATAGAATGTTTCATCACTGCCTAAGGTTTCACCGTTATTGATGCTTGCATCGCTTGTTACTGAGTGGATACCTTGAATGTTACCCGCCATTAATACTGCTTTTTCTAATGCCGCTGCAGTTGATGCTACACCTTGGATATTTGCTACACCATTTTCCACGGTAACAGATAAGTTTTCCACGCCAGGATTGTCTTCTGCGATGTGTTGAGTCACTGCTTTAGACGCATCTTCTTCTTTAGAGAAAACTTTCTTACCAATGTCACTGACAAAATCAAATAAACCCATTTTAAAGTTCCTTTTGTATGTTTGTTTAAGGGAGTATTACGATACTGAAATTCCCTTAAGAAGTCCATAAATCAGAGTGTAAAGCTATGTAAATATTTCAAGAAAACTGATCTAAAATTGACCGCACTTTGATAGAATACGCCGATTTTAAATTTACTCACTCAGAAAGGACAAATTATGCGTTGGCAAGGTCGTAAAGAAAGCTCAAATATTGAAGATAGACGTGGCTCTGGCGGCGGTAACTTCGGTGGCGGAAAAGGAACTGGTATTTTCGGTATTATTATCTTATTAGTTGGTGCTTATTATGGCGTGGATCTTTCAGGCTTAGTGGGCACACCGGATTTTTCAGGACAAAGCTCTCAACGATTAGAAACCCAAGAAGAACAGCAGCTTGCAAGTCTTTCTAAAGTTGTATTAGCGGATACTGAAACCGTTTGGGGGCAATATTTTAGACAAATGGGGAAAACCTATAGTGAGCCAACCATGGTACTTTACAATGGCGTAACCCCAACTGCTTGTGGTACGGGTCAATCTGCAATGGGCCCATTCTACTGCCCGAGCGATCGCAAAGTTTACCTTGATTTATCATTCTATAATGAAATGAAAAATAAACTGGGTGCAGCAGGTGATTCAGCCTTTGCTTATGTCATTGCGCACGAAGTCGGCCACCACGTACAAAATATGCTCGGTATTCTGCCACAAGTAAATCGTGCACAACAAAGCAGCGATCGCAAAACGGCAAATCAACTTTCTGTTCAATTAGAACTTCAAGCTGACTGCTTCGCCGGTGTTTGGGCGAGCCAAGCGGTAAAAAGTGGTTTATTTGAACGCGGTGATGAAGAAAAAGCGTTTAATGCAGCAGAAGCTGTAGGTGATGACCGTTTACAAAAACGCAGCCAAGGTTATGTGGTGCCTGATAGTTTCACTCACGGTACATCAGCACAGCGTCTAGAATGGTTCAGAAAAGGCTTACAAAGCGCTAATCCTTCTGTGTGTAATACCTTTAACCAATAAAATCTTTAAGGCTGATTCATGTCAGCCTTTTTATTTCTATTCATTTCAGTATAAAAAGAGCGGTCAATTTTGACCGCTCTTTTCTTCATGATTTTAAGTTTACGCGAACTGACGGACTTCGCCGTTACCCGCTACGTTTTCCACACAACGTGGACAAAGTGTAGGATGTTCAGGATTCACGCCGATTTTGTCAGAATAATGCCAGCAACGTGGACATTTTTCACCGTTAGAACGTGCTACGCTTACCGCAATGCCCTCTAACTCACCCGCAGCCACATCCACAGGTTTGTCTGCTAATGCTTTTACTTCCGCTTTTGAGGTAATTAACACAAAACGTAATTCATTGCCTAATTGCTCTAACAATGCACGATATGCATCGTTAGCATAAACCGTTACTTCAGCTTCTAAACCACCACCGATCACTTTATCGTTACGCGCGATTTCTAGTACACGGTTCACTTCAGAACGAACTTTAATGAGTTGTTGCCAGTAAGCATCATCTAGTTTTTCATTCTCGCCTAAGCCAAATAAGCCTTCGCAGAATTCTTCAGTGAAGACGAATTCTGCACGAGCAGTCGCGGTTTGTGGCAAGTAACCCCAAATTTCATCTGCCGTGAATGACAGGATTGGTGCCATCCAACGTACTAAAGCTTCCGCAATGTGCCATAACGCTGTTTGGCAGCTACGACGAGCAAGACTATCCGCTTTGGTGGTGTATTGACGGTCTTTGATAATATCAAGGTAGAACGAGCCCATTTCCACAGAACAGAAACGCATTAAACGTTGTACCACAGTGTGGAATTGATAGTTATCGTACGCCTCTTTAATTTCTTTTTGTGCATCTAACGCACAAGCTACCGCCCAACGATCTAAGCTAATCATGTCTTCCGGTTTAACTGCATCACGTTGCGGATCGAAACCATTTAAGTTAGCTAATAAGAAACGCGCAGTGTTACGAATACGACGATAGCTATCCGCGGCACGTTTTAAAATTTCATCAGAAACGGTCATTTCACCGGTATAGTCGGTAGAAGCCACCCATAAACGTAAAATGTCGCCACCAAATTTATCCATGACTTCTTGTGGTGTCACGATGTTACCAATAGATTTTGACATCTTACGGCCTTGACCATCCACAGTGAAACCATGGGTTAATACTTGTTTATATGGTGCTTTGCTGTCTGTTGCCGTAGAAAGCATTAAAGAAGACATAAACCAACCACGGTGTTGGTCTGAACCTTCCAAATACATATCGATATCTTGACCGTTAAATTCTGGACGATTCGCCACAACAGAAGAATAGGTTGATCCTGAGTCAAACCACACGTCAAGGGTATCAGGCACTTTGCGATAGGTTTCTGCATCTGCTCCTAATAATTCTTTTTCGTCTAAATCCCACCATGCTTGAATACCGACTTTCTCTACACGTTTAGCCACTTCTTCAAGTAACTCTAAAGTACGCGGATGAAGCTCTTCGGTTTCTTTGTGCACGAATAAGGTCATCGGCACGCCCCAAGTACGTTGACGAGAAATACACCAGTCTGGGCGGTTTTCAACCATTTTCTCAATACGAGCTTGACCCCAATCAGGAATCCAACGTACACCTTTGATTTCGCCTAATGCTTGTTGGCGTAAACCCTGTGTTTCCATACCGATAAACCATTGTGGTGTCGCACGGAAAATAATCGGAGTTTTGTGACGCCAGCAGTGTGGATAGCTGTGTTTAATTTTCTCAACTTTTAATAAGTTGCCCACTTCTTGTAATTTTTCAACAACCAATGGATTAGCTTCAAATACACCTTTGCCTGCGAAGAATTCAGTCGTTGAAATAAATTTACCGTCATTCGATACAAGACCCGCCATTGGTAAATTATATTTTTGTCCAACAATAAAGTCGTCTAAACCATGATCTGGTGCGGTATGTACTAAACCCGTACCACCATCAGTGGTCACGTGATCACCTAAAATCACTGGCACAGTGAAATCATAGAATGGATGGTTAAAGCGTACTAACTCAAGTGCTTGACCTTTTACTGAACCTAACACTTCAACGTGTTCTACACCCACCGCTTTCGCCACAGATTCCACTAATTCAGCAGCTAAAATCACTCGCTCATCGCCAAGTTGTACTAAGTTGTATTCTAAGTCTGCATTTACTGCAATCGCACGGTTAGATGGCATTGTCCAAGGTGTGGTGGTCCAAATCACCGCAGATAATTTGCCATGGCCTTTGCCTACTGCGTTAAATTTCTCTTCAATTTCAACCGCACTTACAGCAGGGAAACTCACATAAATAGACGGAGAAACTTTGTCTTCGTATTCCACTTCTGCTTCTGCTAAAGAAGAGCCACAATCCAAACACCAGTGCACTGGTTTTGAACCTTTGTATAAGTGACCATTAGCAATCACTTTACCGAGTGTACGGATGATGTTTGCTTCGGTGTTGAAGTTCATCGTTAAATAAGGATTATCCCAATCGCCCAACACACCTAAACGGATAAAATCTTTTTTCTGACCTTCTACTTGTTCTGCGGCGTATTCACGGCATTTTTGGCGGAATTCAGCAGCGGTCACTTTCTCGTTTGGCTTACCCACCAAACCTTCTACTTTTAATTCAATTGGCAAGCCATGACAGTCCCAACCCGGGATATAAGGCGAATCAAAACCTAATGCGGTTTTGGATTTAACAATAATATCTTTCAGAATTTTATTAACGGCGTGACCGATATGAATGTTGCCGTTCGCATATGGAGGGCCATCATGCAAAATAAAGGATTTTTTACCTTTCGTCGCTTGGCGGATTTTTTGATACAACTGTTTGTCATACCAATTTTTTAACATCACAGGTTCGCGTTTGGCTAAATCGCCACGCATAGGGAAACCTGTTTCAGGTAAATTTAACGTGTTTTTGTAATCAACTGTCATGTTATTTTCCAATTTTATATTTCAATATAATTCTATTTTGCAAAAAACGCTTTCGCTGTTTTTACGTCTTGTTCAATTTGAGCTTTCAACGCCTCAAAAGACGGAAACTTTATCTCATCTCGAATCTTATGGCAGAATTCTACCTCTACCATTTGTCCATAAATATTCTGAGAAAAATCAAATAAATGGACTTCTAATAATTGTATCGTACCGTTGATAGTTGGGCGTTTTCCCATGTTTGCAACGCCGTTAAAAATCTCGCCTGATTTTAACCGCACTTTCACGGCATAAACCCCTTTTACTGGGTTCACTTGGCGATGTAAGCGAACATTCGCGGTAGGAAAACCAATGGTTCGGCCTAATTTATTGCCGTGGATCACACGACCAAAAATACGATAAGGCTTACCGAGTAAATTTTGCGCATGCTGTAAATCATCTTTAGCCAACGCTTCACGGATAGCGGTGCTACTAATACGTAACTCATCTAAACAGAAGGTGCGACTGTCTTCTACTTCAAAACCAAACTGCTTTCCGGCTTCTTGCAACATCGCAAAATTGCCTAAACGTTTCGCACCAAATTTGAAATCGTCACCAATGCTGAGAAACTTCACATTTAATTTTCGCACAAGCCAATCTTCAATAAATTGTTCTGCAGGAAGATTGGCAAAAGTGCGGTCAAATTTCGCGACGATGACCACATCCACACCCGCCTCAGCTAAATAATGCAACTTATCTCTTAATCGCATTAAGCGCGCGGGCGCTTTGTCGCCCATAAAATATTCGCGCGGTTGCGGCTCGAAAAGCATCACCGCCATGGGTAAATTCAGCGCATTCGCTTTCTGACGAAGATGACGCAAAATCGCCTGATGCCCCAAATGCACCCCATCAAAATTGCCAATGGTTAATGCGCACCCTGACAAATATGGCTGTGAATTATGAAGCCCACGAATTAATTGCATTACATCTTATTCCAAAAAACGAAAAATAATCGGTGCATTATAGCGGTAAATGTAAAGTAGGGAAAGATCTTGGCCTAGTTGATAAAAGCCCACATACTAAACCTACTTTACCCAATAACATTTGAATTAATTTTTAATAGATGGGAAATATATCCTTTTTAAAGGCACTAATTGTCTTGTTTCTAAATCAACAAAATCATAGTATTTCAATAAAGCTTTAGCTAACTCATCAAGAGACCAAAGCATAATAGGGATATTCGCTCGTTCAGCTTCGTACTTAGCATCTTTACTGAACCCTCCCGTGCTTACATAAAGCCCTCTATCATCTTTATGTCTTCCACCAGTAAAACTACGTATTTTTTCACTCCCCATTTGTCCAGCTCTATGTTTTACTTCAACAACAATTCTTGGATGTTCAAAACCAAATCCATCTGGTGAAGCAATAATATCTTTTCCCCTATCTGCTCCCTTACTTGATATCAAGGTTTTATATCCCATAGCTCTTAAAATTCCAGCAACTAATTCCTGCATATCATCCCAGGTCAGCCTATTAATCGTGTCTTTAATTCTTTCAAAAGCTTTATTCTTAACTTCTTCAAAATCAGTATCATATTGTTCCTCATGGCTTTCTTCATATATATGAGCAATAGCTTTACCTTTATCATCTACATTGTCTTTTAATGATAAAAGCTCTTTTACTGCTTCTTTAGATAACTCAAATACCGTTGATATTGAACCAAGAGAGTTTTTACAAGGGTTACTAAGTTGATCTCTAATAATTTCTTTTTCCTCCCAACTCACCCTTCTTGTTAATGACATATTCTTCTCAGACAATTCTGGATGATATTCTGCCTTATCAGATATTTTGCCGAGTAAGTATGTTCGATTACTAGGGGAGTATGTTACAACCCAATCTCCTATTTCTATTTCATTAACAAAACGCCAAACCTGGGATGAACTAGAAATCGCATTTCCTTTTTTAATATATGGTTCAGCTTCCATATATAGCTTTTGTAAATCCTTCTTACTTAATCCTTGAACAGCTGCTTGAGCAATTTGTTCCCAACCAATTGCAACAACGTTGTTTTCTTTAAATAGATCATAAAGGCTTCCACCTTCACTTCTTACCATCCAAATTCTATTCATTTTATTCATTCCCTTTTGACAGAAGATTTTCTTTTCTTATTCCCAATAGTACCAATACGCCTAAATAAATGACCGCAGCCAGCCCAATTAACCAAACCAACCAATAGATACGCATTAAAAATGTCATGGATGCCCATTCTTGAATCGGTGGGCAGTTATACCAAACCAAACCGCCCATGGCTAAGGCTGCACCTAAAACTTTCAGAAAAAAGACCGCACTTTTACGTGAAAAATGGTATACATCTTCTTTGGCTAAACCACGATAAAGCAAATAAGCATTTAAGGTTGCTGACATCGCAGAAGCTATCGCTAAGCCCACATAACTAAATGGAATCGCCAATACGTTAAAGCCCATATTGCTCACCATGGCGATGATCCCGATTTTCACGGGCGTTTTGGTATCTTGACGTGCGTAATAGCCATTAGCCAAGATCTTAATCAGCATAAAGCTAAGTAAACCGGCATTGAATGCCCATAAAGAATAAGAGGCCGCATGCACATCTGTTAAGGTAAAACTACCGCGCATAAACAATACCAGTAACATCGGCTGTGCTAACACGGCAATACCAATCGCGGCAGGCACACCAAGTAATAAAATCATTCGCACGCCCCAGTCCATGGTGTTGCGAAAATCAACCGCACTTTGGGAAGAATTGTCTTCTCGATTCACATGATGGCGAGCAAGTGTCGGCAAAATCACGGTGGAAATTGCGATACCAAATAGCCCAAGTGGAAACTCTAATAGACGATCAGAATAATAAAGCCAACTAATAGAACCCGTCATTAAGAAACTGGCGATGACTGTATCAAGCAGCAAGTTGATTTGACTTACGGAAACCCCGAACAGAGCCGGAATCATCAATCGACGGATTTTGGCTACCCCTTCATCATGCCACGCCCATTTTGGTTTTACGAGCAAGCCGGCTTTTTTCAAGAAAGGGATTTGGAATAAAAATTGTAATAAACCGCCTAAGAAGATCCCGATAGCAAGGGCAAGATCAGGATTATCTAATCTTGGTGCGAGGAAAAGTGCGGTCGCAATCATGGCGATATTGAGTAAAACAGGCGAAAACGACATTACGCCAAATTTACCTATCGTATTTAAAATCGCGCCAGAAAGTGCCACAAAGGTGACAAACCATAAATAAGGAAACGTAATTTTTAAGAGTAAAGACGCTTGTTCAAACTTGTGTGCATCAGGTCCATCATTTAGCCAATCGGTAAACCACCCCATCCCGAAGATCGCCGCCACGACAGGGGCTCCCACCATAGCAAGCAAGGTCACAATACTGACTAATCCGCCTAGCGTACCCGATACTTTCCCGATAAATTCTCGCGTTTTAGAAAGATCGCCCGATTTTTGATATTCAGCTAATACAGGTACAAAGGCTTGAGAAAATGCGCCTTCCGCAAATAAACGACGTAAAAAGTTTGGGATACGGTTAGCGAATAAAAACACGTCTGCCGCCGCACCTGCACCGATTAAATGGGCAATCACCACATCGCGGACTAAACCTAACACACGGGACACTAATGTCATCCCACTCACGATAATGCCGGATTTTAAAAGTCGTTTACTCAAAATAGGGGTCTCTTCAAAAAAATTTGCCTTAATTGTATAGAATTTTTGTTTTTACGCTATATTCCAACGAAAAAAACTGATAAAATCCTGCCTACATCGTTTGTGTGAGCCAATAGAAAGCGCTTTTTTTAAATAACGATGCTTACTTTCGGTTGTGTCTCACCGAAATCAACACAAATTATTCATTGACAAAAGTATAAAAAATCGGCATATTCTACGCCCTTATTTTGTCATAATCATCTAACAGAAATTTTAGGAGTTTGACCTTGGCTAATATCAAGTCAGCAAAAAAACGCGCGGTTCAATCTGAAAAACGCCGCCAACACAACGCAAGCCAACGCTCTATGATGCGTACTTACATCAAAAAAGTATATGCTCAAGTAGCAGCAGGTGAAAAAGCAGCAGCTGAAGCAGCATTCGTTGAAATGCAAAAAGTTGTTGACCGTATGGCTTCTAAAGGCTTAATCCACGCTAACAAAGCAGCAAACCACAAAGCTAAATTAGCTGCTCAAATCAAAAAATTAGCGTAATTAAAGCACTAAAACAGCTTAAAAATAAAACCGCACTTTGGTGCGGTTTTTGTTTGTCTTAAACCGTCCTGCCACAAACGCCCCATAACGAGCTTGCATTCCCTCCTTTAACCTGTAAACTACCCCACAACTTAAAAATTAATCATAAAATAAACAATAAATGGCCAAAAAATCTTTTAAAAAAGCGGATCCGAATTATCAAAAAGAATTAGCAAAATATGGTAATCCGATCCCAAGCAGAGACTACATTCTGCAAATTATTCGTGAAAATAATGCCCCGATGAGTCGGGAAGAAATTCTGACCGCACTTTCAATTAAAAGTGACGAACAACAAGAAGCCATGCGTCGCCGCTTACGCGCCATGGAAAATGATGGACAATTAGTTTTCACTAAACGTAAACGCTATGCCTTGCCTGAAAAATTAGATTTATTCAAAGGCATGGTCATTGGCCATCGCGAAGGCTATGGCTTTTTACAAGTCGAAGGCAAAAAAGAAGATCTCTTTATTCCTAATCACCAAATGCAACGTGTAATGCATGGTGATTTTGTATTGGCGCAACCTGCCGGCTTGGATCGTCGTGGTCGTCGTGAAGTCCGTATTGTTCGTGTACTTGAAAGTCGTAAAAAACAAATTGTCGGCCGTTTCTTCTTAGAAAATGGTTTTAGCTATGTTGTGCCTGATGATAGCCGCATTGGACGAGATATTTTAGTCCCTAATGAACACCGCAATGGGGCTCGAATGGGACAAGTTGTCGTAGTTGAATTGCAAGAACGATCTGCCTCCTTCACTCAACCAGTTGGCATCATCACCGAAATTCTGGGTGACAATATGGCAAAAGGGATGGAAGTGGAGATCGCCCTTCGTAATCATGACATTCCTCACCAATTCCCAAGTGCGGTTGAAAAATACGTTAAAAAATTCACGGAAGAAGTGCCTGAAGAAGCAAAAAAAGGTCGTGTGGATTTACGCAATCTGCCACTTGTTACCATTGATGGCGAAGATGCACGCGATTTTGATGATGCCGTATATTGCGAAAAAAGCGGTAAAGGCTGGAAACTTTGGGTGGCAATTGCCGATGTCAGCTACTATGTGCGTTTACGTTCGGCATTAGACACGGAAGCTTATAACCGAGGTAACTCCGTTTACTTCCCAAATCGTGTTGTACCAATGTTGCCGGAGATTTTATCCAATGGATTGTGTTCACTGAATCCACAAGTTGATCGCTTGTGTATGGTGTGTGAAATGCACATTTCTGCCAAAGGTAAACTCACGGACTATCGTTTTTATGAAGCGGTAATGAATTCTCATGCTCGCTTAACCTATACGAAAGTTGCGGCGATTTTAGACGGCGATGATGAGCTCCGCACGCGTTATCAAGGGCTAGTGCCACATTTAGAAGAATTGCATCATCTCTATCAAGCATTACTCAATGCCCGTAAACAACGTGGTGCTATCGATTTTGAAACTATTGAAACCAAATTTATTTTCAATGCCATGGGACGAATTGATCGCATTGAACCTGTTGTGCGAAATGATGCACACAAAATCATTGAAGAATGCATGATTCTTGCGAATATTGCAGCGGCAAACTTTATGGAAAAACATAAAGAGCCTGCACTCTATCGTATTCATGCCACACCGAGTGAAGAAAAACTGACGTCTTTCCGTGCATTCTTAAGTGAATGCGGTTTAAGCCTTGAAGGCGGCATGAAACCGACCACAAAAGATTATGCGAAATTGTTAGAGCAAGTGAAAGATCGCCCGGATCACGAGCTTATCCAAACCATGTTACTTCGCTCATTAAGCCAAGCAGTTTATCATGCGGATAATATCGGTCACTTTGGTTTGGCGTTAGAGGAATATGCACACTTCACTTCCCCGATTCGTCGTTATCCGGATTTAACCCTTCATCGTGGGATTAAATATTTATTAGCAAAAGAAAAAGGTGCTAAACGTAAAACCACAGATACTGGAGGCTATCATTATTCTTTTGATGAAATGGATTTATTAGGTGATCACTGCTCGATGACAGAACGCCGTGCCGATGATGCCACTCGCGAAGTAGCTGATTGGCTGAAATGTGAATATATGCAAGATCACGTAGGGGCAGAATTTAGTGGTGTGATCTCATCTGTAACGGGCTTTGGCTTATTCGTTCGTTTAGATGATTTATTCATTGACGGCTTAGTCCATATTTCCACTTTAGATAACGACTACTATCAATTTGATACGGCAAAACAACGTTTAATCGGTGAAAATAGTGGTATGATCTACCGTCTTGGCGATAAAGTCAAAATTCGTGTAGTTGCCGTTCATTTAGAACAAAAAATGGTAGATTTCAGTTTAGTCGAAAGTGCCAGAAAACCACGTCGTGTGGGCAAAACGGCGAAACAAAAAGCAAAAAAAGTCTTTAAGGAACTGCCACCTAAAGCGTCAAAAAAACGTAAAAGTGCGGTCAAAAATAAAGACGTTTCTAAGAAACCGACGAGAAAACGGAAGAAATAATAAATAAGAGAACCCTATGTCAGAAAATATCTATGGTATCCATGCTGTAAACAGCATTTTAGCAAATAGCCCTGAGCGTTTAATTGAAGTATTTGTGCTGAAAGGCCGTGAAGATAAACGCCTACAACCCTTACTTAATGAACTCTATGCTTTAGGCATTGCGGTGCAATTTGTAAACCGTCAAACATTAGATAAAAAATCCAATGGTGAAGTGCATCAAGGTGTGATTGCTCGTGTGCAAGAAGCGAAAGAGCTGAATGAACATGATTTGGATGAACTTCTTACTCGTAAACAAAATCCACTTTTATTGGTGCTTGATGGAGTGACGGATCCCCATAACCTGGGCGCCTGCTTACGTACTGCAGATGCTGCTGGAGTGAGCGCTGTTATTGTGCCAAAAGATAAATCCGCTCAACTCACTTCTATCGCACGTAAAGTGGCTTGCGGTGCTGCGGAGACTGTGCCATTAATTCGCGTAACCAATTTAGCGCGTACTTTGCGAGATCTACAACAAAATCATAATATTTGGGTAGTAGGTACGGCTGGCGAAGCAACAGAAACCATTTATCAAAGTAAACTTACGGGTTCTCTTGCCTTAGTGATGGGGGCCGAAGGTGAAGGCATGCGCCGTCTTACTCGTGAGCATTGCGATCAACTCATTAGTATTCCAATGGCGGGCTCAGTTTCATCCCTGAATGTTTCCGTTGCGACGGGGGTATGTTTATTTGAAATTGTGAGACAGCGTCTTGCCGCCTAAAAATGCGTGAAAAAATGACCGCACTTGATATAAAAAATGCCAGCAAATCATTGTCGGCATTTTTATTATTTTGAAATCGTTTTCCCAAATATCATAGAAAGCACTAAAGTACATAATGCGGGTACAAGCCATGCGAGCCCTTGTGAATAGAGCGGGAAATGAGTCATGATTTGATGTAAGCCTTCTGGCAACATATCTAAGTTTTTCAAGCTATCAATCAAACTAAAACAAACCGTCACAAAGATCGTCAAGTAATAGCTTAATTGAATAGAAGGTAATTTATTACGCACAAGCTGTAAAACCACTAACATGATCGCCATTGGGTAAATCAACAACAAGGCAGGAATCGTCACTCGGAGTAATTTTGTTAAGCCATATTGTGAAATAATTGTCGTCATTGCAGTGAAGAAAACAATCCAGAATGGATAAGAAAAACGTGTCGAAAACTTGGAGAAATAATCACCACAAGCACTGGTTACGCCCACTAATGTAGTTAAGCTTGCTAAAGTGATAATACCCGCCATAATCCAGGTTCCCGCCGTACCAAATAAACTGTTCACATAACGAGAGAAGATTTGGCCGCCATTTGTTGCACCTTGTGCCACAGCATCAGAAGTCGCCCCTAAATAGAATAAGGCAAAATATAGACAAGCTAATAAAATGACAGAGACAAAACCCGCTGAAATCGTATATTGAACAATCTTTTGTGGATTAGTCACATTTTTTGCAGACAACGCCCGTGCAACAATACCACCAAAGGCAATCGCAGCCAGAACATCCATCGTTTGATAACCACTAATTAATCCTGTAGTTAGTGCTGAATTCTCGGCATACGCCTGCGACGGAGCAACAATGTCAGAAAGCGGTGAAACAAAAACCGTGATCCCAACAACGAGTAATAATACCAACAATGCTGGCGTCATCACTTCACCCACCGTTGAAATAATGGTACTTGGGCGAATCATGAATCCCATCGCGATAATATTAAAGATCACCGAGAAAATAAGGCGTGTCGTCGTACTGTCTTCAATGAGCCCCAATGGCAACCATGCCATTTCATAAGCGACGTTAGTAATTCGAGGCATCGCAAAGGTTGAACCGATCACCAAATAAAGAATGGTTAAAAAGGATACGCCTGCCCACTTGGGTAAATCCTTAGTCAGTTCTTCACCACGTCCTAATACTGACACAACAACCAATGTAATAAATGGCATGAGTACGCCTGTTATCACAAACCCTAGCGAAGCCGTTGCCCAATGATTACCTGCGGAGTACCCCTCCATCGGTGGGAAAATAATATTTCCTGCGCCTAAAAATAAAGCAAAAATCATCATACCTAGTACGATGATGTCTTTTTTTGAAAACATAGGTATTCTCGAATAAATAAATTTTAAGAATTTTACTATTAAATTGTTTTTTATTCCAAAAATGAAAATAAATTTTGTGAAATAGATCACGAAATCTATCACATTCCGATTAAATCACACATTATCCACAGCCTATTTTTCCTAAATTAGTAAATTTGTGATAGTATCCAGCCTTTATTATTTTTTATTACTTTTTTAGGAGAGAATGAATGAATAAACTGAGTTTGATTCAACAAATTCAGCGTTTTTTCAAATTGGAATCTGCTGGCGGAATTTTATTACTTTTTTCAGCGGTAGTCGCAATGCTATTAGCTAACTCACCGCTTAATCAAACCTATAATGACTTTTTAAATTTACCAGTCAGCATTCAAGTAGGATCTTTTTCCATTGATAAAACCTTAATCCATTGGATTAACGATGGTTTTATGGCGGTATTCTTTGTTTTAGTAGGAATGGAAGTCAAAAAAGAATTATTTGAAGGCTCCCTTTCAAGCTATCAACAAGCGATTTTCCCCGCTATTGCAGCGGTGGGGGGAATGATTATTCCTGCATTAGTTTATGTATTTATCGCCCAACACGATCCCGCTTTAGCCGATGGCTGGGCTATTCCAATGGCAACAGACATTGCCTTTGCACTTGGAATCATGGCATTATTAAGTAAACAAGTGCCACTCCCACTAAAAATCTTCTTACTTGCTTTAGCCATTATTGATGACTTAGGCGCCATTGTCGTTATTGCACTGTTTTTCTCACACGGATTAAGTGTACAAGCACTCATTTTTGCTGCAGTTGCTATTGTTGTACTTATCGCATTAAATCGCTTTAAAGTGACCGCACTTTGTGCCTATATGCTGGTGGGAACAATCTTATGGGCTTCGGTATTAAAATCAGGCGTACATGCCACTCTTGCAGGGGTTATCATCGGATTTTGTATTCCATTGAAAGGCAAAAATGGCGAAACTCCACTACATGACTTTGAACACATTCTTGCCCCTTGGTCATCTTTTGTTATCCTACCATTATTTGCATTTGCCAATGCGGGGGTAAGCTTTGATGGTATTGATCTCAGCATGGTGACATCACCATTATTGCTCGCGATTTCTCTTGGCTTAATTATCGGAAAACCACTCGGCGTATTTGGTTTCAGCTATCTTTCCGTTAAACTAGGCATAGCAAAACTTCCGCAAGGCATCAACTTCAAACAAATTTTTGCCGTGGCGATTTTATGTGGTATTGGTTTCACCATGTCAATGTTCTTAGCCAGCCTAGCCTTCAACGCTGATGCTGGTGAAAGCATTAACTCCCTTTCTCGCTTAGGGATCTTATTAGGCTCCACTGTTTCAGCTATTGTGGGGTATATGGCATTAAAAGCCACAACAAGGTTACCGAAATAATCACGTCTTAATAAAAAATCCTTTGCCACTTTAGCAAAGGATTTTCTTTTTTATTCAAAAAGTCTTTTAAGTTCTTTCTCGTAGAGATAAATATTCATTGGATTTGTTGGCAGTAACGAATCGAGATATTCATTTGCACGTTTTACATATTTATCATGATTTTTATCGTGGTTTTCAATCACATCAAGTAAAACTTTTGCGCCCTCAAATGCATCAAATTCATTGTAGTAATACCCGACACCTTTTGGTAATAACTTGGAGTTATGAATAAAAGGATAGCCACCATATAACGCATCATTGTAAGCATAATTCAGACCATTTTCCCATTGGTGGCTTAATACTACATCAACATAACGGGTAAGAAAATCAGGCATTTGATAACGCCCTTCTACTGTCATCACATCGTCTTTTACAAGATTAGTTCGACCAATAAAATTAAAAAATGTTGGATTATCTCTTTTGTCGTAAGTATTACACATATAAACATTTTTAATTTTTTCTGGCGCTTCTCTATAAGCCTGCTCTGCAATTAAAATAGGAATAAAACTGGTTTTCACTACATTAATATTTGCTTCAAAAGATGCAATACGTTTTGCTTTTTTCTCAGCATCTGGTTTATAACCAAAAATAAGATTGTGCTGATCCTTGATTCGTTTAATTACTTTATCACAAAATACTGGTGACCAAATTGCAGGCACAACATAAGTAGAACAGCGATACATAATAGAAAAATAAGATTTACAAGTATTTTCATGTTGTGGAATCATCCATACAGCATCAAATAATGTACCATTAAATACTCTGCCCGCTTCCTTCTCAAAAAGGAAGTTTTCCACATCCATAATAAAATCATTGCCCATTTTATAACAAACGACTTTACCACCATGCTCATGCATACGGCTAACTTGATGAGGTTCAATAACTAATGTACCTTCAATTAATACATCTAATTGATCAATGACATCTTCAATATAGGCATATTTAAGGTTCAACCCATCTAACATAAAACCATCTGGAGGAGTAGTTCGTTTTTCCGGTCCCCAAGAAACAAACACAACATCGTCCACCATAGATGAATGTTGAAATAGATGAAAAAGATGGATCGCATTTTGGTTTGCACCATTTGCCCAAATGTCTGTTACTTTTGACTCTAAATTAAATGTGATCCCAATTTTATATTTACTCATAATCCTCTTCCTTTTTTATTATTTATCTAAAAGCGCGGTCAAAAAGGAACTTGTTTTTTAAATAACTTAAATAATAAAAATCACTCGGATATTTCTACCCGAGTGATTTATCTAATTTAGTCGATAATTACCATTGATAACCTACACCCGCACCAACATTATAATCACCTTGTGTAGTTGCTGCACCACTCACTTTAAAGATAACTTTATTGTTATCACTCGCACGTGAGTAACCTACGGCAACAGCACTTTCACCTTTGTAGTTACCTACTCCAAGGCCAACCATTGAACCACCTGGTTTAGTCACTTGTGGAATATTCGCTGCAGCAGTTGCCCCTGCGATACCACCACGAAGTTTCTTATCGGTTTTCTTCAATTCGCTACGAACTGCACCAACAGAACGATCAACATATTGTTTATTCGTCGCATCAGTAGCTCTGACTGGATCTGCCACATTAGTGATTCGACGTTCATTACCAACTGAACCGACTGAAACAGTATTGGCTTCATTTGCTACAGAGCCTTGACCAATCGCTACTGAGTTATTCGCAGTTGCTTTCGCACCCTGCCCCATAGCGGTTGAGTTTTTACCTGAAGCTTGAGAGTTATTACCTAATGCAGTGCCATTTTCGCCACTTGCATTTGATCCATAACCAACCGCTGTTGCGTCTTTACCTTTCGCTTTCGCACTATCACGTTTGCTAGTGTTATCTGCTGCAAATGCTGTTTTGCCATCTTTACTGATCAAACCAGAATCTTCAATACGTTTCGCAGAACTTTCTGCTGCAGTTGCAGAAGATGCAGCCGCAGTAGCTGAACTTGCTGAAGACTTCGCTGATTTATCTGCTTCAGTTGCAGAAGATGCTGCTGATTGCGCAGATTTATCTGCTTCTGTTGCAGAGCTTGCTGAAGACTGCGCAGATTTATCTGCTTCGACTGCAGAAGATGCTGAAGATTGCGCAGATTTATCTGCTTCGGTTGCTGAGCTTGCTGCAGATTTCGCTGACTTATCCGATTCATTTGCAGAAGATGCTGAAGATTTAGCAGACTTATCCGCTTCAGTTGCAGAAGATGCTGAAGACTTCGCAGATTTATCCGCTTCTACTGCAGAGCTTGCTGAAGACTTCGCAGATTTATCCGCTTCTACT
>JAGZOA010000026.1:0-24733 GCA_018363335.1 Parahaemophilus parainfluenzae | reverse complement strand
AATTAAATCATCAGGGAACGCTGGACCGCTCGCAATAACTTGCACAGAATGAGTGTCGTTATCGTCAATTTCCACAAGTGGACAATTTGGCAATAAAAGCGGTAATTCTTCCATGGTTTCAATTTCCCAATCCCAGGCATGTAAGCTGTTCAAAATAGGCGAAACAGGGCCGTTAATTCGCACCATAACATCTACCCAATTGCCCACATTACTTTCTTGTTTGAAGTAATTGGGATCCACCATATTCATACTGCCTGTATAGGAAATTTGATTATCAATAACGATAATTTTACGGTGTTGGCGTAAATCAATTCGGTTGAAGAACATTCGGAACAAGTTTACGTGTAACGCTTCTGTAATTTCAATGCCTTTCGCTCGCATTTCTTTACAAATAGCACTTTTAAGAAAGGCTTTACTGCCAACAGAATCCAGTAAAAGGCAAACTTTTACGCCACGTTGCACAGCTTCTTCTAACGCTTGTTTAACCTCATTAATTAATCCATCATTACTCCAAATATAAAAGACCATATTAATAGAATGGCGAGCTTGTTGAATATCACCGATGATACTTCGAATAATGCTTTCCGGTGTATCGAGAATATGCAATTCATTACCTCGAATATTCGGAATGCCTAAGCGTTGGTAGACTAATTTAAATAAAGCTCGATAACGTGGATCTTTAGAATGAGTGACCACATCTTTTTGCTCTGAAAGCAAGTTAAGCCATTTGATGTATTTAGGTTTTAACAACTGAAATGCTTTGGCACGGCGAGCACCGAGTTTCACTTCACCAAAAATCAAATAGGCAATGACGCCAATCAGCGGCACGAGGTAAATAATCATCAGCCATGATAACGTGGCTGAGACCGCTTGTTTTTTGACGAGCAAACGCAAGGTGACAGAAATAACTGCCACCCAAATTAACACGGGAATAATATAAACCAGTATAATATGTTCAAAATTCATTAATTTTTGACCGCACTTATGAAACTAGACATTATTTATCAGACCGATGATTTTATCATTATTTACAAGCCTTGTGGACTGAGCGTGCATAAAGATCAAAGCGAAATTGGTTTAACCACTTTGCTTGCTGAGCAGCTTGGCGTGCCACAAGTCTGGCTTGTTCATCGGTTAGATAAAGTGACATCTGGTTTACTCATCTTGGCATTGAATGCTGAAAGTGTGGCTGAATTTTTCCGACTTTTTTCCGAACATCATATCCAAAAGACTTATCTTGCACTCAGCAATCAGAAACCCAAAAAGAAACAAGGATTGCTTGTCGGGGATATGCAAAAGGCCAGAAACGGTGCCTGGAAACTTTGCCAATCGAAAGAAAATCCCGCGATTACGCGTTTTGAAAGTGTAAGTTGTGAGCCTAATTTACGATTATTTATTTTAAAGCCGCAAACAGGTAAAACCCATCAATTGCGTGTAGCGATGAAAAGCTTAGGTAGCCCCATTTTAGGCGATGCGCTTTATGGTAAAAACACTGAAAAAATTGACCGCACTTATTTACATGCTGCAAGATTGCAATTTGAATTTAAAGGTAAAGCATTTGATGTGTTTACCCCTCCGAAAGAAGGAGAGTGGTGGCATCGTGAGAACGTTCAATCTCAGATTCAAAAATTTGGCTCAGCAAATGCTGAGCCAAAGAAATAATCAATAACGTTTATTTCGCTAATCCGATACCCGTATAGCCACGTTCACGCATGGTGGCTTCTTTTGATTTACGAATTAAGGTCTCAATTGTCATACCTTGTACGAGAATGGAGAATGCCACTACCGCATACGTCATACCTAAAATAAGATCGCGAACATCCATTTCTAATCCTTCAATATAAAATTGACCACTTGGAATAGAAAGCGCCATAGCGAGCGCTAATCCCCCTCGTAATGCGCCCCAAGTAAGTACTTTCATGGTGTAAGGATTGTATTTACGATAACGTTTCATGACTTGGAATGGTAACCAGACACTTGCATAGCGACAGATTAAGCAAACCGGAATAGCAAGGAAAATTAAAATTAACCCTTGCCAAGACACATGAATCAATAAAATTGCTAAACCAATCAAAATGAAGAGTAATGAGTTGAGGAAGTGATCGATCATTTCCCAAAAGTGATCCAAATAACGTTGGCTTTGTTTAGAAAAACCAGTGTACCTAGTCCAGTTCCCGATTAAAATCCCTGCAACAACCATCGCTAATGCACCTGAGACGTGCAAGAGATTAGCAAGCATAAAGCCCGCGGTTGGTACGATTAAGGTTAAGAGAATTTCTAGCGAACCATCATCTGTAGCTGAAATCAAATAATGGGCGAATAGGCCTAAAATCAATCCAAATGCAATCCCGCCTAAAGCTTCTTTAAAAAATAAATGAAGAATACCGCTTGCTGTCGGTTCATGACCGCCAAATGCGACGGCAAAAACCGTAGTGAAAATTACCAAGCCAATCCCATCATTAAAAAGTGATTCGCCTTCCACCTGCATGGATAAGCGTTTTGGGGCTTTTAAGTTTTTGATAATGGCAAGTACGGCAATAGGGTCATCAGGCGATATCAGTGCACCAAATAAGATGCAGTAAATTAAATCAATATGCCAGCCGAAAAGTAATGCAATACCATAAAGTAGAAAACCAATAAAAAAGGTGGAGGCAAGCGTTGAGAACAGAGCGAAAGTGGTAATTTCCCATTTTTGATTGTTCAATACAGGGAGTTTAATGCCCAAGGCGCCAGCAAAGAGCAAAAAACCTAAAATTCCATTTAATAAGAAATCTTTAAAATCAATACGTTCAATAACACGTGTTGCAATATCATCTAAATTAAACCAGTTGAAATAACCCAGCAAAACTAGAAATAATGATCCCGCCATGGAAGTGGCTGTGATAGCGATCGTATATTGGATATTATCATTCAGTTTGCGTGTGATAAAACTGATAAGAATGGCTATTGTGGTGAGAAAACACAAGTAAGTATAAATATTCATAAAATGATCCGAGTAAAGTAATAAAAGCGCCGCCAGTATAAGCAACTTAGTTTTATTTATAAAGTGCGTTTTTAGGAAAAATTTTAATGAGAAAGAAGGAGAAAAATTCATTTGATTAAAACTGAAGAGTAATCATATTAATAGGCGTCACTTCTTCTGTTACAAGAGGAAAAGTGCGGTTAAGATTTCAATTATTTTGTATAATAGACCCAATTTTTCACATTAGGAACAAAAATGAAATTTATCTCTTTTAATATTAATGGGTTACGAGCTCGCCCTCATCAACTTGAAGCAATTGTTGAAAAATACCAACCGGATGTGATTGGTTTACAAGAAATCAAAGTGGCAGATGAGGATTTTCCTTATGCAATTACAGACAATCTGGGCTATCACGTTTTTCATCACGGGCAAAAAGGGCATTACGGTGTTGCACTGTTAACCAAACAAGAACCAAAAGCGGTGCGTCGTGGTTTTCCAACCGATAATGAAGATGCGCAAAAACGCATTATTATGGCAGATTTAGAAACCCCATTTGGTTTGTTAACGGTAATTAATGGCTATTTTCCACAAGGGGAAAGCCGTGCTCATGAAACGAAGTTTCCGGCAAAAGAAAAATTTTATGCGGATCTTCAACGTTATTTAGAGCAAGATCACGATAAAGTCAATCCGATTTTAATTATGGGCGATATGAATATCAGTCCAAGTGATTTAGATATTGGTATCGGCGATGAAAACCGCAAACGTTGGTTGCGTACTGGCAAATGTTCATTTTTACCCGAAGAGCGCGAATGGTATCAACGCTTATACGATTATGGGTTGGAAGATACGTTCCGTAAATTAAACCCAACAGTCAATGACAAGTTTTCGTGGTTTGATTATCGCTCAAAAGGTTTCGATGATAATCGTGGATTACGTATCGATCATATTCTAGTGAATCGTCAATTAGCAGAGCGTTGCGTTGATGTCGGCATTGCATTAGATATTCGTGCAATGGAAAAACCGTCTGATCACGCACCAATTTGGGCTGAGTTTAAATAGGAAAGCAACATGGATATGGCAAATTGGCAGAATTACCGTTCCCAAGTGAATGGCATGCCTGCCGTGTTTACCGCAAATATTGAAGATTTAGATGTTTATCATGGTAAACATCTTAGTAAAGTTGTGCAATTTACCGTGCCTTATCAGGGAGATGAGGACGGTTTGCCGAATGAAGACGAATATGAAAAATTGATTAACCGTCTTTTTAAAATTCTTGCACAATTGACCGCACTTCCGAATGTTTTCTTTGCTGGGCACTTTATTTGCAACCATCAGGCAAAAATGCATTTTTATTGTGAACACGATGCTTTGCTTAAAGAAACCCTTCAACAGCTTGATTTTGTCTCAGAAATCAATGTGCAGGATGATCCCAATTGGGATACCTATTTCGATTTCTTATTGGCTTCTCCATTGGAAATGAAATTAAATGCGACGGAAGAGATTTTGAGTATGCTGAACAGCAAAGGGCGTAATTTAAGTGATACTTATTTGATTGAGCATACTTTCCATTTTGATGAAGAAGAAAAAATGTTTCCCTTTATGGATGAACTAACGCTTGGAAAAGTGTCTTTTAGTACGCTGAAATATTCAAGCCAAGCCATCCAGACGGAAGAAGATGAACAGCCTTATTTCATGGTGAAATTGGAGCAAGAGCTTTCATTAGACAGTAATGAGATCTTCGAGTGGGTAGAGCGCTTTGAAAAACTCGCTATGGAGTTTTCAGGCGACTATATTGGCTGGGAATGTGATAACTTAATGGATGATCGTTCATCGTTAAATTAGCCTGATAATTCATTAAATCAGCATAGATTAGATAAAAATAAAGCCCATCAACACGATGGGCTTAAATTCTTTTGGCTACAAATTTAGGATTCGTAAAAGGAGACAAACGAAAGCTAAACCAAAAGAGAAATTTGGCTCCTCCTGCGGGACTCGAACCTGCGACATATGGATTAACAGTCCACCGTTCTACCGACTGAACTAAGGAGGAATAAATTTGGTATCACAAAGAATAGGCGCGCATTTTAATGATCGGACCACTTCTTGTCAATACCAAAAATGAAAAAAATCATAAAAAATTTTGCACTTTTTTCTATCCACAAAGCCTGTGGATAACTTTGTGGATTGTTTTTGTTTAAAATGGTCAACCACTGGTGCAGACTGGCTTTTCCTTAAATTGTTCATCTATTAGCCATAAGTGAATATTCTTTTAAATATCAATATGTTGCATAAAGTCCAGCAAAAAAAATAAAATATTTTTCAATTTTGAAGTGTTTCAGACTTGACACGCCTAAGTGTGTGTAAAACTTGGATTTTTATCACTCAATTTGGAGCAATAAATGTGCTAAAATAGCTCCATTTCTAAAATACCTAAAAAATTGACCGAACTTATGGCAGAGAAAATTAATACTAAGCCTTTTATCCTTCATTCCGATTTTAAACCTTCAGGCGATCAGCCCCAAGCAATCGAAAAATTAGTCGAAAATTTAGAGGATGGTTTGGCCCATCAAACACTTCTCGGGGTAACGGGGTCAGGCAAAACCTTTACGATTGCGAATGTCATTGCGACATTAAACCGTCCGGCGATGTTACTTGCCCCAAATAAAACCCTTGCCGCTCAGCTTTATGCGGAAATGAAGGCGTTCTTTCCTGAAAACGCGGTGGAATATTTCGTTTCATACTATGATTATTATCAGCCAGAAGCTTATGTACCGAGTAGTGATACCTTTATCGAGAAAGATGCTTCTATTAATGATCAGATTGAACAGATGCGTCTTTCTGCCACGAAGTCGTTCTTAGAGCGTCGAGATACTATTGTAGTGGCGTCTGTATCCGCGATTTATGGTTTGGGTGATCCGGATAGCTATTTGCAGATGATGTTGCATTTACAGCAAGGTGCCATTATCGATCAACGTCAGATTTTAGCGAAGTTGGCGGAATTACAATATACAAGAAACGATCAAGCTTTTCAGCGTGGTACATTCCGGGTGCGCGGCGAAGTAATTGATATTTTCCCTGCAGAATCTGACGATCGTGCAGTACGAATTGAATTATTTGATGATGAAATTGAACGTTTAAGTTTATTTGATCCTTTAACGGGTACAAGTTTTGGCGCTGTTCCGCGTTTTACGGTGTATCCGAAAACTCACTATGTGACGCCAAGAGAGCGTATTTTAGATGCCATTGAGAAAATCAAAGCGGAGCTGGTACAACGCCGTGAATATTTCATCAAGGAACATAAATTACTGGAAGAGCAGCGTATTACTCAGCGCACGCAATTTGATATTGAAATGATGAATGAGTTAGGCTATTGCTCGGGAATCGAAAACTATTCACGCTATCTTTCAGGCAGAAATGAGGGGGAACCGCCTCCGACATTATTTGATTATATGCCGTCTGATGCGATTTTGATTATTGATGAATCACACGTGACTGTTCCGCAAATTGGTGGGATGTATCGTGGTGACCGTTCACGTAAAGAAACCTTGGTGGAATATGGCTTCCGTTTGCCTTCTGCATTGGATAATCGTCCATTACGCTTTGAAGAGTTTGAACGTTTAGCGCCGCAGACGATTTACGTTTCTGCGACACCTGGCCCTTATGAGTTGGAAAAATCGGGTACTGAAATTGTCGATCAGGTTGTACGTCCAACGGGCTTACTCGATCCGCAAATTGAAATTCGTCCAGTATCTATTCAAGTGGATGATTTGCTCTCCGAAGCGCGTCAAAGAGCGGATAAAAATGAGCGTGTTTTAGTGACGACGCTGACGAAGAAAATGGCGGAAGATTTAACGGATTACTTAGACGAACATGGTATTCGTGTGCGTTATTTGCATTCAGATATTGATACTGTTGAGCGTGTAGAGATTATTCGTGATTTACGTTTAGGTGAATTCGATGTGTTGGTTGGTATCAACTTGTTACGTGAGGGCTTGGATATTCCAGAAGTTTCTCTTGTAGCGATTTTAGATGCCGATAAAGAAGGTTTCTTACGTTCTGAGCGTTCCTTAATTCAAACCATCGGTCGTGCAGCTAGAAACTTGAATGGTAAAGCGATTTTGTATGCTGATCGCATCACTAAATCTATGGAAAAAGCCATTACCGAAACGAATCGCCGCCGTGAAAAACAAATGAAATATAATGAGGAGCACGGCATTGTTCCACAGGCATTGAATAAGAAAGTGGGTGAGTTGTTAGATATTGGCCAAGGTGCAAATCAAAAAGCCAAATCGAAACAGCGTGGTAAAACGGCGGCTGAACCGACCGCACTTTACAATGCACCTAAATCCGCGAAAGAATTCCAACAACAAATTAAGAAATTGGAACAACAAATGTATAAATTTGCTCAAGATCTCGAATTTGAAAAAGCCGCCGCAGTACGCGATCAACTTCATCAGCTGAGAGAGCAGTTTATGATATCGGAATAAAGAAAAAGAGCGGCCAGATTGACCGCTCTTTTTTATTTTATTGCACTAATAAGTAGAAGTTATTTTTGCCACGTAAGATATTGAGTGCAACGGCAGATGGTTTTTCATCTAGCGCTTTGCGTAAGTCTTGCGTACTTTCAATTGGCTGACGGTTGATGCCGATGATGATATCACCTGATTTTAAACCGCGTTGTGCCGCCATTGAATTTGGTTGTACTTTGCTAATCTCCACACCTTTAACGCCTTTTGCATCATAGTTGCTTAAGGTTGCACCATCTAATGCTGGAAGTTCCGTTTTGCTCGCAGTTTGAATGCCATCGTCTGCTTGTAAGGTCACTTTTACGTTTTCAGATTTACCATCACGTAAATAAGTAAGTTCAATTTCTTTGCCCGCACCAGAAGTTGCGATTTTAGCTCGCATTTCGGCAAAGCTTGAGATTTTTTGACCATTCATTGCGGTAATTACATCACCTGCTTTTAAGCCTGCTTTTTCGGCAGCAGAATTTGGAATGACTTCACTCACAAATGCACCTTGTTGCGCACTGACATTAAAGGCTTTCGCTAAATCTGCATTTAATTCGCCACCTTTAATACCGAGTAAACCACGGCGTACTTCACCAAATTCTAAGATTTGTTGAACGAGATTATTGGCTTGGTTGCTTGGAATTGCAAAGGCAATCCCTGCATTACCACCACTTGGAGAAATAATAGCCGTATTAATACCAATTAATTCACCTTGTAAATTCAATAATGCACCACCAGAGTTACCACGGTTTACCGCAGCATCAGTTTGGATATAGTTTTCATACGCACCGCTATCTGAACCAGTAGAGCGACCAAGTGCAGAAACGATACCAGAGGTTACAGTTTGACCTAAACCAAATGGGTTACCGATAGCAACGGTAAAGTCACCGACACGTAATTTATCGGAGTCAGCCATTTTGATAGCAGTAAGATTGGTTGGTTTTTCGATTTGTACTAAAGCGATATCAGATTGTTCGTCTTTTCCAACGAGTTTTGCGTTGAATTCACGTCCGTCTTGTAATTTTACGGTAATTTTATCCGCACCATCTACCACGTGATTGTTCGTTAAAACATAGCCTTTATCTGCATTGATGATAACGCCAGAACCTAAACCTCGGAAGTTGCGTGATGAGCCACGGTTTCCACCAAATTGTTCGCCAAATTGATCACCAAAGAAAAATTTAAATTCTTCCGGAATATCATCAGGTAATGCTGAACGGCTGTTTGCTTTTGCTTTGCCTTCAACTGAAAGCGTCACAACAGCTGCTTGCGCTTTTTCTAACATTGGCGCAAGGCTGCCTTGTTCCACGATTTCATTTGGAATAGCCGCTTGAGCGGATAAAGAGGTCGCAAATACGCTTAAACCTAATGCGATGCCGGTTAATACAAAATTTCTTTTCTTCATAGAGTTCTCCAAGTAAAAATAAATGACTGAATAAGTGTTCATTCAGACAAAGAAATGGGGGAAATGTTCAGTAAAAACAAGGGAGTTTAAAAAAATATTTAAAAAAGTGCGGTTAGAATTGAAATTGTTCTTTTTGCCCGCATTTATCTAAACCTACTTGTCAATTTGAAGGATAAAAAATCATTCTGCTTAAATAGCGCTGGTACAACCTATTTTTACGCCAAAATCCTTGCCAGATAAAGTGAAAGGTAGTTTAATAACGACCTACTTGGATTGCTTAACGAGTACAAGTTTTATGCAGTTGTATAAAATTAGCGCATGATTTCAATTGAACTAGTTTACTAGTACAAAAAATAGGTGTAGAGTAACGCCATTAGATTTTAAGCACAACATTTAAGATTTAGAGAGTGACATATGGCGACGAAGAAAGAAGATATCGAAATAAAAGTTGCAAATGACGATACCCGAATTGAAAAAGTGGATCAGGTATTGCCTCCCATTGCTTTATTAGAAAAATTTCCTGCAAGTGAAGAAGCAGCTGAGTTAGTTCGTGAAACCCGTTTACATGCCCACAATATTATTCATGGAAAAGACGACCGTTTACTTGTGGTAATTGGTCCTTGTTCTATACATGATCCTAAAGCTGCATTAGATTACGCTAAACGTTTAAAAGTATTACGTGATAAATATAAAGATACACTCGAAGTGGTGATGCGCGTTTACTTTGAAAAACCGCGTACAACAGTGGGTTGGAAAGGCTTAATTAACGATCCTTATTTAAATGATACGTATCGTTTAAATGATGGTTTACGTATTGCGCGTAAATTATTATCTGATATTAATAACTTAGGTGTGCCATCAGCCGGTGAGTTCTTAGATATGATCACACCACAATATGTGGCAGATTTTATGAGCTGGGGCGCAATTGGTGCGAGAACAACTGAATCTCAAGTTCACCGTGAATTAGCTTCAGGTTTATCTTGTGCGGTAGGATTTAAAAATGGCACAAATGGTGGCGTAAAAGTGGCTCTAGATGCAATGGGTGCAGCAGAAGCTTCCCATTATTTCTTATCCGTAACAAAATTTGGTCATTCTGCTATTGTTTCTACAAAAGGAAACGAAGACTGCCATATTATTTTACGTGGTGGCGATAAAGGCCCTAACTATAAGGCTGAAGACATTGTAAAAGTGTGTGCAGAGATCGAAAAATCAGGTCGTATTCCACATGTAATGGTTGATTTCAGCCATGCAAATAGTAGCAAACAATTCAAAAAACAAATGGAAGTTTGTGAAGATGTTTGTCAGCAAATTTCAGGTGGTTCAAAGCAGATCTTTGGTGTCATGGTAGAAAGTCATATCGTTGAAGGGCGTCAAGATTTAGTCGATGGTAAAGCGCAGACTTACGGACAAAGTATCACTGATGCTTGTATTGGTTGGGAAGATACAGAAATCGTGTTAAAACAGTTATCTGATGCTGTATTAGCACGTCGCCAAGTAAATGGCTAATCAGTTTAATTTTCAGATGATTAAAAGTGCGGTTGATTTGACCGCACTTTTTTTATGCGCTTTGAAAAAGAGGACGAAAAGGGGTATGCTAGCTTCAATGGAATAAGAAAGGAGAAGTATGATGCAGGATATGATAAATGGCTTATTAATTGTCTTAATACCAATGGTGTTAGGTTATTTATTAAAGGTCAATAATAAATCCTATATTGCAAAAATTAATCATATCGTAATGTTTTTGCTTTACATCATTCTTTTCTTAATGGGCTATTTACTCGGCCAGTTAGATGATTTAGAGCATAAATTGCCGATTATTGGCACAACTGCGGTAACACTATCTGCGATCATTTTGGGATCCAATCTGATTGGTTTGATGCTTTATGACCGCTTTAACCCGGCTGAGCCACTTAGATCACAAGGTAAAATTGATTCTCGCTGGCACTCCTTAATTGACTCGCTCAAACTTTCCGGTACAGTGGTGATTGGCACCCTTTGTGGTTTCTTATTTAAATCCTATCTCATGTTGCCTACAGGTATTAATCTGTATGTATTGATCGTACTGATTTTCTTTGTAGGGATTCAGCTAAGAAATAACGGCATTTCCTTAAAAGAGGCCCTTTTCAATAAACGAGGTTTCCAAACAGGGATGGTGTTTACTTTTACTTCATTACTAGGCGGTATCATTGCTGCTTTCGTTTTGGCTATGCCAATTACGCAAGGATTGGCGTTTGCCTCTGGAATGGGGTGGTATTCGTTATCTAGTGTGGTATTGACCAATGCATGGGGACCAGTACAGGGTAGTATTGCCTTTTTTAATGATTTATCCCGTGAAATTGTCAGTTTATTTGTAATCCCATTATTTATGCGTCATTTTCGTTCGACTGCAATTGGGATTACGGGTGCGACAGCAATAGATTGCACTTTGCCAATTATTCAAAAAGCGGGAGGTATTGAAGTCACGCCAATTGCGATTTCATTTGGCTTTGTGACGAATATTCTGCCACCGTTACTATTGGTTTTCTTTTCCAGTATTCCGTTATAAAAGATAAAAAATAAATACAAAAACAAAAGAGTTAATCGTTATTTTCCGATTAACTCTTTTTCTTATATTTAATATTAAGGATTATCAGTTTCTATGCATGGCAATAACCGCCTGACCTAAACTGAGTCCGCCATCACCCATCGGTAGTTTATGCGCACTTAGTACATGGAATTCGCTCAGATGTTCTTTTAATAAGCGACGTAGTAGTTGGTTATGCATCACACCGCCAGATAGTACGATAGTACGGCATTGGTATTTGCGTGCTTGGTTTGTCGCAAGTTCAGCAAACCCTTGGGCGAGAGCATAGTGAAAGGCGAAGGCTTTATCTGCGACAGGCGCCTGGTAATTCAACCAACTTTGCCAGAAATAAGCCAAATCCAGTTTATTGCCGATAAGTGGCATTTTTACTGGAATATTGACCGCACTTTGTGTTTGTGTCGCCAAAGATGAGATATTTGCCAGTGCTTCTAAATGACAGGCCGCTTCGCCCTCCCAAGAAACAATGGTTGGAGCAATACCGAGAGCATAAGCTACTGCATCAAATAAGCGACCCGCAGATGATATAGATGGGCAATTGAGTCCGCGCTCAATGGCGTTGATTAATATTTGCCAATTTGGTTCTGTACAGGTTTTAGTGAGAATTTCTTGCCACTGTGGCACAAACTGATGCAGGTGAGCCAGCCAGTTACGCCAAGGTTGTTTAGCCGCAAGATCGCCACCTGGCAGAGCCACAGCAGGCAGACCACCTAAATATTGACTATGTTGATAATCAACAAGTAGGCATTCGCCACCCCAAAGTTGTCCATTTTCGCCCATGCCGATACCGTCAAGTGCAAGACCGATTACAGGTTCATTGCAATGGTGTTCAGCCATGACGCTGACAATATGAGCATGGTGATGCAGTACTTCGATGGGTGTGATTTGTTGCTGTTCAGCAAGTTGTTTCCCGATAGAAGATGAAAAATAGCCAGGGTGAGCATCCACCGCGATGATGTCTGGTTTAAATTGGTAAATCTGCTGAAATAATGCAAGGTTTTCACTTAATTGTGACCGTACTTGTTCATTTGCCGTATCACCAATATGTTGGCTTAGTACGGCTTTATTGTGACGTAGTAAGCAGAAGGTATTTTTCAGATCAGAACCCAACGCTAACACATTTTTCGGACTTTGTGTTTCAAGCGGTATTTCATCAGGTACATAGCCACGAGCACGGCGCAATGTTTCTAATCCATCGAAGGCAACGCGAACAAGACTATCATCGGCACGTTGTAGAATATCGCGATTGTGACAAAGATAGAAATCCGCTAAATCAGCCAATTGTTCCACCGCATGTTCATTTTTCAATACAGGAGGTTGCCCACTGGCATTCGCAGAGGTCATCACGAGCGGACGATTAACCTCACGTAACAACAAATGTTGTAGTGGATTACTTGGAAGCATGACGCCGATTTCTTGCAAGTTAGGCGCAATATTATCAGCAATATTGGGTACTTTATGTTTTGCTAGCAGTACAATCGGAGCTGCACTGCTGGTTAGCAATTCTGTTTCTTGAGAACTCAAATTCTGTAAAAACTGCAGATCAGGCACCATAATGGCTAATGGTTTTGTGGGACGATGTTTCCGTTGACGTAATAAATCAACCGTCTTTTGATTATTCGCATCACAGGCCAGATGAAAACCGCCTAAGCCTTTAACCGCGACGATGTAACCTTGTTGCAATAAAAGTGCGGTCTGTTTTAGTGCGGTTTCATGAGTAGCGAGTGTCTCTTCTCGATCTTGTAACCAGATATGGGGGCCACAAACAGAACAAGCATTGGGTTGAGCATGAAAACGACGATCGGCGGGATCTTTGTATTCTTTTTCACATTGTGGACAAAGCGGAAAAGAAGCCATCGCCGTGTTTTTTCGGTCGTAAGGAATTGCCTTGATGATGGTAAAACGTGGACCGCAGTGGGTACAATTGGTAAAGGGGTAGTGGTAACGTCGATTGTTCGGATCGAATAAGTCAGCTAAACAATGTGGACAGGTTGCTGCATCGGGAATAATTTGCGTGTCCATTTGATTGTTTTCGCTTTCCCGGATAGTAAAGCTTGTTACTGTGGCTGCTTCAGGCCAATCTATGGTGCGCTGAGTAATATCAGTAATTTGCGCTAGCGGTGGGAGTTTGTTTTGTAGGTCGGACAAAAATTGTTCGAGTGCATCTGCTGGTGGAGAGACAAAACGAACTAATACGCCTTGTCCATCATTATTGACATCTCCGTTTAACTTATATTGATTTGCTAGCAGCCAGACAAAAGGGCGAAATCCCACGCCCTGAACCTTTCCTTTTATGCGTAATTCGATCCCTTGCATAACGCAGTCCTGTTTATTTTTGATTTAAGCCAAGAAAATCGCCGACTTCGTGTTCTAGCTGACTCATGGCAATTAAAGCTTCTTGCGTTTGTTTGGCCTCTTCTTCATCGATAATTGTCATGGCAAAACCCACATGTACGAGTACCCATTTACCGACGAGAGGTTTGGGGTCATCCTGACAAATTAATGAAATATTAACCTCTCTTTTAACTCCGCACACATCGACTACAGCAAGCTGTAATGCGCTGTCAGCTACTTGAATGATCTGTCCCGGAATGCCTAAACACATAATCTGTCCTTAGTTAGAATGTTTATGAGATGAATTGTTTATTGTGTGCCAATAAACATACTGCGAAAGGGAAATTTTATCACGTAACCATTTAAATTTGTATAGCGATATTTCAAATAAGGTGATGTCTATTTGTTGAAAATTTGTTCACATTTTTAACATAAAATTATTATGTTTCACGGTTATTTAACAGGTGCATCACAGCAGTAGAAAAACAATCAAAATCTTTTGATCTTAATCACAAATTTTTGAATTACTTCTTGAGCTTTACTTTTCGACAGGAGTATCCTTACTACTAGAGTGGTTATTGTAGAAACGTTATTTACATACAAGGAGGGGAATGTATGAATCGTTTTGTAATCGGTGATCCGAAGGATTGCATTGGATGCAACACCTGTATGGCCGCTTGTAGCGAAGTGCATAAAGCTTTCGGATTACAATCTTTTCCACGCTTACAAGTCATGCGTAATGATGATGTAACCGTGCCAATTCTCTGTCGTCATTGTGATGATTCGCCATGTGCTACCGTGTGTCCGGTGCACGCAATTACACATATTAATGACACCATTCAACTTAACGAAAGTCTCTGTATCGGTTGTAAACTTTGTGGTATTGCTTGTCCATTCGGTGCAATTACCCAACATGGTTCTGCACCGATTGACGCACCAACCTATTATGAAGGATTCTCCTTCACTGATGCGGTAAAACGAGATATTCGTACTGCACCAGATAATACGGATTTACACAATATGCTGGCATGGCAACCTGGCGTGAAAGCCATTGCGGTGAAATGCGATCTTTGCTATTTCCGTGAAGATGGTCCGGCTTGTGTACAAACCTGTCCGACCAAAACCTTATTTATTATTAGTGATGAGAGTATCAAGCAGGCTAACGAAAGAAAACGTGAAATGGCAATGGTTTCTTCGCCTGCGATCCCAAGATAATTAGTGTGTTTTAACTTGTAATCAATGGAGTGATATTATGAGTTTACCTATCAATTTACTCATCACGACCCTGTTGATTTATGTCGTAGGTGCGTTTATTTCGCTCGCAGTGAGACGAAACGAACAACTTTCAATCAATATATCCGGCGTGACCGGTGTACTTGCTGGAGTGTTAGGTATTGTTGCCTGCATCCCCGTTCTGATCAGCAGCGACACAGTCGTTGATGTTTTCAAAACCCCATTTGAATTTGCCTCGTTCTCCATCCGTATTGATGGATTGGCTGCGTTTATGGTGTGTGTCATTTCTTTATTAGTGATTGTGACTGCACTTTATTCTTTCTCTTATGTGAAAGAATACAAAGGTAAAGGCGCAGGTTCTATGGGTTTCTTCATGAATTTATTTATCGCTTCCATGGTTGCGTTAGTGACCAGCGATAATGCGTTCTACTTCCTTGTATTCTTTGAAATGATGTCATTGGCATCTTATTTCTTAGTCCTTACCGAACAAGATGACAATGCCGTAAATGCAGGCTTGCTTTATTTCTTTATTGCGCATGCCGGTTCGGTATTAATTATGATCGCCTTCTTCATTTTCTACTGCTATGCCGGTAGTTTTGAATTTAGTGCATTCCGTCAAACCACTTTGCCAGCACCGCTTGCCTTTACTGCCTTTATTTTGGCATTTTTAGGTTTTGGCGCCAAAGCAGGGATGATTCCATTACACAGCTGGTTACCGAAAGCTCACCCGGCTGCACCTTCTCATGCATCAGCGATGATGTCTGGTGTGATGGTTAAAATCGGTATCTTTGGGATCATCAAAGTCGGCGTGGATCTTCTCGGTTCTACCAATGTTTGGTATGGCGTTATCGTACTTGGTTTTGGCGCAGTATCCTCCGTACTCGGCGTACTTTATGCCTTGGCAGAACATGACATCAAAAAACTCTTGGCTTATCACACGGTAGAAAATATCGGTATCATTATGATGGGGGTGGGCGTCGGTATGATTGGTATCGCGACACATCATCCAGTGTTGGCAACCGTAGGCTTACTTGGTGGTTTATACCACTTACTTAACCATGCTGTATTCAAAGGCTTGTTATTCTTAGGTGCAGGTTCAGTAATGTATCGCTTGCATACTAAAGACATGGACTTAATGGGCGGCTTAGGCAAACTTATGCCTTACACTGCATTCTGTTTCTTAATTGGTACCATGGCGATCTCTGCATTGCCACCGTTTAACGGTTTTGTCAGTGAATGGTTTACTTATCAATCTTTATTCACCTTAAGCCAAAGTGATGATTTCGTATTAAAACTTGCAGGTCCAATTGCCATCATTATGTTGGCATTAACAGGTGCGTTAGCGGCACTTTGTTTCGTGAAAGTGTACGGTATCAGCTTCGGTGGTGCACCACGTAGTGAAAAAGCAGCTAATGCACGCGAAGTACCAAAACCAATGGTGATTGCCATGGCAGTATTAGCGTTATGCTGTGTGTTGTTAGGTGTGGGCGCATCAGTAGTGACCCCAATAATTGCGAAAATTTCGACCGCACTTGCTCATAGCGAACCACTAATGTTGGCTCAAAATGGAGTAGTGGTCGCACAAGCTGAACCGCATACTGCACTTTCAACACCAATGGTGACTATCATGTTATTGGCATTTTTCTTCTTGCCATTTAGTTTCTATGCGTTCACCAAAAATCAACGTTTATCCGATCGTGCAAAAGGCAATCCATGGGCTTGTGGTTATGCTTATGAACAAGATATGTCTGCCTCTGCAGGTAGTTTCACTCGTCCGTTACGTACGATTTTCAAATCGCTTTATACCTTGCGTGAAGTGTTGGATCCAGCACCTTTAGGTGATAAAGGCATCCAAGCGGTAATTAAAGGCGCAACAAAAGCTGAACCTTTCTGGGAAGAAAAAATGACGATGCCTATCGCTCGTTTTATTCCGTGGTTAGGAACAAAAATCCAATGGTTGCAACAAGGTGACTTCCGTGTGTACTGCGTGTACTTCGTGATTGCCTTGGTGGCAATACTACTTTCCATTGCGTTGATGTAGGAGGTTGAAGATGATTACGTTACCTTCAGAAATTGCAACATCTGCCGGAATGTTTGTTTTTGCCATTGTGCAAGCCTTGATTTTGCTTGCCCTTGCACCGTTATTTTCCGGTATTTCACGTATGATCCGCGCTCGTATTCAATCTCGTCGTGGTCCTGGCGTGTTACAAGATTATCGCGATATTGCGAAATTAATGAAACGTCAAAACATTTGGCCTGACAATGCGGGTTGGGTTTCTAAAGCGATGCCTTATGTGTTAATTAGTACCGTGATGGTGGTCGCTATGAGTTTGCCTTTATTTACTCGTGTTGCACCATTTGGCGCTGGCAGTGATTTAATCACCGTGATTTACTTATTCGCCTTGTTCCGTTTCTTCTTTTCAATTGCGGGTTTGGATTCAAACAGCACATTCTCAAGTTTAGGGGCAAGTCGTGAAGTCACATTAGGTGTCTTGGTAGAGCCAATTCTCATGTTGGCATTCCTTGTCATTGCGTTAATTGCCGGTTCAACCAATTTTGCGGTTATCGGTAATGCACTTTCCGATAACACTTGGCAATATCCAATTGCGACAGTGATTGCTATCGCTGCAGCATTCTTCGCCGTATTTATTGAAATGGGTAAAATTCCATTTGATTTGGCGGAAGCGGAACAAGAGTTACAAGAAGGTCCATTGACTGAATACTCTGGTCCGGCACTTGCCTTATTAAAAGTCGGCTTAAGTTTAAAATCTATGGTTGTGGCATCTATCTTTGTGAGCGTGTTGCTTCCTTTCGGTATCCCGACAGAGATGAGCTTAAGTGCGGTCATTTTAGGTGGCATTTTATTCTTCGTGAAATTATTAGTGGTGTTCGTATTGGCTTGTGTCTTTGAAAACACACTTTCTCGTACCCGCTTTATGTTAACAGGACGTTTAACCGTGGTCGGCTTCGGCATTTCTGTGTTGGCGTTTGTATTTTACTTCACTGGGTTGTAAGGAGGACAAATATGGAACGTTTAGCTCTGATTACAATCATTTTACCTTTCGTAGGGGCGTTTATTGTCGGTTTGAACAAAAAACATTTTGCTCAAATTGCCACCGTATTTGCTGCGCTTGCTACGCTGGGCACCTTGTTAGTCGCAGGACAATGGTTTGCCGATGGTCATCAAAGCGTCACTTATGACATCGTCGCTTTTGATAAAACCGCGATCTTTGGTGTAACGCTTGATGCAGTCAGTACATTAATTGCCTTTGCCGTTGTGGCCTTAGGTTTCTTAATCTGCTTATATTCTTGTGGTTACTTAACTGATAAAAACCGTGAACACCCACATAATGGGTTACCACGTTTTTATGCATTCTTGCTCATCTTTATCGGTGCCATGGCGGGCTTGGTGTATTCCTCAACTTTAGCAGGACAATTATTGTTCTTCGAAATTACTGGGGGATGTTCTTGGGCATTAATCAGTTATTACCAAACACCAAAAGCTCAAGCAGCCGCAATGAAAGCCTTGATTATCACCCACGTGGGGGCAATCGGCTTATATATTGCCGCAGCTTATTTATTCAGCCAATCAGGTACTTTCTCTATCACCGCGTTAGAACATTTAGATCCGAGTGCGAAAACAATCGTGTTATTCGGTGTGATGTTTGCTGCGTGGGGGAAATCAGCACAATTACCAATGCAAATTTGGTTGCCGAATGCGATGGAAGCACCAACACCGGTGAGTGCGTATTTGCACGCCGCATCAATGGTTAAAGTTGGGGTCTATATCTTCGCTCGTTCTGTTATGTCTGCTGGTGAGATTCCACATATTGTGGGGGAAGTCGGCATCATCATGGCGATGATTACCTTAATTTACGGCTTCTTAATGTACTTGCCACAAACTGACTTAAAACGTTTATTGGCATATTCAACCATTACCCAACTTTCTTATATCTTCATTGGGATTTCTCTTGCTGCATTGGGCTCTAAATTGGCCTTTGTAGCAGCGATTAGCTACATCTTCAACCATGCTTTCGCGAAAAGCTTATTCTTCTTGGTTGCGGGTTCATTAAGTTATGCGACTGGAACCCGTTCTATGCCATTACTACAAGGCATTATGCGTACAATGCCATTGGTAGGGGCTGGATTTGGTGTAGCAGCATTAGCGATTGCCGGGGTACCACCGTTTAACGGATTCTTCAGTAAATATCCATTATTTGCGGCCGGATTTGAATTAGGCCATGAATATGGCTGGATTACTTGGTTAATGGTGCTTGCTTTAGTTGAATCTACCGCGACATTCGTATGGTTGTTGTATAAATTCGGACAATGTGTCATCGGTAAACCATCAGAAGCGGTTGCCAATGCACAACCTATACCATTCTCTATGCGTTTCGTGTTAGTTGTATTAATGGTGATGTCCGTGGTGTCCAGTTTTATCGCCGCATATTGGTTAGGTTTGGCTGGTTAGGTTAAGGAGGAATCTATGTTAATGATAAATGGACTTGCGTGTTTACTCATTATTACCTCTCTTTGCGTAATTATGGTTCGAACCGCCAAAAAAGCTGCGTTATTTTACAGTTTGCAATCATTGGTATTGGTATTACTGTTTGTTTATCTTGCTAATGAAATGCAAGCCCACGAACTTTACATGTGGTCAATTAGCGCATTTATTACCAAAGTGGTTTTGGTGCCAGCAATTTTAATCTATGCGATGAAAAAAGTTGATGAAAGTCAAACTCCAACTGGAATAAATGTTGCTTGGTTGATCCCGATCACAGCAGTAATAGTCACATTGTGCTACTTTGTCGTTGTCCCAATCGATTTACCGTTGGTTGCACATCTTAAACCGGCATTATCAGTGTCATTAAGTCACTTCTTATTAGGTTTAGTATGCATTGTTAGCCAACGCAATATCGTAAAACAAGTATTCGGTTATTGTTTGATGGAAAACGGTTCTCATCTCACATTAGCCTTATTGGCAAATAAAGCACCTGAGTTAGTGGAAATCGGAATTGCCACAGATGCTATTTTTGCCGTCATCATAATGGTGGTGTTGGTAAACAAAATTTACCGTACATTCCATTCATTAGATGCAAAACAACTTATGAGTTTGAAGGGGTAACGCTATGTATGAACAATGGATAATCGCGTTATTAATCGCACCTTTAGCAATATCACTTGCCAGTTTCGCTTGTGGCGTGACAAAAACACGGACAGTTTGTACCGCACTTCATGTTACAGGTTTGATTTTGATGTTAGCATTTGCCTTACAAGTTATTAATGGCGTGCTAACTCAGGGGGAAATCAGTGCATTAAATAACTGGGTTTACATCGACAGTCTATCTGCTATTTTCTTAGGTCTCATCGCTATTGTCGGAACATTAGCCGGTATTTATTCTATCGGTTACATCGGTACGGAATATCGCGAAGGGCATCTCGATTTGAAAACATACTGCAATTACTACGGCTTTTTGCATTTGTTTTTCTTCACCATGATTATTTCTGTGATCACCAATAATGTGATTTTGATGTGGGCTGCTATTGAGGCAACTACATTAAGTTCTGCGTTCTTGGTTGGAACTTACAAACAAAAAACTTCTCTTGAAGCTGCATGGAAATACATCATTATTTGTTCCGTTGGGGTGGCGTTCGGATTGTATGGCACGATTTTAACGTTCTCTAATGGTACTAATCTTTTAGCGGATCCTAGCCAAGCCATTTTCTGGACAGAAATCAATCAACAGGCAGCAGGTTTGAATCCGATGCTTATGTATCTCGCTTTTGCCTTCATTTTAGTTGGCTTTGGTACTAAGTGCGGTCTATTTCCAATGCATACTTGGTTATCTGATGCGCACAGTGAGGCTCCAAGTCCTGTGAGTGCGATTTTATCAGCGGTATTATTGAACTGTGCCATGTTGGTGGTATTGCGTTATTACATCTTAGTTTCTAAAGCAGTTGGTTCTACATACCCTCAAACTTTGTTGTTGGTATTTGGTTTACTTTCTGTATTAGTCGCGGCGTTGTTTATTATCGTTCAATTCGACATCAAACGGTTATTGGCATACTCCAGTATTGAAAACATGGGGTTAATTAGTTTTGCATTTGGTTTAGGGGGCCCAATCGGGGTATTTGCGGGTTTATTACATACCATCAACCATAGTTTAGCGAAAACCTTGCTGTTCTGTGCTTCTGGTAACATTTTATTGAAATACAAAACCCGTGATATGAACCAAGTTCGTGGTTTATGGCGTGTGGCACCCATGACAGCGGTATTATTTGCCGGTGGTGCATTAGCACTAGGTGGTATTCCACCGTTTAACGTGTTCGTCAGTGAATTCAGTATTGCTGTTGCCGGTATTTACGCAGGTAAAACTTGGTTAATGGTGTTCTGTTTAATTTTACTTACTATCGTGTTAGCTGGATTGTCTTTAATGGTATTAAAAACCGTATTAGGCAAACAACCGGATAATGTTGAAGTGGGGGATGTGAACAAAGTTTCACTCGTGGCGATGGCAATTTTATTGTTATTCATGTTTATTATGGGTATTCATATTGCCGAACCAATTTTGCAGTTATTAAAAAGTGCGGTCGGAATTGTACTCGGATCTGAACAAGTGTCTTTTGGTGAAATGTTAGTTTTACCTTGGCAAAGTTTAGCGCAATGATCGACAGGAGGGATAAATATATGGAATTAACTAAAAATACATCAGTCGATCCAGCCAAAATGATTGGCAAAAATTACATTGAAGCAGTCAATGCAAAATTTCCAAATACCATTTTGGATGAGGAGTGGTCAACACCAAATCAGGTTACGCTTACCATTAAAACCAATATGTTACCTGATGTTGTTGAATACCTTTATTATCAACATGAAGGTTGGTTACCTTTGGTATTCGGGAATGATGAGCGTTCAATTCATGGCAACTATGCAGTGTACTACGTACTTTCCATGGAAGGGGAAGTGAAAACTTTTATCACCATTAAAGCCTTAGTCGATCCTGTGAGCTTAGAATTTCCGTCTGTGACACCAAAAGTCAAAGCGGCTGTTTGGGGCGAGCGTGAATTATTTGACATGTATGGTTTGAAAGCCGTCGGTTTACCAGACCAACGCCGCTTAGTGTTGCCAGATGATTGGCCGGATGATCTTTATCCATTACGTAAAGACTCCATGGATTACCGTTTACGTCCCGATCCAACAACCGCGACAGAAACGTACGAATTTATTAACGAAAAAGGCGAAGCTCGTATCGTTCCACTTGGTCCGTTACATATCACCTCTGACGAACCTGGACATTTCCGTTTGTTCGTGGATGGGGAAGATATTATTGATGCGGACTATCGTTTGTTCTATGTGCACCGTGGTATGGAAAAATTGGCGGAAACCCGTATGGATTACGACCAAGTTAACTTCCTGGCTGACCGTGTGTGCGGGATTTGTGGTTTCACTCATAGTGTGGCCTACGCCAATTCTGTGGAAAGCGCTTTAGGGATTCAAATTCCAAAACGCGCTGAATGGATTCGTGCGATTTTATTAGAAGTAGAACGTTTACACAGTCACTTATTAAATTTAGGCCTATCTAGTCATTTTACCGGCTTTGATACTGGCTTTATGCAATTCTTCCGCGTTCGTGAAAAATCCATGACCTTGGCAGAAGTGCTAACCGGTGCACGTAAAACCTATGGTATTAACCTTATCGGTGGTGTGCGTCGCGATATGTTGAAACATCAACGTGAGCAATGTATCAAACTTATCGGCGAAATGCGTGAAGAACTCAAAACCTTAACCGATATTTTATTAAATACACCGAATATGGAACAACGTACGGTAGGTGTCGGTGTCTTGGCAAAAGATATCGCTCGTGACTTTAGTCCGGTTGGTCCAATGATTCGTGGTTCTGGCTTTGCTCGCGATGTGCGTAAAGTACATCCGTTCTCCGGCTATGGTGATATTCCTTTCAATCTCTTCACTGAAGCCAATGGTGATGTGTTATCTCGTGTGAAAGTGCGGATTAATGAAGTGTTTGAATCTATGAATATCATCGATTACATGGTGGATAATTTGCCAAGTGGCGAAATCTTAAAAGAAGGTTTCAACTATACGCCTGGACGTTTTGCTTTAGGGATTACTGAGGCACCACGTGGCGAAGATATTCACTGGTCAATGCTAGGAGACAACCAAAAACTTTTCCGTTGGCGTTGTCGTGCTGCCACTTATGCTAACTGGCCAACTTTACGCTATATGTTGCGTGGCAATACAGTGTCTGATGCGCCACTTATTATTGGTAGTCTTGACCCTTGTTATTCTTGTACCGACCGTGTCACCGTGGTGGATGTGCGTAAACGCAAAGCGAAAACCGTAGATTATAAAGAGATTGAACGCTACGGTATCGAACGTAAAAATTCACCATTGAAATAGGGGAGGCGGAAAATGTTTAAATTACTAAAAACGGTATTTAAAGCAGGTGATGTCACCACCAAATATCCGTTCAAACCTTATGAAGTCGATGATGATTTTAGAGGAAAACCAGAACTTAATTCTGATCAATGTATTGTCTGCGCGGCTTGTACCATTGCCTGTCCAGCCAATGCATTAACGATGAGAACGGATCCCGTTACAGGCGAACGTACATGGTCGTTATTCCTTGGTCGTTGTATTTTCTGCGGTCGTTGCGAGGAGGTTTGTCCAACTAAGGCGATTCGATTATCGCAAGATTTTGAATTATCAGTGACCAATAAACAGGATCTTTTCCAAGAAACGACCTTTGCGACAGTCGCTTGTCAGGAATGTGGTAAACCGTTTATTTCTTATAAAGAACTAAATTACACCATCGATTTATTCAAACAAACTTTGGATAATCCAGAGTTAGTGAAACGAAAATTGGCGGAATTACATACCTGTCCGGTTTGCAAACGTCAACATAGTTTAGAAAAAACCGCAAATATGGAATCCAATATGCGGATGAAATTGATCGACTTTAAGGAGCCAGTTCGCTTGAATTTCAAAAAAGCAATCGAACAACGTGAGGAAAGTGCGGTTGATTTACCTAAAGTTTTAGCAGGAGGCGAAAGACGATGAACACTCAAATTCCAATGCCGGTTAATGGTATATCAACACCGTTTAGTATTGATGAAAATATAGCCAAAATGAAACAAACATTGCTGAAAGATATTCAACGTTCAGCTTACGTTTACCGTGTGGACTGTGGCGGTTGTAATGGGTGTGAAATCGAGATTTTCAGTACTATTACGCCAACATTTGATGCGGAACGTTTTGGTATTAAAGTGGTAGCATCACCTCGCCATGCGGACATTCTTTTGTTCACAGGTGCGGTTACCCGTGCGATGCGTACGCCAGCCATGCGTGCTTATCAAGCCGCGCCGGATCCAAAAATTTGTATCGCTTACGGGGCTTGCGGTTGCGGCGGTGGTATTTTCCACGATCTCTATTGTGTATGGGGTGGTTCTGACCAAATCGTACCGGTTGATGTATATATCCCTGGCTGTCCACCAACACCTGCCGCCACCTTTTATGGTTTTGCTGTCGCGCTTGGTTTGCTTGATCAAAAGCTCAAAGGTAAACTAGAAAAAGCCGATCCTAACGCAGAAGCTAAATTATGTCACTGTAGTCATGTTTCCACGGGTAGAAATGGTAAATCCCTCCTTTTTCAGTCCGGCTGTATCAGTAGCCTGTTCCAGACGGATGC
>JAGZOA010000025.1:0-24785 GCA_018363335.1 Parahaemophilus parainfluenzae | reverse complement strand
CAAGGTGAAAATGATCAGATTAATGATAACGAAGAGAAAAATCGGATATAAAGGAGAACGTGTTTGCTTCATTTTGACACTCATAAGTCCTGAAGGTATCGCTACCCTTTGATTAATTTAAAGCACGTGAATGTGCCATTCCTTCTATAGACAGATAAAAAAACACAAAGTGCGGTTAAAAACATCATCATTTTTGACCGCACTTTGGAAGAGAAAGATTAAGCTGAAACTAATGCTTTTAATTGTTTTTCATAAGCTGCCCAATCTGTAATTGGACGTGTTGCCACGCCTGTTTCCATCGCTTTTTTCGCTACCGCAGAAGAGACACTAAACAATAAGCGTGGATCAAATGGTGTTGGAATCACATAATCAGGTCCAAAAGATAACGCACCATAATTAGCAATAATTTCTAACGGAACAGGTTCTTTCGCAAGACTTGCAATTGCATGAGAAGCCGCTAATTTCATTTCTTCATTAATCGCGGTTGCGCCTACGTCTAATGCACCACGGAATAAGAATGGGAAACAAAGCACATTATTAACTTGGTTTGGAAAGTCTGAACGACCAGTACAAACAATCGCATCCGGACGTACTGCTTTCGCTTCATCTGGGGTAATTTCAGGCACTGGGTTAGCTAATGCAAGAATTAATGGATTTTCTGCCATGGTTTTCACCATTTCAGGTTTTAATGCACCTGCTTTAGAGCAACCTAAGAACACATCGGCTCCCTTAACGGCATCCGCTAATGTGCGCCAACCATTATCTTCAATGGCGTAGAATTGTTTGGTTTCATCCATGTTATCGCCTCGGCCTTTGAAAATCACACCTTTAGAGTCACACATGGTGATGTTTTCTTTTTTGAAACCTAATGCACGAAGCAAGTTAGTACAAGCAATAGCAGAAGCACCGGCACCATTAACCACTAAGCGTACATCTGCGATATTTTTTCCAATAATTTCTAAACCATTTAATGCAGCCGCACCGACGATAATAGCTGTACCGTGTTGGTCATCATGGAATACCGGAATTCCCATACGTTCACGCAACGCTTTTTCAATGTGGAAACATTCCGGTGCTTTGATATCTTCAAGGTTAATTCCACCAAAAGTAGGTTCTAATGAAGAAATAATATCGATTAATTTATCTGGATCATGTTCATTGATTTCAATATCGAATACATTGATGCCGGCAAATTTTTTGAACAATACACCTTTCCCTTCCATAACAGGTTTTGAGGCAAGTGCACCAATATTTCCTAAACCTAATACGGCAGTACCATTTGAAATCACGGCCACTAAATTAGCACGAGCAGTATAACGGCTTGCAGCAGAAGGATCTTTTTCAATTTCGAGACAAGGCTCTGCAACACCTGGAGAATAAGCAAGGGCTAAATCATGCTGGGTTTCTAGAGATTTGGTTGGGGTAACGGCAATTTTCCCCGGAATTGGGAATTCATGAAAATCTAATGCGGCTTGGCGTAATTGTTCGCTCATATAAAATACTCCATTTTCACTTAGGTTAAATAAAATTTGCGCCATTATACTCTCTTTTTAAGAGAATTTTGTGACATACCGCAAAAATTTTACAAATTTATTACAAAATATATGAGTGAAATCGACCGCACTTTTTGCCTTTTCTTCACATTTAGAGCCAAAAACGTTACTATGTCGCAAAAAAACATGCAGGATGTAAATAATGAGTTTATTTTCTAAATTTAGAAGTGCCATCAATAAATTACAACGGAAAGCGATTAACAAAACCTTCCAACAACGGTTAACCAACCAAGGCATGTCAGTAATTTCGGCAAACTGTGTCGGTGCATTTATTTTGCACGACCTCAATCAGCCTTTTAATTCTCCGTTTGTTAACCTTTATTTAGATCCAAGCGATTTTGTTCGCTATCTACAGAACATCGCATTCTATCAAGCACAACCGCTTCAATTTATACAAACAGAAAAACCATATCCCGTTGGTCTATTAGGTGATCTTAAAGTACACTTTATGCACTACCACTCTGAACAAGAAGCTCAGGAAAAATGGGAAGCTCGCTCACAGCGTTTAAACCTCGATAACTTGTTTATTATGATGACCGATAAAGATGGTGGAAAAGGTGCAAAATATGAAGACTTGCAAGCCTTCGATAACTTGCCTTATCCAAACAAAGTCGTCTTTACCCACAAGCCATATCCTGAATTAAAATCCGCTTTCTACATTAAAGGCTTTGAAAACGAAGGCGAAGTGGGCGATTTATTTACTTTTTCCGGTTGGAATGGCGAAAAATATTACGATCAGTTTGATTACGTCAGCTGGTTCAATCAAAAATAAGAGTTTACGATGCGACTAGATAAATTTATTGCTGAGAATACAGGCTTAACCCGTTCACAAGCCACCAAGGCCATTCGCCAAAGTGCGGTCAAAATTAATGGTGAAATTGTGAAAAATGGTGCGACCAAAGTAAGCCTAGAAGATGAAATTTATTTTGAAGATGAATTGTTGCCTTGGGTAGAAGAAGGGCAATATTTTATGTTGCATAAGCCACAAGGCTACGTTTGCTCTCACGATGATGGAGACTACCCAACCATTTATCAGTTCTTTGAACCGCCTCTTTCTGGCAAGTTACACAGCGCTGGACGATTAGATGTGGATACCACCGGGCTCGTGCTATTAACGGATGATGGTCAATGGTCACATCGTATTACTTCACCAAAACATCAATGCGAAAAAACCTATTTAGTCACTTTAGCCGATCCAGTTGAAAACCATTATGCTTCAGTCTGTGAAGAAGGCATTCTGCTACGTGGTGAAAAAGAACCCACTAAGCCGGCGAAATTAGAAGTATTAGATGATTACAACGTTAATTTAACTATCTCTGAAGGACGCTATCATCAGGTGAAACGAATGTTTGCTGCACTTGGTAATAAAGTCGTTGCGCTACACCGTTGGAGAATAGGTAACGTTGAATTAGATGAAAGCTTAGAAGAAGGCGAATTTCGTCCACTCACTCAGGAAGAAATCGACAATTTAGTGAAATAATATGAGCCAAAATATTAAACCTACCTTTATTTTTATCGCCACGCTCGGCATCCTCTCGATGCTACCGCCTTTGGGCGTGGATATGTATATTCCGTCCTTTTTAAATATTGCTGAAGACCTAAATATCAACTCCGAGCAAGTTCAGCACACGCTGACATTCTTTGCTTACGGCATGGCTGCAGGACAATTATTCTGGGGGCCCTTTGGCGATAGTTTTGGTCGTAAACCAATTATTCTGTTAGGTGTCATTATTGGTGCTATCACCGCTATTATTTTAACCGGTATCCATTCTATTGGTAGTTTCACTGCTCTGCGTTTCATTCAAGGTTTCTTTGGTGCAGCACCCGTTGTGCTTTCTGGGGCGTTATTACGGGATTTATTTAGCAAGGATCAACTCTCTCGAGTCATGTCCACCATCACGCTTGTCTTTATGATCGCGCCGCTTGTTGCCCCTGTGATTGGCGGATATATTGTGAAGTATTTCCACTGGCACATGATTTTTTATGTGATTGGTACGATGGGATTTCTTGCAGCATTACTCGTCTTTTTCATTATTCCTGAAACCCATAAGCAAGAAAATCGTATTCCACTTCGCCTAAATATCATTGCTCGTAACTTTATGATGCTTTCAAAACAAAAAGAAGTGTTAGGTTATATGGCGGCCGCCTCTTTTGGATTTGGCGGTTTATTTGCTTTCGTCACAGCAGGCTCTATTGTCTATATCGGTATTTATGGCATCCCTGTCGATGAATTCGGTTATTTCTTTATGATCAATATTGCCATCATGACAACGGCTTCTTACCTCAATGGGAAATTTGTATTGAAATTAGGTGCTGAAACCATGTTACGAATTGGTATTGCGGTACAATTCATATCAGGAATTTGGTTATTTTTAACCGCACTTTTTGATTTCGGTTTTTGGCCAATAGCTATTGGCGTAGCCTTTTTTGTTGGACAAAATCCATTAATCTCCTCCAATGCCACCGCCTCTATTCTAGAGAAATTCCCAACAATGGCGGGGACTGCAAATTCATTAATGGGAAGTGTACGTTTTGGTGTCGGCGCGGTGATGGGATCCTTAGTCGCAAGCTTTAAAATGGAAACCGCGGCACCAATGCTCTATACAATGACAGCTTGCGTGGTCATTTCTGCCCTTTCTTATTACTTCCTGACTTATCGAAATGAACGATAAAGTGCGGTCAATTTTAAAGTCAATTTAAAACAATAAAGGCGGGACTCCCCCGCCTTTGTTATATTCCATCAACATTTATTTCCAAATTCGATGATCTAATACTCGTTTTTTAATTTCAGGATAGAGGTCAATTTTAAATTCAGGCTCTTTTCCTGCTTTTAATTGATGTTGATAGTCCTTCATTAACTTCCACACAATTGGGGAAAGTAAAACAATTGCGACTAAGTTAATAATTGCCATCACAGCCATCACGGTATCCGCAAAATTCCACACAACATTGCCTGATTTTACTGAACCAAAATAAACGAAGAATAATACCGCTAAACGGAACGCCCATACAAACCAAGGTTTATTTTTAATAAAGCGAATGTTGCTTTCTGCATAAGCATAGTTACCGATAATAGACGAATAAGCGAAAAGCAATAAAATGAAAGCTAAGAAGTGTACACCGAACTCCCCGACATGATAACGCAATGCATTTTGTGTTAAGGAAATACTTTTCAGTGTTTCACTGCCGTAATTATCTGAAAGTAGGATAATCACTGCCGTGCAAGTACAGACAATCATGGTATCCACAAATACACCGAGCATTTGCACTAAACCTTGACTAACTGGATGTTTTACATGAGCTGCAGCCGCAGCATTTGGTGCAGAACCCATCCCCGCTTCATTAGAGAATAATCCTCGCTTGATCCCCATCATCATGGCTTTAGACACTAAAGCACCAAACATACCACCAGCTGCAGATTGGAAAGTAAAGGCACTTTTGTAAATATTGGCGATTACCGTTGGGATCATATCAATATGCATGCCTAAGATAATTACCGCCATAATTAGATAAAAGAGTGCCATCATCGGTACTACGCTACTAGAAATGGTCGCAATACGTTTCACGCCACCAAAAATAATTGTGGCAGTTAGTACCACTAAAACCATACCAACATATTCACCTTGCCAATCCCAAGCATTTTTAGTCGCTTCTACGATTGAGTTTGCTTGTACTGAATTAAATGCAAAACCAAAAGTAAAAATGAGTGAAATAGCAAATGCTACCGCTAAGCAACGTGATTTTAAACCTTGTGTAATATAGTAAGCGGGGCCACCACGGAAAGAGCCATCTTTATCTTGAATTTTGAATACCTGTGCTAAAGTAGATTCCGCAAAAGCACTCGACATGCCAATAAATGCCGTTACCCACATCCAAAATACGGCACCTTCACCACCAAGTGCAATGGCTGTTGCTACACCGCTGATATTACCGACACCAACTCGACTTGCAAGCCCAGTTGCAAACGCTTGGAATGGCGTTAAAGAATTTCCCTCTGCTGCGCGTCCAAACCACATTTCACGTATACTTGTAGGGAAAAGACGTAACTGCACTAACCCAGTAGTAATGGTAAAAAATAAACCGACACCTAATAAAATAACAATTGTGATATTCCATAATGGCTCATCTAAATGTTCAACAACCCATGTTAAACCTTGCTCAATCCAGTTCCCAAATTCTGTCAACATAAAAACCTCGCTTAAAAAAATCAATATTTTGATTGTAGAGAGATAAAAGAAAAAATCCAGTTTTCTTAAAAAGAAACTGGATTTTTATCCTATAACAAAAAATTTATTCAGATTTTTGCTGTATTTTTAGATTAAATCTATTAACGTTTTAAAAATAACGCTGCAGCACCACGCACACCACCAGAATCACCATGTTTTGCTTTTTTGATTGGTGGCACTTTTGCACTACGCATTAAATGAGGAGGTAATGCTTTTGGTAACGCTTCATAGAGATAATCAAAATTCGATAAACCACCACCAAGAACAATCATATGTGGATCAAAGGCAGTGATAATGTTACCGATAGAAATAGCCGCTAACTCCACAAAAATGCGAACAAAATCAACCGCACTTTCCTCTTCCGCATAAAAGCGATCGATAATGTCTTTCGCTGATAATGCCTCGCCTTTTAAGTCTCGATACAACATTTCAAAACCGCGACCTGAAATATAAGTATCTAAACAGGCATGATTACCACAACCACATTGATAAATAGGTGCTTTATCCCAACCCAATAATTTTAAGGCATGATAATTTAATTGAAGATGGCCTAACTCCCCTGCCATTCCCACTTGTCCTGAGTGAATTTTGCCATTAATCACAAAACCACCACCAAAACCAGTGCCTAAAATCAGCCCTAATACAGAAGGATATTGGGTATTCTCTTCGTCCCAAGCTTCAGAAAGCGCGAAACAATTTGCATCATTTTCAGCTCGCACTTCACGCCCGAGTATTTTCTCAAGATCAGTTAAAATGGGCTTATTATCTGCGACACGAATATTTGTCACTTCAGCAAGCCCGGTTGTTAAATTAACAAATCCTGGCAAGCCTAAACCTACCGTTCCTTTTTCACCAAAGTGGGCATCTGCACGTTCGACTAAAGTTTTGATCGCTTGCAACCAATCCTGATAATCGGTTTGTGGCGTTGGCACACGCTCGGTATAAAGCTTTTCTAATTTTTCATTAAAGGCAGCCAATTCAATCTTTGTGCCACCAATATCAATACCGTAATACATATTGTCTCCTCAAAAGAGCGGTCAAAATTGTTGGAATGTATAGGCTGTATTTTCCTTGAAATCAAAATGAAAATCCATGATAAAAATCATATTTTCTACAAGCAATAAAAAAGACCGGCTTTATCACTAAAACCGGTCTTTGATGCTATTTATTGTTAAACAAGCCTTTCTTCTGTAAGAAACCAAAAATAATTAAATGAACAATCCATGCTGAAATTATCGCCACAAATAAATCGATTGGATAATGCATCCCAAGGCGTACGCGGCTAATCAACATTAATACGCCCCAAATGGTCATGGCACCAATCAGTAATTCCGCTTTAAAAGAACGATTACCTAATAATTGGCTAAATCCGACGGCTAACATAAGCCAAGTGGCTGCAAAAATAGAATGTCCAGATGGGAAAGAATAACCAGTTTCATCTTCATAATGCGCTTTTAACCAGGCTGGCGTATCGGCTTGTGTAGAATAAAATTTATCCACTAATTTTGCACGCTCTGAACGATCTTGATGATAAAAAGCATCTGTAGTGCTTTCTGTTTTTTCCGCTAAATAGACAGTGAAAGGACGCGGCTCAGCAAAAACCGTTTTTAAGCCCGTTTTAATCACTTGTGTAGATAATACCGACAAGCCCATTACAATCACGCCCATAATCCACTGTTTACGATTTTCAAAAAGAAAACGGAAAAGTAAAGCAAACACACCACAGGTAATTAAAGCATAAGGCACACTACCTGTTTCGGTTAAAAGATAAAGCCAATAATCCCATTCCATTAATTGGTTGTTTCCATGCCAATGATAAGCAAAACCCCAAACAAAAAATGGTACAAGACAAAGGAATAACGTATATAATGACAGCCTTTTAAACATTGTTGCCTCTTGATAATAAAAATAAAGTGCATATTTTAGCAGAATAAAGTTGAAAAAAGGATAAGTTATGTCGAAAATCCAACTGGTTGCTCAAGCCAATTTGCCTACCGAATATGGCATATTTAAAATGGTCGGATTTGAATTTCCCGATACAAAAAAAGAACATGTCGCTTTAGTGATGGGTGATATTTCAAACCAAGATGAGCCTGTGCTCGCGCGTATTCATTCTGAATGCTTAACGGGTGATGCATTACACAGTTTAAAATGTGATTGTGGTTTCCAGCTTGCCGCCGCATTACGTCAAATTAGCGAAGCGGGTCGAGGTGTGTTGATCTATCATCGTGAAGAAGGCCGTGGCATTGGTCTAATTAATAAAATTCGTGCTTATTCATTACAAGATCAAGGCATGGATACTATTGAAGCCAACCTTGCATTAGGTTTTAAAGCCGATGAACGTAACTTTAATGTGTGTGCCGATATGTTTGAATTATTAGGTGTGAAGCAAGTTCGCTTGATGACAAACAACCCGCAAAAAGTAGAAACGATGAAAAAAGCGGGCATTAATATTGTAGAACGCGTACCATTAAATGTAGGTGAAAACCGTTACAATACGAAATATCTTGATACCAAAGCAAAAAAAATGGGCCATTATATCGTGCATAATAATGAAGAGCATTTAATGACTTGCCCACATTGCCAAGAAGAAGTGATTTAATAAAAAAGCCATACAACTGTTGTATGGTTTTTCTTTTGCCAAAACAATTATTGATTAACGCCCCAATGACGAGTGTCTTTATCAAATTTCATGCCTGAATGGGATCCTTCCGAACCATTAAAATAAACGTCTTTATTTGCGCAAGCTGAAATCACTAATGCACCGATAATAATAAGAATTAATTTTTTCATTGTGTTTACCTTTTTAAAACTAACTTGTCCAAATTGTATCATAACTTTTACCGATTTATCCTGCTTAAATTAGCTGATTTCTTGCAAAATTCATACTTGGCTTCTACAATACCGCCTCATTTTTAACTTGTAGTTCGCAAACCTCCTACATAAAAAAACTAGGTATCCTATGAATATTTCGAATCCTAATCACAATCGTAAAGCCCTCGTAATCTTCTCTGGTGGACAAGATTCCACAACCTGTTTAATTCAAGCCATTGCTGAATATGGTGTGGAAAATGTCGAAACTGTGACCTTTCAATACGGCCAACGTCATTCTATTGAATTAGAAAAAGCCCATTGGATCGCTCAGGATCTCGGCGTAAAACAAACTTTGATTGATACGTCTGTCATCAAATCCATTACCCATAATGCCCTAATGGATGCCAATGCAGATATTGAACAAAAAGACGGTGAATTACCTAATACCTTTGTGGATGGCCGCAATGCGCTCTTCTTATTGTATGCAGCGATTTACGCAAAAGGACAAGGTATTAATGACATTATCACAGGCGTATGTGAAACAGATTTCAGCGGTTATCCTGATTGCCGCGATATGTTTATCAAATCCATGAATGTCACCCTTAATTTAGCCATGGATTATCTGTTCAATTTAAAAACACCGTTAATGTATCTCACCAAAGCACAAACTTGGGCATTAGCTGATGAATTAGGTGCGTTAGATTATGTTCGTCAGCATACCCACACTTGCTATGAAGGTGTTGAAGGTGGCTGTGGGGAATGCCCAAGCTGTAAATTGAGAGATAAAGGCTTGCAGGAATATTTAGCAACAAAAGCAAAAGCTTAGTATCGAGATAACTCAATCTATAGCAGATTAAATAGGTTCAAATGAATCAAAGTGCGGTCAAAATTCACGTCAAATTTTGACCGCACTTTTAATTAATGTAGTATCCTTCCCTTTTCTCATCTTTGATTTTATAAATGCGTCATTTTTTGATAAAATCATGCTAATTTTTTTATAAATAAGTAACTAATTTTAAAAATGACTACAAATTATTCTGCTCAAGAAATTACGGTTCTGAAAGATCTCGAACCGGTGCAAATTCGCCCCGGCATGTACACGGACACTACCCGTCCAAATCATCTTGCACAAGAAGTTATTGATAACAGTGTGGATGAAGCCCTTGCGGGTTTTGCTACTAAAGTTGAAGTGATTTTACACGCCGATCAATCGCTTGAAGTCATTGATAATGGCCGCGGGATGCCAGTGGATATTCACCCAACGGAAGGGGTTTCAGGTGTGGAAGTGATCTTAACTAAGCTTCATGCAGGCGGTAAATTCTCGAATAAAAACTATGAATTTGCCGGTGGTTTACACGGGGTGGGGATTTCTGTCGTCAATGCCCTTTCAGAACGCGTTGATATTCAAGTCAAACGTAATGGCGAAGTATATAAAATTGCCTTTGAAAATGGCGTAAAAGTAGAAGAATTGGAAGTCATCGGGACTTGTGGCAGACGTACAACCGGCACCACCGTTCACTTCAAACCGAATCCAAAATATTTTGATAGCAAGAATTTTTCTGTTAGCCGTTTACGCCACTTATTGCGTGCCAAAGCCGTGCTTTGTTCAGGCTTAGAGATTAAATTTGTCGATAAAGTGAATAACACCGAAGATGTGTGGTGTTATCAAGATGGTTTATCCGATTACTTAACCGAAGCGGTGAATGGTTTTGAAACCTTGCCTGAAAAACCATTTGTCGGTGAATTTAAAGGCTCCACCGAAGCGGTAAGCTGGGCATTACTCTGGTTACCCGAAGGTGGTGATCTCATTGCAGAAAGCTATGTAAACTTGATTCCAACAGTACAAGGTGGAACACACGTGAATGGTCTTCGCCAAGGTTTGCTCAATGCCATGACCGAATATTGCGAATTCCGCAATAAATTACCACGTAGCGTGAAATTAACGGCGGATGATATTTGGGATCGCTGCGCTTATATTCTTTCACTCAAAATGCAAGATGCTCAATTTGCTGGCCAAACAAAAGAACGCTTATCTTCCCGTCAAAGTGCGGTCTTTGTTGCGGGTGTTTTAAAAGATGCCTTCAGTTTATGGTTGAATCAAAACGTACAAGATGCGGATCGCTTAGCTGAAATGGCCATTAGCTCTGCACAACGTCGTTTAAACGCCGCCAAAAAAGTCGTACGTAAAAAATTAGTTAGCGGCCCTGCTTTACCAGGAAAATTAGCCGATTGCGCATCACAAAATTTAGAAAAAACCGAATTATTCTTAGTAGAGGGGGACTCTGCGGGTGGCTCGGCCAAACAGGCGCGTGATCGTGAATATCAAGCGATCCTGCCGTTACGTGGAAAAATCTTAAATACTTGGGAAGTCGCCAGTGACCAAGTGCTTGCCTCAACGGAAATTCATGATATTGCTGTGGCGCTTGGTATCGATCCTGATAATGAAGACTTATCTCAACTTCGTTACGGTAAAGTCTGTATTTTAGCCGATGCGGACTCTGATGGTTTACATATTGCTACCCTACTCTGCGCCCTCTTTTTACGTCACTTCCCTAAATTGGTTCAAGATGGACACGTTTATGTGGCAATGCCACCACTCTATCGTATCGACTTAGGCAAAGAAGTGTTTTATGCCCTCGATGAAAGCGAAAAAGAAGCCATTTTAGAACGCTTAAAAGGTAAAAAAGGTACCTTAAACGTACAACGTTTCAAAGGTTTGGGTGAAATGGATCCGTCACAATTACGTGAAACTACCATGGATCCGAATACACGCCGTTTAGTTCAATTAACCTATGAGCTAGGCGAAGATCAAGGGGCAGAAACATTAGAATTAATGGATATGTTACTCGCTAAAAAACGAGCGGAAGATCGCAAAAATTGGTTGCAAACTAATGGCGACCAAGTGGATTTAGCCGTTTAATTATTTGAGGTCAATCATGAATGAACAACGTCGAGATTTTTTTAAAAACAGTGCACTAGGCCTAGCAACAATTACATTAGGTGCTGGTTTAAGCCTTATTCCTTCTGCTCAAGCGGAAGAAAAAGCCTCAAATACAGCAACCACTGCAGTTGAGAATTTACCAGAGATTGAAGCTGAACTGACGCTTGCGCCAAATGTGCCAAAACCGATTGAACGTAATTCCCCTGCAAAAGTCGTGGTAAAACTGACCGCACTTGAGCAAATTATGGACTTAATGGATGGTGTACAATTTAAATTCTGGACATTAAACGGTAGCGTGCCTGCGCCATTCATTCGTGTACGCGAAGGCGATATGGTGGAAGTGCAACTTTCCAACTCAGCGAGTTCAATGATGCCACACAGTATTGATTTCCATGCTGCCGCTGTGCCAATGGGCGGTGCTATCGCGAGTGAAACCCCACCAACCCGCACATCAACCTTCCAATTTAGAGCATTACGTTCTGGCATTTATTTGTACCACTGTGGCAGCCAGCCTGTGGATATTCACCTTGCTAAAGGGATGTATGGTTTAGTTTTAGTTGAGCCAAAAGAAGGATTACCAAAAGTGGATCGCGAATTTTACATTATGCAAAGTGAATTCTATACCAAAGGTGAATTTGGCGATCCTGGCTTGCAACCGTTTAGTATGAAAAAAGCCATTGATGAGCGCCCTGAATATGTCCTCTTCAACGGCAAAGTCGGTGCAACCATGGATGAAAATGCCTTAAAAGCAAAAACCGGTGAAACCATTCGTCTATTTGTAGGAAATGCGGGGCCGAATTTATGCTCTTCTTTCCACTTAATCGGTGCAGTATTTGACAATGTGTATGTGGAAGGCGGTACGCTTATTAATCACAATGTTCAAACTACCTTGATTCCATCTGGCAGTGCCACAATGGTAGAAACGCGAATTGATGTACCGGGCACTTATGTCTTTATGGATCATTCCATTTTCCGCGCAGTAAACAAAGGCACAATGGGACATATTGTGGTTGAAGGCGAAAAAAATCCAAATATTTATTCCGGCAAATTAAAAGATGAAGCCTTTAAAGAAGCCAATCCACAAAAACCGCAACCCGTTCCTTATGAAATAGACAGTCATAAAGGAATCGATATGGGACATTCTCCTCACGAACATTCAGATGCGAATTCTGGTGCAACAAGAAAATAGATTAGAAAAATATGAGCAATATTAACTACGAAGGCATCGAACAGATGCCACTTCGCACCTTTACAGAAAAGGCTTACCTTAATTATTCAATGTACGTCATTATGGATCGTGCATTGCCTTTTATTGGAGATGGCTTAAAGCCTGTTCAACGTCGTATTGTCTATGCGATGTCTGAACTGGGTTTAAATGCCGCGGCAAAATTTAAAAAGTCCGCGCGTACCGTCGGTGATGTGTTAGGTAAATTCCATCCACATGGTGACTCTGCTTGTTATGAAGCCATGGTATTAATGGCTCAGCCTTTTTCTTATCGTTATCCTTTGGTAGATGGGCAAGGAAACTGGGGGGCGCCAGATGATCCTAAATCATTTGCGGCAATGCGTTATACAGAATCTCGCCTGTCCAAAATCTCTGAAATTTTATTATCTGAATTAGGCCAAGGCACTGTTGATTTCCAACCGAACTTTGATGGTACCTTAGAAGAACCTCAATATTTGCCTGCACGTTTGCCTCATATTCTGTTAAACGGCACCACCGGGATTGCCGTCGGGATGGCAACCGATATTCCACCACATAATATTAATGAAGTGGCGGATGCCGCTGTTATGCTATTAGATAATCCAAAAGCAGGATTAGATGATGTACTCAATATCATTCAAGGCCCGGATTTCCCAACTGAAGCGGAAATTATTTCACCAAAAGATGATATTCGCAAAATGTATGAAACCGGTCGTGGTTCTATCAAAATGCGTGCAACATGGCATAAAGAAGACGGTGAAATCATCATTAGCGCACTTCCTCATCAATCTTCTCCATCAAAAATCATTGCACAAATCGCTGAGCAAATGACGGCGAAAAAATTACCAATGGTAGAAGATATTCGTGATGAAGCTGATTACGAAAACCCTGTGCGTATTGTACTTGTACCTCGTTCAAATCGCGTTGACACGGATGCCTTGATGGCGCATTTATTTGCTACGACTGATCTCGAAAAAAGCTATCGTGTGAATATGAATATGATCGGGCTTGATCATAAACCAGCCGTGAAAGGCTTACTTCAAGTTCTTACCGAATGGCTGACATTCCGTCGTACAACAGTAACGCGTCGTTTACAACATCGTTTAGATAAAGTACTCGCTCGTTTACACATTTTAGATGGCTTGATGATTGCTTTCCTCAATATTGATGAAGTCATTGAGATTATTCGTACTGAAGATGAACCAAAACAAGTTTTAATGACTCGTTTTAACTTAAGTGATGAACAGGCTGAAGCCATTTTAAACTTACGTTTGCGCCATTTAGCTAAATTAGAAGAGCATCAATTACAAGCTGAAAAAGATAAACTCGAAGAAGAGCGGTCAAATTTAGAGTTAATTTTAGGATCTGAACGTCGCTTAAATACCCTGATTAAAAAAGAAATTCAAGAAGATGCGAAAAAATACGCCAGCCCTAGAATGTCTCAATTAGTTGAACGTGAAGAAGCGAAAGCGATTTCTGAAAGTGAAATGACCCCAGCTGAACCCGTTACCGTCATCTTATCTGAAATGGGTTGGGTACGCTGTGCAAAAGGTCATGACATTGATCCGGCAGGATTAAGCTATAAAGCAGGTGATAAATATCTGGCTCACGCTTGCGGTAAAAGTAATCAGCCTGTAATCTTCATTGATAGCACTGGTCGTAGCTATGCTTTAGATCCATTAAGCTTGCCTTCTGCGCGTTCACAAGGTGAACCGCTCACCGGTAAACTGACATTACCGGCAGGTGCGACCATTGAACAGGTTATTATGGAACCTGAAAAACAAGAATTATTGATGGCATCAGATGCAGGATATGGTTTTATTTGCAAATTTGAAGATTTAATTGCGCGTAATAAAGCAGGAAAAGCCTTGATTTCTTTGCCAGAAAATGCGAAAGTCTTGAAACCTGAGACACTTTCCGAGTCGGCCTCACTTCTTGTGTCCCTCACTTCAGCGGGTCGAATGCTGATTTTTCCGGTACGGGATTTACCGGCATTATCAAAAGGGAAAGGCAACAAAATCATCAGTATTCCAGCAGCGAATGCAAAAGCGCGGTCAGAATTATTAGTGAAATTGTTCTTAATTTCAGAGCAAGCTAGCCTTGAGTTCCATTCCGGTAAACGAAAAATCACATTAAAACCGGAAGATCTGCAAAAATTCCGAGCGGAACGCGGCAGAAAAGGCTCCCAATTACCACGTGGATTACATAGCAATGTTGATATTGTGGTAGTTGAACCCGAACACAACTCATAAGAATTCTCGAAACCAAACTAAATAGGAGGATATTTCGTGAATATTGTTTTTGATACCTATCAAACTCTTGCTTTAGCAAGCTTTGTATTATTACTTGGTTATTTTCTAGTAAAACGTATTCGCGTTTTACAAACATTCAATATCCCTGAGCCTGTTGTTGGTGGCTTTATTGTGGCTATTGCATTAACCATTTTATACAAAGTAAACGGCACCTCATTCACCTTTGAGAAAAGCTTACAAACATCTATGATGTTAGTATTCTTCTCCTCTATCGGTTTAAGTGCAAACTTTGCCCGCTTAGTTAAAGGTGGAAAACCATTAGTTATTTTCCTACTTGTCGCGGCCCTTCTCATTGTTTTCCAAAATTTCATCGGTATTTTAGGTACTCAATTATTAGGCATTGATCCTGCTTACGGTTTACTTGCAGGTTCTATTACCTTAACGGGTGGTCATGGTACAGGTGCTGCTTGGGCAGAAACATTCACCAAAGAATTTAACCTACCTGCTGCAACAGAAATTGCCATGGCATGTGCCACATTTGGTTTAGTCTTCGGTGGTATCTTAGGTGGTCCAGTATCTCGTTATTTATTAAATCGTCAAAAACAAGGTGAAAACCCAGAGAATGATGAAGTAGATGACGTACAAGAGGCATTTGAACACCCGACTTACAAACGTAAAATAAATGCGCGCTCAATCATTGAGACCATCGCAATGCTTTCTTTATGTTTACTCGTCGGTCAATACTTAGATGGCTTAACAAAAGGTACACAAATGCAATTACCAACATTCGTATGGTGTTTGTTTACTGGTGTAATTATTCGTAACAGCTTAACCAATTTATTCAAATTCCAAGTGGCTGATTCAGCGATTGACGTATTAGGTAGTGTAGGTTTATCTATCTTCTTAGCCATCGCCTTAATGTCTCTCAAACTTTGGGAATTGGTAGGTCTTGCAGCAGATGTACTCATTATCTTAGCGGTTCAAGTTGCCTTCATGGCTTTCTTCGCCATCTACTTCACATACCGTATTATGGGTAAAGATTACGATGCGATTGTATTAAGTGCGGGTCACTGTGGTTTCGGTCTCGGTGCAACACCAACAGCCGTTGCTAACATGCAAGCGATTACTAGTCGTTTCGGACCTTCTCACAAAGCGTTCTTAATCGTACCAATGGTAGGGGCGTTCTTTATCGACTTATTAAATAATGGTATTTTAAAAATGTTCTTAAACCTTGTTAAATACCTTCACTAATAAAATATAAAAAGAAAGGCTGACATTTTGTCAGCCTTTTTACTTTGCAAACCCATTATGCTAAATATTCTAAAAATTCCCCTACGGTGTGGAAAGATCCAAATACCAGCACAATGTCATTTTTATCCGCATTTTTAACCGCACTTTGCACACCTTCAACTACAGAATCTTCAGAAACACTTTTTGCTGATGGGTAAACTGATGTTAATTTTGCATTTAAGTCATCACCGGATTGACCACGGTAACCGCCTAATGTTACACAGTGCCATTGGTCAATAACAGATGTCAGTTGGTTAAACACCGACTCCGCATCTTTATCTTTCAACATACCACAAACGGCAATGATACGACCTGAAATTTGTGTTTTAAGCGCGGTCAATTTTTCGGCTAAATATTTTGCCGCATGAGGATTATGCCCCACATCGATGATCACTTTTGGCAACTGTGAATAAGGTACATTCAAGCGTTCTGCCAATTTTTCTAATTGATTACCTTTCAATTGTTGGAAACGACCCACCAATTCCACTTCAATTAATGAACGTTTGATGGTATCGATAGAAATATCAAAAGGCAGCTGTTCAATGGCTGCCAAAGCGGTTGCGGCATTAGCTAATGGAATTTGGCAAAACGGCAGATTTTCTAACCGCACTTTGTTGCTCTGCCACATCCAAGTTTGCTCATTGGCTTTAAACGACCAAGTAACATCTCGACGTGAAACTAGGCAATGTAGCTTCTCAGCTTGTTCTAGCATAGGTTGCGGGACATTGGGTTCGCCAATCACAACCGGTTTATTCACGCGGAAAATACCCGCTTTTTCAAAGCCAATTTCTTCGCGAGTTGAACCTAGAAAATCCGTATGATCAATATCAATACTGGTGATAACCGCCAGATCATTATCGACAATATTCGTTGCATCCAAACGCCCACCAAGCCCTACTTCCAAGATCACGACATCAAGCTTCGCTTGTTTGAATAAATGCAAAGCTGATAAGGTGCTAAATTCAAAATAAGTGAGGGACTGCGTTTTATGCTTTTCGATGAAATCAAAAGAAGCGGTATGCATTTCATCTGGCAAGTCTTGATTTTGAATACGAACACGCTCGTTATAACGCAATAAATGAGGTGAAGAATACACGCCTACACGCAAACCGTGATTTAACAAAATGGTTTCAAGCAAACGGCACGTTGTGCCTTTACCATTTGTGCCCCCCACCGTGATCACATAAGGTGCAGGATTCAAAAGATCCAATTCTTCTGCCACGGATTTAATACGATCTAGCCCTAAATCAATGGCTTTAAAGTGACTGTTTTCCAAATAAGAAAGCCACTCAGCGAGTGGCGAAGTGGCTTTCAAATTCATTGTATTACTCATGTTCAACAACTTCTACTTCAACAAAAGGTGAAGGTTGATTGGTGAGTTTGCTTAAAAGGTTTCCAAGGGTTGAACGCATTTCTGAACGTTTCACGATCATATCAATCGCCCCTTTCTCGAGTAAGAATTCACTACGTTGGAAGCCTTCCGGCAATTTTTCACGTACTGTCTGTTCGATAACACGTGGGCCTGCAAAACCGATTAATGCTTTTGGTTCAGCAATGTTCACATCACCTAACATCGCAAAACTTGCAGAAACGCCACCTAATGTTGGATCCGTTAATACAGAAATAAACGGTACACCTTTTTCACGCATTTTCGCTAATACCGCACTGGTTTTCGCCATTTGCATTAATGAGAAAAGTGCTTCTTGCATACGTGCACCGCCACTTGCAGAGAAACACACAAATGGACAGTTTAATTCCATTGCTTTTTCTGCCGCTTTTACAAATTTTGAACCCACAACAGAGCCCATTGAACCGCCCATGAAACTGAAGTTAGATGCGGCAACGACTACAGGCATGTTATAAAGTGTACCGGTCATTGTAATTAACGCATCTTTTTCACCGGTTTCTTTTTGTGCAGCAGTAATACGATCTTTATATTTTTTTAAATCTTTAAATTTAAGAATATCTTTTGGTTCTAAATCAGCCGATAATTCTTGGCTTGAACCTTCATCTAATAAGGCTAAAAGGCGCTCACGAGCATCAATGCGCATATGATGACCGCATTTTGGGCAAACATGTAAATTACGTTTTACTTCTTCGCCGTAAAGGACTTGTTCGCAAGAGGTACATTTTGTCCAAACCCCTTCTGGCACGTTTGCTTTACGTGATGTAGCGGAAGAGGTTCCTTTGCTAAAAATTTTATCAATCCAGCTCATTTTTTACCTTTTTTATTAACTAGAAAAGTTTGCGTATTTAATCATAATTTAGCGAAATTTGCTAGTCAGATGAGATTATCTTCTAAAAACAACGGCCCTAAATTTTTCTGTGGAATCGCAAATTTTTCAGGGTAAATCACATTCACTAAATATAAACCTTCGGGTTTTGCTGTTGGAGCGGCTAATTTACGATCTTTTTGCTCTAACAACCATTTCATCCACTCAACAGGTTGATTACCGGCACCGACTTCAATCAAGCTTCCCACGATGTTGCGTACCATATGATGCACAAAAGCATTGGCTTGAATATCCACAATAATGTACTGCCCTTTTCGCACCACATTTAAATGATGCACATTTCGCCAAGGGGTATTTGATTGACATTGTGCCGCACGGAAAGAGGAAAAATCATTTTCGCCTAATAAAAACTGCCCCGCTTGGTACATTTTCTTTTCGTCCAAATCTAAATGGCAATGGGTAATCCCTTCCGGCAAAATGGCTGAACGCAATTTATTACAATACAAAATATAACGATAGCGACGCGCGGTTGCCGAAAAACGAGCATGAAATTCATCATCCACCACTTTTGCCCAACTCACTGAAATATCATCAGGCAAATTCGCATTGGTACCAAATGCCCAGGCTTTTTCAGGACGAACCGCTGTGGTTTCAAAATGCACAACTTGCCCCGTGCCATGCACACCAGAGTCTGTTCTGCCCGCACAAAACACTTCAATTTTTTCATTTGCCACGAAAGATAGCGCTTTTTCTAATTCTTCTTGTACGCTACGCACTTTCTCTTGTCGCTGCCAGCCACAATACTGTTTTCCGTTATATTCAATGCCTAAGGCTATCTTCATTGGAAAATACTCCTAAAACGATTTCAAATTTGACCGCACTTTGCCCGAAAAGAAAAAACACCAATAACTCATCATTATTGGTGTTCTTATCACAAGCTAAAAATTAAGCACGTTTGAAGTCAATGTGAACCAATTTTGGTTTGAATGGGTGACGTTGCATTGCTTGAACTTTCACTGCAACTTCTTTACCTTCAACCACTAAAGTGATTACATCGCTATAGAAAGAATCGTGAACTTGTGCGTTGTTTAATTCATCGTGATTTAAGATGATTGAAACAGGTGCTTCGCTGCCACCATAAATGATTGCAGGGATTTGACCGTTGTGACGCAGGCGGCGGCTCGCACCCTTACCTTGCGCTTGACGAACTTCAGCGTTAAATTTAAATGCCATTTTAATGTTCTCTTGATTAAAAGTTTAAAATAAAAAATTGCAGGCGACCCAGCAATTTTCCTAAATTTGCTCAAAGACAAACTTTGAGAGCGACGGATTATAAAATATTCAGCCCCACAATGCAAATTTACACAGCAAATTTTTTCTAGGCTTTTCAAGGTAAAGCGATTAAAATAAGCCCCAATTTTTAATTAATTTTAACTAACTGATTGTAAGTGGGTTTCAAATGGAATTTCTTATCAGCTTTTTTACCGATTACGGTTATTGGGCGGTGCTGTTTGTTCTTATTATTTGTGGTTTTGGTGTACCTATTCCAGAAGATATCACGCTTGTATCTGGTGGCGTAATTGCTGGTCTTTATCCTGAAAGTGTAAACTCCCATTTAATGTTATTAGTTAGTATGATCGGTGTACTTGCTGGTGACTCTTGTATGTATTGGCTTGGTCGCATTTACGGCACCCGAATTCTTCGTTTCCGTCCAATGCGCAAAGTGCTCACCTTGCAACGCTTAAAAATGGTGCGTGAAAAATTTGCCCAATACGGCAACCGTGTTTTATTTGTAGCTCGTTTCCTTCCAGGATTACGAGCACCAATTTATATGGTGTCAGGTATCACCCGCCGCGTTAGCTATACGCGCTTCGTATTAATTGATTTCTGTGCGGCTATTATTTCCGTGCCAATTTGGGTTTACCTTGGCGAATTAGGTGCTAAAAACTTAGATTGGTTACACGAACAAATTCAAAAAGGTCAGCTTGTGATTTATATCCTTGTTGGCGCATTAGCGATTTTCTTATTTTGGAAATGGAAAAAAGCGAAGAAATCTAAAGTTAACTAATCTCATACAATCCAATAAAAAGTGCGGTAAAAAACAACATTGTTTTCTACCGCACTTTTTTATTCTCATTAAGCTTTAGCTGCTAAATATCGCTCCACTGTATCCACAATCGCTTGTGTTTGTGGATCGATTTCAATATTCACTAAATCACCGATTTGGCGTTTGCCAATCAGGGTTCGGTGTAAGGTTTCAGGGATTAGATTCACGCAGAATTCATCGTCTTTCACTTCACCGATAGTAAGACTGATACCGTCAATCGCAATAAATCCTTTTGTTAGGATATATTTCATCACATCTTTATTAGGCAATTTAAACCAAACCTGACGATTGTTTTCGCTTTCGATAATTTGTGAAACGCTTGCAGTACAATAAACGTGGCCCGATAAAATATGTCCGCCAATCTCTGCCCCCATTTGCATTGCACGTTCGATATTCACAAAATCCCCTGCTTTTAAGCTACCGAGATTGGTGATGCGCAAGGTTTCCTGCATTAAGTCAAAGCTGACAAGATCGTCGTGAATTTCAGTCACTGTTAAGCACACGCCATTATTCGCCACGGATGCACCGATTTCTAAGCCTTTTCGCATTTCAGCTGGTAATTTTACGATCTGTGTTCTAAAATTATCGCCGTCTTTAATTGCATGAATTTGGGCGATGCCCTGTACAATACCTGTAAACATTATTATTCCTTCATTAAAAACTTTTCCAATATTATAGCAAAATTTATGAATTCTCGTCTTTTTTCTCAATACCGTATTGATATTCAAAAACTTATCCGAATTGCGACACCTATCGGGCTTGCCCAGTTAGCTCAAACTGGCATGGGCACCGTGGATGTGATTATGGCTGGGCGTGTCAGCTCTGCAGATGTAGGCGGTGTTGGTATTGGAGCCTCCATTTGGCTACCTTTGGTACTTTTCGGGCAAGGATTATTACTCGCCTTACCACCAACAATTTCCTATTTAAATGGATCTGGGCAGCGCCATCGCATTGCTCATCAAGTGAGACAAGGTCTTTGGATTTCATTTTTAGTGATGATTCCCCTTGCCTTTATCATCTATCATAATGATTTCATATTACAGTTTATGAATATGGATACCCACATGGCAGATGTGACGATGAATTATTTGCGTGCGATGGTGTGGGGCTTACCTGCCTATTTATTGCTGATTAATTTCCGCTGTTTGAATGATGGCATTGCCAAAACAAAACCCGCCATGGTGATTACCTTCATGGGGTTAATGCTGAACATTCCGCTGAATTATATGTTTATTTACGGCAAATTTGGTGCGCCTGCATTGGGCGGTGTCGGTTGTGGTGTAGCAACAGCTATTGTTAACTGGGCGATGGCAATCTTCATGATTACCTACTCTGCCAAAAACTATAATGAACGTAGTTTGAAAGTTTTTGAAAAGATTATTGAAAAACCAGACATCAAAACTCTGAAAAAATTGACCGCACTTGGCTTGCCGATCGCGATTGCGCTGTGCAGTGAAGTCTCACTATTTGCGTTAAGTAGTTTATTACTTTCCCCATTAGGTGCAGATGTGGTCGCCAGCCACCAAATTGCCTTAAACACTAGCGCTGTAGCCTTTATGTTCCCAATGTCTATTGCCATGGCTGCCACCATTTTAGTGGCGCAAGAACTGGGGAATCATGCACCACAAAAAGCCAAAATCATGGCTCACGCGGCTATTATTCTTGGCTTGATTGCCGCAAGTGTATTGGCGTTGGTGATTTGGGTATTTAGTGCAGAAATCGCCGCATTAATTGTGGGTGATAATGCTACTGTTATTGCCCTTTCAGGCAGCTTATTAGCGATGGCGGCTATTTATCAATTTTCAGATTCAGTACAAGTCGTTGTGAGCGGTATTTTACGTGGCTATAAAGATACTAAAATCATTCTTTATATCACGTTACTCGCCTATTGGGGCGTCGGTATCCCAGTTGGTTATGTTCTTTCCCGCACGGATTGGATTGTTCCAAGCATCGGTGCAAAAGGCTTCTGGGTTGCGTTTATCATTGCATTAACCATTGCTGCCGCTTTACTCTTTATGCGTATGCGAAAAATCCAATCGCAATCTGATGAAGCCATTATTCAACAGTTGGAAAGATTGAAGTAGTTAAAGTAAAAAGTGCGGTCAAATTTAACTGCACTTTTGTCTTTTACATCACCACCACATCAAACTGTTCTTGGTTGTAGTACTGCTCTGTTTTAACTTGAACCTGTTTGCTGATGAACATTTCAATCTCTGGCAATAAACCGTGAGATTCTTCTTTGATTAAATAATCCGCTACGGCTGGAGAGGCATAAACCACAAATTGCTCACTTGAGAATAAGTGGTTAACGCGAATAATCTCACGCATAATTTCATAGCATACCGTTTCGACGGTTTTCACACGCCCACGACCTTGACAAGTTGGGCATTCATCACACAAAACGTGTTCTAAACTTTCGCGTGTGCGTTTACGCGTCATTTCCACTAAACCAAGTTGAGTAAAACCATTCACATTGGTTTTTACGCGATCTTTCGATAGGGCCTCTTCCAAGGATTCAATCACGCGATTGCGATGTTCATCGGTTTGCATATCAATAAAATCAATAATGATAATACCGCCTAAATTACGTAGTTGTAACTGCTGTGCAATGGCTTTAGTGGCTTCAATATTGGTGTTAAAAATTGTTTCATCTAAATTTCGATGTCCGACGAAAGCACCGGTATTGATATCAATGGTCGTCATGGCTTCAGTTTGCTCAATAATGAGATAGCCGCCTGATTTTAAATTCACGCGTTTCTCAAGTGCATTTTGAATGCCTCGTTCTACGCCATAAATATCAAAAATCGGCTGATTGCCCGTATAAAGCATTAATTTCTCACTTAATTCCGGCATAAATTCATCGGTAAATTCTTTCACTTCGTTAAAACAAAGTTTTGAATCAATATGAATTTTCTCTAAATTGGCACCGATAAAATCACGCAAAATACGTTGCGGCAATGCGGGTTCACCATAAATTTTAGAACGGGTTGGATATTTGCCTTTACGTTCAAGTACTTTACGCCATAAACGTTTTAAAAATTCCGCATCTTGGCGCAATTCTTCTTCCGTTGCACCTTCAGTAGCGGTACGAATAATAAAGCCACCTAACTCATCACAAAAAGGTTCAACTAACGCTTTTAATCTTGCGCGTTCTTCTTCACTTTCAATACGTTGTGACACACCAACATGGCTATTTTCTGGCATAAAGACGAGATAACGAGAAGGCAATGTAATATCAGTGGTTAATCTTGCACCTTTGGTGCCCAAAGGATCTTTTACCACTTGTACTACGATATCTTGCCCTTCGCGTACGAGTTCAGAAATGGTTTTTGCTCGGAATTGTTTTTGTTCATTCACATCTACACATTCGGTATGTGAAACAATATCAGAAGCATGTAAAAATGCAGCTTTTTCTAAACCGATATCCACAAACGCGGACTGCATCCCCGGTAAAACACGGGTTACTCGCCCTTTATAAATATTCCCCACGATGCCACGTTTGGCTTGACGTTCAATATGAACCTCTTTTAAAACACCCGTTTCCACCAGCGCAACGCGGGTTTCATTGGGCGTAACATTCATTAATAATTCAACAGAATTCATTTTTTCGACCTTAGTTTTAATGGTATAAGTCTATCGAAAAGGAAAATAGAATAATAGCCCTAAATAAGGTAAAATATGACCTTTCTCAAATTTTCATGACTTATTTTGGGGCATTTAATGTTTGGTTTAGACCCAACACTTATTACTTTTAGTATTTATATTTTCGGCATGATTTTAATCGGTGTCCTTGCCTATTATTATACAAATAACTTATCCGATTATATTTTAGGCGGCCGTAAACTCGGAAGTTTTGTGACAGCCATGTCTGCTGGTGCATCCGATATGTCCGGCTGGTTATTAATGGGCTTACCTGGTGCAGTGTATGTATCTGGCCTGGTAGAAGGTTGGATAGCCATTGGTTTAATTCTCGGCGCTTATTTTAACTGGTTACTCGTGGCTGGCCGTTTACGGATTTATACCGAATTTAACAACAATGCACTCACATTACCGGAATATTTCCATCATCGTTTTGGTACATCACACAATCTCTTAAAAATTGTTTCAGCGACAATCATCTTGGCATTCTTCACTATTTATTGTGCTTCGGGTGTGGTTGCCGGT
>JAGZOA010000058.1:0-1473 GCA_018363335.1 Parahaemophilus parainfluenzae | reverse complement strand
TGAATGATCAAGGTTTTCTTCGTGCTTACAACACCGACTATATTGCCATTGTTAAACTTATCAAAGAATATCAATTAGATAAAAAGAGTCGCGTGATTGTACAAGGCAGTGGTGGCATGGCTAAAGCTGTCGTCGCAGCCTTTAAAAACAGTGGATTTGAGCATCTGAAGATTTTTGCTCGAAATGAAAAAACAGGTAAAAATTTAGCCGCACTTTATGGCTATGAATATATCCTATCTTTGGATAATCAATCGGCAGACATTTTAGTAAACGCTACGCCAATTGGGATGAAAGGTGGAAAAGAAGAATTTGATCTCGCCTTTCCTGAAAATCTTATTCAACAAGCTCAAACCGCTTTTGATGTGGTGGCGATTCCTGCTGAAACACCGTTTATCCAATTTGCTCAACAGCAAGGTAAACAAACCATTTCTGGTGCAGAAGTAATTGTGCTACAAGCTGTTGAACAATTTGAGCTCTACACCGGCATTCGACCTGATGACCAATTAGTCGCTGAAGCCGCCGTTTTTGCTCGAAAAAACAGTTAAAAAATAAACCGCACTTTTAAAAAGTGCGGTTCTTTTTATCTAAGTTTTACACTAACAATTTTCTTGCTGCTTCCACCACCACAGATACTGCTTTTTCTTCCGTATCTTTCATGGTGGCTTCATTTGGAATTTCTTGTTGTGTACGGTTCACAATCACACCTGCCACCATACCAGCTCGTAAGCCAAGAGCATTACACATCGTAAATAATGTGGCTGATTCCATCTCATAGTTCATCACATTGAGATCTTGCCATTGTTTTAACAAGCCTTGGTAATCACGATACACTTTACCGCTATATGTATCATAACGTTCTTGACCTGGATAGAACGTATCTGAAGACGCTGTAATCCCTACAAATGGCTCAATGCCTTTTTCTTTAGCTGCATTGAAAAGTGCCGTGGTACATTCAAAATTTGCCACTGCTGGATATTCGATTGGCGCAAAATGACGGCTTGCACCATCAAGACGAACGGCACCCGTTGTGACAAGAACATCGCCCACATTAATATGCGGTTGAATCGCACCTGTTGTACCAATACGTAAGAATGTACGCACACCAAGCTGAGCCAGCTCTTCCACACAGATAGATGTAGAAGGGCCACCAATACCGGTTGAACACACCACCACCGGTTGACCATTTAAATAGCCCAACCAAGACGTGTATTCACGTGTACTTGCAAGAAACTCAGGATTATCAAGTTTTTTAGCAATACGTTCGCTACGTGCTGGATCCCCTGGCACGATAGCTAATGTGGCACCTTTCAGTTGTGCTTTAGTCAAGTTTAAGTGAAATACATCAGACATAATAATCTCCTTTTTATCATTCTTGCCGCAAAGTGCGGTCAAATTTTCATTATTTTTTCAATGCGTCTAAGATACCACGCATGATTTGTTTGGTCACTTCATTACGAATATTGCGACCAACTG
>JAGZOA010000024.1:0-26907 GCA_018363335.1 Parahaemophilus parainfluenzae | reverse complement strand
ACTAAAAAAATGACCGCACTTCATCTCATCTCAAGATTAAGTGCGGTTTAACTTTTCTTCTTAATAAACGATAGCGGACATTTTAAGCTCTTAATTTACTGGCTCCGCGTTCCAGTTGTTTTGCCAAGCATTCTTTTGAAGCAATAATCTGTTTACCAAAACGTTTATATAAACGTTGTTTTAATTTTGCCAACCCTTTCACTTTAGCACTTTTTTCTGCCCCAAATAACTGCTTAATATGGAGTGTCACCTGACCAATCTCTTGTAAGGCTATACCTGTTTTGGCTTTTAATTCGTTTAATTGGAACATGATTTTTTCCTGTACATGCTGTTCCAATCGTTGCGTTAATTCTGTCGTATCGGCGGTTTCATTTTGACACAACTGTTCAAATTCGGCGATTTCTGTACTGAAATCTAGCTGTAACCCTTGTTCCAGTTCAATTAATACTGCCGTGCCGTATTCCAATTGTGATGTTAATTGCTGTTGGCTTTGAACTAATTGATTTTGAATGGCTTCACTTTGCTCAATACATTCATTTAATGACTGTTTCATTTCTGTTTGTTGCTGCATGGCAGAGGCTTTTATTGAATCAATTCGTTGCTGAATTTGCTGCATAAGATCTGACATTGTTTGTACGTTTTCCATTTTCTTCTCCTTTGGGATTTTTAACCGCACTTAAGAAAAGTGCGGTCATTTTGTTACTTATTTTTTGATGATTTGTTTTACATCCACTTCTGTTTTATTCCATTCTTTATCGACTTTACCGATAATTTGAATGTTATCTTGAGGTGCTATCGTTTCACCATTCCATGCTTTTTTGCTGACTTCAATTTGAATTTCTTTTCCACTTGCGTCTTTAAATAAGAAATCCTTTTTACCAATTTGTTTTACAATTTGTCCGTCTAAACGAACTGGAGTGTCATCATTGGCATTTAATGCATCATCAACGGTTTTTACAATAACACTTTCATCGACAAAACCTTGTTGGGTGTTGTGCTTGTGACCATCATTAAATCCTTGTGCTATTGCGGTGTTATATACGGCAACAGAAGATAATGCGATAGCTGCAACAGTAAGTAATTTTTTCATAGTTTGTTCTCCTAAATAAGATAATCATAAAGTAAGTTGAAAGCTTTGCTTTCAGATGTATTAAATCATTCAAATCTTAATCTTTTCTTAAGTGATTAACATTTTTCAGATTTATTTATCGATTGGATTGTTTGCCTTTCGATGAGTGTATTTAAACAAGAGAATCTTAAGGAAAGATTAAGAGAGGTAAAAAAAATGAAAATTTTTTGAAAATAAAAAAATAGGGCGTTTAAGCCCTACTTTTATGAGAAAAATGCCCTGGAAATCTACCGCACTTTAGCCTGCTACTGCAGGTAAATAACCTGCTTGAATTAAGAATGGTACGATCATAATGATTACGCCAATTACTAAGGCTATCACTAAGGTTACGTTTCCACCGATTACACGATAAGGCAGATTTGGATTCGCTTGACGTGTTTTCCATGCTAGTCCAATAGGTAAAATTAAGCAATAGAATGCACAGAGTAAACCCGCATAGCTTAATGCGGCAATAAAACCTTCAGGATAATACAAGGCGAATGCAAGTGGTGGAGTAAATGCTGCAACAGTCAGTGTTAAACGGTTGTGTGGCAATTTGTAACGTTTAAATAAATCGCCTAAACCTTCAAATACCCCTAGCATCACACCTAGGAAAGAAGTAATTAATGCAAGTGCAGAGAACACACGTACGATTTCACCCATAATGTGGGAGTTCGTGATTTGACGTGTTGCATTGACTAAGCCGTTAAGGGTTGGATCCGCTTGTAACACTTGCACAAATTCATTTTGACTTAATACACCGTGAGTCGCTAATTGCCATACCAGATAAGCCACAAGAGGAATCGTTGTACCGATTAAAATGGCTTTACGGAATTGAGTGACACTACCATCTAAATAGCTATTCACGCTACCCATGATGATGTGGAAGCCAAAAGAGGTAAAGAAGATAGGGGCCGCAGAGATCACGAAAGCATAATCTAAAGGCAAGGCCATAAGGTTATCGACAGACACTTTTGGTAACATCATAAATAACACGAAAGCAAAGGCGATTAATTTGCCGATAAACAGAATACGAGTGGCGCCATCAACGCCTTTTGTACCCATAACCACAAAGGCACCGAGTACGACAGTAAATAAAATGATTGAAAGTTCGGAGGAAAGACTTTCAAAGCCAAAAGCCGTTGGTAAGCCAGATAATAATGAACCGCCCCCGGTGATGTAGGCCGCTGAAAGGGCATAAAGTAAAATGAGCAAACTAAAGGTGGCTAAGACACGCCCAGTGATACCAAAGTATTTTTCAGCGAGAGTCGCTACGCCATCATTCAGGCGATCGGCTGTTTGATACACTTCAACAAAAAGTAAACCGCTGTAAACTAAAAGCGCCCATAAGCCGACTAATAATAAAACGGTGTAACCAAAACCAATTCCGGCAGAGGTTAATGGCATCGCGAGCATCCCGGCTCCGATGGTCGTGCCTGCAATGATTAAGGCACTGCCGAATGTTTTGTTCTTTAGCATAAAATTGTCCTCCGAGTATAAATTGAAAAATGAGGTTAAAGCTGACCGCACTTTTCTTTGTAATGATAGCGGCAAACCGAAAGATAAGAGTCATTTCCACCGATTTGGATTTGTTCCCCTTCCTTAATGACTTCACCTTGTTCATTTAAACGTAAAACGAAATTGGCTTTACGCCCACAATAACAGATTGTTTTTAATTCTTCTAGTTGATCTGCCCAAGCAAGTAAATACTTACTGCCTTCAAATAGCTCTGCTTGGAAGTCGGTACGCAAGCCATAGCAAAGCACTGGAATTTTCAGTTTATCCACAACATCACTTAATTGATACACTTGTTGTTTCGTTAAAAACTGAGCTTCATCAACCAAAACACAATGAATTTCTTCTTGTTGTAAACGTTGACTCACTTCAGTAAAGAGGTCCGTTGTCGATGTAAATAAATTCGCCTCTTCGTGAATACCAATACGCGATGTGACTTTGCCGACACCAAAGCGGTCATCAATCGCTGCCGTATAAACCATGGTGTTCATATTGCGTTCACGATAGTTATAGGAAGACTGCAGTAAAGTAGTTGATTTGCCCGCATTCATCGTCGAGTAGTAAAAATAGAGTTTTGCCATTATTTAATCACCCATTTCCAGAAATAATAGGCGATGAATCCTGCAACAGGTGGACAGGCAGCTAACATAAAGGTCCCGTAAGTGGCACCGCCTCCTACCATTTTTCCTGCTTCAGCAAGAGCGTCAACAATATCACTGCTTGGCGTGGTAAAAATCCATGCACCAATAATCGCGAGCATCAAAAAACAAGCGATACCGGCTGCACGCATGGCTCTTACTTTAATCATATTTTCCATATTTTTTCCTTAAATTGCAGGGAGTTCGGCCATTGCCCAACGAGGTTTGACATCAATGGCGAGATCGCTGTGCTGACCTTGTTTTAAACGTAAAAAGCCCGTATAGGCAATCATGGCGCCGTTATCGGTACAAAATTGAGGTTGAGGATAAAACACTTCACCGCCAAGATTTTTCATCATAGTGCCAAGGGTTTCACGTAATTTTTTGTTTGCACTCACGCCGCCAGCAATGACTAAACGCTTATAGCCGGTTTCTTTTAAGGCACGTTTACATTTAATGGCGAGTGTATCCACGACGGAATCTTGGAAGGCAAAGGCAATATCAGCTTTGGTTTGTTCGGTTAATTCACCTTCTTGTTTGATCGCCTGATTAATGGTGTTTGCCGCTGAAGTTTTTAAACCTGAAAAGCTAAAATCAAGGCCAGGGCGATCCGTCATTGGGCGAGGGAACACAAAGCGATCTTTTGATCCTTTTTCGGCTAAACGTGAAAGTGCTGCACCGCCAGGATAATCTAACCCTAATAATTTCGCAGTTTTATCAAAGGCCTCGCCTGCCGCATCATCAATGGATTCGCCAATGACTTCATATTTCCCTACGCCATCAACGCGCACTAACTGTGTGTGTCCACCTGAAACTAAGAGAGCAATAAACGGAAAGTGAGGTCGGTTTTCATCAAGCATTGGAGCAAGTAGATGACCTTCCATGTGATGTACGCCAATAGCGGGCACATTCCAGGCATAAGCCAGTGAACGCGCGATCGTTGCGCCCACTAATAATGCCCCCACTAAACCCGGACCGCTTGTATAAGCGATGCCATCAATTTGATCAGCGGTTAAATTGGCTTCTTCTAATGCGGCTTTAATTAATGGCGCCGTTTTGCGAATGTGATCGCGGGAAGCCAGCTCTGGCACCACTCCGCCGTAATCCGCATGCAAGGCAATTTGCGTGTAGAGCTGATTGGCAATTAAGCCCTTATCTTCATCATAAATCGCGACACCTGTTTCATCACAGGAGGTTTCGATTCCTAAAATACGCATTTTATTCTCATTTTATTAAAAAAATTGGCAAAGATTTTACCTTGTTTAGCCCGCTTAAACCAGTTCAAACGCCAAATTTTCAGCAAATAGGCGATCTTTCCTTTGCTTTTGCAGGGAAGATCGATTAGAATTGCGTCCTTTATTGAATTTGCCGTTCATTCGGCAGTAATAAAAATTTAAAATTGCAATTAAATTAAACTCATTGAGGTGATTGGCTTATGCCTGTAATTAAAGTACGTGAAAACGAATCATTCGACGTAGCTTTACGTCGTTTCAAACGCTCTTGCGAAAAAGCTGGTATTTTAGCAGAAGTTCGCGCTCGTGAATTCTATGAAAAACCAACTACAATCCGTAAACGTGAAAAAGCAACACTTGCTAAACGTCACGCTAAACGTAACGCTCGCGAAAACGCGCGCAATACCCGTTTATACTAATTTGTAGTATTTTCTAACTCGAGTTAAGACAAACCGTGAAACCTTTTGGGTATCACGGTTTTGTTGCTTTAAACTCATCGAAAAAAAAGTCACGCAAAATCAACCGCACTTTCGCATCGTATTCAAGGAGGCAAGGCAATGAAAGGCTCAATTCCACGCCAGTTTATTGATGATCTGCTCACAAAATCGAATATTGTCGATGTGATTAATGCACGCGTGAAACTCAAAAAAGCGGGACGAGATTATCAAGCTTGCTGTCCGTTTCATCACGAAAAAACACCCTCCTTCACAGTAAGTGAAAAAAAACAATTCTATTATTGCTTTGGTTGTGGTGCGAAAGGCAATGCGATTTCATTTTTAATGGATTATGACAAATTAGAATTTGTTGAAGCCGTTGAAGAACTTGCTGCTTCGGCAGGAATTGAAGTGCCTTATGAAAAACGCCCAAATCAATTCGGCAATAAACCGGATGTGAGTTATCAGACAAAACGTAATTTATACGATTTGATGCAAGAGATTGCGTCGTTTTATCAAGCGCAACTCCCACTAAATATTCCGGCTCAAAGCTATCTTCAGCAACGTGGTTTATCGCCAGAAATTATTGCTCGTTTTCAAATTGGTTATGTACCCAATGCGATGGATACGGTGTTACGTCAATTCGGCAAAAATCGAGAAGAACAGAAAAAGCTGTTTGATTTAGGTATGCTTTCTCGCAATGATCGTGGCAATGTGTACGATAAATTCCGTAATCGTATTATGTTTCCCATTCGGGATAAACGTGGTCGTACGGTTGCCTTTGGTGGACGTGTTTTAACGGATGAAAAACCCAAATATTTGAACTCCCCCGAAACCATTACATACCATAAAGGTAATGAACTTTATGGTTTGTATGAAGCCTTGCAAATCGATGATGAGCCAGAAAAATTGCTGGTGGTTGAAGGCTACATGGATGTGGTGGCATTAGCACAATTTGGTGTCAATTATGCCGTGGCATCCCTTGGAACATCGACGACCTCGGAACAAATTCAATTATTGTTCCGTTCAACAGAGCAGGTAATTTGCTGCTACGATGGTGATAGAGCGGGGCGTGATGCCGCTTGGCGCGCACTTGAGAACGCCTTACCTTATCTGGAAGACGGACGACAAATTAAGTTTATTTTCCTGCCTGATGGAGAAGATCCAGATACTTATATTCGTCAATACGGTAAAGAAAAGTTTGAAGAATATATTGAGCAAGCCCAGTCTCTCACAGAATTCTTATTTGCGCATTTAAGTCCACAGGTGGATTTTTCAACGCAAGAAGGACGAGGTAAATTAGTAGCACTCGCGGCGCCTTTAATTCGTCAAATTCCTGGTGATATGCTGCGCCTTTCATTGCGAAATATGTTGGCGCAAAAGCTCGGGATCTTTGATCAATCACAGCTTGAAAGCTTAATTCCAAATCAAATAGATAAGGCTGAACCAAAACCTAAAACGCCACAAAAAACCATTAAGAAAACGCCAATGCGCGTGGTGATTTCGCTGTTATTACAGAATTCACAATTAGTGAATCGTATTTCGGATGTGGGTTTGCAAGCCTTAAAGCATGAAGCTGGTTACGAATTACTAGCAAAATTGACCGCACTTTGCCGTGAACGAGAAGGCATTACAACAGGGCAAATCTTAGAATATTTTCGTGATACAGAATTCAGTAAGCCCCTTGAAATATTGGCGTCTTGGGATCATCTATTAGACGACTTAGACATCATTAATGCATTCTCTCAAAACTACCGTCGATTGAATATTCAAGCAATTGAACGTGATATTGAGATGCTTATCGCCAAAGAAAGGGCGGAAGGCTTAACTGATCAAGAACGAGCAATTTTAGTGAATTTGCTCAAGGGAAAAGAAGAGCAGAAAAAACAGTTAGTTAATCCGTCATAACAATGGTAAAATCTCCTGTTCAAAACAAGGGCTTTTATCTTCCAAAAATAACGCAAAACGGGAATAAAAATGGAACAAAATCAACAATCTACCGCCGAGCAATATTCAGAACAAATTGAACAGCTTATGGAATTAGGTCGTACGCAGGGTTATTTAACCTATGCGGAGATCAATGACTTGCTTCCAGAAGATTTGATTGATCCAGAATATTACGATAAGTTGTTGCAAACTTTACAGCATGATGCTGGTATTCCGGTTCTGGATGAAGCACCGGAAAGTGACGAAATGATGTTGAATGACACGATTCCAGATGAAGATGCTGTGGAAGAAGCAACGCAAATTTTATCAAATGTGGAATCTGAAATCGGTCGTACAACCGACCCTGTGCGTATGTATATGCGTGAAATGGGAACGGTTGATCTTCTTACCCGTGAAGATGAAATCAGCATTGCAAAACGTATTGAAGAAGGAATTGACGAAGTTCAAACCGCTATTGCGGCGTACCCAGAAGCGTTAACTGAATTATTAGATAATTATGATCAAGTAGAAGCGGGTAATTATCGTTTAGCTGATTTAATTACCGGCTTTGTGGATCCAAATATTGCCGCAGAGGAAGCAGCAAATATTGATGAGAATTTTGCTAACGAAGAGGAAAGTGTTGAAGTCGCTGCAGAAGTTGATGATGAGAGCGATGAGGAAGATGAAAGCGATAGCAGCTCAAGTTCTGATGACAGCGATTCTGATAATAGCATCGATCCTGAAGTAGCGCGTGAAAGATTTTCGGCATTAAGAGAGCAACACACTAAAACATTAGCAACTATTGCCAAACACGGACGCAGTGGTAAACGCGCAAAAGATCAAATTGCTCTACTCGCAGATATTTTTAAACAATTCCGTTTAGTGCCAAAACAATTTGATGTACTTGTTTTATCAATGAAGAATATGATGAAACGTGTACGTTCAGAAGAGCGTCAACTACAAAAAGTATTAGTTGATATTGCGGGTATGCCAAAAGATGAATTTGAGGCACTGATTGTTGCTAATGGCAGCAGTGATGCATGGGTAGCAAAAGCATTAAAATCAACGAAAGCTTGGGCAAAACGTTTGCCAAAATATGAAGAGCGTATCCGTTTATCTTTAGATAACTTAGCGAATATTGAGCAAAGTACCAATCTTACCATCCAACAAATGCGTGAGATTTGCGATGCGGTGTCTCGTGGTGAACAAAAAGCTCGCCGTGCGAAAAAAGAAATGGTTGAAGCCAACTTACGTTTGGTCATTTCTATTGCGAAAAAATATACTAACCGAGGTTTACAATTTTTGGATTTAATTCAAGAAGGGAATATCGGTTTGATGAAGGCAGTAGATAAATTTGAATACCGTCGTGGTTATAAATTCTCTACCTATGCAACCTGGTGGATTCGTCAGGCCATTACTCGTTCGATTGCGGACCAAGCACGTACAATCCGTATTCCTGTTCATATGATTGAAACGATTAACAAATTAAATCGTATTTCTCGTCAAATGTTACAAGAAATGGGACGTGAAGCGACGCCTGAAGAGCTTGCTGAACGCATGGGAATGCCAGAAGATAAAATTCGTAAAGTGCTTAAAATTGCGAAAGAGCCAATTTCAATGGAAACGCCAATCGGTGATGACGATGATTCACATTTAGGTGACTTCATTGAGGATTCAACCCTTGAATTGCCATTAGATTCTGCAACCGCACAAAGCTTAAAAGTAGCGACACATGAAGTGTTAGAAGGCTTAACCCCTCGTGAAGCGAAAGTGTTACGTATGCGATTTGGTATTGATATGAATACTGACCATACACTCGAAGAAGTGGGTAAACAGTTTGACGTAACCCGTGAGCGTATTCGTCAGATTGAAGCGAAAGCATTGCGTAAATTACGTCATCCAAGTCGTTCAGAAACATTGAGAAGTTTCTTAGATGAGTAATTATTCATTTATGTAAAAAAGAAAAGGCAGAAATATCTGCCTTTTTTATTTGATTAAATTTGGTTATTTACCGCGAAATCACATTCCTTTAAAATACGCGCTTTCGTCATTCAAAAAAACAAAAAGGAACTTTATGGAAGAATCTCAAGAACTAGAAAAATTGCCGCGAGTGATTACCGGTGTATTAAAAGTAGTATTAAGTTTTTCACTTATTGCTTTGGCTTTAGTGTTGATTATTGCTTTAGCTAAAATCACGTACACTTTAGCGATTATGGTATTTAATACATCAAGCGTCGTGCCTTATGAAGTCGCTGAACAAGCCGTGATGTTTTTCTTATACTTCGGTTTTATTGGCCTTATTGTGCAATATTTTAAAAGTGGCTATCACTTTCCTTTACGCTATTTTATTTACGCAGGGATTACGGCCATGTTGCGTTTGATTATTGTGAATCATGAAAGCTCAGTTGATACCATCTTATTCGCAGGCGCGATTTTAATTATGGTTATTGCACTTTGTTTAGTGTTGTATTCCAATAAAATTAAAATTTAAAAGTGCGGTCATTTTGACCAAGGTTTTGGAATGGATTATTCCGGCACAATCCATTCCACTGTCCAACTTCCTGTACCTTCAGGGACGAGCGTTTGGGTCAAATAAGGCAAAATAGCTTTCATTTGCTGTTCTAATTGCCAAGGTGGATTAATCACCACCATTCCACTTGCGGTCATGCCACGTTGATCGCTATCAGGGCGAACAGCCAATTCAATTTTCAAAATTTTACGAATTCCCGTTGCTTCTAATCCTTTAAAAATGCGTTTTGTTTGTTGACGTAGAACCACTGGATACCAAATCGCATAAGTACCCGTAGCAAAGCGTTTATAACCTTCTTCTATAGCTTTCACTACCAAATCATAATCTTCTTTTAATTCATAAGGCGGATCAATAAGCACTAAGCCACGGCGTTCTTTTGGTGGAAGAGTGGCTTTGAGTTGTTGGAAACCATTTTCTGATTTTGTCGTGATATTTTTAAATTCTTTGAAATTATTACGTAATAATGGAAAATCACTTGGATGTAATTCTGTCAGTAATGCACGATCTTGAGGACGCAATAATTGTGCGGCAATCATTGGAGACCCGGCATAATAACGTAATTCTTTACCGCCATAGTTGAGTTTTTTAATGAGATCCACGTAGCGAGCCACTTCTTCGGGTAAATCCGTTCTTTCCCAAACTCTCCCAATTCCCTCTTTGTATTCACCGGTTTTTTCTGATTCGTTAGAACTTAAACGATAGCGTCCGACCCCAGAATGGGTATCGAGATAGTAAAAACCTTTTTCTTTCAGCGAAAGATTTTCCAAAATCAGCATTAATACAATATGCTTTAACACATCAGCATGATTGCCAGCGTGGAAACTGTGACGATAACTTAACATGGTTTGTCCTTTCGACGTAAAAAAGTGCGGTCAAAATTAACCGCACTTTTAGTATTTAAATCAGGGTTAGAATAATTCTTCTGGTTGCGTTGCTGGAATTGCGTCTTTAGTTTTACCTGTTCCACCATTTAGACGTTGTTGCAACTCTGGTGGAACATAATAACCGCGCTCTTTCATTTCCGCAATGTAAGTACGTTTAGGCTCGGTACCAACGATAAAGTATTCTTTACGTCCACCACCTTCAGAAAGTAAACCAGAGTTACTATCAATGGTTTTTTCCATGATGTTTGGAGGAAGCTCAAGTTGACGTTCTGGAACATCAGAAAGTGCAGCTTTCATATAAGCGACCCACGCCGGCATTGCGGTTTTTGCACCCGCTTCACCTTTACCTAATACGCGTTTATTATCATCGAAACCAACATAGGTTGTGGTGACTAAGTTTGCACCAAAACCTGCATACCAAGCCACTTTCGCACTATTAGTGGTACCGGTTTTACCACCGATATCACTACGTTTAATGCTTTGAGCAATACGCCAGCTGGTACCTTTCCAACCGAGACCTTGTTCACCATAAATCGCCGTATTTAATGCGCTACGAATTAAGAAGGCTAACTCACCGCTAATCACACGAGGTGCGTATTCTTGTTTTGCTGCACCGTCTTTCGCATCCGCCATTAAATCAACAGAACCATCATTTAATGCGGATGTTTGAAGCTCTGGCAAGTCAGGTACATTCTCAGGTTGCTGATCACCCTCACCTTCATCTGTATCGGTGTTGCTATTACCTTTAGCGGATTTTAGGTTATCAGGGTTAGCCACTTCTGCGACATCTTTAAAGCCATCAATTTTATCTTTGGTTTCACCATAAATCACAGGAATGTCATTACAGGTAATACAAGCAATTTTCGGGTTCGCAATAAATAAATCTTTACCGGTATTATCTTGAATTTTTTCGATAAGGTAAGGCTCAATCAAGAAACCACCGTTATCAAATACCGCATAAGCACGCGCCATTTCAAGCGGTGTGAAAGACGCTGCACCTAATGCAAGCGCTTCACTCGCAAAATATTGGTCACGCTTGAATCCAAATCGTTGTAAGAATTCAGCCGTGAAATCAACACCCGCAGTTTGTAATGCTCGGATCGCAATCATGTTTTTAGATTGGCCTAAACCCACACGTAAACGCATTGGACCATCATAACGATCAGGTGAGTTTTTCGGTTGCCACAAAGGTTGTCCTGGTTTTTGAATGGAGATCGGACTATCTTGCAATACGCTTGAAAGGGTTAAACCTTTTTCTAATGCCGCAGCATAAATAAATGGTTTAATCGAAGAACCCACTTGTACTAAAGATTGGGTTGCTCGGTTAAATTTACTTTGTTCGTAACTAAAACCACCCACCATGGCTTCAATTGCACCATTATCGGAGTTTAATGAAACTAATGCAGAGTTAGCCGCTGGAATTTGACCTAAAACCCATTCGCCGTTATCACGTTTACGAATCCAAATCTGTTCACCCACTTTAACGGGTGATTTACCTGCCCAACGCATTGCGTTTGAAGACAGCGTCATCGTTTCATTGTTAGCTAAAAGTAATTCCGCACCATTTTTACCTAATGCGGTTACCGCTGCAGGAATAAAAGGTTCTGAATCAGGTAATTTTTTCAAGAAAGCGACAATGCGCTCGTTATCCCATACAGCTTCACCTTTTTTCCATAGTGGCGCGCCACCACGCCAGCCATGACGCATATCATAATCGATCAGGTTATTACGTACGGCTTTTTGTGCTTCGGCTTGATCTTTTGACAGTACAGTTGTAAAGACTTTATAACCTTTGGTGTAAGCATCTTCTTCACCAAAACGTTTTACCATTTCTTGACGAACCATTTCAGTCACATAGTCTGCACGGAATTCAAATTTTGCACCGTGATAACTCGCGACGATTGGCTCTTTGATGGCTGCATCATATTCTGCTTTGGTGATTTTGTTTTCATCCAACATGCGGCCCAATACCACATTACGGCGTTCTTCAGCACGTTTTGGTGAATACAATGGGTTCATTGTTGAAGGTGCTTTTGGTAAGCCTGCAATCACAGCCATTTCAGAGAGCGTTAATTCATCTAAGTTTTTACCAAAGTAGGTTTGTGCAGCGGCTGCGACACCATAAGAACGATAGCCTAAGAAAATTTTATTCAAATAAAGCTCTAAAATTTCCTGTTTGCTCAAGGTATTTTCAATTTCAACCGCTAATACCGCTTCACGTACTTTACGAATAAGTTTTTTTTCTGGGGTTAAGAAGAAGTTACGCGCAAGCTGTTGTGTAATGGTACTTGCACCTTGAGAGGCTCCACCATTGCTGACTGCAACATAAATTGCACGGGCAATACCAATTGGGTCTAAACCATGATGGTCATAAAAACGACTATCTTCCGTTGCTAAGAAAGCATCTTGCAAACGTTGAGGCACGTTTTCTAATTTCACAGGTATACGGCGTTGTTCACCCACCTCACCGATTAATTTGCCATCAGCCGTATAGATTTGCATTGGTTGCTGCAATTCAACGGTTTTTAAGCTTTCTACCGACGGTAAGGAGGATTTTAAGTGAAAATAAAACACTCCACCGGCAACTAACCCCAGTATACATATCGTAAATAGGGTACTTAATATTAATTTTGCGATCCGCATCGTAAAATTCTCTCTGGTTTAATGAATATTCAAAAAATCAAAATTATGATTTTGGCTGCTAAGTATAAAAGATTAATCCCTTAAAGAATAGGAAAGAATATGGGAATTGCCAATAGAAAGCAGCAAAAACTACAAATTGGTGTGAGTAAACAACAAGATAACCTCTATTTTGTTTGGCTAGATGAATTACACAAAGTTCAATCAATTTGTTTACATACGCAAAAAAAAGATATTTTTTCCCAGTTATTGCCTCATTTGCCACAAAAAAACAGTCAATGCTGTTTTGTTGGCGCCATTTCGCCACACTTAACTTGGTCTAAAACACTTATTCTACCACAAACACTCAATGCCCAGGAATGTGAACAACAATGTCGTTTTATTTTGCAAAAAGAATTACCGATTCCTTTGGATGAATTATGGTTTGATTATCTTACCACGCCATTAAAACAAGGTTTTCGTTTGGATATAACGGCGATTCGACAAGAAAGCGCGAATGCAGAATTAGAAAAATATTTGCCACTAAAATTGACCGCACTTGATTTACTGAATCACAGTATTTTACGCGCATTTTATGCCATTTTAGGTCAAGAGCCGATTAACACCTTATTTTTATATCAAGATCAACAAGGATGTCTCGCCGTTTGTGAACGCTTACAACAACGACAAGTTTTGCAATCTCAAGGATATTTATCTGAACTTTATCAACAGTTTATCCAACGCTTTTCCGAAACGATAGAACAGGTTTATGTGTATCAAACGTCCGATATGTTGAATTCAGACACAATCGAATTACAGCCTAAAGATTGGCAGCGTATTGAAACGGATTTCCCTTTTATTGCTTTAGGTAATGCACTTTGGCAAACCGATTTAAAGCTCGTGGATTTATCTTTAAAACCACCCGCACTTTTGCCTTTAGTTAATCGGGAGAGTGGTGATGTTTAGCCTTAATTTATTGCCTTGGCGCTTAGAACAACATCAAAAGGCCTTTCGTCGTTTTATGTGGCAAGGTTTCATTTGGCTAGCTTGTTCAGTTTTGATTGTCATTGGATTGAACCAACTCAATGAACAACAAGGGCAAGCCCTAAGTCAGACAAAAGAAAAACTGACACAAATCACTCATCAAGTCCATCAGAAACGCATTCAGGTTCAGCAACTACAAAGTAGTCTGAAAGAAATGAATGAGCTGACAGAAATGGATACAGAATATGTGTATCGCTTGCTTAATTTATTAAGTGAGCTGCCATTAAAACAGGGCGAGTTAGATGAATTTACGCTCAATGCTAAGCAAATTGTCCTTTCAGGCATGACAGAAAGCCAACAAGAGTTTGAGGAGATACATCAATTTCTCAAACGCCATTTTACAGAGGTTAACTTAACTAAGTTTCAGCCAGTGCAACAGCAGTTATTTTTTCAATTTGATATTCATTTATCGGAGTCTGTGCAATGAGGAACTTTATCAATGAGCTTGTTCAAAAAAGTGCACAAAGTTGGTTTGGGAGATGGCTTCGATTACCTCAAATGGTCCATGCTGCCTTTTGGTTGAGTGCATTAAGTGCGGTCATCTTTTTACCTGTTTTTCATTACGTTGAAAATAGCAACGAACGACATCGACTTGACGCAGAATTGAGTTTGCAGCAGCAAGAGTGGGATAAACAGGAAAAGATTTTACAAACCTTAAGGCAAAAGTCAGACAGCCGACAACTTTCTCCAGAATTAGCTAATTCTGTGTTGCCGATTAATCAGCATGTACAGGTGTTGTTAAATGGGCGACTTCGAGCGTTGGATTTACGTTGGGATTTTTCTCAACATACTTTGTTGCATTTGTCATTGCAAGGCTATTTTGTCGATTTGCAGCAATTTTTGACCGCACTTTTAAACAATGTTTCTACACTTTCTTTAACTCAATTAAACATTGAGAAATTAGATGAAGAGGAAAATGCTTCTATTACATGTGAGTTAATTTTCCAATTAAATAAGGACAAATAATGAAAAAGCTTTTCTTAATCTTGATAGCGTTTTTTTCTGTATCAGCATTTTCGCAAGATCCTTTTGATCGTAAACAAAGAGAACAAACCGAATATCTAAAAGAGGGGCTCACCCTACCGCCGGTGTTGGCTTGCGTGTATTCGGAGCCGAGACTGGCGGAGGAACGCCCATTGGCTCAGCTACATGTTGTGGGAGTCGTGCAATATGGTAAACAGGCAGAAGTGTTATTTAATGATAATGGGTATATTCTGTCTGTTCAAGTCGGGCAGAGGATTGGAAAAGAAGGCTATTTAATCGAAAAAGTGAGTAAAAACAGCGTGACGCTTCAAAGTTATAAAGCAGGGCAATGTGAACAAACGACCTCAATCATAATGAGATTTTAAAATGATAAAGCAGAAAATAAAAACAAAGTGCGGTCAGTTTTTAATGTGTTTTTTGATCCTATGGACAACTTACTCAGCGGCAGAGAATCGCGTATTTTCACTTCGCTTAAAGCAAGCTCCCATGGTGGCGACACTCCAACAACTTGCTCTTGAGCAAAATGCTAATTTAATGATTGATGATGAGCTAGAAGGAACGCTTTCATTACAATTAGATAACGTCGATTTTGATCGTTTATTGCGTTCTGTCGCAAAAATCAAAGGGCTCTCTTTTTATCAAGAAAATAATATTTATTATTTGGGTAAGCCTTCTCAACATGAACAATATGCAGAGAAAATAACAGAACCTATGGCGATTAGCGGGGAAAGTTTATCTAGTGAAATGCCACTTGTGAGTACAACGGTTAAATTGCATTTTGCCAAAGCTTCTGATGTGATGAAGTCCTTAACCACAGGGAGTGGTTCTTTGCTTTCACCTAGTGGCACAATTACATTTGATGATCGAAGCAATGTATTACTGATTCAGGATGATGCACGTTCTGTCAAAAATATCAAAAAATTAATTGCAGAACTGGATAAACCCATTGAACAAATTGTCATTGAAGCACGTATTGTGACGATTACTGATGAAAGCCTGAAAGAGTTAGGTGTACGTTGGGGCATTTTTAATCCTACTGAGGCTGCCCATCGAGTGAGTGGCAGTCTAGATGCAAATGGTTTTAGTAATATCAGTAATAATTTAAATGTGAATTTTGCGACAACGGTCACGCCAGCTGGCTCATTAGCACTTCAAGTGGCTAAAATTAATGGCCGATTATTAGACTTAGAATTAACCGCACTTGAACGTGAAAATAACGTAGAAATTATTGCGAGCCCTCGCTTACTCACGACTAATAAGAAAAGCGCAAGCATTAAACAAGGGACAGAAATTCCTTATGTAGTGACAAATGGGAAAAATGATACACAGTCAGTAGAGTTTCGCGAGGCTGTCTTAGGATTGGAAGTCACGCCGCATATTTCTAAGGATAATAATATCTTATTGGATTTATTAGTCAGTCAAAATTCTCCGGGAAATCGTGTGGCTTACGGGCAAAATGAAGTCGTATCCATTGATAAACAAGAAATTAATACGCAAGTGTTTGCCAAAGATGGCGAAACGATTGTATTGGGGGGTGTATTCCACGATACGATCACGAAAGGTGTCGATAAAGTGCCATTATTAGGGGATATCCCGGGTATTAAACGCTTATTTAGTAAGGAAAGCGAACGTCATCAAAAGCGAGAACTCGTCATTTTTGTGACCCCTCATATTTTGAAACAAGGTGAAAGAATGGAAATGGCTAAAAAAGAAAAGCATTTTAAGCAAATTGAAAAAGCGAAAAAATAAAAGAGCGGTCAATTTCTCTCATGTTTTCTCATTTTTTTCAATTTAGCTGTGTGCATTGCAAGCGAACTATTCATCTTGGTCGAAATGGATTGTGTAGTCGATGCCAAAAGAAAGTTAAAACTTTCCCTTATTGTGGGCGATGTGGTTCCCCCTTGCAGCATTATGCAATGGGCTGTGGACATTGTTTGAGAAATGAACCCGCTTGGGATCGTATTGTGATTATTGGGCATTATCTCGAACCACTTTCTTCACTTATTCATCGTTTTAAATTCCAAAAACAGTTTTGGTTAGATCGCAGTTTATCGCGTTTGCTTTATCTTGCGGTGCGAGAGGCAAGACGAACACATGGACTCCCTCTACCACAAGCGATTATCCCCGTACCACTATATCATTTTCGACAGTGGCAACGTGGCTACAACCAGGCTGATTTATTAGCGAACTGGTTAAGTCGCTGGTGTGATGTGCCTAACTGTCATCATGTGGTGAAACGGATTAAACATACCCACACTCAGCGAGGTTTAACCGCGAAAGATCGACGACACAATCTTAAAAATGCTTTTACAGTGAATACCCAAAAGCCTTTTCCTTATGAACGCGTTGCGTTGGTAGATGATGTGATTACAACTGGTTCAACGTTAGCAGAGATAACCAAACAACTTCGAAAATTAGGTGTAAAAGAAATTCAAGTATGGGGCTTAGCGCGAGCTTAAATTCTGGTAAAGATAGGATTTATCTATATCTATAAAAATAGGAATAAATGTAGAAAAAATTACCGTATAGGAGTATCATTCTTGATATATTGCATCAAGTATTAGGACTTTATTTATGGAACAAATTTTTATTTCAGATGCTGCACAAGCACATTTTCGGAAACTTTTAGATACACAAGAAGAAGGTACAAATATTCGTATTTTTGTCGTGAATCCGGGGACACCTGGAGCAGAATGTGGCGTGTCTTATTGCCCGCCAAATTCAGTTGAAGCGACTGATACTGAAATGAAGTACGATACGTTCTCTGCATTTGTAGATGAAATCAGTTTACCGTTTTTAGAAGATGCGGAAATTGATTATGTAACCGAAGAGCTTGGCGCTCAACTGACTTTAAAAGCACCTAACGCTAAAATGCGTAAAGTTGCAGATGATGCGCCTTTAATTGAGCGCGTAGAGTACGTGATCCAAACACAAATTAACCCACAATTAGCCAGCCATGGCGGTAAAATTACGTTAATTGAGATTACTGATGATGGTTATGCAGTTCTACAATTCGGCGGTGGCTGTAACGGTTGTTCAATGGTTGATGTCACCTTAAAAGACGGGGTAGAAAAACAGTTAGTTTCGCTCTTCCCGAATGAATTAAAAGGTGCACGAGACGTAACAGAACACCAACGTGGTGAACATTCTTATTATTAAGCATAGAAGATAAATAAGGGCGAATCATTCGCCCTTTTATTTTTTAAGCAGCAGATAATTTCTGTAACAACCGATCCATCGCCCTATATCCTAGCGCTTCTGCTAAATGAGGTTGTTGTATTTCTTTTTCGCCATTTAAATCGGCAATTGTGCGTGAAACTTTTAAAATCCGATGGTAGGCTCTAACAGAAAGCCCGAGTTTATTTAAAGCATTCTCCAGAAATAATGCATCTTTATCTTGTAATTTACAGTCTCGTTCAATTTCTTTGCTTGAAAGATAAGCATTGATTTTACCGGCTCGAGCAAGTTGAATTTCTCTCACTTTTAACACTTTTTCTCGTACTTGTTGGCTTGTTTCGCCTCTATCACCCGTATTCTGTAGGCTACCTTGCGGCAGAAGGGGGACTTCAATGGATAAATCAAAGCGATCTAAAAACGGCCCCGAAAGGCGATTTAAATAACGCATCACTTGCTGCGGCGAGGTGCGATTATGTGTTCCTGTATAATGTCCGGTTGGACTTGGATTCATCGCGGCAACGAGTTGAAAGCGAGCGGGGAATTGGATTTTCGCATTGGCACGCGAAATAATAATTTCTCCACTTTCTAAGGGCTGACGAAGCGCATCCAGTACTTTACGCTCAAATTCAGGTAGCTCATCAAGGAAAAGTACACCATTGTGTGCGAGCGATATTTCGCCTGGTTTTGGAATGGTTCCTCCACCCACTAAGGCTGGTAATGAGGCACTATGATGTGGTGCTCGAAATGGTCGTTGTTTCCAGTTATGAAAATTTAATTCATTTTGTACTAAGCTCGTAACCGAAGCGGTTTCAATGGCTTCTAAATCGGTCATTTCAGGGAGCAATGCAGTGAGACGACTAGCCAACATGGTTTTACCCGTCCCAGGTGGTCCTAAAAAGAGTAGGTTGTGCTGACCTGCAGCCGCAATTGTTAGTGCTCGTTTAGCATGTTGCTGACCAATAATATCGGTCAAATCCAAGTGATTTTTAGCTGAAAATCCGACCGCACTTTCTTGTGCAAGTAATGAAGCCAAAGGTAATTTTTCTTGATTATTTAAGAATTGCACGACTTCTAGCAGATTTTTAGCGAAATAAGTCTCTTGCTCTGAGACAAGCGATGCCTCATTGGCATTTTGATAAGCGATAATGGGGGCGCGTTTGGCTTTTTGTGCCGCTAAAATGGCAGGAATGACACCGTGTACGCCACGTAATTCCCCCGTCAAGGCGAGCTCGCCAACGAATTCAAATTGTTTTAAACGGCTACCGTCGAGTTGATCCGATGCTGCTAAAATACCGATTGCAATAGGTAAATCAAATCTCCCTCCTTCTTTGGGTAAATCAGCCGGTGCAAGATTTACGGTGATGCGTTTAGCAGGATATTTGAACTGGGCATTCATTAATGCACTTCTGACACGATCTTGCGCTTCTTTTACGGTTTTTTCGGGTAGACCAACTAAGGTAAATCCAGGCTTTCCGTTACTTAAGTGTACCTCAATGGTAACAAGAGGAGCTTGTACGCCCATTGAGGCACGGCTATAAACAATGGCAAGAGACATTCAGATTCCTTAAAGTGCGGTCAAAATAATTAGATTTTCGCACTATAAAAAAAAGCACAGAATGAAATCATGCATCCTGTGCTTTTTTTGCGATCTTGATCGCAGAAATCATTTTTTTCTTGATAAAAAGCTACACAAAAAGTGGGGCAAACCAACTATCTAGTTTGGCCGCTAATTTATCAATGCCAATCTTATTTTGTGCAGAAAAGGCTTCGACTTGAATATCACCTTGGAAGGGCAAAATAGCTTCACGTACCATTTTGACTTGTTTGCTACGCGCACTTTGACTGAGCTTATCCGCTTTAGTTAAAAGTAACATAACCGGTAAATCAGCAGAAACAGCCCATTCAATCATTTGTTGGTCGAGATCTTTTAAAGGATGGCGAATATCCATTAAAACAACAAGTCCGCCTAAACATTCGCGTTTTTGCAAATATTCCCCGAGGGATTTTTGCCATTCAATTTTCATTTTCTCAGGAACAGCAGCATAGCCATAGCCAGGTAAATCCACTAGTTTACAATTCGGCTCTACCTCAAAAAGGTTGATGAGCTGCGTACGACCAGGTGTTTTAGAAGTTCTGGCTAAGCTTTTCTGATTGGTTAATGCATTAAGTGCGGTTGATTTTCCTGCATTTGAGCGTCCCGCAAAAGCAATTTCAATCCCTGTATCTTCTGGGATTGAACGAATATTGGGGGCACTCGTGAGAAAATGCGTTTTATGATAATTCAGTTTAATTTCAGACATAATTGTTCCTTTCATCAATTGGCCCTAGCATACCACAAATAGAAAAATTGCTGAAATTGTGAGAGAATGCGCGCTTTGCGTGATTTAAAGCCTCTTTAATTATATTAATAACTATGGAATCTCAAGAGAATCAATATCGCTGGCCAAAAGCGGAAGCCGTTTATCCCGATAGACCAGGGCGTTCTTATGCGCTTAAGCGTTTACGTTATCGTCTTCGCGCTTTTTCACACCGTGGATTAATTGCTCAATTTGAGCAATTTATTAATCAGCATCCTTTCCTTGTGAAATTATTAAATGAACATGCAGATTATAGTTATCCGTTAGTTTATCGCTTTTTAGATAAACGTTTTAACCGTAAGCAGCGTTTCCAAGCTATCTGCGATAATCTACGTTTTTTACCTGAAAAATTGACCGCACTTTCAACACCCATTTATAAAACGCCATTAAGTTTTGGGGTGGTAATTCCTGATTTTGAAATGACATTGTCGATGACCACACACCAACCAATGGAAGGCTATTGGGTATTGGAGTTATGGCATAAACCACGTAATGAATTAGTGTATTTACCCACTTTTGCCAAACTTGGCGAGTCATTGCTTATTTCTGTAGTGCAGGGGCCCAATTTTGAAGGTTCTAAAGAGATGGTCAAGCAACTCACAAAAACTTGTTATGGTTTGCGCCCCGCTTATTTGATGGTGGAAACGATGAAAGCATTGACGAAAGTGTTGGGCTTTAATCAATTGTTAGGTATTCCTCAAAAATATCAAAATAAATCGCGTTTTATTCAAAGCTCTCATTATGTTGTAGATTATGATGCGATTTTTGCTGAATCAGGTGGACAGTTGAAAGATTATTGGGAATTGCCTTTAGAAATAGATAGAAATCTTGATGATGTGCCGAGTAAAAAGCGCTCCATGTATCGCAAGCGTTATGCGATGCTAGATGATTTGGCTAAATTAATCGAAGAAAAGTTAGGATTGTAAAAGTAAAAAGTGCGGTGAATTTTGACCGCACTTTTTGTTTTATAAGACTTTCAAACAAGCCACAAAATGGCTGTTGTTTTGGCTGGTGAAAGATGGTTTTTGTTTCGCACAATTTTCATCAGCTTTCAGACAGCGAGTACGGAACACGCAACCAGACGGTGGATTAATTGGCGAAGGCAAATCACCTTCAAGCAATTCGATGGATTTATTGCGTTCCAATTTTGGATCGGGAATCGGAACTGCAGACATTAAGGCTTTGGTATAAGGATGTTTGGTATTGTTATATACCTCCTCATCACTGCCTAATTCCATGGCATTGCCTAAATACATCACTAACACGCGGTCAGAAATATGTTTTACCACCGCTAAATCATGGGCGATGAAAATTAAGGAAAGCCCCATTTCTTTTTGCAGGGATTTCAATAGATTCACCACCTGTGCCTGAATCGATACATCTAACGCAGAAACGGGTTCATCACAAATGATCATTTTCGGCTCAATGATTAACGCGCGAGCAATACCGATACGCTGACATTGGCCACCAGAAAACTCATGCGGATAGCGGTTAATCAAGTTCGGTAAAAGCCCAACTTTCAACATCATTGCTTGTACTTTTTCTTTCACTTCAACAGCACTTAAGTGAGGCTGGTAGATTTTTAATGGCTCAGCAATGATTTCGCCAATGTTCATGCGAGGATTGAGAGAGGCGAGTGGATCTTGGAAAATCATTTGAATATCTTTACGCGTTTCTTTCCATTGTTTCGCTGATTGTTTTCGTAAATTTTTACCAAGCCACAAGATTTCCCCTTCACTCGCTTCGACTAAACCGATAATAGCGCGTGCAAGTGTGGATTTACCGCAACCAGATTCACCTACTACGCCAAGGGTTTCACCTGCATAAAGTTTAAAGGATACATCCTTTACCGCTTTTAAGGTTTGCGGTTTGGCGAAGAAAAGGGATTTCTCATTTTTAATTTTAAAACTAACGCCTAAGTGATTGACTTCAAGGAGTAATTCTTTGTTGTTTGAGACTGTCATAGGGTAAATTTCTCCTCGGGTAACCAACAATTACGTAATTGACTGTGATTAAATGTAGTCAGTTTGGGCGCAGTTTGGCATTGTTCGGTAGCAAATTGGCAACGTGGTGAGAATGGACAACCTTTTGGCAAATGTAACAAATTTGGTGGATTGCCAGGAATGGTTACCAAGTGTTCCTCATTGCCGTCTAAGCGAGGAATTGCATCCATTAAGCCAATGGAATAAGGATGAGTCGGATGATAGAAAATTTGTTCCGCTGTGCCGTATTCCATGGTTCGTCCAGCATACATCACCATGACTTGATCGCAAATACCTGCTACCACACCAAGATCATGGGTAATCATAATAATTGCGGTATTAAATTCACGTTTTAACTCATTTAATAAAGTCATGATTTGCGCTTGAACGGTCACATCTAAAGCGGTGGTGGGCTCATCGGCAATAAGTAGTTTTGGACGGCATAATAAGGCCATCGCAATCATCACGCGTTGACGCATACCGCCTGAAAACTCGTGCGGATACATGCCCATACGTTTTTTTGCTTCCGGCATTTTAACGGCATCTAACATTTTCACGGATTCGGCAAAGGCAGTTTGTTTATCATAACCTTTATGCAATTGCAGCACTTCCATGAGTTGTTCACCGATTTTCATGTAAGGATTTAGCGACGTCATTGGATCTTGGAAAATCATGGAAATTTGCTCGGCGCGGATTTTATTCAATTCAGCATTCGGTAAATTAACTAATTCTTTCCCTTGAAAAATGGCTGAACCTTCCACTTCACCGTTGGCTGCTAATAAACCCATTAAAGCAAAGGCCGTTTGTGACTTGCCTGAACCACTTTCACCTACAATACCGAGCGTGCTCCCCGCATTGAGCGTGAAGTTTAAGTCATTTACTGCTGTGACAACGCCATCAGGTGTTTTGAAGCGAACGTAGAGATTTTTTACATCTAATAAAGGATTCATGATTCGATCCTATCTATCTTTCGGATCGAGTGCATCACGCAACCCGTCACCGATAAAGTTAAAACAAAATAGGGTAAGGCAAAGGAAAAATGCCGGGAAAATTAATAGCCAAGGCGACACTTCCATTTGCGCAGCCCCATCACTTAATAGCGCGCCCCAACTGCTCATCGGTTCTTGTGTACCTAATCCTAAGAAGCTTAAGAATGATTCAAATAGGATGAGTCCAGGTACTTCAAGTGAGGCATACACTGCTACTAAGCCTAATACATTCGGAATAATGTGTTTCAAAATGATTTGGCGACGTGGCACGCCACAAACGATGGCGGCTTCGACAAATTCTTTATTTTTTAGACTGAGCGTTTGTCCACGCACGATACGTGCAAGGCCAAGCCAAGCAATGGCTCCGATTGCGATAAAAATTAAGAAAATGTTTTGACCAAAAAGGGTCACTAACAAAATGACGAAGAACATAAATGGAAATGAGCTAAGAATTTCCAAAAAGCGCATCATCAACATATCCGTTTTACCGCCCACATATCCGGAAATTGCCCCATAAATTGTGCCGATAGTCACGGAAATGAAAGCGCCAGCGATACCGACTAATAATGAAATACGTCCTCCAATAGCGGTACGTACCAGTAAGTCTCGCCCCGAGGCATCGGTACCGAAGAAGTGATAGCCTTCCATTGTTGGTGCGGCACTCATCATATTCCAATCGGTATCTTCATAGGTAAAGGGGAAGAACCAAGGCGCTACGGTGATAAATATAATAATAAACGCCAAAATAATCAGACTGGCAACGGCTGCTTTGTTACGGAAAAAACGGCGTTTCGCATCTTGCCATAGGCTGCGGCCTTCCAGTTGCATTTCTTCAATACGGTCAGCCACTTGCTCCACAAAATCCGCATTTTTCTGATTAATCGGCTGAGTACGATAATCTGTCATAACTTATCCTTAATAACGAATTTTTGGATCGATGATGGCGTATAAAATATCCACAATCGCATTAAATAAAATGGTTAATGTCCCCACTAAAATGGTGAGGCTTAAAACTAAAGAATAATCACGGTTTAATGCGCCGTTTACAAATAATAACCCCATGCCAGGTAAACCAAATACACTTTCGATGACCATTGAGCCGGTAATAATCCCTACGAAAGCAGGTCCTAAATAGGTAATCACAGGTAAAAGGGCTGGGCGCAAAGCATGTTTTAAAATGATTCTCGACGTGGAAAGTCCTTTAGCTTTGGCAGTTCGAATAAAGTTGGAATGCAACACTTCAATCATCGAGCCACGCATGATACGCGCAATCCCTGCAACATAAGCGATAGTTAAGGAAGCTACAGGTAAAATAATGTACATTGCTGAACCGCCGTTCCAACCACCAGCTGGCAGCCACCCTAAATAAATGGCGAAAATCAGCACCAAGACTGGTGCGAAGACAAAGCTTGGCATAATGACCCCAAGCATCGAGAAACTCATCAAAATATAATCCCAACGGCTATTTTGATTAAGTGCAGCGAGCGTACCCGCTGTTACCCCTAGCACGACTGCAAAGGCGAAGGCCACCATTCCCAATTTTATGGAAACAGGGAAAGCTGACGCGATTAAATCATTGACTGATTGGTCTTTATATTTAAAAGATGGACCAAAATCGCCTTTGGAAAGATTTTCTAAATAAAGGAAATATTGTTTATATAATGGTTCATTTAAATGATACTTTGCTTCGATATTAGCCATGACTTCTGGCGGATAAGCGCGTTCAGAAGTGAACGGGCTGCCAGGGGCGAGACGCATCAGAAAGAAAGAAAAAGTAATCAAAATAAACAGCGTTGGTAAGGCTTCCAACAGCCGTTTAAAAATAAATTTGAGCATAATAACTCCAACCAAAATGGGCGAAAAGTGCGGTCAAAAAACACGATAATTTTTAACCGCACTTAAATACGAGCAACGAATTAATGTTTAATAATATAAAGGTTGCGTAAGTAAATGTGATCTTGTGGATCTTTGCCTGAATAGCCTTTTACATAAGGTTTCACTAAGCGTGGATTCACATAGTTAAAGATTGGCACGATACCGAAATCTTTTGCAAGAATTTCTTCGGCTTTCGCGTAGGCTTTTGCACGACCTTCCGCATCCGTTGCGACATAAGATTCAGCAATGGCTTTATCATATTCTGGGTTCGCATATTTTGCGGTGTTGTTACTCGAATTAGATAAGAAATAGTTGCCGAATGTTGTGGCTTGGTTGTAATCCGCATTCCATCCTGCACGTGCTGCATCGTAACGGCCTGCACGACGGCTATCAATGTAGGTTTTCCACTCTTGGTTTTCTAATTTCACATCAATTAAACCTTTGGTGTTGGCTTTCCACATAGATGCTGCGGCAATGGCCACCTTTTTGTGGTTTTCATTGGTGTTGTAAAGAATGCTGAATTTCAACGGATTTGCTTTGCTGTAGCCAGCTTCTTCTAAGAGTTTAATGGCTTCTTCATTACGCTGCGCCATTGGTTCTTTTGAATAAGCAGGTTGTTGAATGAGCTGACCTTCTTCGATGTAAGTCGGCGTAAATACATAGGTTGGTGTTTGACCTTGACCTAAAACTTTATCGGTGATCACATTACGGTCAAGGGATAAGTTCAAGGCTTTACGAACATTCACGTTATCAAAAGGCGCTTTCTTATTGTTTAACTCGTAAGAATAGGTCGCAAGCGTACGTGTCGTGAATACTTCACCAGGCAATTCTTTTTGTAATTTCGCAAATTGTTCTGGTGGTAAGGCGTAGCTTGTCATATCTAAATCACCTGCTCGATAACGCGCTACATCAGTACTTGGGTTTTCAATCGCAAGGAATGTTGCACTGTTAATGACAGTCTCTTTATCGTTCCAATAGAGTGGGTTACGTTCAAATTCGATTTTTTCATTAATAATGTGGTTAGCCAGTTTATAGGCACCATTACCCACGTAGTTTTCTTTTTTCACCCATGCGTCACCCAATTTTTCGACCACTTTTTGTGGTAATGGCAATAAGGATTGGTGAGTTGTTAAACTGACTGCATAAGGCACAGGATTGGTTGCATGAACCACAAAGGTGTAATCATCTTTTGCTTCAACACCTAATTCAGCCGGTTTTTTCTTACCGTCAATGATGTCTTGTGCATTTTCTACTTGTAAATAACTTAAGTAACTTGCATAAGGCGCTGCAGTTGCAGGATCCACTAAACGACGCCAAGCAAACACGAAATCGTGCGCGGTAACAGGATCACCATTTGACCATTTGGCATCTTTACGTAAATGGAATGTCCACGTTTTGAAGTCCGGCGTGTTTTCCCAGCTTTCAGCTACACCCGGTTGAAGTTTACCTTCAGAGTCTGAGGTGACGAGACCTTCAAGTAATTGATAAGCAACGTTAGATTCAGGTACACCTTCAGTTTTTTGTGGGTCAAAACTTTGTGGTTCAGCCCCGTTATTGATCACGATATGTTGTTTTTCATCTAATTGCGTTCCCTCAGGCACTATAACTGCTTG
>JAGZOA010000003.1:0-114655 GCA_018363335.1 Parahaemophilus parainfluenzae | reverse complement strand
ATTATGATCAAGTATTAAGAGAAGGCCTTCGACCATGTCCTCTAACGCAATCCAACTCCAATATTGCTCACCAGTCCCTAATTTGCCGCCTAATCCGAAGCGATAGAGCGGAAGGATTTTTGCAAAAGCCCCGCCATTTGGAGAAAGCACTAATCCCGTTCTGACTAAACAGACTCTTGTGTTGGCTTGTTTGGCTGCATTTTCCCAATCAATACAAAGTTGTGCGGTAAATTGACTACTTGGATTTGTCTCTTCAGTGATCTGATCTTCGCCACAGTTTCCATAAATACCGGTTGCAGAACCTGAAATCAGAGCTGGGGGATAATCACTTTGGTTAATAAGTTGGACAAGCTGTTGTGCTAAATTAATTCGGCTATGACGCAGTTCCTCTTTTTGTTGAACCGTCCATTTTTTATCGAAGATTGGCTCTCCAGCAAGATTAATAACCGCATCAAAGGTATTCAAGTCTTTGAGTGTTGAAAGTGCGGTCAAAAATTGAGGTGTTTTTTCAGGAAAAATAGATTGAGCTTTTTCAATAGAGCGAGTCAATACTGTAACGCTATCACCACGTGACAGTAGTGCTGTAACTAAAGCTTTTCCAACAAATCCTGTTCCACCGGTTACTAAGATATTCATTATAAGCTGCTTTCAAAGAGCGCTTGAATTTGTGCTAAAAGCGCTTTAATTGTTGTATTTTTTGTTGGGGTGACAAATATAGTGTCATCTCCAGCAATCGTACCTAAAATTCCTTCTGGTTTACCAATGGAGTCTAGTAAACGAGCGATTAATTGAGCTGCACCTGGAGAGGTTTTGATGACGATGACGAAATCATTGTGATCAATATCCAAAACCAAATTTTTTAATGGACTGCTGGTAGCGGGCACACTCAATTCACTTGGTAAGCAATACACCATTTCCATTTTGGTATTTCTTGCTCGAACTGCACCAAATTTGCTTAACATACGTGAAACTTTAGATTGATTAATGGTTTGGAATCCTTGATTCTTTAAGGCTTCAACGATTTCACTTTGAGAAGCAAATCGCTCTTGGTGTAGCAGTTCTTTAAAGGCTTTTGTTAATTGATCAGACATAGTTATTCTCGCACAGGGGAATTTGCATAAGAATTGCATAAAAATTCATTTTAATCAATTGAAATGAATTTGTTGTTTGAAAAGTTTGAGCTAGATCGCATAATTGAACTTCTCTGTTTGTAATTTAACGGCTAAGACTTTAGAATTCTACCTAGTTAGGATTAATTAATACATGAGGAGTATTTTATGAAAGTTGCAGTATTAGGCGCAGCAGGCGGCATTGGTCAAGCATTAGCCTTATTACTTAAATTACAATTACCCGCTGAAAGTGAATTAGCACTTTATGATATCGCACCAGTGACACCAGGTGTTGCTAAAGATGTGAGTCATATCCCAACAGCGGTTAAAGTAGAAGGTTTTGCGGGTGAAGATCCAACACCTGCACTAAAAGGTGCTGATGTCGTTTTAATTTCTGCAGGGGTTGCACGTAAACCTGGTATGGATCGTTCAGATCTTTTCAATATCAATGCAGGTATTGTGCGCAACTTAATTGAACATGTTGCAAAAACTTGTCCAAAAGCTTGTGTAGGTATTATCACCAACCCTGTGAATACAACTGTTGCAATTGCTGCAGAAGTATTGAAAAAAGCAGGTGTTTACGACAAACGTAAATTATTTGGTGTTACCACTTTAGACGTATTACGTTCTGAAACATTTGTATCTGAATTAAAAGGCTTGAATGTTTCTCGTACAAGCGTACCGGTAATTGGTGGCCACTCAGGTGTAACCATTCTTCCATTACTTTCACAAGTTCAATATGCTGAGTGGAAAGAAGAGGAAATTGCACCATTAACTAAACGTATCCAAAACGCAGGTACTGAAGTGGTTGAAGCAAAAGCAGGTGGCGGTTCTGCGACACTTTCTATGGCTCAAGCGGCAGCACGTTTTGCTCGTTCATTAGTGAAAGGCTTAAGTGGTGAAACTGTCGTTGAATGTACTTATGTAGAAGGTGACGGTAAATACGCACGTTTCTTCGCTCAGCCAGTACGTTTAGGTAAGGAAGGTGTAGAAGAAATTTTACCAATCGGCACTTTAAGCAAATTTGAACAAGAAGCTTTAGAAACAATGTTACCAACATTGCGTGCCGATATTGAATTAGGCGAAAAATTTATTAACGGTTAATTTAATTTTATTTCTGGAGAAGGGGAGCTATATGCTCCTCTTTTTTATACGCAAACGATTGAAAATAAAAAAGTGAAGAAAAAGCGTGATTTAGCTCACAAATTTTAAAATTGCTATTTGCAATACAAAGTACTTTGCCGTATTCTTAAACCACTAAAAACAAGTGCTATTTTTAAATAGCCGACATCTATTTTGCTTTCCGAGTAGTGCCCCAATAGGGGCACTTTTTTTATGTCTATTTTTAGCGAAAGTATAAAAAAGTGCGGTCGAAAAACACAAGATTTTCCGACCGCACGTTTAAATATGAATGTTAAGCGAAATAATTATTCAAACATTGCTGAAATAGATTCTTCATTGCTGATACGACGAATTGCTTCAGCAAGCATGGTAGAAAGAGTCAGTACACGTACTTTACCAAGTGCTTTTATTTCTGGTGAAAGTGGAACAGTATCTGTCACGACAATTTCATCAATGGCATCGCTTGCTAAATGTTGAGCTGCTGCACCAGAGAATACGGCGTGAGTTGCGTAAGCAAATACGCGTTTTGCACCACGTTCTTTTAAGGCTTCAGCCGCTTTACATAATGTACCACCTGTATCAATCATATCATCGACAAGGATACAATCACGATCTGCTACATCCCCGATAATGTGCATAACTTGCGATACGTTTGCGCGTGGACGACGTTTGTCGATAATTGCCATTTCGGTATCATTTAATAATTTCGCTACCGCGCGAGCACGTACCACACCGCCGATATCTGGAGAAACAACGATAGGGTTGACAAGATCGGTTTTCTTCAAGATATCATCAAGTAAAACCGGTGAACCGAATACGTTATCAACTGGTACATCAAAGAAACCTTGAATTTGCTCTGCGTGTAAGTCACAAGTTAATACGCGGTCAATTCCTACAGTTGAGAGTAAGTCAGCAACGACTTTTGCAGTGATTGGAACACGAGCAGAACGTACACGACGATCTTGACGAGCATAACCGAAATAAGGAACAACGGCAGTAATACGACCAGCTGATGCACGACGTAAAGCATCAACCATTACAATCAATTCCATCAGGTTGTCATTTGTCGGTGCACAGGTAGATTGGATAATAAACACGTCTGCACCACGCACATTTTCATTAATTTGCACTTGGATTTCACCATCGCTAAAGCGTCCAACAGTGGCATCGCCTAATGAAATGTAAAGACGTTCAGAAATCTTTTTCGCTAGCTCAGGCGTAGCATTTCCAGCAAAGAGTTTAATGTCTGGCATTTTATATAACCTCAGGTTGAGTGTAGATAGATTGGTTGGTCGAGAGTTGTTTCAACATCACATGTAATGGTGAAACGTTTAATCCTTTAGCAACAAAGCCGAAAAATTCCTTCGGTTTTTGTTGGAAAACAGCTTGTGCTGATTTTTCATCATCAAATTCAGCAAAAACACAAGCCCCGGTTCCGGTTAATCTGGCTGGTGCATATTGTAGCAACCATAGTAGGGCTTTTTCAACTTCAGGATATTGAGTTCGCACGACTTTTTCGCAATCGTTTGCAAACGGTTGATTCAAAAGTTCGGCAAGGGATCTTTTTTCTGTATTGCGAGGCAAATCGGGATCGCTAAAAATCACCGCAGTAGAAATCGCAGTTTCAGGTTTTAGTACCAGATAATATTTTTCTTGTGGTTCACAGTATTGGATTTTTTCACCTACGCCTTCTGCAAAAGCGGCTTGACCATGAACAAAGATGGGGACATCTGCACCAAGTTTTAGCCCAAGCTCAGCAAGTTCATCAATAGATAAATGGGTTTGCCATAAATAATTTAAAGCAAGGAGAGTCGTCGCCGCATTGGATGAACCGCCACCAATACCACCGCCCATCGGCAGAATTTTATCTAAATGAATTGTTGCACCGAGCGTACATCCTGTTTTTTCTTGTAGTAGTATCGCTGCACGATAGATTAAATTTTGTTCTAGAGGTAATCCAGGAATTTCTGGTGTGATGTGGATTTGTTTATCTTGGCGAATATCGATAGTGAGCCAATCGCCGAAATCAAGAAATTGGAAAAGCGTTTGTAATTCGTGGTAGCCGTTTGGCAGTTTACCGTTTATATAGAGAAATAAATTGAGTTTTGCGGGGCTTGGAAAGCGGTTAGGCTTTCCAAGAGAAGTTGAAAGTGCGGTCGAAAAGTGATGTGTTTTCATTAGAACGCCCATTCATCCACACGAATTTTTAGGGTTTGCGATGTACTTTTGTTCTTTAACAGAATATTTTCAGGCATCGAATTATCTGCATGATAACTTAAGTAATCGGCTGTCCACATCGAGCCATCAAGCGGGTAGCTAAATTCGGATAAAAGGTGATTCGTTCCAACTTGGTAATCGGCGTTATCCGCTGGCTGACCTTTTAACCAATAAGATAAATGCTCTAATGGCACATCCATTCCGATGATTTCGCGTAACAATAATTTGGCATTTTTATCAGATTGTTGGTTGCCTTTATTATCCGAAATCGTCATGCCGTTAGGATGCATCTCCATGGTTAGCGTTGTTTTGCTAATGAGAGAATAAAGTTTTAACTTATAGGCTTTCGGGTTTTGATATTGCCACTCAAAGCGGCTCGAAAAACGCTCTTGTGGACTGATGTAACCTATTTGTCCTTTTGTGCTATAAGATTGAATTTGTTTGATTTTTTTGAGGTGCTGTTGCCACGTAATATCGTTTTTATCGATATGTTGAACATCTGTTGGGCGCTCTGCATCAAGAGTACAAGCGGATAAGATCACACTTGCAAATACAGGTGCTAGAAGAGATTTTAATAATTTCATAACAAAATATTTACTAAAAAATTGCACATATTGTAAGGGTTAGTTTACTTTTAGTAAAGCTGGATTAAGCATTTAAGCGAGTTTTCTCCGCTTTCACTGCGGCAATTCTTCGACGCATTAATTCATCTCGAATACCTTGTTTTTCAAAACCATCAGCAATGACTTGCTGTACATCAACAGCAAGGGCAGCTTGATAAAGCGCTTTGAGATAATCAATTTGCGGATATTCTTTATTTTCAAAGCCCGTTCGTCCATGAGTATCAGATAAACATACTAATAGAAATTCTTCGAAGCGCTGAGGTTTACGCCAAACATCAAACGTATTAAAGAGTTTCACCACTGTTTCGGGACGAAGTTCTAAGGCTTTATGCACATGCGTATGATATTCACAAGTTAATTCGGCTAATTCTTGAAGATAATTAGGCACTCTAAGGCGTTTACATAATGAACGAGTTGGTTTAATCCCAGCTTTTTCATGACCATGATGACTTGGCCACATTTCTTTTGGTGTAAGGGCTTTACCTAGATCGTGACAAATTGCTGCAAAACGGGCCGCACTTTTATTCAAATTGGTATTTTCTGTGAGTTTAACCGCTTGCTGCAATACGAGCATGGTATGAATAAAGCTATCAATTTCAGGATGATATTTAGCTGGGTTCGGTACACCGTTTAAGGCGGAAATCTCAGGGAAAAGTATTTTGAGTGCGCCGACTTGATGTAGCGTTTCAAAATAAATTTCAGGATGAGGTTCGTTTAATGCTTTTTCTGTTTCCATCCAAACTCGCTCAGCCGTTAGGTGGGCGAGTTCACCTTGTTCAGTAAGTTCAGCCATTAATTTAAGGGTTTCTTCGGCAATAGAAAAACCTAAATGATGAAAGCGAGCCGCAAAGCGTGCAACACGCAATACACGCAGTGGATCTTCAGCAAAAGAGGGCGAAATATGACGTAAAATACGTTGGTGAATATCTTCTACGCCATGATAAGGATCGTGCAGCTTGCCATCTTTGTCTTGGGCAATGGCATTAATGGTGAGATCTCGACGAATTAAATCTTGTTCAAGCGTAATCTCATCTGAAAAATCACAAATAAATCCAGTGTAGCCTTTGCCTGATTTTCGTTCTGTACGGGCAAGTGCATATTCTTCATGGTTTTCAGGATTGAGAAAAACAGGGAAGTCTTTGCCAACTTGTTGGTAACCTTGAGCTAACAACATTTCTGGTGTCGCACCCACGACAACCCAATCACGATCTTTAATCGGCAAACCTAAAAGTTGATCACGTACAGCACCGCCGACAAGATAAATTTCCATTTTGCTCTCCCGTCAAAATATAAAGAAAAGGTAGGCAAATGCCTACCTCAATGATGAATCATTACCAGCTATCACGGCGTTTACGTCTAGGTAAAATGTGAGGTAATACAAGACCGATTAACAAACCTACGCCTAATACCGAGCCGCCATAAATAAACCATTGAATTGCAATTTCACGTTTATTCGCATCAAGCATCGCTTCTAAATCACGATTTTTATTTTTTGTCATTTCTAATTCACGTTTAAGTTGTGAATTTTGCTCAAGCAATTCACTGCTTTGTTGTTCCGCTTGTTTACTACGGCGTTGAATTTCGTTTGTACGTTGTTGCCAATCTGAATCGACGCGATTCAGTTTTAACGTTAATTCTTGTACCTGTGCTTTTAATTTTGGATTTTCTTCACGGCTACTTGGTGTAGTACTTAGTTCAGAAGTTAAAATCCAAGCTTCACGATTTTTATTATCACGAATTAGGGTGTATTTTCCTTGTTGTTCCAAGACGGTTACCGCTTCGCCAGATTGGATAGCACCTGCGATCTTAAATTGATCACCCGCACCACGGCGTAAATAGGTGTTCAGATTTTCTGTCACATATTGCGTTTCAGCCTGTACTGTTCCAATGGTTGAGCCCAATAGAACACAAGAAAATAAAAGTTTGCTCACTTTTGACATAATACTTCCTAGATTCATGAACAAAGTGCGGTTGGAAAATGAAATGAAAAATAACCGCACTTTTAATAATTATACTAGTGGAAAATCGCGCGAAGGATGTAGAAAATCACAATCGCAAAGAATGCACCAGCAGGTAACGTCACAACCCATGAACTAATGATGTTACGGATAACCGTTAAGTTAAGCGCCGCAATACCACGTGCGAAACCGATACCTAAGATTGCGCCCACTAAAGTTTGCGTAGTCGAGATAGGTAAACCCGTACCTGATGCCACAACAACAGTCATCGCGGTTGCAAATTGTGCAGCAAAACCACGGCTAGGGGTTAAATCGGTAATACCTGACCCTACAGTTGCCATCACTTTTTGCCCCATCGCAATCAGACCAACTGCGATACCTAATGCACCTAAAGGTAAAATCCACCAAGCTAATTTTCCACCGCTAAGGATCTGTCCCCCATTTTCCACAATTGAGACCACGGAAGAAAGCGGACCAATTGCATTGGCTACATCATTAGAACCGTGTGCGAATGCCATTGCACAAGCAGTTAAAAGCATTAAGATACTAAAAATCTTTTCTACTGAACCGAATGCGCCTTTTGATGCTTTTTCAGTGAATCTTTTACTGCGGAAGTAGAAGTGGCAAAAAATCATGCCAATGATGCTGATTAGCAATGAAATACCGAGTGTTTCATTTGTTGAAAGATTTAAACCAACGTGTTTTAAACCTTTCGCCATCGTGACAATACAAAGCACAAATACGGTAATTGCCATGTAGTAAGGACCATATTTTTGAGCATTTTTCAGTGGGTTCTCAGTATCAAATATGAGTTTTTGGATACTCGCAAAGATGGTATAGGCTAAAAGTCCCGCAATCACTGGTGTGATAAACCAGCTACCAACAATCCCACCAATTGTTGACCAGTCAACAGAACCAGGGCCGATCGTAATACAAGCAAAACCAATTAAAGCACCGATGATAGTATGAGTACCCGAAACAGGCCAGCCCATTTTAGTCGCAATAAATAACCAAGCTCCGGATGCAAAGAGCGCTGAAAGCATCCCTAATGCTAAGAGATCTGGAGATTCGATAAATTGAGTCGGATCGATAACACCGCTTTTAATGGTTTCAGTTACTTCACCGCCAGCTAAATAAGCCCCGGCAGATTCAAAAATCAAAGCAATAACAATCGCTTGTTTTGCTGTAATGGTTCCCGAACCTACGGAAGTCCCCATTGAGTTTGATACGTCGTTGGCACCAATACCAAATGCCATAAAAAAGCCGAATACCGCGGTAATTAAGACTAACCACGAGCCGTATGCATTAATAATTTCCATAGTGAATTTCCTATGTTGTAGTTAATGTCGTCAAAATTAAGAGCGAGCTAGCATTAATTCAATACGAGAGCCAACACGTTGCGCCTGATCGGCTAATACGCCCACCCACTCGATGACTTTATACAAGAACATCACATCAATTGGGTTATAACGACTTTCAATACCTAGCAACATTTTACGTAATTGAATTTGCATTTGATCCGTATCATCTTCGATAGAATCTAACTCTTGGATCATGGTATTCACTAATTTAAGTTCACGGCCTTTAAAACCGGTTTCAAGTAATTGATCCATCTCTTCAATCACGCGATGTGCTTGATGGATAGAGTCTAAACTACGTTGAACATATTTTAAGAAACTTTCTTGCATTTCTTCAGGAATGCCGAATTGGCGACCAATCATACGACCTGAAATATCTTTAGCAAAGTTAGCTAATTTGTCTAATTGGGTAACTAATTCCAATAAATCAGTACGATCGATAGGTAAAAATAAACCACGAGGCAATTTCAAACGAATTTCACGTTTTAAACCGTCTGCTTCACGTTCACCTTGAGAAATGTCTAAACGTACTTTTTCTGCTTCATCCCATTGTTTTAAATAGGTATGTTGAAAGAATGGAATTAATAAATCGCAACATTCTGTAACCTTTTTAGAATGTTTTTGCAGAGGTTTTAAAGGAGAATGGGCAAATAATCCGAGAATATTGTTCATTGCCATAGGTGTTTTACTCCATAACAAGGGTTAAAATTTCCGTTGCATATTACCTGATTTTATAGGGAAATACACGAAAAAGATCTTGATTTGTATAAAATTATCTGTATATTTAAACAGTTAAAATTGATAAGGAAAATAAAATGAGTAATGAAGTTGAATTAAAGCTTGCGGTCACCCCTGACGCCTTCGATATCCTAAAAACACACCTCAACCAATTCAATATCTTAGAGCAAAATACTGTTTTCCTGGGAAATACTTATTTCGATTATCCTGATCATTTTTTGGCGAAACAAAAAATGGGATTGCGTGTTCGTCGAGAAAATAATGATTTCACACTCACCTTAAAAACAGACGGAAAAGTGGTTGGCGGATTGCATAGCCGTCCAGAATATAATTTATCTATACCTGATGATTCAGTACCTACATCGGCACAATTAACGTCGTTGTATCCATTTGAAAATTTGCCTTCCGCAGCATTACAGCCAATTTTCTCAACAGATTTTAACCGCACTTTTTGGTTGGTTGCGTTTGGTGCATCAAAAATTGAAGTGGCTTTTGATCAAGGGAAGATTTTGTCAGGGGAGAAAACACAACCTATTTGTGAAATTGAATTTGAATTAAAAGAAGGGCTTGTTTCAGATCTTTTCTATTTTGTCTCACTTTTACCTTTTGAACAGGATGTGTATTTTAGTTCAGCAAGTAAAGCGAAACGAGGCTATCAACTAGGCAGTAAACAACTTCTGATTGATTGGTTAAATAAATGGCGGGATTTCTTAAAAGAAAAACGTGAGGGAAGTGCGGTTGATTCTCGTGAACAATTAAGTGCAGTCATGAAAATGGAGCAGCAATTGATTGAAGAAACCCTTTCATTCCCAACGGATGTGTTTGCTTTCGATTTTATGAAGACCGTTGAACGTGTCGGCGCATTTTTCAATCTTTATCATTATTATGATGACAACAAAGCCTTGTTTAAAAAACTGGAAGAAAATCGATCAGCTGAGTTATTAGCAAGTAATCAGTTTTTCCTTAATGAAATAAAAGGTTTGATTACCTTTCATAGCAAAACAAAAGATAATTTTCAAACTATTGAGAAGTTAAAAGCGTTATTAAAGAGTCGTGCGTATTTTGAAAGAATGCTTGGCTTAATGATGTTGATCGCGTAAAACGGGTTCTCTAAAGGATAATAAAAATGGCAAAAGCTCCTAAAACCGCTTATGTATGTAATGATTGTGGCGCTGAATTTTCGCGCTGGCAAGGACAGTGTTCTGCCTGTAAAGCCTGGAATACCATTAGTGAAGTGCGGTTAATTTCAGCCTCAAATTCCGCAAAAAATGATCGTTTTAGCGGTTATGCAGGAGAAACTCGTGCAAAAATCCAAACGCTTTCTGAAATTAGCTTACAAGAAACACCGCGTTTCACCAGTGGATTTAAAGAATTAGATCGCGTATTGGGCGGCGGGATCGTACCGGGGAGTGCCATTTTAATTGGTGGGCATCCTGGCGCGGGGAAAAGTACCTTGTTACTTCAAGTGATGTGCGGATTAGCGAAAAATATGACCGCACTTTATGTAACAGGGGAAGAGTCACTTCAACAAGTCGCCATGCGAGCTAATCGCTTAAATCTGCCGACAGATAAATTAAATATGTTATCTGAAACGTCTGTTGAGCAAATTTGTAATTTGGCGGATCAGTTGAAACCTCAAATTATTGTGGTGGATTCGATTCAGGTTATGCATCTTTCGGATATTCAATCTTCTCCAGGAAGCGTGGCACAAGTACGTGAATGCGCCTCTTTCCTGACTCGCTATGCGAAAACCCGACAAGTTGCCATCATTATGGTTGGACATGTCACGAAAGACGGTACCCTCGCAGGTCCGAAAGTATTGGAACATGCCATTGACTGTTCGTTATTGCTGGAAGGGGAGGCAGATTCCCGTTTCCGTACGTTACGTAGCCATAAAAACCGTTTTGGCGCAGTGAATGAGCTAGGGGTATTTGGTATGACAGAGCAAGGCCTGCGCGAAGTGAAAAATCCATCGGCAATTTTCTTAAGCCGTGGAGATGAACAAATGCCTGGTAGCTCAGTCATGGTACTTTGGGGAGGAACGCGTCCGCTTTTGGTGGAAATTCAAGCGTTGGTGGATCATTCCATGCTTGCAAATCCGCGTCGAGTTGCGGTGGGGTTAGAACAAAATCGTTTAGCCTTATTGCTTGCAGTATTGCATCGCCATGGTGGGCTGCAAATGTCAGATCAGGATGTTTTTGTGAATGTCGTTGGCGGTGTAAAAGTCGGGGAAACTGGAGCAGATCTTGCGTTATTACTTGCATTAATTTCCAGTTTCCGTAATCGCCCATTACCACAAGATTTAGTTGTCTTTGGTGAAGTCGGGTTAGCGGGTGAAATTCGCCCTGTGACCAGTGGTCAAGAACGTATTAGTGAAGCGGCAAAGCATGGCTTTAAACGCGCGATTGTGCCTTTTGCCAACAAGCCGAAAAGTGCGGTCGAAAATATGGAAGTTTTTACGGTGAAAAAACTCGCTGATGCGCTCGCTATTTTGGATAATTTCTAAAAAAACGTTGTCCTATTGTTGTCTGATTACTGAAAGTTTTTGATAAATTAGATAGAATATGCGCCGTACATAAGGAAAGGTTATGGAAAAGAAATTAAATAAAGCGTTGGATAGCATTGATATCAAAATCTTAAATGAATTACAACGCAACGGTAAAATCTCTAATATCGATTTATCAAAGAAAGTGGGGTTATCGCCAACGCCTTGTTTAGAAAGGGTAAAACGCCTAGAAAAACAAGGTGTGATTATGGGCTATCGCGCACTACTAAATCCTGAATTACTGGATGCACCTTTATTGGTGATCGTTGAAATTACGCTCGTGCGTGGTAAACCTGATGTTTTCGAAGAGTTTAATGCCGCGATTCAAGCGCTTGATGAAATTCTCGAATGTCATTTGGTATCAGGTGATTTCGATTATTTACTCAAAACACGTGTAGCAGATATGGCCGCATATCGAAAATTATTAGGTACCACATTATTGCGCTTACCCGGTGTGAATGACACCCGAACTTATGTTGTCATGGAAGAAGTGAAACAAACTAATTATCTCGTACTAAAATAAAAATGATTAAACGAATTACAAAACGATTTACACCGAAACAATATTTAGCAGAATTATTACTCGGATTGACCGCACTTTTAGGTTTATATTTAATCGTGGCATGGTCAAGCTATACACCATTAGACAACTCTTGGTCTACAGCAAGTTTTCAAACTGAAACTATCAATAAAGCCGGTGCTTTTGGCGCTTGGTTAATTGATGCGTTTTTTGTTTTTCTCGGCTATGTCGGTCATCTCATTCCATTTGTCATTTTTATCGTACCGATTTATTTACTGAAAACCAAAGCGGTTCATTCTCTCTCGGCCACCCGCATTGCATTACGTTCCTTTGGCTTTATTGCTCTCATCGTGGGCTTAACCATGATGGCCACATTGTTGCTTTCAAATACGAACTACTATTTAGCTGGCGGCGTGTTTGGTGGCAGTTTAGTAGTGAACTTATATCCTACACTCGGCAAGTTTGGCTGTATTTTAGTCGGCTTTATCTGTGCGGTAGTGGGCTTTATTTTCTGTTCTGGTGCATCATTAATTCGTTTAATTGTGAAATTCTACCATTGGCTAACCATGAAAAATCAGCCGGCAGAAGAGGAGCATGCAGAGCATACTTCTGTAGATGATCTTGAACAAATTGTGATTGAGGCTCCTCAACAACTCGCTTTTTCTGATTCTCAATTAGAAACAGAATCTACAGAAGATGAGAAAGAGGAAGTATCTGAAAATGCCTTTGTTAAGCCTGAGCAGCTAATTAATATCAGTGGTTTATCCTCACCGAGTGCTTCAGAGCCTGCGGATGTTGAAAAATTAGAAGATAAGTTTAAAGGCTTCACGGTTGAATCTGATAATTTACCGAATGTGTCTATCTCTGCCACTTCTTCCGTTGAATTACCGACAAAAGAAGATTTTTCAGCAACATGGAAAAACTCACAAGTGAATCGTCAAAGTGCGGATGATTCAGATGATATTTTTGAAGAAAATGTCATACCAAAAGTGTCACTTAAAACACCTGAAAATACGACCGCACTTTATCCAACTTATGATGAACCTTTAGAATCAGACAATGGTGGTTTAGAAGATGAATTAGCGCGTCAGTTTGCTGCACAAGAGCAAGCTCGTATGCAAGAAATGGAAGTGCGTGCAAAAGCCTCAAATGCTGAAGATGCATTAAAAGTGATCTTGAATGAGTCGACAGCTTCACCAGTTAAAGAGCGTGAAATTCATATTGAGAATGCAACTGAAACAACCTATAAGCCGTATTCTGATACGCTTATTCATCCCGCATTCCAACAACCAACAAATAAACGTGAAAAACCAACGACACCATTACCAAGTTTAGATTTACTTGAGCATCGCCCAACGCAGGCTCAAGACATTACGCGTGAAGAAATTTTAGACACATCGGCACGCATAGAACAACAATTAAAGAATTTTAATGTCAAAGCAACGGTACAAGATGTGTTAGTTGGCCCAGTGGTGACTCGCTATGAACTTGAATTACAGCCAGGTGTAAAAGCATCAAAAGTAACCAGTATTGATACCGATTTAGCTCGTGCGTTGATGTTCCGCGCGATCCGTGTGGCGGAAGTGATTCCAGGCAAACCTTATATTGGTATTGAAACGCCAAATGCACACCGTCAAATAGTGCCATTGCGTGATGTGCTCGATAGTAATGAATTCCGTTCCTCAACATCATTGCTTTCAATGGCTTTGGGGAAAGATATTAGCGGAAAACCTGTTGTAGTTGATTTGGCTAAGATGCCTCACTTGCTTGTGGCTGGTTCAACAGGCTCAGGTAAGTCTGTCGGGGTGAATACCATGATTTTAAGTTTGCTTTTCCGCGTAACACCGGATCAAGTGAAATTTATTATGATTGACCCGAAAGTGGTTGAGCTTTCTATTTATAACGATATCCCGCACTTGCTTACCCCTGTGGTGACGGATATGAAAAAAGCGGCGAATGCATTGCGTTGGTGCGTAGATGAAATGGAACGTCGTTATCAATTATTGTCAGCCTTACGTGTGCGTAACATTGAAGGGTATAACGAAAAAATTGAAGAATATGAAAAACTCAATATGCCAATTCCAAACCCAATTTGGAAACCTGGCGATACAATGGATAAGATGCCGCCTCCATTAGAAAAATTGAGTTATATTGTCGTGATCGTTGATGAGTTTGCGGACTTAATGATGGTTGCAGGTAAACAGATTGAAGAGTTAATTGCTCGCTTAGCACAAAAAGCCCGTGCGATTGGTATTCACCTGATTTTAGCCACACAACGCCCATCAGTAGATGTGATTACTGGTTTGATTAAGGCCAATATTCCAAGCCGTATCGCCTTTACTGTAGCAAGTAAAATTGACTCTAGAACGATTCTGGATCAAGGTGGTGCAGAAGCCTTATTAGGCCGTGGTGATATGTTATATTCAGGACAAGGCTCTTCGGATCTTGTTCGAGTACACGGTGCCTTTATGAGTGATGATGAGGTAGCGCGTGTGGCAGATGATTGGCGTGCACGTGGTAAACCAAATTATATTGATGGTATTTTAGACGGCGCGGATGATGAAGACTCTGGTGAAAAATCAACTGCAAGCAGCGGCGATCTTGATGCATTATTTGATGAAGTCGTTGAGTTTGTCTTAAGCACAGGCAATACATCGACTTCTTATGTTCAACGTAAATTTAGTGTTGGGTTTAACCGAGCAGCTCGAATTATGGATCAGCTCGAAGAACAAGGTATTTTAGGCCCAATGAAAAATGGAAAACGAGAAATTTTAGCTCGACGTTCCGAATATTAATTCTCTTAAGTTTCACTTTACAAAAAGGAAAGTAGAATGAAAAAAACATTATTAAAAATGACCGCACTTGCTGCACTTTTAAGCGCAAGTAACTTTGCCTTTGCTGATGCCGCAGATGAGCTACAAAATCGCTTAAATCAAGTAACGGTATTAAGTGCTGATTTCTCACAAACTGTGACATCTGCTGGCGGTAAAAACGTTCAACAAGGAAGTGGAAAACTTCAAATTAAACGTCCAAATCTTTTCCGTATGGACACCAAATCACCGCAAGAAACACAAATTATTGCAGATGGTAAAACCCTTTGGTATTACGATCCATTCGTGCAACAAGTCACCGCTCAATGGGTGAAGGACGCGGTAAATAATACCCCTTTCGTGCTTTTAACCAGTAACGATAAAAGCCACTGGAATCAGTATTCAGTGACGCAGAATGCGGATACGTTTGTGTTAAAACCGAAGGCGAAAAGTAGTAATATTAAACAATTTGATATTCGCGTAGATACAAATGGTGTGTTAAAAAATTTCAGCACCACAGAAAAAGATGGCCAAACCAATCTTTATGTGTTGCGTAACATTACGAATCAAACACTAGCTGATAGCTTATTCCAATTTAGCGTACCGAAAGGCGTGGAATTGGATGACCAACGTAAAGGTAAAAAATAATCCATAAGGTGTGAATGATAATCTTCACACCTTTTGCTTATTAAGGAAAGAATATGTCTAATCTTAATTTTGATTTTGCTGAAAATGACTTTCGCCCTTTAGCAGCCCGTATGCGTCCAACAAATTTGGAACAATATTATGGACAGACGCATTTAATTGGGGAAGGAAAGCCGCTTCGTAAAGCAATTCAAGCAGGGCATGTTCATTCTATGATTTTGTGGGGACCGCCGGGAACAGGTAAAACAACGCTGGCGGAAATTATTGCTCATCGTATCAATGCAGAAGTTGAACGGATTTCAGCGGTAACAAGTGGCGTGAAAGAAATTCGAGAATCAATTGAGCGCGCGAAACAAAATCGACTTGCAGATCGCCAAACGATTTTATTTGTGGATGAAGTGCATCGCTTTAACAAAAGCCAACAAGATGCGTTTTTACCCCATATTGAAGATGGGACGATTATTTTTATTGGTGCGACAACGGAAAATCCTTCCTTTGAATTAAATAATGCATTGCTTTCTCGTGCGAGAGTTTATCTACTCAAGTCATTGACAGTGGCTGAAATCGAACAAGTTCTACAACAAGCGATTTCTGATCCTGAGCGAGGATTAGGTAAAGAGCGGTTAGTTTTAGAAGAGAATTTGCTACAGGTTTTAGCTGAATATGTGAATGGTGATGCTCGCCTGGCTTTAAATTGTCTTGAACTGATGGTTGATATGGCTTCTGAAACTGAAAACGGTAAAAAATTAGACCGCACTTTGTTGAAAGAAGTATTAGGTGAGAGACAAGCTCGTTTTGATAAACAAGGTGATCGCTTTTATGATTTGATTTCTGCTTTACATAAATCTATTCGAGGCTCCGCAGCAGATGCTGCGCTTTACTGGTATGCGCGAATTATCACGGCAGGCGGTGATCCTCTTTATGTTGCAAGACGTTTATTAGCGATAGCTTCAGAAGATGTGGGTAATGCCGATCCTCGTGCAATGCAAGTGGCTCTAGCGGCTTGGGATTGTTTTACGAGAGTGGGCGCTTATGAAGGAGAGCGAGCCATCGCACAAGCCATTATTTATTTGGCCGTAGCGCCGAAGAGTAATGCAGTTTATAACGCATTTAATGCAGCCAAACAACATGCAAAAGATTTTCCTGATTTCGATGTGCCATCTCATTTACGTAATGCGCCAACGGCTTTAATGAAAGAATTAGGTTATGGCGCTGAATATCGTTATGCACATGATGAACCTAACGCTTATGCTGCTGGAGAAAATTACTTCCCAGCAGAACTGAAAGATACTCAGTATTATTTCCCAACTAATCGTGGTATGGAAATTCAAATTAAAGAAAAGCTTGACCGTTTACAAGAGCAAGATAAAAACGCATCAAAAAAACGCTATAAATAGTTTCTTCTCAAACGGTAAATATAAAAAAGTGCGGCTAAATTTGGCCGCACTTTTTGTTATCACTTAAAAACGCATTATTTTGCTGCTTTTAACTCTTGGTAATACTGTTCGTAATATTGAATCGCATCACCTACATCATCTTGCCAGTGGCTTTTTTGAAGAATTTCAGCTGTTGGATAAATAGATGGATCTTCAGTGATTTCTTTTGGAAGCACTTTTTTCGCTTCTAGGTTAGCTGTTGGGTAACCGATCGCTAAAGTCAATTTCTCTGCTGCTTTTGCACCTAGCAAGTAGTTAATTAACTTGTGTGCACCATCTGGGTTTTTAGAGGTTTTAGGAATCGCTAAAGTATCAACCCAAAGAACAGGACCTTCTTTTGGGAACACCATATTTAATGGTGCTTGTTCTTTTTTCGCGATACGTACAGAACCATTCCATAACTGACCTAATTCTACTTCACCAGAGATGAAAGAGTTTGCAGGGTTATCAGAATTGAAAGAAAGTACGTTTGGACGTAATTTCAATAACTCTTCATAAGCTTGTTTAATAATTGCAGGATCTTTGGTATTTGGATCTTGACCAATTTTTAATAACGCAATATTGAACACTTCACGCGCATCATCCAATAATTGGATTTTGTTTGCATATTCAGGTTTCCAGAAATCGCCCCAAGAAGTGAAGTCAGAACCTTTATAGGTATTGGTATTAAATGCAATACCTGGCGCACCTAACAACTGAGGAAGTGAGTATTTATTGCCTTTATCATAAGGTTTGTTGAGCCAATCAGGGTCTAATTCTTTGATAACAGGTAATTTACTGTGATCTAATTCTTGTAGCATGCCTTCGCGTCCCATTTTAGATACGAAGTAGTTAGATGGTGCAATCACATCATAACCACCAGCATCACCTTGGGTTTTCATTTTGGCATACATTGTCTCGTTTGATTCAAGACTTGCTACAATAACTTTGATACCAGTTTCTTTTGTGAAATCATCTAAAAGACCATCTGGTACATATTCAGTCCAAGTATATAAGTACACAGTATCATTTGCTGGAGCCTGTGCTTTTGTTGCATCAGACTTGGCTTCTTTGTCGTTACAAGCAGTTAATGTAGCGGCAACTAAACCGGCAGTAAGCAAACCTGCAAATTTTTTCATTTTTGTTTGTTCTCCGTAAAAGAGGGGTAAAAAACCACCTGCATTAATGCAAGTATAAAAAAACGCCTTGATTGTGCGTCAAGGCGTATTCTATTTGATCTTAAAAGATTTGTGAAACCTTTTTATATCAATGTTTAATGATTATTTTTACGTGCAACTAATTGGCTTAAAATTACTAATCCTAATGAAAGTACGATCATAATCGTTGCTAACGCGTTTACTTCTGGTGTTACCCCTGTTTTTACAAGAGAGAAGATACGCAATGGTAGGATTTCATAGCTTACACCACTTACGAAAGAGGATACAACAACATCATCTAATGAAATAGTAAAGCTTAACAACCAACCAGATACCACTGCCGGTAAGGCAAGCGGTAGGATAATTTTACGCAAAATGGTGACTTCGCTCGCACCTAAATCTTTTGCCGCTTCAAGCATTCTTGCATCAAAGCCATTTAAACGCGAGAAAATCGTTACGGTAACATAAGGTAAACAGAACGTTACGTGCGCCAATAATAATGACCAGAAACCTAACGAAATCCCTACAACCATGAATAAGGCAAGTAGAGAAACCGCCATTACGATATCTGGTGACATCATGACGATAAATAACATACCACTTACCGCTTGTTTACCACGGAAACGATAGCGATAAAGTGCAATCGCGGTTAAACCACCCACAATAGTTGCTAAGGTTGCAGCAAAGAAAGCAATCGTGACAGAGTGGAATGCAGCTTGGATTAAGGTATCGTTATTAAATAAACGTTCATACCAGTTCCAGCTAAAGCCTTTCCAACTTAAACCATAACGGTCTTCGTTAAAGGAGTTAGTCACCAAAATAATAATTGGGATATACAAATAAGCGTATACCACAAACATAAAAATATTACGTAGTAAACGACTCATTATTCTAACTCCACTTTCTTATTCAATAATTTATTTGCACGATAGTAAACGAAAATCAACAATGCCATTAAGATGGTTAAACCGATACTGATCGCTGAACCAAATGGCCAGTTACGAGAAATTAAGAACTCACTCTTAATCACGTTACCGACTAATAATACTTTCGCACCACCAAGTAAGTCAGCTACGTAGAACATACCCATTGCAGGTAGTAATACTAATAAACAGCCTGCTACGATACCTGGCATGGTTAGTGGCAAAATTACACGGAAGAAACGTTGAACCGCATTCGCGCCTAAATCTCTTGCCGCTTCTAATAAACGTCCATCTAATTTTTCAATAGCAGAGTAGAGAGGTAGAATCATAAATGGTAAAAGGAGATACACTAAACCAATGATTACAGCTACTTCGGTATTTAAAATACGAATAGGCTCACTCAAAATGCCCATATCCATTAACATGGTATTTAACACACCTTTCACACCAAGGAATACTTTCATCCCATAGATACGAATAAGTGAGTTTGTCCAGAATGGCAATACCACAAGGAACAATAAAAATGGACGATATTTTGGATTAATTTTGCTGACCATAAAGGCAAATGGATAGCCAATGAGTAAGCAAATAATCGTCGCGATGCCAGACATATACAATGAATTCCACACAACCTGTGCATAAAGCGGATTAAACAGGTTAGTGTAGTTATCTAAAGTAAATGGCAAAGCATAAAAGTCACTACCATCTCGGGTTAAAAAACTTACGGTTAAAACCAATAAGTTTGGAATTAGCACAAAGAAGATTAACCAACTGAAGATAATTGCAACAGTAATTTTCTGGAATTTATTATTGATTATCTTCATCGTTGAGTACAACCTCCCAACCTTCGTGCCATGTAATACCTACACGTTGACCAACACTGTGATCCATATGTGGGTCATCTTCGTTAAAGAATTCGCTCACTAATACGCGTTTACCGTTGTGATCAAATTCTACTGTAGATTCAAGTGTCATCCCTTTATAGGTACGATCCACAATGCGACCAATAATTGCATTTGATTGCTCATTTTCGTCAAGCTCTTCAATCACAATATCTTCTGGGCGTAATAATACTTGTAGTTTTTGATCTTTTTCAGCGGAGATACTCGTGTGAATATCACAGATACGACCTTCTACGTTAGCAAGTAGCTCATCATCAGATTTACGCTCAATTACAGTTGCATCAAATACGTTGATTTCACCGATGAAACGAGCCACGAATAAGTTAGCAGGATCCTCATAAATTTCACGAGGTGAACCATCTTGTGCGATTTTACCTTTACGTAATAAGACGATACGGTCAGACATGGTAATCGCTTCTTCTTGATCGTGAGTAACGAAAATAAAGGTAATACCAAGTTGACGCTGTAATTGTTTAAGTTCGTTTTGCATTTGTTTACGCAACTTATAATCCAGCGCAGATAAAGACTCATCAAGTAGCAACACTTTTGGCTTATTCACAACAGCACGAGCAATCGCGATACGTTGTTGCTGACCACCAGAAAGTTGAGCTGGTTTACGGTCGGCCATTTCCTCTAATTGCACCATACGCAATGCATCTAGAACACGAGGTTTAATTTCACTTTCTGCCACTTTTTGCATACGCAAACCAAAAGCCACGTTATCAAAAATGGTCATATGCGGGAATAACGCATAACTTTGGAATACGGTGTTAATGTGGCGTTTTTCTGCCGGAACATTAGTAATATCTTCACCGTCCAAAATAATATGACCTTCATCTAATTCTTCTAAACCCGCTAATAAACGCAATACTGTAGTTTTACCACAGCCGGATGGGCCAAGAATTGTGACGAATTCACCGTTATTAATGGTTAGGTTAAAATCATTAATAATTGTGTTAGAACCATAGGATTTTTTGATTGAACGAAGCTCAATAATAGGCTTTTGAACCAGATTTTCCACTAGCTTTGGTTTTCTCCCTAATTTCACCAATTTAATCGGTACTGAGTAGAAATGAACCTGCAAAAATGATGCAGGGGCGACATAAAATTGAACGGATATGATATAGCGAATTGTTAATGATGAAAAGGATTTAATCGCGTTTTTAGGAAAAATTTTATTGAAATATTGGCCGCACTTTTTTCAGAAAATTTTATAACTCTTCACTTTCTTGTTATATATCAAGAACTGCAAGGATTTTTAGGATTAGACTAGCAGTAAAACAAAGGAGAATTTCGAAATGGAAGAACAAGATAATAATAAATTATTAGAGCGATTTTTAACGTATGTCGCTTTTGATACGCAATCTAAATCGTCTGCAAAACATTCACCAAGTTCACCAGGGCAAATGAAGTTGGCTTTGCATTTGCAGCAAGAATTGATTGAGCTAGGTTTACAAGATGTCAATGTGACTAAGCATGCGGTCGTGACTGCTTATTTGCCTTCAAATCATCCTGATTTAACACACACGATTGGTTTTATTTCCCACCTTGATACATCCCCACAATGCAGCGGTAAAAATGTTCAACCTGAAGTGATCGAAAATTATCGGGGAGGAGATATTGCATTAGGTTTAGGGGAAGAGTTTATTAGTCCTGTGTATTATCCATTTTTACATCAGCTTATTGGCAAAACCTTGATTGTGACAGATGGAACCACTTTACTTGGTGCAGATAATAAGGCAGGAATCGCAGAAATTATGACCGCACTTTCTGTCTTGCAACGGGAAAATATACCACATTGTAATATTCGAGTGGCATTTACGCCTGATGAAGAAATTGGTTTAGGAATGCATTATTTCCCATTGGAGGATTTTCCTTGTGATTGGGCATATACCATAGATGGTGGAGAAGTGGGCGAGCTCGAGTATGAGAATTTTAATGCAGCAACGGCAAAAATAACCTTTAAGGGACGAGGTATTCATCCGGGGTATGCTAAAAATAAATTGGTGAATGCGCTTACCTTAGCTTGTGAGTTTCAACAAGGTTTTCCAAAAGATGATGTTCCCGAAAAAACATCAGGAAAAGAAGGTTTTTTCCATTTAGAGGATTTTAAGGGGGATATTGAGAAAGTTGAATTACATTATCTCATTCGAGATTTTGACCAAGCTAATTTTGAGCAACGTAAGGCATTTATTTATCAACTTGTAGAAAAATTTAATAGAGATAAAAGCCTGAAAGAGCCCGTGGAATGTGTTATTGAAGACAGTTACAAAAATATGTATGACACAGTCAAAAATGTTCCACAGGCGATTAAACTTGCTGATGCAGCAATGAAAGCTTGCGGTATTACTCCAAATCATAAACCAATACGCGGTGGAACGGATGGGGCATTTTTAGCAGAAAAAGGATTGGCTTGCCCAAATATCTTTACTGGTGGCTATAATTTCCATAGCAAGCATGAATTAGTTACCCTCGAAGGGATGGAAAAAGCCGTCGAAGTGATTATAAAAATAGCAAACTGTAAAGAATTGTAAATCTGTGTAAAGAAAAAGCTTGCATTTGTCAGAATATGTCAATATAATCGCTAGCGTTTTATCGAGATTCCTTTGATAAAGCTAAACTTTAGAGATTTTATTCATAAATTCCTTTTTGGTGCTCCTAAGAAATTAGGAGCTTTTTTTTACCCAAAATTCAGATCTTTACTTCAAAAACGGGTTACTTCGTTTTTCTTGTCCAATAGTTGTGTAAGGACCATGTCCTGCAATAACAACCATATCATCATTTAATGTAAATAATTTATTCTTGATTGATGAGATCAATGTATCGAAATTCCCACGAGGGAAGTCTGTACGCCCAATGCTGTTTTGGAAAAGTACATCGCCAGTAAAAGCAATATTTTTTTCATGTTCAATAAAACCAATGTGACCAGGTGTATGACCAGGAAGATGAAGAATTTCAAAGGTAAATGTACCAATTTGAATCTTTTCGCCTTCTTGATTAAACCAGCGATCCGGCGTAAATGCGGAAATATAAGGTAAACCAAATTGTTGAGATTGCTGTGGTAGACTTTCAAATAGAAAGCGATCTTCTTCCTGTGAGCCCCAGATTTCAATGTTAAAATGATCACGGATTGCTTCAGCTGCCCCCACATGATCAAGATGGCCATGTGTTAATAAGACTGCTTTTAGGCTTAATTCTAATTCCTCAATACGTTGAATAAGCTTTTCCGCATTACCACCAGGGTCGATAATCGCTGCATTTTTTTCATCATCCCAAATAAGTGAACAATTTTGTTGAAAGGCTGTAACTGGAATAATTTCAATATTCATCTTTTTTCCTTATTGTTTATAACAAAAAACCGCACTAAAGTGCGGTTTAAAATTGAATTGTTTTATGCACCACGCCATGTTCTTACAGGGCCGGTATCCACGTGAATAAAATTACTGTAAGGATAATATCCCACACCACCGCTATCAAGATTTTCGGCTGCTTGGCGTAATTTTGCTAAAGGTACACCAGGGATTTTAAAATCAATCGCTTGGCCTTTAATGTGATAGCTGTTGCTTGCTACATCACGACTTTGTCTACGACGCATGGCATTTGTCGCGGCACTACGATAGCCACAAATCACATCAATTTGTGCAGTACGTAAACCTAAATCACTTTGTAAATGATAAAACTTCATGAAGAGATTTGGATCCATTCGGCGTACTTGGTCTGTACGGCGATCTCTCATGAAATAATCAAGTTTTCCAAGTAGTGAGCGATTAAACCCAGTCGTTGCAGAGAACTCACCGCTTAATCGTTCATTGGTGTTGACATTATAGAAGCTGAGAATGCGAGGTTTAGGCGTAGAGACCATGGCTAATACCGAAGTTGGCATCATACTTGCGCCTAAAATAATGCCGCCTAACGAAAGCCATTTGCGACGATTTTTGTCAATATTACCCATTTTATAGTCTCTTTTATTACCTATCTTTCACCCTAGACAATTTTTGTATTAAAAAGTTCCCTAGTGTAAACCATTTTTAAAGATATTTTTTTACAACCGCCCAATCAATGTCGCTAAAGCTTGCTGCATCATCGTATTTATAAATGTCTGGTAAAACTTGTGTTTGACCGTTTTCTACCCATGCAGTTACATAATATAAGAATACAGGGTCATTTGTACGAATGTTAGCCGATACCGTTTTTTTACTCGCTAAAGCATCACGTTTTTTATCTTCTGACCAGCCAGCTTCTTTTAACAAGATAGAGGCAAGTTGATCTGATTTCTCTACACGCACACAACCAGAGCTTAATGCACGATCTTTTTTGCTAAATAAGCTATGATTTGGGGTGTCGTGAAGATAAATCGCATCAGAGCTTGGCATATTAAATTTATAGTTACCTAATGCACTATCTCCCGCTGCTTGACGAATACGATATGGGAATTTATTACCAATGCTACTCCAATTAATAGAATGAGGATTAATGGTATTGCCCTTGCTATCTAAGATAGAGTAGTTGTGCGCAGTAGCATAGCTTGGATCACGTTTTAATTTCGGTAAAATATCTTCATTGATTAAACGTGTTGGGGCATTCCAAGGTGGATTCACCACCACGTTACTCAGACGACTGTACATCACTGGCGTACGGCGTTCATTTTTACCCACAATGACGCGTGATTCTAGAAGAACTTTACCATCACGATAATATTTCAATTGATAGCTTGGAATATTAACGAAAATCCCATTTTCAAAATCAGGAATAACACGTAAGCGCTGAGCATTGAGAGCAAGTTTTTTACCCATCGCAGAAATACCAGAAGGTGAAATCATTGACGGGAGTGATTGTACAGTTTCACGGTATAAACGATTATGGTTGGATAATCCATTCACAAAGTCAGAAACCGCATTGTTTTTAACCGCACTTTGCCATTGGTCAATCATTTCTTGATTTGGTAATTCTGGTTTGTAAGCATTCGTTGCATATAACCAACGTTGTGCTTGTTGATTTACGTTCTTACTGTAATACAAGTAATCAAGGAAAGCATCACTTAACAATACATCGTAGGTGAGTCCACCCGTTTTTTCAGCGTTATGTAAATTGATTAATGATTGCGCCGAACGTTTAGAAATACCAGACGCAACCATGGCCGCATATTCACGTAGGAATTGTTTTTCCGCAGCCTTGTCTTTCCACATTAAGTCATATTTATTATCGGCATATAATTTTGCCAAAATTGGTTTGAACTGCAGATTTTGTTCGCCAATTTCATGAGTTAATGACATCTCTAGCATGGTTTGCTTTTCAGCTGCTAGGCGAGCTTGGTCTTCTTTGATTTCCGCTTCAAGTTTTGCACGTTCTTCAGGGCTTAATTTAGACATATCAACGCCTTTATTTTCGGCTTGTTGAGGTTGCCCAACTGTTTTTGCCCAGTCTGCTAACGCACAACCTGACGTCATCATTGATAATGATAAGACTAATGTGCTTAATTTCATTGTTCCTTTTAACATTACTATACCTTTAAAAATATTCATAAAAATAACCGCACTTCAGTTTTTTTATCTGCTAAAGTGCGGTCAAAATAATCGTTATTTTGTTGCTTTTGCCGCTTCTTGTTTTATTTCAGCATCCACTTTTTGTTGATTAGCATTGAGTTTCACTAAATCAGCTGCCATTTTTTCCGCTTCTTTTAAGAAGAAATCTGGCGCTTCATAGTCTTTTGGTAAATCATCAATATCTTTTAATGCTTTTTTACCTTCACGTTTAAAACGATCATTTAAATCTTTTAAACGTCTCGCATCATCTTTATCATTTTCCGCTTTGCGTTCTTGGAAATTCAATGATAAGAATTTGCGCTCACGACGTTCATCACGGATTTTAAGATCTTCATTTAAAGCAATAAATTCAGGATCTTTTGCAATACGCTCTAGATGTTTTTCATTTAATGTTTCAACATCTTTACGTGCTTTATTGGTTTCAGAATAAGTCGCCGGCGGGATTTTATCCCAAGGTAAGGCGTTATCTTCTTTTTCTTCACCAATTTCTTTAGCATCAATAATTTCAGGGAAATTAATATCTGCTGCGACACCTTTTAATTGGGTTGAACCACCATTAATTCGATAGAATTTTTGGATAGTATATTGCAATACACCAAGTGGAGTTTGGTCTAAATCATAAACAAAGTTTAATGAACGACTTTGTTGCACCGTACCTTTACCAAAGGTATTTTGCCCAATAATGATACCGCGGTTGTAATCTTGCATTGCTGCAGCAAAAATTTCAGAAGCAGACGCACTGAAACGATTAATCATCACCAACAATGGTCCTTTATATTGCTGAGCATTGTCGTCATCTTCGTGTACACGAATACGTTGATAAGCATCACGAACTTGAACCACCGGACCATCAGTAATGAATAAACCACTCAATGCAACGGCTTCCGTTAACGCACCGCCGCCATTTTCACGAAGATCCACAATCAATGCGCCAATTTTCTTCTTCTCAGCTTCTACTAATAATTTTTTCACATCATCAGTTAAGCCAATATAGAAACTTGGGATTTTAATGACACCAACTGTTTCCCCATCCACTTTAGAAACAGTGAGTTTTGCTGCTTGGTCTTCAATACGTACTTTATCGCGAACTAAGGTAACAATACGGCTTTTTCCACCTTTTGCAGGTTCAATTTCAAGACGAACTTTTGTTCCTTTTTTACCTTTAATTTTGTCAACGATATCTTCTAAACGCCAACCGATAACATCTTCGATTTCGCCTTTTTCTTGGCCCACACCAATGATTTTATCGCCCGCTTGTAATTTTTTACTGCGTTCAGCCGGTGCTCCTGGCACTAAAGATTTGATGCTAGTTTCGTCATCTTCAGATTGTAATGTTGCGCCAATCCCTTCTAAAGAAAGGTTCATACTTTCATTAAAGCTTTTTGCAGTACGTGGTGCAAGGTAACTTGTATGTGGGTCGATTTCTCGAGCAAAAGCATTAATGTAAATTTGAACGATATCATCTGCTTTAGTTTGAGTTAATCGACGAATCGCTAAATTGTAACGTTTAGTGAGTTTTTCTTTAATTTCAGGCCATTTTTTATCTTTTAACTTGAGGCTAATCACATCATTTTTGACGCGCTCTTCCCAAAGTTTATTCGCTTCTTCTTCCGTTGCTGGGAAAGCGGCTTTTTCACGATCGATCTCAATTTGATCATTACCTTTTAAATCTGGTTCTTTATCTAATAGAGATAGAGCATAAGCATAACGCTCATAACGACGTTTCATCATCAGATCGTAAATCGCAAATGCCGCAGAAAGATCGCCCTCATTAAGTTGGTCATCTAATTTTGAGCCATATTTAGCACGTAAATCATCAATATCTGATTTTAAAAAGGTGTTATGGCTGTAATCTAAACTTTTAATATAACGATCAAAAATCTTTTCGGAAAAGGCGTCATCAAGCTGGAATTTACGATAATGTGATTGGGTTAAACGTGTTGTTGCACGCTTTGTTGCTAACTGATTTGCATCAGTTGCTGAAGGAATCGTAATATCACTTTGCTTTAATTTCGGCTGCACAGCAAAAGTGTCAGACGAATGAAGAAATAACGCACCTAAAATTGCTGTCGCAATAAGACTTTTGGTTGTATGTAATTTCATTTAACCTTTCCCGATAAGAAATAAATTATTAGGCAAATAAACGATCTGCGGTGACTGTCATCACTAAACCATTTTCAAGTTCTACGCGTGCGCCATCTTTTTCCACATTTAATACGGTCGCATTTTTCGCTTGTTCTGCTACTTTCACTTTTACTTTGCTACCTGCAGAAAGTGTAGTGAAATCAACCGCACTTAGTTTTACTTGCGGGGCTTTTGGTTTGCGAGTTGCTTGATTTGAATTTGGCTTACGAGCAGGTCGTTTTTGTTGTGCTTTTTTGGCTGCTAATTCTGCTTTGCGTTTTTCTGCAAATTTAGCTTTTGCTTCTGCTAATTGTTGAGACGCATGAGAAACATGTTCTGCGTCTAATACACCAGCAGGATTGCCGTATAAATCCACACGCTCAGCACCTTCGCGACAGCCATGTAAATAGCGCCAGTTGGAGGTGTATTGACGTAAAGCCTGACGCAATTGAGTTTTGCTGATACGTTCATCATCTTTTAATGCTTCAGCAAGATCTTGGAAAAGACCAATTTTTAATGGTTTAGCTTCACCTTCTGCAATAAAGCAAAGTGGGAATTTTTCTATAAGATATGCAATGATCGCTTTTGTATCAGTTAATTTTTGAACGCCTTCAGCATTATTTTCAACTTGGACTTCAACTTGAGAATCTGTCATTTCTGAGTTTTCCTAGGATAAAAAAATAAAAACTTGCACAGTTTACCGCACTTTTATAAGGATTGACAATGGTTGGACAGAATAATTCCGTTTCTAACTCTAAATTAATAACTTCACAAATTTCCTTAATTCAGGCTAAAATAGTCCACTTTTATAATTTCTGAAAACATAATGACAAAAACACCTGATTTTACTCATGCCACTTATAGACTAGTGCGTTGCATAGGATGCGATGCAACGGTGTCTGTTCGTCGTCCGCAAGAAGGGGAACACGCGCAATGTCCGCGTTGCCATCATAAATTGCAATCAGGAAGTCGTTGGTCACTTAAACGTTGTTCATTAATCGCTCTTTCTATCTTAATTTTAATGCCATTTGCTTTAGGCTATCCTTTATTGAGCTTAGATTTACTAGGTACTAAAATTGATGCTTCTGTTTGGAAAGGAATTTGGAAAATGGCAGTAGAGGGATATTCCTATACTGCATTTATGATTTTTATCTGTGCTGTTTTAATGCCTGTATCTTTTGCGATTTTAGTCATTATGTTGCAGCTTTCTAAATTACTCAAAATTAAGCCTCGTAATGTCTTATTATTTGTGGGATATATTAAGCCTTGGGTCATGTTTGACGTATATTTAGTTGCACTCGGTGTTACCATGTTTAAAGTGCGCGAATATGCCACTTTAGAAGTGGATGTGTATTTAATTGCTTTTATTTTTACTGCACTTTTAACCACTTTATTGTTCATTAAAATTAATTTAGATGACTTATGGCATGATTTTTATCCCGAGCAGAAACCGGTTACCAAAAGCGATAAACCGTTAGAACTTTGTACTGCCTGCGATTACACTTTTTTAAAAGAAGATCAAGAATACGATCACCGTCATCGAGCAATTTGCCCACGTTGTGCATCGCTTATTGAAATACCAGATAGTGTAAAATTACAACGCGTTTGGGCGACATTAGTGGCGGGGATTATCATGCTTTTCCCCGCAAACTTGCTTCCAATATCTGGCGTTTATTTAACAGGAAGTTTGTCACAAGATACCTTGATGTCGGGCGTGATGTCATTTATAAGCATGGGCAGCTATTTTGTTGCTTTCGTGGTATTCTTCGCCAGTATTTTTGTGCCAGTAAGCAAAATCCTGATTTTGTTGTATTTGCTGGCAAGCGTGCATTTTAAATGGCGACATTCAATCAAATGGCAGATGCGATTATTGCATGTTATTCATTTTGTTGGACGTTGGTCAATGCTAGATCTTTTTGTGTTAGCCTTGATGATGTCTCTAGTAACACGCGGACAGATTATTAATTTTACTGTAGGCCCTGCCGCATTTTATTTTGGTGCAGCAGTGTTTTTAACTATGATTTCAACTTCCCAGTTTGATAGTCGATTAATTTGGAAAATTTATGACAGAAAACAATAAACCAGAATCTCAATCTATTGATGAGCAATCTAACAATGTAGAAGCGTTATTACGTAAGAATAAACGCATCTCACCGTTTTGGTTGTTACCTTTTATTGCATTATGTATTGGTGCCATTTTATTTTTCCAAATTGTGCAAGAACAAGGAAAGATGATTACGATTACATTTTCTAATGGTGCGGGGTTGGTTGCAGATAAAACACCGATTCGCTATCAAGGTTTGCAGATTGGTGTTGTGAAGAAGGTTAACTTTACTGACAATATGCAAAAAGTGAAAGTTGAGGCAAGCATTCATTCTGAAGCCACCGATGTGTTAAAGAAAAATACTAAATTTTGGCTTGTGCAACCGAGCGTATCGCTCGCGGGGATTTCAGGTTTAGACTCTTTAGTGTCAGGAAATTACATTACGCTTCAACCAGGTGATGGTGATTCAGAAGATGAATTTATTGCGGAAGAACAAGGTCCTATTGCTCAAGTCAATCCGGGGGATTTATTAATTCATTTAATTTCGGATGATTTAGGTTCGATTTCAATTGGGGCTTCTGTGTACTTCAAAAAAATGCCAGTCGGGAAAATTTATGATTATCGCTTCAATAAAGAGAATAAAGTTGAAATTGATGTGGTGATTGATAAAGCCTTTGCTCGTTTTGTGAAGAAAGATTCACGTTTTTGGAATATCAGTGGTATCAACGCCAATATTAATGCATCAGGTGTGAATGTAGAGGTTGATAGTTTAAATTCAGTGGTCCAAGGTGCGGTATCATTTGATTCACCGCCAGATAGCCCGCAAGCTGTGACTAATAGCCACTATACACTTTATTCTAACTTGCAAGCGGCTAAACGAGGTATTGAAGTTGAGGTGACTATTCCAGTGACTGCGGGTTTAGATGCAGGGCAAACCTCGGTTTATTATGGTGATGAGCAAGTAGGTCTTCTTTCATCTTTAAGTGCGGACGAAAATAATGAAGAAATTTTAAAAGGCACATTATTAATCGATCCAAACCAAGCTAACCTCTTAAAAACGAATACACGTATTGTGTTAAAAAATCGTAAGTTAGATTTGGGTGATGTGGCTAATCCGAAAAAATTCTTCCGCGGAGATTATTTTGAAATTATTCCGGGTAGTGGAGAAAGCAAAACACAATTTGATGTGATTCGAGAACATGAGTTATTGCTCAAAGCACCGAATACTTTGATTTTAACTTTAACCGCACCAGAAACTTATGGTATTACTGAAGGGCAATCGGTGTTTTATAACAATATTGCTATTGGTCAAATTGTGAAGCAGCACTTAAATGTTGATGGTGTGAAATTTGAAGCGGCAATTGCAGCGGAATATCGCAATCTTATTCATGAGAACACTCAATTTGTGGCAGCCTCTAATTTTGATGTAAGTTTTGGTATAGACGGATTACGTTTTGAATCAGCAACACCATCAAAATGGCTACAAGGTGGGGTGAGAGTATTACCTAAAAAAGGAAGTGGTGCTCCACATTCAAGCTATCCACTTTATAAAGATATCAGTAGTGCAGAAACGGGCATTACGGGTAACTTAGTGAATCCAAGTATTGTGCTACATTCCACTAATTTGCCAAGTATTAGCAAAGGTTCTGTCGTGCTTTATCGTCAGTTTGAAGTGGGTAAAATTATTAACGTAAGACCGAAAGCCAATAATTTTGATATTGATGTGTATATTTATCCGGCTTATCAAAACCTTCTTACAGATAAAAGTGTATTCTGGGTAGAAAGTGCAGCACAAATTGATATTACGCCGAAAGGCATTAGTATTCAGGCTTCTCCGGTTGCTCGTTCATTAAAAGGGGCGATTAGTTTTGATAATACAGGAGCAGGCAAAAATAAAACCCTTTATCCAAGTGAACTGCGAGCCAAATCAGCAGGACAAGTGATTACGTTACTCACAGATGATGCAACGGCTTTAAGTAAAGGAATGAGCTTGCGTTATCTTGGTATGAATGTTGGTGAAGTTGAGCAGATTGCTCTTGATCAAAAAACAAATCGTATCACCGCAAAAGCATTAATTAACCCAAGTTATATGGGGATGATTGCAAAAGAGGGTACTGTATTTAAAGTGATTTCCCCACAAATCTCAGCGGGTGGAATTGAAAACTTAGATAGCCTTTTACAGCCTTACATTGATATTGAGTTAGGCAAAGGTCCATCAAAAACACAGTTTAATTTAGCACAAACTGCACAACCTCGAAATAAATACAGCAATGGCGTGCCATTTATTTTGGAAACCAGTGATGCGATGAATTTAACGGAAGGCTCACCAGTGCTTTATCGCGGTGTTGAAGTGGGAACCGTTCGTAAGTTTGAATTGAATTCTTTAGGCGATCGTGTGTTAGTACATATTGCGATTACACCGAAATATCAACATTTGGTACGTAAAAATTCAGAGTTCTGGGTTTCATCGGGTTATGATTTCAATCTTGGTTGGAAAGGCGCAGAGTTTAATACCGGTAGTGTACAACAATTGTTGAAAGGCGGTATTTCGTTCTCGACCCCATCGGGTACGATCGTTCAACCACAAGCAACGGCAAATCAGCGCTTTATGTTACAAGTGAAGAAACCAGCTGAAGCACCGACTTGGAATTCAGGTGCTTTACCGGCAAATCAATAAAACATAAAAAGAAATAACCGCACTTTTGAATAATCAAAGTGCGGTTATTTTTTTAGGTGTTTTGAGGAGTGCTATTGGCCCATATTTTTGACGGATTTTAAAAAACCTTTGGCTGAAGTATAGACTTCATCTTTGCCCTGAGCATGTAAAATCATATCAGACATTTCACGGAATGCACCTTTTCCGCCGCCAAGTGAAAGCACATAATCCACAGCATTTTGCACATAAGGTGCAGAGTCTGCCACAGCAAAAGAAAGGCCACAGGTAGCAAAAGCGGGGAGATCTACGCTGTCATCACCAATATAGGCTGTTTGGTCCGCGGTAACACCGGCTTGTTTCATAAGATCTAAACAAGCACTTTCTTTTTCAAGCTTACCTAAAAAGAATAATTTAATTCCGAGATCACTAATTCGCTTACGCAGAATCGCCGAATCTCTGCCCGATAATACGGCTACTTGAATACCTGCATCCATCAACATTTTGACACCAAGTCCATCGCGCACATGGAAACTTTTAATCGCTTCGCCATTTGCATCATAATGGAGTAGTCCGTCAGTTAATACGCCATCGACATCGGTGATGACTAATTTAATTTTCTTTAATTTTTCGTTAATCATTAGCTTGAGAACTCCACTAAGCCCACAACATTATTTTCATCATTGACCACAACAAGAGAGTGAATTTTCTTCTCTTTCATCAAGTCTTCTGCTTTCGCTAAGAATTCATTTTCATGAATAGTTTTTGGTGACGAGGTCATCAATTCTTTCGCGGTTTTATTAAGCGTGTCAGCACCGTTAGCCGTTAATGCTCGGCGCACATCACCATCGGTAATAATGCCTTTAAGTTGTTGGTTTTCCATGACTAATGCTACACCCATACGACCTTCATTCATAATAGTTAAGCAATCAGTGAAGCTGGTATCTGGTGTGGTAATCGGTAATCGAGTTTGCATTTGATCTTTTACTTTACATAACAAACGACGACCAAGGCTGCCACCCGGATGGAATTTCGCAAAATCAGCCGGTTGGAAATGACGAGCTGTAATTAATGAAACTGCAAGTGCGTCGCCTAAGGCTAAAGTCACTAACGCAGAAGTGGTTGGTGCGAGATTGTTTGGGCAGACTTCGCGTTCGACAGTGATATCTAAAACATAATCCGCATGGCGAGCAAGCGTTGAGTTTTTATTGCTGGTTAACGCAATAATTTTATTACCAAAGTTTTTCAAACTTGGAATGAGCTTATTTACATCATCGGTTTCACCGCTATAAGAAATCAGCATCACGATGTCGATGGGTTTTAACATGCCTAAATCGCCATGAAAGGCTTCAGTCGGATGCAGGAAGAAACTTGGTGTACCTGTAGAGGCAAAAGTCGCGACCATTTTTTTGCCAATTAGCCCCGATTTACCAATACCACCGATGACTAAACGACCTTCGCAGGCAAGAATAAGATCCACAACTTGAGAAAATTCATCATCCAAACGTTGGCTTAGTTGTGCGAGCGCTTGGCTTTCAACAGAAAGCGTTTCTCGTGCGATTTGTAAATAATTCATAGGAAATCCTTATGATAAAAGTGCGGTTGAAAATAACCGTGTTTTGCAAGGCTATTCTAACGGAAGTTATTAAAAATAAGAATGAAAATTTGACCGCTCTTTGAATTCCCCCTATACTACGCCGCGAGTTGGTTAGACAATCGCTGGTTTATTGAAGCCCTTAACCGTGTTCGCACGACCTAGTGGGACAAGTAAACGAGAGGAAAGTCCGAGCTACAAAGGGCAGAGTGCCGGATAACGACCGGGCGGCGTGAGCCGACGACCAGTGCAACAGAGAGCAGACCGCCGTGAAAACGGTAAGGGTGAAAGGGTGTGGTAAGAGCACACCGTGCCGTTGGTAACAACGTGCAGCAAGGTAAACTCCACTCGTAGCAAGACCAAATAGGAACTCAATGGATGGCCCGTCCAGAGTTCGGGTAGGTTGCTTGAGCGGCAGAGTAATTTGTCGCCTAGAGGAATGATTGTCCACGACAGAACTCGGCTTATCGACCAACTCAACAAATTCATCAAAAATGACCGCACTTTTGTTTTTCATTATCCTACTCGGGATGGAATGAATAAAAGTGCGGTCATTTTTGTGTTTTACCACAAACTCATTTGTTCTAAATGGCTTTCTTCTGGTAACGTCACGTGTAATCCCACAAGACGAATTGATTTCCCATGGCTACGTTGCCAAATTTGTTCCAGTAATTGCTGAAAGCTTTCTAACGATAAAGTTAAGCCAGTTTTTTCTAAGGTTGTGACCTGAAAATCTTCAAACTTTAATTTCACTCCAATTTTGCGAAAAGCCGTTAAGGGAATATTAGGCGCACTTCGTTCAATACGACGAATAAGCTCGGCATAGAGATTATCCAATAACGCTATGCCTTGTTCGAGATGACGAATATTTTCGGATAAAGTGCGTTCTACGCCGATAGATTTTCGCTCACGATGTGCTTGGATTTCACGATCATCAATGCCATGGCTAAAATCCCAAATTCGCTTACCCATTTTACCGAAGATATTTAACAAAATAGATTGATCGAGTTTTTGCACATCTTCGCAAGTTTCTAATCCCATTTTTAATAAACGTTCAGAAGTGACTTTGCCTACGCCAGGGATTTTTTTTAATGGCAGTGTTTTTACAAATTGTTCAACTTCATGAGGTTGAATCACAAATTGTCCGTTCGGTTTATTCATATCGGAAGCAATTTTGGCGAGAAATTTAAGGGGCGCCACACCGGCAGAGGCAGTCAGTTTTAACTCATCAAAAATGGCTTGGCGAATTTCTTGTGCGATCCAAGTGGCAGATCCTGAACATTGTGTACAATCCGTGACATCCAAATAAGCTTCATCTAATGAAAGTGGCTCAATGATAGAAGTATAGCGTTGAAAGATCTGATGAATTTGTGCGGATACCTGTTTATAAAGCGGCATATTAACGGGCACTAAAATCAGATTAGGGCATTTTTTGATAGCTTGTGCTGTTGGCATCGCACTGTGTAGTCCAAATTTTCGAGCTTCATAATTACAGGTCGTGAGTACACCACGTTGTCGAGAACTACCACCTACTGCGACAGGTTTTCCCTGTAGCGTTGGATTTTCACGGATTTCAACAGAGGCATAAAAGCAATCCATATCAATGTGAATAATTTTTCGGATGGAATTCATGCTGTAAGTGCGGTCAAAATTAGGCGTGTTTTTAGTATATCGAAAAGAAAATAACTGTTCAAGCATACAGTTATTAAAAGGCCCACATTGCGTGGGCTAGATAAGAGAATTAACGATCTGAGAGAACGGTTTTATCACCAAACAGGATAACGCGTTCAATAGGATAAACATCAATTTTTTCTTGTTGGTTCATAAAGACTTTGCGTGCGTCTTCAGCCAATTGAACAAACGGAATTTGTAAATTAATATTGATGGATTTGCCTGGTTGTAATGGAGTTTCTAAATTGATTTGCATATCTTGGCTGTAAATAACTTTACGGTTATTCACATATACGCCCACCCATTGAATGTTTTTGATTGGTTTTTGACCAATGTTAGTGATTTCATGTTTGAATGCACTTAACGCTTGGCCATTTTCATCAACCACCATTTCACGATTACCAATATTGATGGCAAGGTATTTGTCGATGTTATCACTCGCTTTTACCGCTTGTTGTTGGGTTTGTGTTGCTTTTGCGGGTGTTGCTTCTTTTGCAATAACTTGTGTGTTAAATGCTAAACATAATGCACCTAATGAAAGTGCGGTCAGAGATTTTAATGTTTTCATTATTCGATTCCTTATAAAAAAGTGGCAAAATTTTACCCTAACTTCTTAGGTTAATAAATAGCTTCTTTTCCTTTCTTGGATTTTTTGATAAACTGCCGAACAATTTTGGGGCTGATTCTGGATTCGACGGGATTAGCGAAGCCCAAGGTGCACGTCGAGGTGCGGTAGGCCTCGTAAATAAACCGCAAAAAAATAGTCGCAAACGACGAACAATACGCTTTAGCAGCTTAATAACCTGCTCATAGCCTTCGCTCCCCAGCTTCCGCTCGTAAGACGGGGATAAAGCGGAGTCAAATCAAAACGAGATCGTGTGGAAGCCGCTGTTTGAGGATCGAAGCACTAAATTGAATCAAACTAGCTTAAGTTTAGCGTGTCTGTCCGCATGCTTAAGTGAAATTAAAGACGAGACTAAACGTGTAGTACTGAAGGTAGAGTAATTTCGGACGCGGGTTCAACTCCCGCCAGCTCCACCACCAAATAAACCTATTAAGTCCTATGAAAGACTTTAAAGCCTTGAAAATAATGACTTCGAGGCTTTTTTATTGCGCTTTTAACTTCTATCAAACTCTCGAATTTGAGTAGTACGTTTAATAGTTGGCGATTATTGATTGGTTAAATTGTTGCATTACTAAAGTGCTTAGTAATCGGTAAATTATCAGCTAAAGGAGAAAAAATGAACATTTTATTATTAGACGGCGGTAAAAATTTCGGACATTCGCATGGCGAGTTGAACCACACACTTCATAAAAAAGCGAAAGAAGTTTTGACCGCACTTGGACACAATGTTAAAGAAACCGTGATTGATGCCGGCTATGATGTTGAGGCAGAAATCGAAAAATTCTTGTGGATGGATGCCGTGATTTGGCAGATGCCAGGCTGGTGGATGCACGAACCTTGGACAGTGAAAAAATACATAGACGAAGTATTAACCGCCGGACACGGCAAGCTTTACCACAGTGATGGCCGCCATCGTGTCAATCCAACTGAAGGCTACGGCACAGGTGGCTTGTTGCAAGGCAAAAAACACATGCTTTCACTTACTTGGAATGCACCGATTGAAGCGTTCACTCGTGAAGGCGACTTCTTTGAAGGTAAAGGCGTGGATGCGTTATACATGCACTTCCACAAACTCAATGAGTTCATCGGTTTGACCCGTCTGCCGACATTCTTATGTAACGATGTGATTAAAAATCCACAAGTAGAACAATACTTAGCCGATTACCAAGCACATTTGGAAAAAGTATTCGGATAATTACAAAATATTAGTTTAGAAGGTGAGCATTTTTGCTCACCTTTTTTATGTCTAAATTAATTATTATGCCAATTTTTTTAATTCTAATTCACCAATGCGCTCACAGGCTTTACGGTAATATTCGTTGAACCTTTTCATTTCCGCACACCTTATTGTCTGGTAGCATTGCATATTCTATAATTATTATCAAAGGTAGATATATGGGTTATCATTAAAAATGTAAATAATTTAGATATCTATGTAAAAACGGAGAGAATTGTTTTGAATTTAACGATTAGGAACCTAGAAAAATTTAAATGGTTGGTAATATGGAATATATGATATTAAGTCTTCAGGTGCTTTGGGAGGAAATTGGCAAATACGCATTCTTTTTGATTGTCAATGCCTACTGCATTATCAGAATGTATCAAAACCGTCATTGGAAATATTGTGCAGTTGTTTTCATTCTGCTCAATGGCTGGGTAATTTACAGATATTGCATGGAAATCATTAACTCTTATCTATATTGGAATCAATAGAGTAGTCAAAAGGTCGTCTGAATGAAACACAAGAAAACAAATATCCTTTTAGGAATAGTAGCAGCAGGCTATCTCAGTATTGCATTGGCAAATATAGGATTAAATGGAATGATTGATGGCCACGGCAATCCCGAGCAGGCAAAAGGCATGGCTTGGGGAGTTAAGATGGCAGATGCTACATTGGTTAACGCTACACCAGAAAATTCTTCATATTTGACGTTAGACGTAGAAGCAGTAGATGTATCCAATAAGTACAGTTCTGATTTTTATTTGCAGAACGGAACAGTATTGCGAAACTTTTTTGGTACGGGATCTATATGGGGCAGAGGCGGGTATTTGGGAAGAACGGCAGAGTTTGATTTACTTCCCGAAAGGCTGACTTTTACCTATTCCTCCCAGTTTGAAAATAAATTTTATCAGCTGGACGAAGCTCTTCCGACAGACAAGATACGTCCTATGATGGCAAAAAGTTACAGGGTATTTAATAATGCAGTAGAGGATACTGAAACTCCGCGATATGAATCTCCCAATAATTTTGAATTAGCTGTTGCTCCTGGTGGTTGGGTTACGTTGAATTTGACCAGCACTTTTATTCATAAGGAATTAATGTCCTGGCAAGCAAAAGAAATTGTACCTTCTTTAGAAGAGGCTGCCAAACATCATTTCAATGAAATATGGTATTACAAAGTCGCAGGTTTTCACAATTTGGAAGAACGGAAAGAATATTTAGACAGAGTCCGTAAAAAATACCCCAATTTCTACCACTCTTATATTGATGGGCCCAAAAAGGTCAGTGCGGAGTGGTACAAACAGATGCAAACGAAATATCCATGGAATTTGGAAGTTGAAGTGGATGGGGGAGAATGGAACGGCGAATATTATATGGAATTCGCTAATACGGAGCGCTGGACGGCCATCGGTAAGGAGAGGATAGAAGAAGAGAAGAAGGCAATGAAGGCGATGCCAACTTACATCAGGATATGGTTAATAGACAAAGAAACGGGTAATCGGTGGGGCATCAGATTGCATCCATTTAAGACTGAAGAACAAGAACAGAATGATTATAAAATCATATACGATGATGCCCGACTAAACGGGTTATACAAGATATTTCAACAGGCGTTCCCCGGAAGGAATCAAGCGCACAATATCAGTACACCTTCAATAAATCAGTTTGCCACGTTGAAATTGAAATTTGATGATCATTTTGAATTAACCGAAGCATATCTTCAAAAAGATGGACAAAAATTTGTATTGCCAGATGCTAAGCTCCATCAACGTTATGAAATCAACAATACTGCTTATTATTAATATTATTAGGAAAATACGGCTTTGATAACTTTATCGGTCATGAAAACCAATCAGTCGAGGAGAACTGCTGCCTGCCGAACAGATCAGTGCCAAGAGGGATGAGAACGGCAATCCCATTTTTCGGGAAGATACTGTTTGGCGGCTACTCAAGTGTGAAGATAAAGGTCAAGCCCGCTTTAGTGAAAAAGAATTGGAAGATCTTCAAAAGTAAAATATAAACGAAACGATAAAAAGGTCGTCTGAAATCATATCGGGTTTTCAGTTTCAGGAAAACCGCCTGCCGGAAAACTTGACCGCGATGCAGAATATCGCTATTTTTATGGACAACCCGATGAAGGCGAAATCATCGCGCTGGCGGCGAAAGTCGGGCTGACTGCGGGCGATTTGAACAAATATCCGACCGAATTGTCCGGCGGCATGGCGAAACGGGTAGCATTTTTGCGCCTGCTGCTGTGCGGCTGCGACCTTGCCTTGCTGGACGAGCCGTTCGTCGGTTTGGATCGCGATTTGCGCGATATTTTGGTCGCCATGCTGGTGGAAAAAATCGAGCGGCAGGGCATGGCGTGTATGCTGGTAACGCACGACCGCTTCGAAGCCGCACGCCTGAGCCATGAAATCATGCTGCTTTCCACTAAGGGCATGAACGTGCAAAACGTGATTACCCTGCCTACGCCGCTGTCCGAACGCGATTCGGCTTTTGAAGAAGCCGTGGTGGCAAGAGAGTTTCAGGGGATTCATTATTATGAGTGATAGGAATTTAAATTTCTGACAAACCTTGCGGTTCGTTGCCCTCTCCCTAGCCCTCTCCCACGGGGAAAGGGGATCAGGTTTCTCAAAATCAGAGAGCCGTAGAATTGGGAATCAGATGTCAGGTAAACCTGAAAATGTTCAGGCTCGACAGCCCAATTCCCTCTCCCCGTGGGAGAGGGCTAGGGAGAGGGTAAGCAAGCCGCAGGCTTGCCTCTTTAGCGAAAGATACGAATCTGTTATCCGAACGCGATTCGGTTTTTGAAAAAGCCGTGGTGCCAAGGGGGCAGGGGATTCATTATGAGGTGCTTTATGTTTTCGACTGTGATTACTGCTGCTGTTTTATATATTGCTACAGCAGTAGATTTGTTGGTAATACTATTAATATTTTTTGCTAGAGCAAATACTAGAAAAGAATATCGAGATATTTATATCGGACAATATTTAGGTTCTGTAATTTTAATATTAGTTAGTTTATTTCTAGCTTTTGTTTTGAATTATGTTCCGGAAAAATGGGTGTTGGGTTTATTAGGTTTAATACCGATTTACTTAGGTATTAAAGTTGCTATTTACGACGATTGTGAGGGCGAAAAAAGAGCTAAAAAAGAATTGGATGAAAAAGGATTGTCAAAATTAGTCAGTATTGTTGCTTTGGTTACAGTTGCTAGTTGTGGTGCAGATAATATTGGACTTTTTGTTCCTTACTTTGTGACTTTAGATCTTGTCGATTTATTAGTTACTCTTCTTGTATTTTTAATATTGATTTTTGTTTTAGTATATACAGCACAAAGATTGGCTAATATTTCAGGTGTTGGTGAAATTGTAGAGAAGTTTAGTCGTTGGATAATGGCTGTTATTTATATTGGTTTAGGGTTATTTATTATTATTGAAAATAATACAATTCAAACAATAATATCAATAATATGAATGATACGGGCATTTGAGTATCTGACAAACCTTCGGCTTGCTTCTTCAATACAAGATACAACCCTGTCCGCCCAATAAATCCATATCCGAAAGCATCTTCATGCAGAATTAAGCCAAACCATGAATAAGTTTTTCACCCACCCCATGCGGCCGTTTTTCGTCGGTGCGGCGGTGCTTGCCATACTCGGCGCGTTGGTGTTTTTCATCAGCTCCGGTGCCGTCATTTTGAAATGAAACCAAATCAAAGCTGATTGAACCGTCGTCCACTTGGGTACGACCATCACGTCCGCCGGTTGCTGTTGCTGATGTTTTGTAGAAAATTTTCATAATGTTTTCCTCATTTAATGTTGGTTAATATGGTTTGGCGTACCGCCGTTAAAAGTGAGTTCATTATATTGAACGGCAATATTAAGTGTTATATGATTTATCCAAATTACTTGCCTATTCCTACAAAATTATGTTCTCAACTGAAATGATAGAACGATTATTAAAGGTTATTCCACATAACGAACTCTATTCATCATCGATTAAAGGCTTATTTCTTCGCCATTCAGATCAACCATTTTGTTACGAAGGTATTATTCAAGAGCCGAGCATTTGCATCGTGTTAAGTGGGGAACGTGAAATACAACTAGGCGAATAATGCTACCGTTTTGACAATCAACACTTTATGTTCTGCCCTGTCAATGTGCCGATGCGCGGCGAAATTAAATATGCCGAGCCGCAAAAGCCGTTTTTAGTGATGTCGATGAAAATTGATATTGAAAGCGTTAGCAAGATTTTATTAGCAAATCCAAACCTTGCAGATGATGTCCAACAGGGCGACGAGGGTTTTGCACAATGGCATTTGGATGAATCTCTCAAAAATGCTGTTGAACGCTTATTACTCTTGCACGAAAATCCAAAAGATATTGGGTTTCTTGCACCGCTTATCCAACAAGAAATATATTATCGACTCCTTACAGGCGAACAAGGTGGCAAATTTAAGTGGTATGTCATTATCTGGCTTTCATAGCCATTTCAAGAAGATAACCAGCCTTTCACCGCTGCAATATCAAAAATCCTTACGTTTGATGGAAGCCAGACGCCTAATTGCTCAAGAAGGAAGAGCTATAACCGAAACCGCTTACCAAGTCGGCTACGAGTCACCTAGCCAATTCAGCCGTGAATACAAACGGTATTTCGGGCATGCGCCCAAGGGGGATATTAAATAGATGGGGCTTAAAGATAGGTTTAAAAACACCTAAAAATTTGACCGCACTTTATGATGAAAAAAATCTGAAACGTTAATTTCAGACGTTTTTTATTTAACCAAGATTTTGTGAAAAACATTAAAAATGAGATAATTCTCAAACCTTTTAAGAGGCTTTATTGATAAAAATATTTGGAGAAAGCATGGAACATAAACTTGAGGATATCATTGCGATTTTTAATCAATGTTTTGAAGAAGAATATAATACGCGATTGGTTAAAGGTGGGGATGAGCCGATTTACATTCCTGCAAATGATGAGGTGCCTTATAACGCCATTTACTTTGCGAGAGGCTTTTACAGCAGTGCATTACATGAAATTGCCCATTGGTTAGTGGCGGGGAAAGAGCGCCGTAAATTAGAAGATTTTGGCTATTGGTATGAACCGGATGGCCGTTCTGAAGAACGTCAGCGTGATTTTGAAAAGGTGGAAGTGAAGCCTCAAGCACTGGAATGGATTTTAGCCACTGCGGCGGGATTTCGTTATTTTGCCAGTGCGGATAATTTGAATGGCAATCCGGGAGATACGCAACCATTTAAGCAAGCGGTATATGAACAAGTAAAAACCTATGCAGAAAAAGGCTTACCAAAACGCGCAGAAACCTTGCGTCATGCATTGGCTCAATTTTATGGTACGGAAGTTCGAATTGATTTAGCGAAGTTTGATGTGACTCGCATCTAAAGTGCGGTCATTTTTAGGCAGATTTTGCGTCTGTCAATTTTCCTTAAAATCGGCTAGAATAAGCCGATTTTATTTTTGGCTTTAACTTTATAAAAATATGAAAGATTCTATTATTGCAAAACTTGAAAGTTTAAAAGAACGTTATGAAGAATTAGAGGCATTGCTAGGCGATGCGTCGGTGATTTCAGATCAGGATAAATTCCGTGCGTATTCTAAAGAATATTCACAACTTGAAGATGTGGTGAAATGTTTTAATCGTTGGAATCAGCTTAATTCTAACATTGCTGAAGCAGAATTGATGTTAGATGATCCTGAAATGAAAGAAATGGCAGAAATGGAAATTGAAGAATCCAAAGCCGAAATTGAAGAAGTGGAGCAACAACTTCAAATTCTTTTATTACCGAAAGATCCAAATGATGAATATAACTGCTATTTAGAAATTCGTGCGGGTACAGGAGGGGATGAAGCGGGTATCTTTGCCGGCGATTTATTCCGTATGTACAGCCGTTATGCTGAAAGTAAACGCTGGCGTGTTGAAATGCTTAGCGCAAATGAAAGCGAGCAGGGCGGTTATAAAGAAGTGATCGTTAAAGTAAGCGGTGATGGCGTGTATGGTCAGTTAAAATTTGAATCAGGTGGCCACCGTGTACAACGTGTACCAAAAACAGAAAGTCAAGGTCGTATTCATACCTCTGCTTGTACTGTTGCGGTTATGCCAGAATTACCTGAATCTGAAATGCCGGAAATCAATCCAGCAGATTTACGTATTGATACCTACCGTTCATCTGGTGCAGGTGGTCAGCACGTTAATACAACAGACTCAGCGGTACGTATTACCCACATTCCAACAGGTATTGTGGTGGAATGTCAGGATGAACGTTCACAACATAAAAATAAAGCTAAAGCGATGTTTGTATTGGCTTCAAGTATTGTTCAAGCCGAGCAAGAACGTCAAGCCGCAGAGCAAGCAGATACCCGCCGTAACTTATTAGGTTCAGGCGATCGTTCAGATAAAATTCGTACTTATAACTACCCACAAGGTCGTGTAACTGATCATCGTATCAACTTAACGCTTTATCGCTTAGATGAAGTCATGAACGGCAAAATTGACGAGCTTATTCAGCCGATTATCACTGAATATCAAGCGGATCAATTAGCGGCGTTATCTGAGAATAATTAATGACTTATCAACAATGGCTTGCCGATGCTGCACAAGCCTTAAATCAGGTAAATCCAACAGAGAATGGCAAAGTTGATGCGTTAGTGCTATTGCAACACGCAACGGGCAAATCGAGAACGCAAATTTTAGCTTTCGATGAAACGGAAATTGATGAAAAAGTGCGGTTAAAATTGACCGCACTTTTAGATCGTCGTTTAAAAGGCGAACCTATCGCTTATATCCTCGGTGAAAAAGAATTCTGGTCCTTGCCTTTAAATGTATCTGAAGGAACATTAATTCCTCGTCCCGATACTGAAATTCTCGTAGAAAAAGCATTACACATTGCGTTAGAAAAACTGGAAGACAATCCACCGCACTTTCGTATTCTCGATCTTGGTACCGGCACAGGTGTGATTGCATTAGCGCTGGCTTCTGAGCTTTCTCCTATTTGTCAAAAAAAGAATGTTCAATTAGATGTTATTGGTGTTGATTTAATGCCAGAAGTCGTCAAATTAGCGCAATCCAATGCAGAAAAAAATCAGCTTAAGGTACAATTTTTACAGAGTCGTTGGTTCGAAAATGTTGAAGGGCAGTTTGATATTATCGTCAGTAATCCACCTTATATTGATGAAACCGATGAGCATCTTTTCCAAGGTGATGTGCGTTTCGAGCCTCGTTCGGCGTTGGTGGCGGGCGAAAACGGTTTAGCGGATTTACGTCATCTTATTGAGCATGCGCCAGGACATTTAAAAGATAACGGCTATTTATTGTTAGAGCACGGCTGGAAACAGGGCGAAGAAGTGCGGTCAATTTTCTGGCAAAATCATTGGCAAGGGGTTGCAACCATACGGGATTATGGCGACAATGAGCGCGTAACGTTGGGATATTGGAAGCGGTAATGAAATACGATCAAAAAGCCTTGTATGCTGAACTGACTCATTTTTATCTGAGCATTTGTGAGAAAGAGCAACTTGATGAGCCTCGTATAAGAGGGCTGGTTGGAAGCTTGGTGCGCAAAGCTCGCCAAGCTATTCCAGAAGAATGGGATGATAAAGCTAAAATTCATCAATTATTGCAGCTCTTCTACGGTGATTGGGGTTTTCATTGTGATGCAGATAATTATTTCTATGCCCGCAATTTATATCTTCCGTATATTCTAGAAGAGCGTGAAGGCATGCCGGTGAGTCTTGGCACCTTAATTCTTTATTTGGCTGCAAGTTTAAAATTGCCGATTTATCCCGTGAATTTCCCGACCCAACTGATTTTACGTGCAGAAGTCGATGGTGAAGTGGCATTTATTGATCCTTGGAGTGGAAAATACATTTCAGTGGATGAATTGAAGAAGCTCTATGAAGGTGCCTTTGGTTTTGGGGCTCAAATTCAACCTGAAGACTTAGCTCGAGCAGATATTCCGATGCTTACCGCACGTTTCCGTCAGCTCGCCAAGAATGCCTTAATTCGTGAAGAACAAAACGATTTGGCGTTTAATTATATCCAATTCTTGTTAGCAGGAAGAAAAGATCCTTACGATATTCGCGATCGAGGCTTAGTGTTGGCGCAAATGGGAGCTTATCCTTCCGCCATTGAGGATTTGGAATATTTTGTAGATCAATGTCCAAATGATCCCACTTCTTCTCTGTTAAAAACTCAACTTTTAGAACTGAAAGGCGAAGCATTGAAAGATGCCAATGCCATCCATTAAAAAGGAAATATTATGCAAAATAAAATTGTAAAAATTGGCAATATTGATGTCGCAAATGACAAACCCTTTGTGCTTTTCGGCGGAATGAACGTGCTTGAAAGTCGCGATATGGCAATGCAAGTTTGTGAAGCTTATGTGAAAGTGACGGAAAAGTTGGGCGTGCCTTATGTTTTTAAGGCATCTTTCGATAAAGCTAACCGTTCTTCAATTCATTCTTACCGTGGTCCAGGCATGGAAGAAGGTTTAAAAATTTTCCAAGAGATAAAAGAAACCTTTGGCGTGAAAGTGATTACCGATGTGCACGAAATTTATCAATGTCAGCCTGTTGCTGATGTGGTGGATGTGATTCAGTTACCGGCATTCTTGGCTCGTCAAACCGATTTAGTTGAAGCCATGGCAAAAACGGGTGCGGTAATTAACGTGAAAAAACCACAATTCTTAAGCCCAGGTCAAATGGGGAATATTGTAGATAAGTTTGAAGAATGTGGTAACGATAAAATTATCCTTTGTGATCGTGGTTCAAACTTCGGTTACGATAATTTAGTGGTGGATATGTTAGGCTTCGGCGTAATGAAAAAAGTGTCTAAAGGTAGTCCAGTTATTTTTGATGTGACCCATTCATTACAATGCCGAGATCCGTTTGGTGCAGCTTCAGGCGGTCGTCGTGAACAAGTGACTGAATTAGCCCGTTCTGGTTTAGCAATTGGGATTGCAGGTTTATTCTTAGAGGCTCACCCAAATCCAAATCAGGCAAAATGTGATGGCCCTTCTGCATTGCCACTTTCGGCATTAGAAGGTTTTGTCTCACAGATGAAAGCCATTGATGATTTAGTGAAGTCTTTCCCTGAATTAGATACGTCCATCTAATGGAGAAGTGCGGTTGAAAACAGCGTTGTTTTTGACCGCACTTTTGTTCTGTAAAAGGAGATAACAATGAATATCGTATTTTTAGACAGCACCGCAATTCCAAAACATATTCCTATTCCTCGTCCAAGCTTTCCACATAACTGGGTAGAGTATGAATATACTTCTGCAGAGCAAACTATTGAGCGAGCAAAAGACGCGGATATTATTATTACCAGCAAAGTGATTTTAAGTCGTGAGGTATTACAACAACTACCTAAATTAAAACTCATTGCTATCACCGCAACAGGCACCAATAACGTAGATTTAGACGCCGCAAAAGAATTTGGTGTAGCGGTTAAAAATGTGACGGGTTATTCAGCAACAACAGTACCTGAACATGTATTAGGCATGATTTTTGCGTTAAAACATAGTCTAGCTGGATGGCAACGCGATCAACTCACGGGAAAATGGACAGAGAGCAAACAGTTCTGCTATTTTGATTATCCCATTACAGATGTGAAAGGTTCAACATTAGGCGTGTTTGGAAAAGGCTGTTTAGGTACGGAAGTGGGGCGTTTAGCCGAGCTTTTAGGCATGAAAGTGCTTTATGCTGAACATCGAAATGCCACAACGTGTCGTGAAGGTTACACATCTTTTGAAGAGGTGCTAAAACAAGCCGATATTCTCACATTGCATTGTGCATTGACTGAAACAACCAAAAATTTAATCAATCAAGAAACCTTGTCACTTTGTAAGAAGGGGGCGTATTTAATCAATACTGGTCGTGGTCCATTGATTGATGAGCAAGCAGTTTGTGACGCATTGAAGTCAGGACAATTAGGTGGTGCCGCATTAGATGTGTTAGTGAAAGAGCCACCAGAGAAAAACAATCCACTGATTGAATTAGCGAAAACGATGCCGAATTTAATTATCACACCTCATATTGCTTGGGCGAGTGATAGTGCGGTAACCACGCTAACGAAAAAAGTGACGCAAAATATCGAAGATTTCGTTCAACAATTAAATCAAAAATAATGAATTTACCTATTTCTTTATACGTCGCCCTGCGATATTGGCGGGCAAAAAGCGCTGATCGTTTTGGGCGACTTGTTGCTAATTTGGCAAGCTTTGGCATCGTACTGGGTGTGATGGCATTGATTATTGTGCTTTCTGTCATGAATGGACTAGAAGGCTATCAAAAACAACAGGTGCTTTCGAGCATTCCACACGCGATTATTAGCCAAGAGGCGCCTATTTCGGCAGAAAAACCGCTTGAAAATATACCGCACTTTGTGCAAAAAGCTGTACCGATTAATACCACGAATGTTGTGTTTCAAACGGCAAAAGGTGTGAGCGCGGGACAAGTGATTGGTATTCAGTCTTTTTCAGATGACCCTTTACTGGAAGGTTTCGATCCTAGTCAGTTTAACCAACTTTTACCGCAAGGTGAGTTTAAGTTGATTATTGGTGATACGTTGGCGCAAAAATTAGGCTTAGTGGTAGGCGATAAAGTTCGCTTAATGATTACGGAAAACAGCCAATACACCCCATTTGGTCGCGTGCCGATGCAGCGTTTATTTACGGTGAGCGAGCTTTACTATGGTTATGGTGAAGCGTCAGGCTATGAAGTTTTTGCTAATTTAGCGGATATTGGTCGCCTAATGCGCATTCAACCAGGTGAGGCTCAAGGCTATCGTTTATTCCTGGATGATCCTTTCCAAATCACAGAATTGCCAACCTATTTTAAAGAGAGCCATATCAGCGATTGGCGTGTCCAAAAAGGGGAATTCTTCCAAGCGGTTCGTATGGAAAAAAATATGATGGGCTTGTTGATTAGCTTAATTATTGTTGTGGCGATTTCGAATATCGTGACCTCATTAAGTTTAATGGTGGTGGATAAACAAGGGGAAATCGCCATTTTGCAAACGCAAGGTGTGACTAAATCACAAGTGCGTTCGATCTTTATTTATCAAGGTTTATTGGTGGGGCTAGTGGGTACATTGATTGGTGCTGTACTGGGCGTATTAATTACCTTAAATCTTGGGGCAATTTTAAGTGCGGTCAATCCGAACGGTGTTTTCTTGCCAACATCCATTGAGCCTGTGCAAGTCATTATTGTGATTGCCTTTTCTTTATTGTTATCTTTATTATCAACCATTTATCCCGCTTATCGCGCGGCAAAAACAGAGCCGGCGGAAGCATTACGTTATGAGTAAAATATGAATAACTACTTATTAGAATGCCAAAATATTAATAAATTTTACCAAGAAGGCGAGAACCAAACCCAAGTATTAAAAGGCGTAAGCTTTGCCATGAAACCACAAGAATTAGTGGCGATTGTGGGGAGTTCTGGTTCGGGAAAAAGTACTTTATTACACACTTTGGGTGGTTTAGATCAGCCAAGTAGTGGGGAAGTCTTTATTAAAGGGCAATCTTTGCAAAAAGCGTCTGAAAGTGAATTGGCTAAATTACGTAACCAAAATCTAGGTTTTGTGTATCAATTTCACCATTTAATGGCGGATTTTACCGCATTAGAAAATGTGATGATGCCGATGTTAATTGGTCGTCAGAATAAAACAGAAGCAAAAGATCGTGCTGAAAAAATATTGGGTGCAGTAGGCTTAAGTCATCGCATTACTCACCGACCATCAGCCCTTTCGGGTGGTGAGCGTCAACGTGTGGCAATTGCTCGTGCATTAGTGAATAATCCCGCTCTCGTCTTGGCCGATGAACCAACTGGGAACTTGGATCATAAAACCACAGAAAGTATTTTTGAGTTGATTCAAACCTTGAATGCGGAACAAAACATTGCGTTTTTATTGGTGACACATGATATGTCATTAGCGCAAAAACTGTCTCGTTGTTTAACCATGCAAGATGGTATTTTGAAGGAAGGTGCATAATGAATACGCCTTTTTTCATTAGTTGGCGTTATCAAAGGGGTAAGCAAAAGAATCCGTTGGTGGCGTTAATTTCAAAATTCTCTGCTATCGGTATCGCCCTTGGCGTGGCAGTATTGATTGTGGGATTAAGTGCGATGAATGGTTTTGAGCGTGAATTGAATTCACGTATTTTGGCTGTGGTGCCACATACGGAAATCACCGTTAATCCACATGCCAATGAAGCCACATTAAACCATTGGCAGAACCTTGCGGAACGTCTAAAAACAAACAAAAAAATTACCGCACTTTCACCTTTTGTGAGTTTTACTGCCTTAGTCGAAAATGGCAATAAACTTAAAGTTGTACAAGTGAAAGGGGTCGATAAGCAAGCTGAAGATCAAGTGAGCTCTCTTGGTAAGTTTGTGGAAGGTGATGGCTGGCAGAAATTCGCAGAAGAAGGCGGATTAGTGTTAGGCTCTGGTATTGCCAAAGAGTTAGATGTTAAAGCAGGCGATTGGGTGTCATTATTAATCTCTCAACCGAACGGCGAAGATCAAATGGCACAACCTAATCGTGAGCGTGTTCAAGTGACCGCTATTTTACGTTTAGATGGTCAGTTAGACTACAGTTATGCCTTATTAGCATTACCTCAAGCACAAGAGTTAATGGGGTATCAAGAAGATCAAATTACCGGTGTTGAATTAAAAGTTGATGATCCATTCAAAGTACAAGAAATGGATTATTCGATGCTGAATGATTATCCTCAACTGCTTTATATCCAAAACTGGGTGGCAAAATTTGGCTATATGTATCGTGATATTCAGCTTATCCGCACAGTGATGTATATCGCCATGGTGCTTGTAATTGGGGTGGCGTGTTTTAATATCGTTTCAACCTTAATTATGGCAGTAAAAGATAAGCAAGGTGATATTGCGATTATGCGAACCCTGGGGGCGAATAATGGCTTTATTAAACAAATCTTTATTTGGTATGGTTTGCTTGCAGGAATGAAAGGGTGTCTGATTGGTATCGTGTTAGGTGTCGTAGTTGCACTGAATCTCACGCCGATTATTCAAGGCATCGAGACATTACTTGGTAAAAAACTGTTATCAGATGGCATCTATTTCGTTGATTTCTTACCAAGCGAATTACATTGGTTCGATGTTGTATTAGTTCTCGTGGCGGCATTGGTATTGAGTTTACTCGCCAGTCTTTATCCAGCCAGTCGAGCCGCGAAGTTACAACCGGCTCAAGTGTTGAGCAATCACTAATAAAAAATCAGGGATTAAGTATTTAATCCCTGATTTTTTTATTGTTCAACCGTTAATCATTATTGGTTTTCTTTATCTGTTTTTAATAAGCCAGATGAACCTTCAGAATAATCACGCGGTGGCTCTTCAGATTTACTTTCTGATGAGGCGGTCACCAATTGCTGGGTAAATAAACCTTTGTCTGCTGGTTTATTACCAAGTAAGGTTTCAGATGAAACGGCATAGTGACGATAGAGTTTTTGATAATCACCAATTAAGGTTTTAAATAATTCGGCACTTTCCGCGAAATGTTTTTCAAGTTGTGCTTGTTTATCACTTAATTGTGTTTTTACTTCTTTTAGTTCAGCTTCGGTTTGAACTTGTTTTTTAACTGAGCCTTTCGTTAAACGTAATAATAAATAGCCTAAGATTACGCCAACCACAAGCCCAATCACAGCGGCTTGCCATATTTCTGGTATCCATGATTGCATACATTACTCCTTATTTTGAATTCAGTGTTTAGTGTAAAGGAAAAACAAAAAGGTTTCTTTGCGGTTGATCACATTTTGAAAAAGCATTGTTTACACAGCTGCAATAATCACGATTTCGACTTTCCAATCAGGATCTGCAAGTTTCGCTTCTACCGTTGCTCGGCTTGGTGGATTTTGACTATCAACCCATTCATCCCATGCTTGGTTGAGTTGAGCATAATCCGCCATATCAGCAAGGAAGATTTGCGAGGTAAGAATTTTACTTTTTTCAGAACCAATTTCTGCCAATAATTTATCGATCAGTGAAAGGACTTCTTTGGTTTGCTCGTAAGCATTTTGCTTAACCGTTTTTTCCGGTACTTGTCCTGCAAAATAGGCAGTATTGTTATGAATGACCACTTCAGAAAAGAGTTTGCTTGGTTGAATGCGTTGAATCGACATAATGGCTCCTTTTTGATGAAGATAATTCCATTCTAAAGGTGGTTTTAGACTTTGTAAATCAAGAAATTGTGAGATAAAATAATTGAGAATTTTTATCAACTAAAGGAAACTATGAAACTCCTGATTTCGAATCAATATGGCGCCATTGTGATGGCATTATTGCCTTTTGTTTACGGTATGTTATTAGCTTCACCTGTTTGGGCGCATTTCTTTTTGCTGTTAGCTTGGTTCACCATGTATTTGCTGAGTTATCCAATGCTGAGTCTCTTTAAAGGCAAAAATATGGCGGAATATAAAAAGTGGACAATCATCTATGGTGTCGCAGCTTTTTTATTTGCGCTTCCTGCCATTTTTTATAACTGGCAAATTCTTTTCTTTATTGCCGCCATGTTTCCTTTTGTGTTGGTGAGTATCTATTACACCAAGAAAAAAGATGAACGTAACCTTCTCAATGATTTAGCGGGTATTGCAATTTTTGCCCTTGCAGGTATGGGATCCTATTATTTTTCTGACCGCACTTTTGACGAAAAAATCTGGTGGGTAGCACTGTATCCAAGCTTATTTTTTATTGGCACGACGCTTTACGTCAAATCAATGATGCGTGAACGTAAAAATCCGCTTTATCTCAAAGCCTCTATTATTTTCCATATGCTTTGCGTGCTCGGTTGTTTATTTACCCAACAATATGTCTTATCACTTGCTTTTGTGCTGGCGTTAATTCGTGCTATTTATTTACCAACCAAGAAACTTTCGGTTAAGCAAGTTGGTCTAATAGAATTCGGAACATCCGCCATTTTTTTGATTATTTTATTGATAGCGACGTTATAAGATGAAGAATTTAGCTAAACTTTTAGTCCTTGCCACCTTCACGTTAAGCAGTTCAGCATTTGCCATGAAAACCATTGATTTGGTCGATAAAGCGCAAATGACGGATCAGCAAAAAATGGATCTGGCGCAAAAACTGGCAGAGAAACAAGATTGGAAAGCCGTTTTTGAAATTATGTATCCTCTTGCGTTGGAAGGTAATTTACAAGCGCAAAGCAATTTAGGGATGCTTTATAATTTAGGCCGTGGAGTGGATGAAAATAAAGAGTTGGCTTATTGGTGGTTTAGCGAAGCTGCTGAGCGAGGCAGTATTAAAGCTATTAATAATTTGGCAGTGATGTATTTCAACGGCAACAACTATGTGAAACAAAATACTGCTCAAGCGATTAAATTATTTGAAACCAGTGCAACGAAAGATCCTGATGCCATGCTTACATTAGGGGAAATTTATACCAATCAGAAAGAATTTACCAAAGCCTTTGAATGGTTCCAAAAAGCTGCGAATGCGGGCAGCAATGAGGGGCGGTTCCGTTTGGCTCGTTTGTATGAAGAAGGGATTGGGACACAAGTCAATATTGGTTTGGCCAAATTGCTTTATTTGGAAATTATGAATACGGCGAAAAAGGATGAAATCAAAGAAATCGCCAGACAGCGATTACAACGTTTAAGTTTGTATTAAGAAAAAGTGCGGTTGATTTTAACCGCACTTTTTTTATTTCACCTCCGCTCCTTTCAACCAGCGTCTGACCCAACTGCGGTTTGGCATTAAGTTATGAATCAGATCTTCACTCATCGGTAAGGGTTCGTCATAAATTAAGGAAGCCAGTGTTTCCCCTAAAAACGGCGCAGAGGTTAATCCTCGTGAGCCTAATGCACCGATTAAATAGAGATTAGGGTAGTTTTCAGCTTGTTCTATTGGCTGCTTACGGCGGCGCAAATTAAACAAATTTTGATATTGTGTTTGCTGAGCTGAAAAATGCGGAACAGCCCCCATCATTGGTGTGAGATCACGTACCGAACAACGCACACCGATTCGAGTAAGATTGCCCGATGTATCTACTTCTTTTGTCCAATCTTCAGGGATATTTTGCTGAATTTTTTGTTGGTTTTCTTGCTGTTCGGTTAGGCTAAATTCACGAGTCGCATTATCACGAACATGACTGGCACCAATACAATGACTGACTTTTGCTTGATCTGCTGGAGTCAGGTAGCCGTCATAGCACAACACGGTTTTGAGTTTAAGTAAGTTTTCCGATGTCGGAATTTGGCTCACTTGCCCGCGAACAGGGTAGAGTGGGAGTTTTTGTGTTTGTTCAAAATCAGTGAGTTTATGCCCGTTTGCCAAAACAACTACTTCATGGTTGAACGTTTTATTTTCAGCTGTGGTGATTTGCCAACCATTTTCTGCTTGCGAAAGTGCGGTTACTTTTTGTGATGTTTTAATCTGGACACCTTGTTTCTCTAAAAAGGCAAAAGCATACTGAACTAACTGACGTGGTGCAAGCCAAGCGCCTTGAGGAATAAAACCGCCCCCAAAAGGTAACGGTAAACCCACTTTTTCACTTAATTCAGATTGGCTTAAAGACTGATATAAATCAGAAGGTAAATTCAGCTCAGCGATTTTATTTAATTTACTTTCAGCTTTCTCATTGTAAGCACAAAGCGCGACACCACAGAATTCGTGTTCAAATTCGATTTTGTGCTGAATTGCCCATTGTAGGAATTGATGACCATAGGCGAAGGCATGAATATAAAAACGAATATTGCGTTCGTTATCATCACTCAGTTGCGGATAAAAGGCGCCTTGTTTATTGCCGGATGCATTCAGGGCTGTTTGCTCATCTTCGCAATAAATTGTGATTTTAGCCCCACGTTTAACCAATGAAATGGCTGTACAAAGCGAAGCAATTCCACCACCAATAATGGCAATATCTTGCTTGTTTAGATTGGCTGGCTGACTATGAAACCAGGGTGCTGAAAGTGCGGTCAGTTTTTCATGCGTTTTTTGCCCAGAAAGACATTCTCGCTTTTTACCAAAGCCTTTTCGTTTCGTCATATTAAAGCCTGCATTTTCTAAGCCTTTTCTAACCGCACTTGCCGCAGTAAAGGTTGCAAAGGTACCTTGTGGTTTGGTAAAACGAAACATTTGCTGATAAAGCTGCTCGTTCCACATATCGGGGTTTTTACTCGGGGCAAAACCATCTAAAAACCAGGCATCAATTTTACCATTCATATAATCGCCAAGCTGTGGCAGATTTTCAGCCACATCACCAAACCAAAGATCTAACGTGGTTTCATCAAAATGAAAACGATAGCAACCTTGAATGGGATTAAGCCAATGCTGTTGCAAATACTGAGCGAGATGAGAAAATTGCGGATAGGCTAAATGGGCTTGTTGTAACGCATCAAGTGGCAAAGGGTATTTTTCAAAAGAGATAAAATAAAGGCGTTTTAAAGGTGAATTAGGGTATTTTTGACGAAATTCACGGAATAGCGTGGTCACTGCAAAGAAATTTAATCCTGTGCCAAACCCTGTTTCAGCAATAACAAAATGGACTTCTTGATAATGAATCCAACGTTCCCACAACTGATTGCCTTCTAAAAACACGTAATGTGTTTCCGCTAAACCATCTTGATTAGAAAAATACACATCATCGAATTTATCCGAAACAGGGGTATTCTCTTCGTTAAAATGAATTTTTGCGTGCTGAATGGTGAACATGTGTTAGCCCTTTTTTGCCTTATCAAATTCTTTTATAATAGCACGGAAATTTTGAGTCGGTTAAAACTTAACTGGTCGAACAAATGAATTATTGCTTGCAATATTTTCATTTCATAGTAAATTGCGTTCAGCTAACAACTGTAAGTTGAATTAAATTTCCCCTAACTCATAAGGAATAAAGAATGAAAAGAGCTGTAATTACTGGTTTTGGTATTATTTCAAGTATCGGTAACAACAAAGAAGAAGTTTTGGCTTCATTAAAAGCAGGTAAATCTGGTATTGAAGTCGTGCCTGAGTTTATTGAAATGAAAATGCGTAGCCATGTTGCCGGCACAATCAAACTTGATCCAAGCGAGCACATCGATCGTAAAGTGTATCGTTTTATGGGTGATGCGGCAGCTTATGCATACCTTTCTATGCGTGAAGCGATTGAAGATTCAGGTTTAACAGAAGATCAAGTTTCAAATGACCGTACAGGTCTTGTAATCGGTGCGGGTACAGGTTCAGCACACAACCAATTAGTGGCTTGTGATGCAGTGCGTGGTCCACGCGGTGTGAAAGCCATTGGTCCTTACGCAGTAACTAAAACTATGGCATCAAGTGTGTCAGCTTGTTTAGCAACCCCTTACAAAATCCGCGGTGTGAACTACTCAATCAGTTCTGCTTGTGCAACGTCTGCACACTGTATCGGTCACGCAGTTGAATTAATCCAATTAGGTAAACAAGATGTGGTTTTCGCTGGTGGTGCGGAAGAATTATCTTGGGAATGTGCAACAGAATTCGATGCAATGGGTGCGGTTTCAACTAAATATAATGATACCCCAGAAAAAGCGTCTCGTGCTTACGATGCAGACCGTGATGGTTTCGTTATCGCTGGTGGTGGCGCAGTTGTTGTGGTTGAAGAATTAGAACACGCATTAGCACGTGGCGCAAAAATCTACGCAGAAATCGTGGGCTACGGTGCAACCTCTGATGGTTACGACATGGTAGCGCCAAGTGGTGAAGGTGCAGAGCGTTGTATGAAACAAGCAATGGCAACGGTAGATACTCCAATTGATTACATCAACGTACACGGTACATCAACACCAGTTGGTGACGTGAAAGAATTAGGTGCAATCAAAAATGTATTTGGTGACAAAATCCCAGCGATTTCTTCAACCAAATCAATGACCGGTCACTCTTTAGGTGCAGCAGGTGCACACGAAGCAATCTATACCTTATTAATGCTACACAATGACTTCATTGCACCAAGCATTAATATTGAAAAATTAGACGAAGCGGCAGAAGGCTGCAATATCGTGACTGAAACAAAAGAAAATGCAGGCTTACAAACTGTCATGTCAAACAGCTTTGGTTTCGGTGGTACAAATGCGACTTTAGTGTTCAAACGCTATAACGGCTAATTAAAAACCTCTTAAAATCTAACCGCACTTTGGATCTTCCAAGTGCGGTTTTTTCCTATAATCCATCCCTTTTAGGAAGATTTGTCAAGGACATAAACGAAATTATCTTTGATAAATTTATATCTTATCTTATCTTATCTTATCTTATCTGTTTCTCCTTTGATTAGCTTTAGTATTTTATCCTTGTATGTTTCGCCTGTACCTTGCTTGAAATGTAGATTTACAGTATATTTTGTTTTTCCAATATCCATTACTAACTGTTTATGTTGTGATTCTTTTATTACTCTTTTTTCTTCTTCCATAAGTCCTCCTTTCCGTTTTTAGGCAAAGAAAAAACAGTAAACCTTTTTTCGATTTACTGTTCCTAAAATTGTTCTATTCAATTAGATAAACTGGGATTTTATTATTTCTTTTTCTTTGGTTTTGGTGCAGGCAAATCATCATACATAGCATCAAACAAGCCAATTAGAAACTCTTTATTATCAACCTCATCTACCAATAGCATTTCCTTTGCTCCATCATACGGCAACTCATACACTGCATTTGGCATATAATTTATCGCAGACTGCACAGGTTTAACAAGTAATCTATCATCATATATTCCGCCAATAATTTTTCCTTTGTAATAGATAATAAATTCTCCCATCATGGCTTTATAACTAACATTATCTAATTCAGATACTTGTTCTAAAATAAAGTCTAAGTATTCTTTGCTTGAAGCCATTTTTTATATCTCTCCTAATTACTAAAATTTCAATAGTCCATTTTCATCAAACTGGAAATTTGAACCCCATGCAACTTCCCAATAATATCCATCTAAATCAGAAAAATATGCGTGATATCCACCCCAGAAGGTGTCTTGTGGTTCTTTTACAATTCTTCCGCCAGCATTACGTACTAATTCAATTACACTATCAACATCTTCTTTATGTTCAACATTGTACGCTAATGTAATTCCAGAAAACCCATTCCCTTTTGGTGGGTTGTTTTCATCGATATCTTTTGCTAATTGTTCCAAAGGAAATAGTTCAAATTTTGTTCCTGGAGTATCGAAAAAACATACTGGCGGATTATTTTCTTTGCAATCAGTCTTATATCCTAAACTATCTCTGTAAAACTTTATTGAACTTTCCATATCTCTAACACCTAAACAAATACAAGTAATCTTATTCATTTCAGCCTCCGTAAAATCCAATTTATTTCATTCATTGATGTTTCACTATTTAAATTTGAATATATTAATCCTTTCTCCTTAATCATCATAGAAATTGACGCTTAAAATGTGATCCAGCTCAAAAATTTGAATAAAAGAATAAAAAATTTTTATTTTTATAAAACTCCATATAAAACTACGATTTTCTGCTTTTTGTATTAATTATCTTTATTAAAATCTTAATATTTGTATTTTGTTAGTTTTTAATTCTTTTTAATTCGTCTTTTTAGACTTTTCTCATGCTGGACAAGCCATTTTCTTTCGGTATGATGTTTCCATTGTTTTGACAACGAATCGTAGTAATTAAAGTGCGGTCAGTTTTAGGAGTAAAATATGAAGAAATTATCCGGTGCGGAAATGGTGGTTCAGTCTTTGCGTGACGAAGGCGTTGAGTATTTATTTGGTTATCCAGGCGGTGCCGTATTGGATATTTATGATGCAATCCATACCCTTGGTGGGATTGAGCATATTTTAGTCCGTCACGAACAAGCTGCGGTACATATGGCAGATGGTTATGCACGTGCGACCGGTAAAGTAGGTTGTGTGTTAGTAACATCAGGACCTGGTGCGACCAATGCGATTACGGGTATTTTGACCGCTTATACTGATTCAGTACCAATGGTGATCATTTCAGGTCAGGTAATGAGCAGCTTGATCGGTCGTGATGCGTTCCAAGAATGTGATATGGTGGGGATTTCTCGTCCAGTGGTTAAGCACAGCTTTATTGTTAAAAAAGCAGAAGACATTCCAGGTATCTTGAAAAAAGCCTTTTATATCGCTTCAACAGGTCGTCCAGGTCCCGTTGTTGTAGACATTCCAAAAGATACCGTAAACCCAACATTAAAATATCCTTACGAATATCCAAAATCTGTTGAGCTTCGTTCTTATAATCCAACGGTAAATGGTCACAAAGGTCAAATTAAGAAAGCGTTAAAAGCATTATTAGTAGCTAAAAAACCTGTTTTATTCGTGGGTGGTGGGGCAATTGCTGCAGGTTGTCATGAGGAATTAACGCAATTTGCACAACGCTTAAATTTACCGGTAACTTCATCGTTAATGGGGTTAGGTGTATATCCAAGTACCGATAAACAATTCTTAGGTATGCTTGGAATGCATGGAACTTACGAAGCCAATACAGCCATGCATGAAAGTGATTTAATCCTTGGTGTTGGCGTTCGTTTTGATGACCGTACCACTAACAACTTAGATAAATATTGCCCGAATGCAAAAGTGATTCAGATTGATATTGACCCAACCTCTATTTCTAAAAACGTCCCTGCTGCGATTCCAATTGTAGGTAATGCGAAAAATGTATTGGATGAATTCTTAAGCTTATTAGGTGAAGAAATCGGTTCGCGTCCGCAAAATCACTTAGAAGATTGGTGGAAACAAATTGATGAATGGAAAGCGAAAAAATGCTTGGATTTCGACCGCACTTCAGGCGTCATCAAACCACAGCAAGTGATGGAAGCCGTGTATCGCATTACAAAAGGCCAAGCTTATGTGGCATCGGATGTAGGGCAACACCAAATGTTTGCTGCATTACATTATCCGTTTGATTTACCGCGCCGTTGGATCAACTCTGGTGGTGCAGGTACCATGGGCTTTGGTTTACCTGCTGCATTAGGGGTGAAACTTGCACATCCTGATGCAACCGTGGTTTGTGTAACGGGTGATGGCAGTATTCAAATGAATATCCAAGAGCTTTCAACAGCGACACAATATGGCATTCCAGTTGTGGTGATTTGTTTGAACAACCACTTCTTAGGCATGGTGAAACAATGGCAAGATTTGATTTACTCAGGCCGCCATTCTCAAACTTATATGAATTCTTTACCAGATTTTGTGAAGTTAGCAGAATCTTATGGGCATGTGGGAATTCAAATTTCAACACCAGATGAATTAGAAAGCAAATTACAAGAAGCCTTCAGCATTAAAAATAAATTGGTCTTTGTTGATATTAACGTTGATGAAACCGAACACGTTTACCCAATGCAAGTTCGCGGCGGGGCGATGAATGAGATGATTTTAAGCAAACCACAAGAGGAGAAAGAGTAATGCGTAGAATTTTATCTGTTTTATTAGAAAATGAATCCGGTGCATTATCTCGTGTGGTCGGCTTATTTTCCCAACGTGCATTTAACATTGAAAGCTTAACTGTGGCACCAACCGATGATCCAACGCTTTCTCGTATGACGATTGAAGCGGTGGGTGATGAGCAAGTGCTCGAACAAATCGAAAAACAACTTCACAAATTAGTGGATGTGTTTAAAGTTATTAACTTGAGTGAACATGAGCACGTTGAGCGTGAAGTGTTGTTAGTGAAAGTACGAGCAACGGGTTCATCACGTGATGAGTTAAAACGTTTAGCCGATATATTCCGTGGTCAGATTGTGGATGTAACAACAAAATCCTACACGATTCAATTAACGGGTACAAAAGACAAATTAGATGCTTTTGTTGAGGCACTGAAAGAAGAAAGCACATTACTTGAAATTGTTCGTTCAGGCTTAATTAGTCTTTCCCGTGGCGAGAAAAATATACTCTAATGTGTAGAAAGTGCGGTTAAAAATGACCGCACTTTTAAAAACGAAAAAAGGAAGTCATAATGGACTTCCTTTTTGTTTATTCTGAATGGATGTTAAGCTTCCGATTTATTGGTTAATGCGATATATAAGCAAACTGCAAAGCCGGCAACTAAAAGATGAGGCGTAAAGGCTGCAACGCCTGAAGGAGCCGCGGCTAAGCCAAAGTTATGTGCCGCAGCTGCGCCAAGTAGCATACCGAGCACAAATAATGCAGAGTCATTGTTCCCTTCACCAATATTGACTAATTGCTTACCTGGACAACCACCGCCTAATGCAAAGCAAAGACCGCAAAGCGCCATAGAAAGGAAATTGTAGAGATAGTCATTATGCGCGATAGGCTGTTTTTCAAAGCCTAAATGGAATTGACCTAATAAGGCATTAGTTATTGCTGCAAAGACAATCAATGCAATCACACCGTTTAATAAATGTGCATCACGGAAGAGGACAAAGTTTCGGAATGCCCCAATTGTGCAAAAACGCGATTTTTGCATCAGCACACCAAGAAGTAATCCGCCAGCAAGTGACATCCAAATAGCCGCATGTTGTGCGCCAGGCCCTTTTTCAGAGGTGTAAATCGCGAGATTTTCACCAAATTTAAATTGGGTTAAGGCTAAAACAAGCAAAATTACGGCAAAGATTGGACCGATTAAGCCCGAAGATTGGCTCTGTTCCTTCGATTTACCTAATGAGAATCCTCGATTAGTGAAGAAAATGCCTCCCAATACGCCAGCAAATAATCCTACGATACCTGCAATTGCAGTAAGATCTCCTCCACCTAATCGTAAATAAGCACGCCATGGACAACCTAAGAAAATGAGTGCGCCAAGCATCGCAAAAAAGCCTAAGCTAATACGAGCGAGTGGAGCAGAGCCACCACGAGGTTTAAATTCCTTAGATAAGAATGCACTGGCGAGTGCTCCTAAAACTAATCCAATGAGTTCTGGGCGAAGGTATTGTAATGGGGCAGCGTGGTGTAATCCAAGCGATCCGGCTGTATCGCGTAAGAAACAAGCCGCACAAAACCCCATATTACCAGGATTGCCATTGTAAGTGAGAAGTGGCGCAACGATACCAAGTGCAGCACCTGCAACCACAGGCCAAGTTAAAATTTTCATAATTAGACCCTTGTGATATCTGAAGTTAAATTGAATTGTGTGTTTTTAATAATAAAAACAAAGGTATTGTAGAAAGAGTTGAAAAATAAAGAAAGTTTATTTTTTTGAAATTGTGAGCAGGATCAAAGATTAATTGATAATGAGAACAGCTTGTTTAATTACTGTAAAAAAATAAAAGTGCGGTTAAGTTTAACCGCACTTAGGATATATTATTCAGCCGGGTACCAATGTAGATGTTCAAAGGCTATCTGACATGTTTCGCCTTCTTTCGGGCCAGAATCTCGTCGTCCAATTTGAACACGAATATCTTGATCTCCAACTTGGATATTATAATCCGTCACTTCACCAAGATAAGAGCGACGTTTTACGACACCAGGGATTCCACCTTGTTGAACAAATTCAATGTCAGATGGACGGCTTGCTAATATCGCTTTCCCTTGTGAAAGTAAGTCATTATTTGGCATTTCTGGAAGATTAAAAATACCATCAACTTTATCAATATGAATACCTTGTGATGACAGGTTTACATTTAATTGATTTGATAACCCGATAAAATTGAAGACAAACTTGTTAGCTGGGTTGTTATAAATATTTAATGGGGTATCAATTTGTTGTACCGCCCCTTTCTTCATGACCATAATACGATCTGAAAGTGCCATCGCTTCAGATTGGTCATGAGTCACATAAATAATTGAGAACCCAAATTTTTTCTGTAATGCCTTAATTTCAAAACGCATTTCTTCACGAAGATGGGGATCTAAGCTTGATAATGGTTCGTCTAGTAACATGACGTCTGGGTTAATTGCTAATGCTCTAGCAAGTGCCACACGTTGTTTTCCTCCTCCAGATAAATCGTCAGGGCTTTTCTTGGCAACACTAAGTAAATTAGTGTGTCTTAACGCATCCGTTGTTCGTTTTTCAATTTCTTGGGCAGAAATATTTTTGAGTTTTAACGGAAAGGCAACGTTATCGTATACCGTCATATGTGGCCATACTGCAAAGGCCTGAAAGACCATACCGAAATTGCGTTTCTCAGGTGGTAGATAGAAATTGTTTTTCTTCGATGACAGTAATTTATCACCGACTTTAATTTCTCCTCCGTCTAAGTCTTCAAAGCCAGCGATCATTCTTAGGGTTGTTGTTTTTCCACAACCCGATGGTCCTAGCATAGAGAAACATTCGCCTTTTTCGATAGAAAGGTTAAGATCTTCAATGGCAATAACATCACCAAATTTTTTCATGACATGATTTAATTGAATATAGCTCATCTTTTACTCCTAACCTTCTATTTTTGAGTTTTCTTTTCAGCATAACGTTTAATAACGGTTTGACCTAACACAATGATTATGAGGGCGATACCCGCTAATGCCGCAGAATAAACCGTTTCACCGTCTTCATTTAGGGTATAAATTGCTACCCCGATGGTTCGTGTAGAAGGACCATATAACATAACAGAAACGGTCAATTCGCGTAGAGCCGGAAGGAAAATTAGGAAGAAGGCGGCAATCATCCCCGGTCTTACGAGTGGGATAACAATATCTTTTAAGGATTGCCACATACTTGCTCCACATGCTCGAGAAGCTTCAACTAATGAATCATGTACTTGCTCAAGTGCTGCAGAGTTAGCTTTGAGTGAGAAAGCCATATAACGTGCAATGTAAGCAATTAAAATAATCCAAACTGTGTTGTAGAGATTGATGCCAAATTTACCACTCCAGGCAAGGATCACCCCAAGAGCAATTACAGAGCCTGGTACGGAGAATGGCAACATCCCTAAGAACTCAAGGATGCCTTTTCCGCGAACACGCATTTTAACGATTACATAAGAAATCATTACCCCTGCAAACATGGTAATCAATGCTGCAGCGAGACCGAGAGTCACACTATTTCGAATTGCATCTTTTGTTAACTGCCATTCAAATAAGATGAACTTATAGTTATCTAATGTGAGATTTTCCCATGTAATTGGTAATCCATAGGTTTTTAATCCACCAACAAGGAAAATCGTGACTGTAGGCAATACGATTGTAAAGGCGATGTAGAGTAAGCAAATAACAAGCAACGGTTTTCTCAAACCACGAAGTTTTACTTCAATAGGTCTAAAGCTTTTACCTGCAATAATTTGGAATCGACCTTTATTTAAGATTTTGTTTTGTAACCAAATAATCAGTGCCGCAGTGAATACTAAAACAGTTGCAAGTACAGTACCTGTACGAATGGCTTCAAAACTACCCGCACTTTGGTGAATACGTTCATAAATGAGGGTTGGAATGTTAAAAATACCATTTTCTACGCCTAGTACGGCAACAGTACCAAAGTGAGCCATAGAATAGAGCATAATGAGTAATGCACCAGAAAGAATACTTGGCATGACGAGTGGAATGGTAATTTTACGTGTAATGGTAAAGAGGCTTGCGCCTGAGATTCTCGCTGATTCTTCTAATGTAGGGTCCATGCGCTCTAATGCACCACAGACTTGGATAAAGACGAATGGAAAAAGATACATCGTTTCTACAGCCATAATACCGGCATAGCTATAGATATTAAAAATAGGTCCATCAAATCCTAAATCCATGAAAAACTGGTTAATGTAACCAGAACGTGGTGAAAGTAACATTTTCCAAGCTAATGCTCCAATGAAAGAAGGAAGCATAAAAGGTACAAGGAACATCACTTTCATAAAACCTTTATAAGGTAGATCTGTTCGAGTTACTAACCAAGCAAAAAATGTACCGATGATCGTACTCATCACAGTTACGCCAGATGCGATGAAAAGTGAATTAAGTAATGCTTCATAGGTTTCTTCTTGCTTAAGAATATTCACCACATCGGTGATATTAAATTGCCCATCAACCCAAAAAGAATTAAGGAAAATAAGTAAAACAGGAACCGCAACAACGATAACTAAGATACCGATAGATAAGGCTAGAATAACGTTAGCAATATTGAATGGATGATTATTTTGAATAGTTGTAGCCATAATAAACCCCTCTAGATTTCTTTAGCAGAATCAAACCAAAGCAAATCATGAAAACTGATAAAGCAATTTTCACCTTCATTGAACATTAAATTATTACGTAATGCTTTATTAGTTGGGATTTCTGTTCGTAGTGTTACACCATCAATCTCTACCATATAATCCATTACCGCACCAAGAAAGCTGGCTCTTGATACTTTTCCTAGTAAACCTTCATTATTTTTGCTTAGTATGATATCGGAAGGTCGACATCCTAATTTCCCTGAATTAGGCGGCAAGTTTTTCCAGTTTAAAATTTGATTACCTTCTCCAATATAATGATGATTATTTTGGAATCTCACCGGAATGAAATTTGCTAGCCCCATAAATTTAAACACCATCTCATTTTCTGAACGTTCGTAAATGTCCCATGGCGTGCCAATTTGTTGGATATCACCATGCTCATTCATAATGGCCAAACGGTCTGATATTGCTAGGGCAATTTCTTGGTCATGTGTTACGTACAGAATAGTAATACCGAGCTTTTTCTGTAACTCTTTAATTTCGAAACGCATTTCTTCTCGAAGATTGGCATCTAGATTATTGAGAGGTTCGTCTAAGAGCATTAAAGATGGTTTAGCAACTAATGCCCTTGCGAGAGCAACACGCTGTTGTTGTCCTCCTGATAATTGAGAAGGTAAACGTTCTTCTAAGCCAGTTAAATTGACTAATTCGACAACTTCCATCACTTGTTTATGGAGAGCTTGTTTTTCAATATTTTTTAATTTAAGAGGATAGGCAATATTGTCAAAGACAGTCATATGTGGCCAAACAGCATAATCTTGGAAGACGACACCTAGACCACGTTGATCTGGTGGAACATCCGTGTTTGTAGCGGGATCGGCAACAACCACATCGTCAATTAAAATACGGCCACTATCAGGCACATCAAATCCTGCAAGCAGGCGTAATAAGACAGTTTTTCCACAGCCGGATGGACCAAGAAGCGTAAAACATTCTCCATCTTTTACAACTAGAGAAAGATCTTTTAACACTTCATTTGAACCGAATTTTTTACATATGTTTTCAAATGTAATTGTTGCCATAATCACAACTCCTTACTGATTAACGACCTTGAAGAATTTGAGTGAAATGTTTAATTGTTTCTTCTTTTTCTGACATTAATTTTTCATAGTCAATAGGAATTGCTCTTGATACAGCATCTTCTAGCGATGGCATACCAAATTTAGCATCAAGTTCAACGCCTTTTCTAACTGGTAATGTTCCTTCGTTAGCAATGATTTTTTGTCCATCTTCAGAAAGTAAGAAGTCAATAAATTTTTGTGAAGCTGCAAGGTGTTCAGTGCCTTTTAAGATTGCAGCAGGGCTAGGAATGACAAGCATTTCTTTTGGATAGACCAATTTTAATTGTGCACCTTTTTTGATTTTATCATTGGTAATATAGTCAACCGCTAAGGAAGCTAACAAATCACCTGATGCAGTATCATCGATAACTTGTCCTGCGCCTTTACCCACTTTTGCTTTATTGGATTTTAATTTTTCAAAGAATTCCCAACCAAATTTATCTTTTAATAAAGACACACTCATATATGACGTACCCGATAATGCAGGGTTTGCAATACCAAATGCACCTTTATATTCCGGTTTTAAGATATCAGCCCATTCAGCAGGTGGATTATCTTTAACGAAACGAGTATTGTAGGCGATTGCTAGTGTACCGAGGCGGATTGGGGTAAAAGAACCATCGAAGTTAGGGATAGGATTAACGATATTGTTTGTTTCAGGAGAAACATAAGCTTCGAGCATGCCGTTCTTTTTCATTTGGAAGAAGTCAGGTACTTCACTTGTCCAAATTACATCAGCCATAATTTTCCCGGATTCTTTTTCCGTTGCAATTTTAGCCATCAATTTTCCGGCACCAGCAGACTGATAATCCATTTCAACATCTGGATATTTTTCAGTAAACTTAGCTTTTAATGCTCCAATTAATGATTCCTTCATTGATGTGTACACAATTAATTTTTCTTGTGCTGCAGCAATATTACTAAGTGACATACCTAGTCCAATAGCAATCAATGTTAAAGACATTTTTTTATTCATAATGAAACCTCACTGAGATAGGGATAAAATCAGTAAATGAGATCAAACTACGATCGACATTTATACCAAAACATCTAACCTACAAAATACGCTTAAATATTTGAATATAAAAGTCTAAATTTAAATAATTTTCAGATTTGTGATAGAGATCACTTAATAATGTCTAAATCCATCTTCCCAAATGCAATTCCACAATATCAACTAAATGTCGAAGGAATGTGGTGTCTTGGTCGTTGTGGAAACGGTCTGTGTCTCGAGATTTGAAGAGTAAAAGTGCGGTTGGTTTTTGCGGTGTTCCACCTAAACGGCAAATCGCCACAGAGCCGATAGGGAGTTCTTCGGGAAGGAATATGAGGGCTTTTTCTTTATTGGAGAGATCGCCTAAATAGAATTGGCGTAAACCCATACGCTCTAAGCGAATGAGTTCAAAAGCTTTTCGGTCTAGCCAATATTGTTCAGGAATGGTGTTCTTTTTTTGCCAGCTGTCAGTGAAAAGTAAGATTTTAGCACCTTCTAGTTCATAGCCTTTTGCCCAGTCATCCAACTTTTCATTGATGGCAATAAGGTCTTCTGTTTGAAATAGTTTTTTCTGCAAAGGCAAGAGAGCAAAGAAGATATCGGCTTCTTGATGAGCGAGTTGATGAAATTTTTCGAGGAGTTGAGTAAGCGTTTTGATCTGTTCTCGTTGCTGTGCAAGTTGTGCTTCGACTAATGACATCGTCCCTTCTTCATGGCTATGCGGAATAGTAAGCTGTTGAAGTAGTTCTGGGTGATGAGTAAAAAAATCTGGGTGATTTTTTAGGTAGTCAGCAATATCTTGTTCAGTCATCAAAAACTCCTTAAAAAATAACCGCACTTGGTTGTGCCAAAGTGCGGTTTATTTTTAGGCGGTTTTAGGCGGCAAATGGATCGCGTAAAATCATTGTTTGAACACGATCTGGACCCGTTGAAAGGATAGCCACTGGTACGCCAGTTACTTCTTCGATACGTTTGATGTAATCACGGCAAGTTTGCGGTAGTTTATTTACATCCGTCACACCAAAGGTGTTTTCTTTCCAACCAGGTAGAGTTTCGTAAATTGGCTCTACGCCTTCCCAATCTTTTGCTGCTAATGGTGCATATTCAACAATTTCGCCATTTGGCATTTTGTAAGCCGTACAGATTTTTACTTCATCAAAGCCATCTAATACGTCTAATTTGGTCATGCAGAAACCAGAAATTGAGTTAAGTTGAATTGCACGACGAATGGCCACGGCATCAAACCAACCACAACGACGTGGACGACCTGTTACTGCACCAAATTCGTTACCTTTACGTGCAATTTCAGCACCGGTTTCATCGAATAATTCAGTAGTGAATGGACCGCCACCAACACGTGTACAGTATGCTTTGATGATACCTAACACATAATCAAGGTTACGAGGTCCGAAACCAGAAACAGTTGCTACGCCGCCTGCTGTGGTGTTCGAACTGGTTACATACGGATAGGTGCCGTGGTCGATATCAAGCATGGTGCCTTGTGCACCTTCGAATAGGATGTTGTCACCATTTTTACGAGCAGTATCTAAAATAGTTGTGATATCTGCTACCATGCCAGTAATAATATCAGCTACCGCGAACACATCGTCTAATGTTTTTTGATAATCAACAGGTTCTACTTTGTAGTAGTTCACCAATTGGAAATTATAGTATTCAAGGATATTTTTTAATTTCTCAGCAAAGGCTTCGCGATTGAATAAATCGCCCACGCGTAAACCACGACGAGCCACTTTATCTTCATAAGCTGGGCCGATACCACGACCGGTTGTACCAATGGCTTTTTTACCTAATGCGGCTTCACGCGCGTGATCCATGGCAACGTGATAAGGTAGGATTAATGGACAAGCTTCTGAAATTAATAAACGTTCACGTACTTTTACGCCACGGCTTTCTAATTCGCCCATTTCTTGCATTAATGCAGCAGGAGAAAGCACAACGCCGTTACCGATTAAACAAGTCACGTTATCACGTAAAATACCTGATGGAATTAAGCGTAATACGGTTTTTTCACCATTAATAATTAAAGTGTGACCTGCGTTGTGACCACCTTGGTAACGCACCACATATTTAACGCGATCTGTTAATAAATCAACGATCTTGCCTTTCCCTTCATCGCCCCACTGAGCGCCAAGAACAACAACACTTTTTCCCATAATTTCCGCCTTAAGTTTGCGTAAGTTTATAAATCAGACAAACGATTACTTTACTCTTTTTTGCTCGTAATCTCAAATTCTAAACGTAAAAAAGTGCGGTTATTTTTAACCGCACTTTCAGTAAATTTTTTATTCAAACAATGATTTGTGTAATGAACGAACCACGTCATCTGCTTTGTCACTATGTGCTAGCATACAAATGTTATTCGTGCTTGCACCATAGCTAATCATGCGAATGTTATAGCCTTCAAGCGTGTCAAAAATACGTTTTGCCACACCTGAAGCGAGGTGTAAATCATTTCCAATTAATGCGACAAGCGATAAGCCGGTATCCACTTTCACGGTACAATATTGGCTTAATTCTTCTAGTAATTCAGGTGAAAGTAATTCAACACCAGATGAAGCAGAACCTGTTTTATCTAAGGTTAATGCAATGCTTACTTCAGAGGTTGTGATCGTATCCACAGAAATTTTATATTTCGCTAAGATAGTGAATACATTCGCTAGGAAGCCTTGTGCATGTAACATACTGAGACTTGAAAGCGTTAATAGGGTTTGATCGCGACGTAATGCAATGGCACGGAATGTTGGACGAGGTTGCGGATCACGTGTTACCCAAGTACCGCCAGCTTCTGGTGCTTTACTTGAACCCACATAAACCGGGATATTACTGCGTACAGCAGGAAGTAACGTTGCAGGGTGTAATACTTTCGCCCCAAAGGTTGCCATTTCAGCCGCTTCAGCAAAGCTCATGGTATCAATACGTTGTGCATTTGGTACGATACGTGGATCGGTCGTATAAATACCCGCCACATCCGTCCAAATTAAGACATCTTTTGCGTTTAATACTTCTGCTAAAAGTGCAGCAGAGTAGTCACTACCACCACGGCCTAACGTTGTGGTTTTACCGCCAGGTTCACGACCGATAAAGCCTTGAGTGATGACTAATTCTCCACGATCGATTAATGGTTTCAATAAATTATCGCAGTTCGCTTGAGTTTGTGCATCATCTGGTGCCGCTTTCCCAAAGTTATCATTGGTTGCTACTAAAGTACGTACATCAACCCAAGTTGCAGAGGTCTGTAATTCTCTTAATACTTCAATGAAAATTTGCGTTGACATCATTTCACCATGACTAATGAGTTCATCAGTTAAAGCAAGTGATGTTGCAAGGCTAGCTGCTTCAGAAAGTGCGGTAATATTTTCTAAGTATTTTTCAATGATAGGACGAATGCGGCTGTCATCTTTTAATTCATTTAAAATGTTTTCTTGAATTTGGCGAACTTCACCAATTAATTTTGCGCGTTCTTCAGCTTCGACACCATTGGCTAAGGCAACTAATAAGTTTGTGACACCAGCGGATGCAGAAAGCACGACAACGCGAGTATTAGGATCTGCAATGACGATTTTGGCACAAGCTTGCATAGCGGAATAGTTCGCGACGGATGTACCACCAAATTTTGCTACCGATAAATGAGACATAAGATAATCCTCTAAAATGAAAAAGTAAGATGTTGTGTTTTATGATAGCTATTAGAAATAGCGATTTAAGTAAAAATTGTCAAATAAATATGATAAAAAATTGTATAAAAATCTTTTTATTTAGATCTTTTTTGATTAAACAGGGTAAAAATTAAAGAATCATTAACTATTCAGTAGGCATTGGCAGTGGTTCTGGCGTGCCAAGAAAGTAAGGTTTTACCCCGATGATTAAGTCTAATACGGCTTTCACGCGAGCAAACATTTCGCGGACACGCGTCCCAAAATAAACTTCTGGCTGTTTCGCGGTGAAACAAATGGCATCAATATCATAATGTTTAGCAATAAGCAGAGCACGTTCACAATGGAATTTTTGACTAATGATCGTAAAGGAGGGAACTTGGAAAACTTTATTTGCTCGCACAACAGAGTCTAAGGTGCGGAATCCTGCAAAATCTTTAAACATAACGCTTTCAGACACGCCCATTTTACGTAGGTCCAAAAACATGGTACGAGGCTCGTTATATTGAAGCGTGCGGTTATCACCACTTAGCAGTAAATAATCAACTTTATTTTGATCGATTAAGTATTTTGATGCTTCCAAACGGTAGTCGTAATATTTGTTGGTTTTACCTTTGGCGACATATTTGGATGTGCCCAATACTAATGCATAGTGGCGATGTGGGAGCGTTTCAACGTCTTCATAAACGCGATCTTGTACATAGAAACTAATAGCACGATCAATCGTGAAGCAACCAATCAAGACGAGTAAACCTAACCCCAAAGCATAGCCGAGGAGTTTTTTCAGCGGAAGGCGAGAGAGCCATGAAAGTGCGGTCATTTTTGACAGCATTTTGGATAGTTGCATATAGCTAACATACTGAAAAATCGAAATAATTTCAAGTGTAATTTGTTTACCAAATTGATAAGGAAATATTTAGACGTCTAAACGTCTAAAATTTCTTGACAAAAAACATGAGCTGTTGATAATTGTTAAATCATCAACGTAAAAGGTTATCATTTAATGGCTGTGCAAAATGTCGTGCTTTTTCAAGACAATCCCCTCCAATTAACATTGGGCGGACAGCTTTCGCCTATTAATGTCGCGTATCAAACTTACGGCACTTTAAATGCTGATAAAAGCAATGCTGTATTGATTTGTCATGCCTTAACGGGAGATGCAGAACCTTATTTTGATGAACCGAATAAAGACGGTTGGTGGCAAAACTTTATGGGCGAAGGTCTAGCTTTTGATACATCTAAATACTTTTTTATTTGCTCAAATGTATTAGGTGGTTGCAAAGGCACGACGGGACCCAGTTCGATTAATCCAACTACTGGAAAGCCTTATGGTAGCCAGTTCCCGAATATCATCGTTCAAGATATTATCAAAGTCCAAAAAGCCTTGCTTGAGTACCTTGGTATCCCACATTTAAAAGCGATAGTGGGTGGCTCGTTTGGTGGTATGCAAGCTACACAATGGGCAATTGATTATCCGGATTTTATGGATAACATTGTGAATCTATGTTCTTCCATCTTCTTTAGTGCGGAAGCCATTGGGTTTAATCATGTGATGCGTCAGGCTGTCATTAATGATCCGAATTTTAATAATGGCGATTATTATGAGGGAACACCGCCTAATCAAGGGCTTTCCATTGCTCGTATGTTGGGAATGTTAACCTATCGGACAGATGTACAGTTAGCCAAGGCATTTGGGCGAGCGACTAAATCTGAAGGACAATTTTGGGGTGATCACTTTCAAGTGGAATCCTATTTGAGCTATCAAGGTAAAAAATTCTTGGAGCGTTTTGATGCCAACACCTATTTGCATTTATTGCGTGCTCTCGATCTGTATGATCCTAGTGTAGGGTATGCAGATGTAAAAGAAGCCTTGTCTCGAATTAAAGCTTGCTATACATTAGTTTCGGTGACGACAGATCAACTATTTAAATCCATTGATTTACATAAAAGTAAACAGCTTTTAGAGCAAGCAGGCGTGGATTTAAGATTTTATGAATTCCCATCGGATTATGGTCACGATGCTTTTTTAGTGGATTATACGGCGTTTGAAAATAAAATTAGAAGTGGATTAGAAGGCGAGTCTGAATAAGAGCAATTAAGAACAATAGAAAAGGCGGAAATTTCCGCCTTTTTTGATTTTTTCTTTATAGATGGCTCACGAAACGTGATAAATCTTTTGGTTTACAGTCTTTTTCTAATTTTTCAGCCGCTGTACCAATTTGTAATAAGGCAACAATCTTATCATTTTTACCACAGCCAAATGCTTCACGTAATTCACGCCCCTCAACGAGAGGACCTGTTGCCCAAAAACTTTCAAAACCCAGTGCATTGCCTGCAAGTTGAATCGCATAAGTTGCCGCACCCGCAGTAAGCATTTGTTCCCAACCCGGTACTTTTTTTACTTCATGATTAATTTTAGCAATCACCGCAATGACCATCGGCGCACGGCGTGCAAAATTTTCTGCTTTTTTTAATCGTTCCTCACCTAAATCAAATTCAGTCACCGCTGCTTTGAGCAAGCTTTCCAATTTACTTAAACCTGTGCCTTGGATTACCACGAAATGATAAGGTTCAAGTTTACCATGATCAGGGGCATGTAAAGCCGCTTGAAACATTTGTTCTAATTGTACTTGGCTAGGGGCTGGTGCCGTTAATTTTTTATTCGATTTGCGTTGTGTTAAAAGAGTTAATGCATCCATAGTATTTTCCTTCTTCTAGTTAAGTGCGGTTGATTATAACATAGTTTTTCATAGGACTTTATGATAGGCTACGCACAATTTTTATTTCTGTTTTAAAGGTTTAATTTCGCATGAATGTCATCTTAAGCGTATTGAAATTTTGTTGTAAAGCACTCAATTTTATCCGAAATCTTGTGATGAATTTTGTGTTCTTACTGTTTGTTTTATCGTTGATTGTGCTTGTCAGCCTTTTTAGTGATGGTAAGAAAAGCCAAGTTTTATCGGGCGATCAAGGCGCATTATATTTAAATTTAACAGGCTATCTTGCAGATAACACGGAAGATATGCTGAGTTGGCAAGAGGAATTTCAACGTTTAAATAATGAAAAAGTCTCTTATAAATATTCCACTTTTGATGTGGTGCAAAGTATTTTATCTGCGAAAGATGATGAACGCATTCGTGGTTTAGTATTGAATCTAAATGACTTTGAAGGGGGCGATCTTCCCTCATTAGAGTATGTAGGAAAAGCGATTCAAAGCTTCAAAGAGTCAGAAAAGCCGGTTATTGCTTATGCTGATAATTATACGCAGGCACAGTATTTCCTTGCGAGTTTTGCAGATGACATTTATCTCAATCCAATTGGGCAAGTCGGTATTCAAGGTTTGCGTCAGGAAAACCTTTACTTTAAATCCATGCTCGAAAAACTTGAAATCACACCTCATATTTTCCGTGTAGGGACATATAAGTCCGCGGTAGAACCGTTCTTGCGTGATGATATGTCGCCAGAAGCAAAAGCGAATATGCAAAAATGGCTTGGTGGCATGTGGCAAAACTATATGCAAACATTAATGGTTAATCGTCATATTACTGCCAATGATGTATTACCCAATGCACAAAAATACATTAGTGATTTAAAAGCGTTAAAAGGTGATGAAACGGCTTATGTGAAAAAACGTCAGTTAGTGACACAGTTTGTGACAAGATTGGATTTAGATAAAAAATTGACTGCACTTTTTGGTCAAGGTGAAGAGGGTAAAGCCAAATTAGTGGATTTTGAAGATTATTTATCTGATTTAGGCGATCGTTTCTCGGTAGATCCAAGTGAAAAAAATATCGTTGCGGTAGTGAATGTAGAAGGGACGATTATTGATGGTGAAAGTGATGAAGAATCTGCAGGTGGCGATACCATTGCGAAGTTATTAAGACAGGCCTACGATAACGAGAAAGTGAAGGCTGTTGTTCTCCGTGTTAACTCACCGGGTGGCAGTGCATTTGCCTCTGAAATTATTCGCCAGGAGACTGAAAATCTTCAAAAAGCAGGTAAACCTGTTGTAGTGTCAATGGGGGGCATGGCTGCTTCTGGTGGTTATTGGATTTCTTCAACGGCTGACTATATCGTGGCGGATAAAAATACGATTACGGGTTCAATCGGGATCTTTGCATTATTCCCAACCTTTGAAAATACAATCAAAAAAATGGGAATGAGTACCGATGGCGTAGCAACAACAGATCTCGCGGAAACCTCAGCGTTAAGTCCATTGGGTAAAAATACTCAGGATATTTATCAACTTAGTATCGAAAATGGTTATGACCGTTTCTTAGATGTGGTAAGCCGTGGCCGTCAATTATCAAAAGACAAAGTGGATAAAATTGCTCAGGGCCAAGTTTGGTTAGGACAAGATGCACAGAAAAACGGTTTAGTCGACGAATTAGGTGATATTGATATAGCCATTGATAAAGTAGTCGCGCTAGTCAATCAACATCCAGATAAATATATGGATAATTTTAGTGTGCAATGGTTGGTTGATGAAGATAATAGCTTCTTAGCTAAATTAGATCGTAAGCTTAAACAAAAAGGCCAAGCGTTACTGACAAATTGGTTGGGATTGCCGCAGGAAGTTCATCAAGTGAAAAAACAACTGAATGTGTTAACCAAATTTAATGATCCAAAAGGACAGTATCTATATTGTTTAAATTGTGGTTCGGTTAAGTAAAACAATAAAATGTAAAAAGGGCGGAATGTAATTTCCGCCCTTATTTTTTATTCGATTAGCTTATTTTTCATTTTTAATATTGGAGAAAATATTTGCCAAAATTGGACCCGATACATTGTGCCAGAAACTAAATAAAGCACTTGGTACCGCGGCAATTGGGTTGAAATGTGCTGCAGCCAGTGCGGCTCCTAAACCTGAGTTTTGCATACCTACTTCAATTGCCACTGCTTTGCTATCTGCAGTATTAAGTTTAAATAATTTCGCTGCAAAGTAACCAATTAAATAGCCTAAGCAGTTATGTAAAACCACTATGCTGAAAATTAATAGACCTGATTCTACGATTTTATCTTTACTTACTGCTACTACGGCCGCCAAGATTAAAACAATAGAGATAACAGAGACTAATGGCATAGTTTGGCTTGCTTGCTCAACTTGTTTTTTGAAGAGTGCACGAACAACTAAACCTAAGAAAATTGGGAACAACACCATTTTTAATACAGACATAAACATGGCGCCTGCATCAATATCTAACCATTGGCTTGCTAATATATAGAAAATAGCAGGGGTTAATACTGGTGAAAGTAAGGTTGAGATAGTGGTACAAGCAACAGAAAGTGCGGTGTTACCTTTCGCTAAATAAGTCATTACGTTTGATGACGTACCACCAGGGCAAGAACCCACAAGAATCACACCAACCGCTAAATCAGCCGGTAAATCAAAGGCTTTTGCTAATCCAAATGCGATAGCTGGCATAATAATAAATTGCCCCGCTACACCAATGAATACCGATTTAGGGTGTTTAGCCACTTCACTGAAATCTGCGAAAGTTAAGGTAATCCCCATGCCAAACATCACCAAACCTAAAAGGTAAGGAATGTAGGGTGCAAAAATTTTGAATTGCTCAGGGAAGAGAAAGGCGAGAAGAGCAAAAACAATCGCCCATAGTGCGAAAGTTTTGCTCACAAAGTTAGTGAGTTTTAATAACGCTTGCATAGTTGCTTTCCTGTTTTGTTAAAAAGAATGAAAAGAGCGGTCAATTTTAAAGGCGTTTTTTTGAGATGTCTATGCCTAACTTGTTTTACAGAGAATTAGGAAGTGGTTGTTTGCCAAGCATTTTCATCAAGCAATTGACCAAAATGACTTTCTACAAGTAGTCGAGTAATGTTATTTTGAGGATTAGTAAAGATCTCTCTCGGCGTGCCAGACTCGATAATTTCACCTTCATCCATTACTAGTACCTGATCTGCAATATGTTTGATAATCCCTAAATTTTGTCCGACATAAATATAGGAAATGCCTAAATGTTCTTGTAAATCTAAAATCAGATTAAGCAATTGAATACGCACAGAGGCATCTAACGCACTCAGTGCATCATCAATAATAATGATCTCAGGTTGAAGGATCAGTGCACGAGCTAAGGCAATCCGTTGTTTTTGACTGACCGAAAGATGTTTAATTTTAAGATTGGTATAATCAGGATAAAGCCCCACCAGAGAAAGCGTTTCAAAGATCTTTTCGTTACGAGTCTCTTCATCCCAATCGGTAATTAATCGCAGTGGTGCATCTAAGGCTTGTCCAATATTTAAACGCGGATTAAACGCTGAATTTGCATCTTGGAAAACCATTCTGATATGCTGTGCACGATACTGAAAATCTTCGAATTGTAACGGTAAATCATTAAATAAGATTTTTCCTGAAGCAGGGGGGGTAATCCCTGCAATCATTTTTACTAAGGTCGATTTACCCGAACCATTTTTACCAATAATCGCAAGCGTTTCTTTACGGTTAAGCGTAAAGCTGACGTTTTTTACCGCATAAAACTGCTCTGAGCCAAAAAGTTTGGCTGGTTCATCAAAGGTTTTACTGAGATTTTCCACTTGTAATAATGGCATTATTCGTTTCCTTTTGATTCGGTATTGAGCGTAAGCGGTGAAGTTGCAATTTTATCCTTAAACTGCCGTTCTCGAAGATTAATCGGGTGATGGCAGGAAAACTCATGCTGTTTAATGCGATATCGGCTTGGCTTTTGAATACATTCACGCTGAGCAAAAGGGCAGCGAGGCCCTAAACGGCAACCAATCGGCATTTGTTCCAAAATCGGCACAGTGCCTTCTAATGTCCCTAATTTGCTTTTAAAACCTAAGGGACGACTAAAATCTGGAACAGAGTAAAGCAATGCCTGCGTATAAGGGTGATGAGGCATTTCTAATATCTGGTCGGTTGGCCCAGACTCTGTATTTTGCCCACAATAAAGGACGGAAATACTATCACACCATTCGCTGATACTTTTAAGATCGTTACTGGCTAATAAAATTGTTGTACCTTGGTTTTGGTTCATACTTGAAAGCAAACGGAAAATTTGCAATGCGGTAATGGACTCCAAAGAATTAGTCGGTTCATCTGCAATTAAGAGACGAGGTTGATTTGCCACTGCTACGGCAATCATCACTTTTTGGCCTTCACCCTCAGTGAGCTCATTAGGGTAACTCGCCATAATATCTTGGTGGTCTTTAATTCCTACACGATGCAGTAATTCAATCGCACGACGTTTTTTCCAACCAAACCACTGCCACCAACGGCCTTTAAAGGTCCAGTTTGGAATACTTTGGATAAGCTGTTTACCAATTTTTCGGCTTGGGTCAAGGCAACTTAATGGGTTTTGGAAGATCATTGAAATTTCTTTTCCAACGATTTTTCGACGTTGATTTGGTGTCAGTTTAAGCAATTCAATATCATTAAAACGAAAACGATCAGCCGTAACAATCCAGTTGTCTTTTATGGAATTACTGATTACTTTAGCGATTAAGCTTTTACCGGAACCTGATTCACCGACGAGTCCTAGAATTTCCCCTTCATTAAGCGAAAGATTGACGCCGTCCACAATTTTCATGCGACCGTTTGGTGTTTGAATTTCAATATTTAGATTGCGAATATCTAACAGCGCCATGGGTTACTCGTAATATTTATTGATTGCTTTACACAATCCGTTAGTAAAAATAATGCTTAATAAAATGGTAAAAATAATAGCAAAACCTGGTAATAAAACCGTCCAAGGAGCAAGATAAATTAGCTCTAACGAATCTTTAATCATCGCGCCCCATTCTGGCATTGGGCGTTGTGCACCAAGAGAAATGAAGCTGAGCGCTGTAATATCTAAAATAGCGACCACAAATGCACGAGAAATTTCTTGCGTATAGACGATACTAATATTCGGTAAGATTGTCGTTTTTAATAATTCCCAGTTTGAAATACCATCTAATTTCAGTAAGAGTACATAGTCTTTCTTTAGCTCTTGCTGAATGGCTTGATAAATGGCATGTACAAAATACGGCAAAATGGCCAATAGGGTAGCAAACATGGCATTCATTAAGCTTGGTTCCATTAACGTGGAAATAATAATGGCAATCAGCAAAATAGGGATAGATAAAAAGGCGTCAAAAATATGGCCTAAGAAACGAGATTTAATCCCTTCTGACATACCTGCAAGAATACCTAGTGCGCCCCCAATAATTGCCACAGCGATAACCACCAAAAGGGATGAACCAAGAGTGTATTGTGTCCCCATTATTAATCGACTGAGTACATCGCGGCCAAGATCGTCCGTACCAAAGAAAAAGGCGATGCGCCCTTTTTCTACCCAAGATGGCGGCATGAGTTCTTCACCGACAAACTCCATGCTTTCGCTATAAGGCATGATGAGTTTCGGGAAAAGAGCGACCAAAATCAGGATAACAAATAAATAGAAACTAAATAATGCCACATGATTTTGGCGGAAAAGCAACCAAATTTGAAAGAGGGAGGTGCTTTCGCGAAATTCATCAGGTTCTCTATCTTGCATACCAGCCCTTCTTATTAAATGGATCTAACATAAACATGAGCAACTTGGCTAAGGTATCAATAATGATGATGCAAACACCGATCACGACGACACCAGCCGAAATACTGTTGTAATCTTGTTGGGTTACGGCATCAATCAACCAACGTCCAATTCCAGGCCAGCCTAATACCGTCTCAACCAACATACATTGCGTTAATACTAAGGTAAATACACGCGTAAGTTGTGGAATCAATAATGGAAAAGTATTGCGGAAAACATAACGTTTTAAAATCGTCCATTTTGACCAGCCACGCGTTGCTGCAGCTTTAGCATATTCTTGTTGAAGTAAATAATCAGCTCGTTGCTGAATGATTCGGATAAATTCCATTGTCGGCAGAATACAAAGCACTAATGTCGGTAAGGCTAAATGCTGTAAAACGTTTTGTACGATTTTGGTTCGGTAAGGGACATCAACAAACCACATATCAATGGTAGGGAAGCCTGTGATAGGTTTGATTTCATACAGCAAATTGTACTGCCCGATGGCTGCAATCTCCCAGCTTTGAATCGCTGCCACATAGAGCAAAATCGGGGCAAACCAGAAAATAGGAATAGACAAACCAACATTAGAGATACTTTGCAATGCACGAGCACAAGGACGCTGATTATAGACCGCACTTAATACGCCGAGAGGAATACCTAAGATGCAAGCCAATAAAAGTGCGGTAAAACAGAGTTCTAACGTGGGTGGTAATACAGTAAAAATTAAATCTTTTAACGATTCTCCGCCGTTATAGGTAATCCCTAAATCGCCCTGTAACAATGATGTAAGGTAATGATAATAAGCACTATAAATATTATTTGTGACAAGATCGGCATTGAGCGGATCTCGCATTAAAATCACAAAACTTAATACGGATAAAATCAATAATAAAATGCTTACCCAAATGACATAACGAATTGCTGAAACGAGCATTATTTTTTCTCCTTATTTTTCATGAAATACAAGGTAGAAAAATTGATGCTACCAAATGGGGTCATCTCAATTCCTTTAACATTGCCGCGAGCGACTAAAAGCCGTTTGACGTTTGCAATTGGCACAATAGGCAATTCGTTTAAAATGAGGTCTTGTGCATTGTTATATGCTTTAGAGCGCTCATATAAATGATTGGTCGCTAGTGCACGATTCATCATCTTATCAAATTCAGGATTACACCAATTTGATAAATTCGTGATTTCATTTTGCGTATCACAACTTAAAATCGGGCGCATAAACCCGTCAGGATCAAGGTTTCCAGCAAGCCAACCCGTTAAGATTAAATCGTAATCTTCAGTGCCTTTGCGTAATTGTTCGATTAAATATGTACGTGTGACTGACCGCACTTTAACATCCACTCCCGCTTTGGCTAAATCCCATTTAATGAGCTCCGCCATTTTTATTGGGGCTGGGTTATACACTTGCTCTTCATTCATCACCCACATCTTTAACGTGAGTTTTTTATCGCGTAATGCTTTCTCTGCTTCAGCTGGCTGGTAATCATAAGGAAAATCAGGCGTATTAATTGCAGAAGCCCAAGAAATCTCAGGAATAATGTTATTCGCCACCGTTGCTGTGTTGTGGTAAATATTTCGCACAATTCTAAAACGGTTTAAGCTTTGTGAAATGGCTTGGCGAATGGTTTTATCCTGCATTAATGGCTTTTGGAAATTGAAAGCCAAATAGGCTAAGTTCATTCCATCCGTAGATTGCAGATAATAACGATCATCTTTTTCGCTTAATAAACCGAGTTGGCTAACTTCAGGGTAAGAAGCAATTTGGCATTCATTATTAAAGAATTTTATTAAACGTCCCGTACGATCCGTAGAAAGATCCACGATGATATTTTTAATTTTAGCTTCTTTTTTCCAATAGTCCTCATTGCGTACCAGGCGAACATATTGGTTATAAACGTAATCTTTCACTTGATAAGGGCCCGTGCCAACAGGATGTGTATCCAATTGGGTGAGATTATCATCCGCACTTAATTGATACGCATATTCTTGCGAGAAAATAATAGAGTATTGGCTAGCAAGATGGGACAGAATTGACGCATCGGGTTCAAACAGGTCAATTTTGACCTGATAAGGATTCGTTGCCGTGATACTTTTAATTTTTTGATTCAGCTTAATACTTTCAAAATACGGAAAGTGTACCTTCTTGGCCTGTTCGTGAAAGATTTTATATTGCGGATTTTTGTAGGTGACTACATCATCTGAGAGTGTTGGCAAGTAAGTATCGTGACCTAAAACGCGATTAATCGAAAAGACCACATCTTCTGCATTAAAGTCACGCGTAGGCGTAAACCAAGGGGTATGATGGAATTTCACCCCTTTACGAAGATTAATGAGAATTTGTTTTCCATCAGATGAAATAGAATAAGATTGGGCTAATACAGGAACGAGTGCTGCACTATGATCTTTAATATCAAATAATTTGTTATAAATTTGCTCCGTCACCACATTCATACTGGTGCCGGCGTCTGCAGTTTGCGGGTTAAAGGAAAAACCCGATGCATTTGTGCAGTATGTTAAGCCATTTTCTGTCAGCATTTTGGGTATGCTTGGGGCGGCTTGTGCCAGATTAATTTGGCTCAACCCACACAATAAAAAACAAAAAGTGACATTTCGACGTAACATAGCTTTATTATTAAAGACCGTTTTGTGATAAATTGAGTGAATTGTAAAATATCTTGGCAAAAATGGCTAGTTATTGGATTTTTAGGATATGTTTAAATCAATTAATCGGGAAATTAATCAAATAATCAATCGTGGATTTGACCGCACTTTACGTTTAGCTGTGACAGGGCTAAGTCGAAGCGGTAAAACGGCTTTTATTACGAGTTTGATTAATCAATTGTTACATATTAATCAAGAGGGGAATGCTCATCTTCCTTTATTTGAGGCCGCCCGAAATCAATCTATTTTGGCCGTGAAACGTGTGCCTCAGCAGGATTTAAGTATTCCACGTTTTGATTATGAAGCGAATCTCAATGATTTAATGAATAATCCACCACAATGGTGCCAATCTACTCGAGGAGTGAGTGAAACGCGCCTTGCTATTCGTTTTGAACGCCAATCGGGCTTGCTTCGCCATTTTAAAGAACGTGGCACATTATACTTGGATATTTTTGATTATCCTGGTGAATGGTTATTGGATTTACCTTTGCTGAATTTAGATTTTCAACAATGGTCACTTGAACAAGCTAAAATTACATCGGGTGTTCGCCAACAGTTTGCGCAAGATTGGTTGGATAAACTGAAAAAACTCGACCTAAGTGCGGTCGTCAATGAAGATGTTTTAGCGCAGATTGCAAAATCTTATACCGATTATTTACTTGCCTGCAAAGCAGAAGGAATGCAATTTATTCAACCAGGTAGATTTGTCTTGCCTGGAGAATTAGAAGGTGCACCTGTATTACAATTTTTCCCGTTATTGCATTTGTCCGAGGAGCAATGGCAAAAACTGAAAAGAGAAGCAAAATCCAATAGCTATTTTGCTGTGTTGAATAAACGATATGATTATTATCGTAATAAGGTGGTGAAAGGCTTTTATGAAAATTATTTTTCAACCTTTGATCGCCAAGTGATTTTAGCCGATTGCTTAACGCCATTAAATCATAGCCAACAGGCTTTTATTGATATGCAAACCGGGCTTAATCAGCTTTTCAAAAATTTCCATTATGGTAAACGCAATTTACTTAATCGCTTGTTTTCTCCAAATATTGATAAGCTCATGTTTGTGGCAACAAAAGCCGATCATATCACAACCGATCAAATTCAAAACTTAATTAGCCTTATGCGTCAATTGGTGCAAGAAGGTGGTCGTCATGTAGAATTTGAAGGAATTGATACAGAATATACAGCCATTGCTGCGATTCGAGCGACAAAACAAGTTTTAGTTAATCAAAACGGTAAACAAATTAAAGCTATTCAAGGAGTACGTTCTGTAGATAAGCAGCTGATTACGCTTTATCCAGGTTCTGTACCCAGTAAACTACCTAATGCAGAGTTCTGGTCAAAACAATCTTTTGATTTTGATTCCTTCGAACCTCAAGTTTTACAACAAGGTGAAAGCATTCCGCATTTAAGAATGGATGCAGTTTTACAGTTTTTATTAGCAGATAGGTTTGATTGATAGAAAAATCAAATCAATTTAATTGTCAAATACTTAATATAAACCACTATTTTTTTATTGGTATTTAGGTAGAATCAATTTGAGTCTTTCTAAAGTAAAGGAGCTTATGATGAAAATGAAAACTCTCTTAGCATTAGCAATCAGCGGAATTTGTGCTGCTGGCGTGGCAAATGCACATGACCATATGGCAAAACCAGCAGGTCCTTCAATCGAAGTAAAAGTACAACAATTAGATCCTGCAAACGGTAACAAAGATGTAGGGACTGTAACTATTACTGAATCAAATTATGGTTTAGTGTTTACACCAAATCTACAAGGTTTAGCTGAAGGTTTACATGGTTTCCACATTCATGAAAATCCAAGCTGTGATCCAAAAGAAAAAGACGGTAAATTAACAGCGGGTTTAGCAGCTGGCGGTCACTGGGATCCTAAAGGTGCAAAACAACACGGTTACCCATGGCAAGATGATGCTCACTTAGGTGACTTACCGGCTTTAACTGTATTACATGATGGTACAGCAACTAACCCTGTTTTAGCGCCACGTCTTAAAAAATTAGATGAAGTGCGTGGTCATTCTATTATGATTCACGCTGGTGGCGATAACCACTCAGATCATCCAGCTCCACTTGGCGGTGGCGGCCCACGTATGGCATGTGGCGTGATTAAATAAGTCGATTCTTAAAGATAAAAAAGTGCGGTCAATTTTGACCGCATTTTTATTTTTATAGCAATTTATTTAATCACTTCCGCCGTATATTCCAATTTATGAATTGCATTAATCAATTGCTCATCAGCAACTTTTGGATCTTCTACAACAGTCACAGTTCTATCTTTAATGGAGGCTTTAGTGGAAATCACGCCATCAATATTGCGTAACTCTTTATTCACTAAATAAGCACAAAGTTGGCAATTCATTTCATTTACTTTTAGCATAACTTGCTTTGTTTCTTCTGCCTGTGCAACAGAGATGGTGAATAATGAAAGCAAAAGTGCGGTCGTTAATTTCTTCATTTTTTGTTCCTAATTAGAAAGCTCTAAAATCCACGGTAAAATAGTTGGATAAGTTAAGAAAAAGAGCATGATGATAAATACAATCCAATACAAAACAATGAGCTTTTTACGGGAAATGTATTTGCTGCAAATGATTTTTTTGGAAAACATTAGCAACCAAAAGCCGTAGGCAAAGGCGCATAATGAAACGATAAGCATAGGAATGCGTAAATAATCATATTCACCCAAGCCAATCAACCATGTGGATGACACGCCAAAAACTAAATAGATTAAAGGCGCAATGCAGCACAAGGTTGATGCCACCGCAGCGCTTAGTGCGGTGGCAATCGCAACCCAAAAAGATTTATTAGAGCTTTTTAGAGACGTAGTCATACTTAAATTCTTTCGGGTCAAAGGAATTTAACGGGTCACCACCTACTTCGGCATACGGATAGCCAAAGTTATTGAGTGGAGCAAGTTCTGGTTGCGGATATAAATCGAAGTCGCGAGCATGGTTAAAGCCTACCCAGTTTGCTTCCCAATTACCGAATAAGTATTTGGCAACGGCTTGTGTATCTTTATCATCAACAGATTTTTTCTCTGCTAAACGCATTTTTGCTACGTCTGCAGAATCAACAGGCACCCAACCAAATCCCGCAAGATAGAATTCAGCACGACAATGCTGACCACCGCTTACATTTGCTACGCCATGTTCGTCCGCACTACCGAATGCACCTTTAGAGTATTTGCCCATTTTATCCGCTGCACCTAAACGAATACCGAAAATTTCACGAGCAGGAATACCGCTGGCACGAGCAAGTGCAACGAAAACAGAGTTAATATCAGTACATTTACCTTTTAACACACCAGTAGTCAGAATTTTTTCTACATCACCATCGCCACAGCCTAAAACAGAATTATCACGTTCCATATTGTTGACGATCCATTGGTGAATCAACTCAGCTTTTTTCAATGGATTAGTTTCAGTGCCCACAATTTTATCGGCGAACTGTTTCACAATGCCATCAGTTTTAATATGTTGAGTCGGTTTTAAATATTCTTGTACATCAACAGAATAGTGAATATCTTTTGGTGGTTTGTAATTTTCTAATGCACCTTTAACCATTGGTTCACGATCTTTGGTTTCAATCACCATTGTGATTTTTAAATCGCGTTTTTGTGCATCTTTATCCCAAGTTGCAAAGAGCGTTTTCGCACCATATTTGTTGTTTTCTGTTACATAGGCATCCAAATAGTTACCTTCAAAATGGATAGATTTTACCTGTTGATATTCGCCATTAAACGGTAAAGGTACCCACAGATTCGCTTGTCCTTGCGAACCTTTTGGCACAACTAAATCATAAGTTTGAGTGAATTCATACAGATGAGAATCGGTATTGTAGTTTGGAATGTCGGTATTGGCGTAAGTCATGGAACATGCGGAGAGTACCGCAGTGGCGATAAGTTTCTTCATGAAAAGATCCTTCTAGTTAGTTAACAGTTAAAACTTAACACATTAGATAAACTAATTGTGGACATGACTATAGTAGCTCATTTTATTTTCTAGTCAATATTGCTTTTTTATTTCAGCCATTTAAGATTTGCTAAAGAAATTCGAAGTAAAATACCGTTTCTATTTTTATTGGAAAGAATAATGACAAAACAAATTTTCACACAATCTCAACAACCAGAAGAGGAAGAAATTCTGCCTAAGCAGGAATTTTATAATGTTGAAACAACCATCGATAATGAACCTTTAGAAGGGGAGTTATTGGACGAGCAATTTGAACAAATAGTGAAGCCAAAAGCGAGTGGTTGGAAAACGGTTTTAAAATTGACCGCACTTTTATTTTTAGGGGCGACGGTTGCACAATCTGTTCAATGGATTTGGGACAGTTATCAGAACCAACAATGGATTTACCTTGCTTTTGCGTTAGTGAGTTTTGTGGTAGTGCTGTTTGGTTTATCTGAAATTATCGCAGAATGGCGACGTTTAGTGAAACTCAAAAAGCGTTTGAATTTACAAGAACAAAGTCAGCGATTAATAGGTGAAAGTGCGGTTAAAAATCATCAAGTTTTTTCTGAACAGGATAGCGAGAAAGGAAAAGCCTTGTGTTTATCGATTGCTGATACCTTAAAATTGGATTCGCAACATCCCTCAATTGTCCAATGGGAAAAACAGCTGAATGAAAGTTATTCTGCTCGCGAAGTCACCCATTTATTCAGTAAGACGGTGTTACAGTCTTTTGATCAAAAAGCGAAAAAACTGATTACAAAAATGTCGGCAGAATCTGCTGTGATTGTGGCAATTAGTCCTTTGGCCGTTATTGATATGTTTTTTATTGCGTGGCGAAATATTCGTTTAATCAATAAAATTGCAGCGATTTATGGGATTGAGCTTGGGTATTTTACCCGTCTTCGTTTGCTCAGAATGGTGTTAGTGAATCTTGCTTTTGCCGGTGCGACTGAAATCGTGCAAGATTTAGGGATGGATTGGCTTTCGCAAGATATTACCGCAAAACTTTCTGCACGAGCTGCACAGGGGATCGGCGTGGGAGTATTGACAGCTCGATTAGGCATTAAGGCTATGGAGTTTTGTCGTCCACTGGCATTTGATAAAGCAGAAAAGCCAAAACTTTCTCATGTTCAAAAAGAATTGCTCACGGTAATGAAAGATACGGTGCTAGGCAAGAATAAACTGAAAGAAAAAGAAGAAGTGTAATAAAAAAGTGCGGTTAAAATTGACCGCACTTTTTTGTATAAAAGAGATGATTAAAGTCCCGCTTTCAAGCTGGCCTCAATAAAGCGATCAAGATCGCCATCTAGTACGGCTTGCGTATTACGATTTTCAACGCCTGTACGGAGATCCTTAATACGTGCATCATCTAGCACATAAGAACGAATTTGGCTGCCCCAACCGATATCCGATTTATTATCTTCCATCGCTTGTTTGTCCGCATTTTTCTTTTGTAACTCAAGCTCATACAATTTCGCTTTTAACTGCTTCATAGCTTGATCTTTATTCTTGTGTTGAGAACGATCGTTTTGACATTGCACAACAATCCCACTTGGCATGTGAGTAATTCGCACCGCACTTTCAGTTTTATTGACGTGCTGACCACCCGCACCAGATGCACGATAAACGTCAATACGTAAATCAGCCGGATTGATTTCAATATCAATATCGTCATCAATTTCTGGATAAACGAAAGCCGCTGCAAATGATGTATGGCGGCGATTGTTGGAGTCAAATGGGCTTTTACGTACTAAACGATGAATCCCTGTTTCTGTGCGTAACCAACCGAAAGCATATTCACCACTAACACGAATCGTCGCTGATTTTAAACCCGCCACATCACCATCGGATACTTCCATTAATTCTGTTTTAAAGCCTTTGCTTTCAGCCCAGCGAAGGTACATGCGAAGTAACATTTCTGTCCAGTCCTGCGCTTCTGTACCACCGGAACCTGCTTGTAAATCGACATAACAATCGCACGCATCATGTTCACCGCTAAACATACGGCGGAATTCTAATTTTGCAAGTTGTTGTTCAAGTTCGTCTAATTCAGCAACGGCTTCATTGAAGGTCTCTTCATCTTCAGCTTCAACGGCTAATTCAAGCAGCCCTTCAACATCCTCTAAACCTTGTTCTAAATTCTTGATGGTATCAACCACTTGTTCAAGTGAAACGCGTTCTTTCCCAAGCGCTTGAGCTTTTTCAGGATCGTTCCACACATCGGGTTGTTCTAATTCGGCATTAACTTCTTCTAAACGCTCAACTTTTGCATCGAAGTCAAAGATACCCCCGAAGCACAGATGTGCGCTCGGAAAGGTCGGCGATTTTGTTTTTGATTGGATTAATTTCAAACATAATAAATAAACCTCTATAAGCGGCAGAAGTATAAGTCATTTTCAGTTTTTTGGGTAGTTTGGCTTGCACAAATCATCGATCCATTTATAATTCTAATCTTTGTTGTTTAGATATTTAGGAATAAAAATGAAAAAATTACTGACCGCACTTTTAATCACTGCTTCTGCCACTGCGATGGCGACTGATGCTGAGATTAAATCGAAATTACAAGCATTAGGTGCGAAAAATATTGAAGTGAAAGATTCACCGGTAAAAGGCCTTAAAACAGCGGTGACTGATCAAGGCATTTTATATGTAAGTGAAAATGGTCAATATGTTTTGCAAGGCAAAATGTATGAATTAACAAATAAAGGCCCAGTTGATGTGGCAGGTAAACTTTTAGCGGATAAAGTGAATGCGTTAAAAAACGAAATGATCATTTATCCGGCAAAAAATGAAAAATATGTTGTGACCGTATTCATGGATATTACTTGTCATTATTGCCATATCCTTCATCAACAAGTGAAAGAATATAATGATTTAGGTATTACCGTTCGTTATCTTGCATTCCCACGTGCTGGAATGAATGAAACAGCTCGCCAAATGGAAGCCATTTGGACAGCGAAAGATCCTGTATTTGCATTGAACGAAGCAGAAAAAGGTAACTTACCAAAAGAATTGAAAACACCTAACATTGTGAAAAAACAGTATGATTTAGGTGTACAACTTGGTGTGAAAGGTACGCCAAGTATTGTGACTTCAACAGGTGAAATGCTTGGGGGATATTTAAAACCTCAAGATTTATTAGCTGTGTTACAAGAATCAGCACAATAATTGTTAGTAGTGAGGGCGTATGATATACGCCCTTAAAATATTCATATCATCAAAGCACATATCGAATGTTCCTTTAGTGGTCATTTTTAATAACAAAATACTGTGAAAAAACTCATCAAACGTCGTGAAATTCCTGCCGGAAATCCTGTTTCAGATAATGCATTACTCGATCGTCTCTATCGTTCTCGTCATATCAAAAATAGCCAAGAATTAGACCGCACTTTGCAATCAATGCTGAACCCTAATAAATTATACGGTATTCAACAAGCCGTGGATTTATTGTTTGAAGCTTATCAACAGCAACAAAAGATTGTTATCGTCGGTGATTTTGATGCCGATGGAGCAACCAGTACGGCACTTTCAGTATTAGCTTTGCGTATGCTTGGCTTTACTGATGTGGAATATCTTGTGCCAAATCGTTTTGAGCAAGGGTATGGTTTGAGCGTGCCTGTTGCTGAAATGGCAATGGAAAAAGGCGTGCAGTTATTAATGACGGTAGATAACGGGGTATCGTCTTTTGAGGGCGTGGCGTATTTAAAAGAGCAGGGTGTGAAGGTGTTAATTACCGATCACCACTTACCACCAGAAATACTGCCAAATGCTGATGCCATTGTTAATCCAAATTTGCCACAATGTGATTTTCCTTCAAAATGTTTAGCCGGTGTAGGCGTGGCATTTTATTTAATGCTCGCTTTGCGTGCTAAATTTCGTGAGTTGGGTATTTTTACGGCAGAAACACAGCCTAATTTTACTGAATTACTGGATTTAGTCGCGCTCGGCACGATTGCAGACGTGGTTCCTCTTGATCAAAATAACCGTATTTTAGCTTATCAAGGGTTGATGCGAATTCGTGCGAAGCGTTGTCGTCCAGGAATTATTGCTCTCACTGAAGTGGCTAATCGAGAAGTCGAAAAACTTTGCTCGGCTGATTTGGGCTTTGCGATTGCACCACGTTTAAATGCTGCGGGCCGATTAGATAATATGTCTGTTGGTGTTGAGTTATTACTTGCAGAAAGTATGCAAGAGGCAAGAGCGCAAGCCTTAGATTTGGATAGTTTAAATCAAGCTCGAAAAGAAATTGAGCAAGGTATGAAGTTAGAGGCCTTAGAAATTTGCCGAAATCTCACCGCACTTTCTGATGAATTACCGATGGGGATAGCCTTATTCCAGCCAGATTGGCATCAAGGCGTATTAGGCATTGTAGCTTCTCGAATCAAAGATCAATACCATCGACCCGTTATTGCTTTTGCGCAAGATCAAGAAGGTATTTTAAAAGGTTCTGCGCGTTCAATTGAAGGCTTGCATATGCGCGATGTATTAGAGCGTATTCATTCCCAACATCCTGATATGATTTTAAAATTTGGCGGTCATGCCATGGCAGCAGGATTAAGCATTAAAGAAAGCTTTTTCCCTGATTTTCAAAAGATTTTTAATCAAACAGTGCAAGATTGGTTAAATGAAGATCAATTACAAGGTGTGATTTGGACGGATGGCGAACTTCAAGCAAATGAATTTAGTATTGAAACAGCAGAAGTGATAAAATCTGGCGGACCTTGGGGACAAGCTTTTCCTGAGCCTGTTTTTGATGGTGAATTTAAAATTTTTGAGCAACGTGCAATCGGACAAAATCAAAATCATTTAAAAATGCTTGTTGAGCCTAAAAATGGTGGTCCATTATTAGATGCCATTGCGTTTAATATCGATACTCGGTATTATCCGGATTTGTCGATTAAGCAGGCAAAATTTGCTTATAAGTTAGAAATTAATGAGTTTCGTGGAAATCGAAACCTCCAATTATTAGTCGATTATATTGAACCAATTGGTTAATTTATGAAAAAAGTTTGGCAGAATAAATTATTAAAAGGATCCTTTGCAATGATATTGCTGAGTGTGACAAATGTCGCATTGGGTGAAGTTAATGCAAAGGATTTTTCTGCCAAAAATTCACCGCACTTACCGCCAGCAAATGTGGCACAGTTTGAAGATGGTCGAGATTATTTTTCATATCAAGAACCGATTGAACAAGCCAAAAGAAGCGATCGTAAAATCCCGATCCAATTTTTCTTTGATTACGATTGCCGAGTTTGTTCTTCCGCTCAAGATATTTTGCAACTTTATAGCCAAATTCGTCCAAATAAAGTGGCATTAGATGAATACCCGGTCGCCACGAATGAAGCAAAATTTTCAGCGACAATATTTTATACCTTACAGCGTTTAAAAGTAGGCGAGTTGTCAGATACGCTGTTATTTGAAACCTCTGAAAAGGCACGTTATACCGAATTATCGTCATTAGATAAGATGCGAGAATGGATAGTCTCGCAAGGGATCAGTAAAGCTGAATTTAATAAAGTCGTGCATTCTGCTGAAGTAAAAGAAGATGTGAATAATGCCATTAATTTAACAGAAGAATATGGCGTATTTACGTTCCCTTATGTGGTTGTGGGCGGAAAATATGTTCTCACCGCGAGTACATTGTATAACGATGATTATGGCGTTGCGGTATTAGATTTCTTAGTGAATAAACTCGAACAAGAAAGGAAAAAATAATGAAAATCGGGATTGTTGGTGCAATGGCACAAGAAGTGGAAATTTTATCCCAATTAATGACAGATAAAAAAGAAACAAAAGTGGCAAGTGCGGTCATTTTTGAAGGCAAAATTAATGGTAAAGAAGTCGCATTATTGCAATCAGGGATAGGTAAGGTCGCAGCGGCTATTGGTACCACCGCTTTATTGCAATTGGCTAAACCGGATGTGGTCTTAAATACGGGCTCAGCAGGCGGTGTCGCAAAAGGTTTAAAAGTGGGGGATATCGTTATTTCCGATGAAACCCGCTATCACGATGCCGATGTGACGGCATTTGGTTATGAAAAAGGTCAATTACCCGCGAATCCAGCGGCTTTTCTTTCAGATAAACAATTAGCCGATTTAGCCGATGAAATTGCCCAATCACAAGGACAAAATGTAAAACGTGGTTTAATTTGCTCGGGAGATAGCTTTATTAATAGCGAAGAAAAAATTGCTCAAATTAAAGCGGATTTCCCCAATGTGACTGCGGTAGAAATGGAAGCAACTGCGATTGCGCAAGTTTGTCATGCCTTTAACGTACCTTTTGTGGTCGTTCGTGCAATTTCAGATGCAGGCGATGGCGAAGCGAGTATGTCATTTGAAGAATTTCTCCCACTTGCAGCAAAACAATCCTCTGCATTAGTGTTAGGCATGATAGAAAGATTATAAGAGGTAATGTATGGGTATGATTATCACCGTTGATGGCCCAAGTGGGGCTGGAAAAGGAACGCTTTGTTACGCATTGGCAGAAAAGTTAGGTTTTGCCTTATTAGATAGTGGTGCGATTTATCGCGTGACGGCATTGGCTGCGCTGAAACGTCATGCAGACTTAACCGATGAAGAAGGATTAGCAGAGTTAGCCCGTCATTTAGATATTCAGTTCATTCCAAAGAATGGAGAAGTCAATGTGCTTCTTGGTGGGGTGGATGTGAGTCATTTAATTCGTACGCAAGAAGTGGCGGAAGCTGCTTCAAAAGTGGCGGTTTTCCCTAAAGTTCGAGCAGCTTTACTGCAACTTCAGCAGGATTTTGGTAAAAATGATGGCCTGATTGCGGATGGGCGAGATATGGGAACCGTGGTTTTCCCAAATGCACAAGTTAAACTGTTTTTAGACGCGAGTGCGGAAGAACGTGCAAAAAGACGCTATAAACAGTTGCAAAATAAGGGAATTAATGGTAACTTTGCACAGATTTTAGCCGAGATACAAGAACGTGATTTTCGTGATAGAAATCGTGAGGTTGCGCCATTGAAACCGGCTGATGATGCTTTATTGTTAGATAGTACAACATTGAGTATTGATGAAGTCATTGCTCAAGCGTTAGCTTATATTCAACAAAAAGCGTCAATTTCGATTTAACTGTTTATTCAAGGAAGAATAGACATTTATCCTCAACCCCGCATTTTATGGATCTTAATGTGGATGTTATTAACTTAAATTAAGAAGATTATTTATATGTCAGAATCTTTTGCTCAACTCTTTGAAGAATCATTAAAAGGCCTTGAAACCCGTCAAGGTTCAATCGTTAGCGGTACTGTTGTTGCTATTCAAAAAGGCTTTGTACTTGTTGATGCAGGCTTAAAATCTGAATCTGCAATTCCTGTTGCTGAATTCCAAAACGCTCAAGGTGAACTTGAAGTTAAAGTTGGCGACACAGTAAACGTAGCTTTAGATGCAGTTGAAGATGGTTACGGCGAAACTAAACTTTCTCGTGAGAAAGCTGTTCGCCATGAATCTTGGATTGAATTAGAAAAAGCTTACGAAGATAAAGCGACCGTTATCGGTTTAATCAACGGTAAAGTGAAAGGCGGTTTCACAGTTGAGTTAAACGGTGTTCGTGCATTCTTACCAGGTTCATTAGTTGATACACGTCCTGCACGTGAAGCTGATCACCTACTTGGTAAAGAATTAGAATTCAAAGTAATCAAATTAGATCAAAAACGTAACAACGTTGTTGTTTCTCGTCGTGCAGTGATCGAATCTGAAAACAGCCAAGAACGTGAACAAATCCTTGAGAACCTAGCTGAAGGTTCAGAAGTTAAAGGTATCGTTAAAAACTTAACTGACTACGGTGCATTCGTAGATTTAGGTGGCGTTGACGGTTTATTACACATCACTGATATGGCTTGGAAACGTGTTAAACACCCAAGCGAAATCGTGAATGTAGGCGACGAAGTAACTGTTAAAGTATTAAAATTTGACAAAGATCGTACTCGTGTATCTTTAGGCTTAAAACAATTAGGTCAAGATCCTTGGGTTGCTATCGCTGAAAACCACCCAGTAAACAGCAAATTAACTGGTAAAGTAACTAACTTAACTGACTACGGCTGTTTCGTTGAAATCTTAGATGGTGTTGAAGGTTTAGTTCACGTTTCTGAAATGGATTGGACTAACAAGAACATCCACCCATCTAAAGTTGTAAGCCTTGGCGATACAGTTGAAGTAATGGTGTTAGAAGTTGACGAAGAACGTCGTCGTATTTCTTTAGGTTTAAAACAATGCAAACCTAACCCATGGACTCAATTTGCTGAAACTCACAACAAAGGCGACAAAGTTACTGGTAAAATTAAATCAATCACTGATTTCGGTATTTTCATCGGTCTTGAAGGTGGTATCGACGGTTTAGTTCACTTATCTGACATTTCTTGGAATGTTGCAGGTGAAGAAGCAGTTCGTAACTACAAAAAAGGTGATGAAGTATCTGCAGTAGTATTAGCAGTAGATGCAGTGAAAGAACGAATTTCTTTAGGTATCAAACAACTTGAAGATGATCCATTCAACAACTTCGTAGCAAACAACAAAAAAGGTGCAGTAGTTTCTGCAACTGTTGTTGAAGCTGACGCTAAAGGTGCTAAAGTTGAATTAGCAGGTGGCGTTGAAGGTTATATCCGTGCAGCAGACTTAACAAACGAAGTTGCAGCAGGTGATGTAGTTGAAGCGAAATACACTGGTGTTGATCGTAAAGCTCGTATCGTTCACTTATCTGTAAAAGCGAAAGATCAAGCTGAAGAAGCAGCTGCAGTTGCAAACGTGAATAACAAACAAGAAGATGTTGCTATTCCAAACGCAATGGCTGAAGCTTTCAAAGCAGCTAAAGGTGAATAATTAATTCACATGAATAAGGCTGGGTCATTGACTCAGCCTTATTACTACCAGCTATAATTAACAAGGATTTAGCGGTAATTTATTATGAACTAATACATTACCTGTAAGTCTTAATAACAAGTTTAAGTATAAATTTAAAGGAGAGTTGACGATGACTAAATCTGAACTAATTGAAAATCTATCAACAAAGCACCCAACTTTATCCGCAAAAGAAGTAGAAGGTATTGTAAAGGATATTCTTGAACTCATTGCACAATCTTTAGAAGAAGGTAATCGTATTGAAGTGCGTGGTTTTGGTAGTTTCTCTTTACACCATCGTCAACCGCGAGTGGGTCGTAATCCTAAAACCGGTGATTCTGTAAAATTAGATGCTAAATCTGTACCGCACTTTAAAGCGGGTAAAGAATTAAAAGATCGCGTCAATGTTTTTGCTTAAACATTCAATCGATATCAATAAAACGACACTTAAGTGTCGTTTTTTATTACAAATTTTGGCATAATGAAACTATTCTTAACAAGGAGATTGTGATGATTAAATATATTCTCGGACTCATTATTGTGCTGGCTATCGTAATCGTTGCGGTAACTATAGGCGCGAATAATGATCAAGTAATCACTTTTAACTACATTGTTGCTGAAAGCCAATTCCAACTTTCAACGTTAGTCGCGATTTTATTTGGTTTTGGATTAATTTTAGGTTGGTTAATTACTGGATTCTTCTACTTAAAATTAAAATTCAAAAATATGTCGTTAGCGCGTCAAGTTAAACGTCAAACATTACAAATTAACGAATTAACGACTACTCGCGATAAGGCAGCATAATGCTTGAATTACTCTTTCTGCTTCTGCCAATAGCCGCCGCTTATGGTTGGTATATGGGGCATCGGAGTGCCAAGAAAGATCAGGAAGATATTAGTAATAAACTCTCCCGTGATTATGTCACGGGGGTCAATTTTTTGCTTTCTAATCAAACGGATAAAGCTGTTGATTTGTTTCTTGATATGTTACAAAAACAAGAAACAGAAAATGAAATTGAAAGCAACTCACAATTTGAAGCTGAGCTAACGCTTGGTAACCTTTTCCGTTCTCGAGGCGAAGTGGATCGTGCTTTACGCATTCATCAAGCCCTCGATCGTAGTCCCAATTATTCTTTCGAACAAAAATTATTAGCTAAACAGCAACTTGCCAAAGATTTCATGACAGTCGGTTTTTATGACCGCGCTGAAGCCCTTTATATTATTATGGTAGATGAGCCAGAGTTTGCAGAAAATGCACTTCAACAGCTTTTGGTGATTTATCAAAAAACAAAAGAATGGAAAAAAGCCGTTAATATCGCAGAGAAGCTTGCCAAGATCTCACCCAAAGAAAATAATGTGGAATTAGCACAATGTTATTGTGAATATGCCTTAAGCGGTGAACTTGAAAGTGCGGTCGAAAAACGCAGTATTTTACAAAAAGCGCTGAATGTATCTCCAACCAGTGTGAGAGCATCAATGCTGCTTGCTGATTTAGAAATGGCCAATAAAAACTATCCTCAAGCCATTCACTTTTTAGAGAATATTCTTGAGCAAAATCCAATTTATATTGGTGAAGTGTTGAAAACGCTCAAATATTGTTATGATGAATTAGGAGAGAGAGATAACTTTGAGTTATTTCTAATTCGAGCCAGTCAGCAGGTTAACAATACGAAAGTCGATTTAATGTTAGCAAGCGTGATTGAAGAGAAAGATGGCAAGAGTGCCGCACAATCAAAACTTTATCAACAGCTTACTAAACATCCAAGTACATCTATTTTCCACCGTTTTATTCAATTTCAAATTGATGATGCAGAGGAAGGGCGAGGTAAGGAAAGCTTAATTTTGCTACATAAAATGGTCGGTGAGAGAATTAAGCAAAGCTTTGGTTATCGTTGCTCAAATTGCGGTTATCAAACCCATAAATTAATGTGGAATTGTCCTTCTTGCAAACAGTGGGAATCCATCAAACCAGAACATAATTAATTGACACAGTGAGGTAAAATTATGAATAGCAAAGTAATCGTTGCATTGGATTACGAAACGGAAGCACAAGCGCTATCCCTCGTGGATCAAATTGATCCAAGCTTATGCCGCTTAAAAGTGGGTAAAGAAATGTTTACTACACTAGGAACGAATTTCGTTAAGCAATTACACGAGCGTCAATTTGATGTTTTCCTCGATCTTAAATTTCATGATATTCCTAATACTGTGGCAAGAGCGGTGCGTTCAGCGGCTGATTTAGGGGTATGGATGGTTGATGTCCATGCTAGCGGTGGTCTGAAAATGATGGAAGAGGCAAAGAAAATTCTTGAACCTTATGGAAAAGATGCACCGTTATTAATCGCGGTAACCGTATTAACAAGCATGGAAGATTTAGATTTGTTGCAAATTGGTATTAATTCCTCGCCACTTGAACACGTTTTACGTCTTGCAAATTTAACACTGCGTGCAGGATTAGATGGGGTAGTTTGTTCACCACAGGAAGTAGAGATTTTACGTAATACTTGTGGCCCTGATTTTAAATTAGTCACACCGGGGATTCGTCCAATTGGTAGTGATTTTGGTGATCAGCGTCGTGTCATGACACCTGCTGCTGCTATTCGATCTGGTTCTGATTATTTAGTAATCGGTCGTCCAATTACTCAAGCTGAAAATCCAGCAGAAGTGCTTCGTTCAATTAATGCATCAATTGAGTAATATGACTGAGAGTACTTTAGTTTATTCTACCGAAGTGGGTCGAATTAAAGCCCCAAAAGAGCCGGTACAACGCCCTAAAGGTGATGGTGTGGTTCGCATCCAAAAACAAACCAGTGGTCGAAAAGGCGCAGGTGTTTCAGTGATTACTGGGCTAGATTTATCTGATGATGAATTGAAAAAGTTAGCGGCTGAACTTAAAAAACGTTGTGGTTGTGGTGGTTCGGTTAAAGACGGCAATATTGAGATTCAAGGCGAAAAACGCGATTTACTTAAACAACTTTTAGAACAAAAAGGGTTTAAAGTAAAATTAGCCGGTGGTTAAGATAAGACAAAAAATCCATCTTCAATTGAAGATGGATTTTTTCATAATTAGCCTTCCATAAAGTTTGGTTGGTAAGCAAAGAACATTGCACCTAAGAAACTTAACAAGGCAAATGCCAGAAATGCACTGTTTGGGTTGACCGCTTTACGACTAAAATATTTAGCCGAGAAGAAGATATAAAGCACAAGCATGATGATTTTCATGATCAGCCAGCTTTGTAGCTGATAACCGACCAAGAAGAAAATCGTTAAGCCGCTTGCAATTAAAAGTGTATCAACTAAGTGCGGTAAAATTTTTAACAGTTTAATAGCGCGCCAATTTTTCCCACTTAATTGCATTCCCCCACGGATAATTAATAATCCTAAACTTAAAAATGCACAAACAATGTGCAAATAAATTAACATAATCACTCCAGATGTAAAAGGAAAGTGCGGTCAAAAGCGACCGCACTTTAATTTCTTATTTTGCAATACGCTTATATTTAATACGATGTGGTTGTGTTGCGGCTTCACCTAAGGTTTTCTTTTTCCACTCTTCGTAGTCAGAGAAGTTACCTTCATAGAAAGTGACTTTACCTTCATCACCGTAATCTAAGATATGAGTCGCAATACGGTCTAAGAACCAACGGTCATGAGATATCACCATGGCACAGCCTGGGAATTCTAAGATCGCATTTTCTAATGCACGTAAAGTTTCAACGTCTAAGTCATTGGTTGGTTCGTCCAATAACAGTACGTTACCACCACGTTGTAGAAGTTTAGCCAAGTGTAAACGACCACGTTCACCACCTGATAATTCGCCCACTCGTTTTTGTTGATCTACGCCTTTGAAGTTGAAACGCCCAACATAGGCACGGCTTGGAATTTCAAAGTTACCAATAGTGAGAACATCTTGTCCGTTAGACACTTCTTCCCAAACGGTTTTCTTGTCATCCATTGAATCACGGAATTGATCCACAGAAGCAAGCACAACGGTTTCACCCATCGTAATTGAGCCTCTATCGGGTTGTTCTTGGCCTGAAAGCATACGGAATAGGGTCGATTTACCCGCACCATTTGGCCCAATAATACCCACGATAGCCCCTTTTGGAATGCTAAATGATAAATTATCAATTAAAGTGCGGTCGCCATAAGATTTGGTTAAGTTCTGCACTTCAATCACTTTATCACCTAAACGTGGACCAGGTGGAATAAAGAGTTCATTGGTCTCGTTGCGTTTTTGGTATTCGCCAGAGTTCAACTCATCGAAGCGTGCCATACGAGCTTTGCTTTTCGCTTGACGACCTTTAGGGTTTTGGCGTACCCATTCTAACTCTTTCGCAATGGATTTTTGGCGCGCATTTTCAGCGGCTTGTTCTTGCTCTAAGCGTTTCTCTTTTTGCTCTAACCAAGAAGAGTAGTTACCTTCCCAAGGAATACCTTCACCACGGTCGAGCTCTAAGATCCAACCTGCTACGTTATCTAAGAAGTAACGGTCGTGGGTAATCGCCACAACAGTACCTTCATAGTCATGTAAGAAGCGCTCTAACCATGCCACAGATTCTGCATCTAAGTGGTTGGTTGGTTCGTCTAATAAGAGCATGTCTGGTTTTTCGAGTAATAAGCGACAAAGCGCTACACGACGACGCTCACCACCAGATAAATGTTCGATTTTGGCATCCCAATCCGGTAAACGTAATGCATCTGCCGCACGTTCTAATTGGTTATCTAAATTATGGCCATCGTGTGCTTGAATAATCGCTTCAAGATTCGCTTGCTCCGCCGCGAGTTTATCGAAATCCGCATCGGGATCGGCATAAAGCGCATAGACTTCATCTAAACGAGTCAGTGCATTTTTTACTTCAGAAACCGCTTCTTCTACCGCTTCACGCACAGTTTGTTGAGGATCAAGTTTTGGTTCCTGTGGAAGATAACCGATCTTAATACCCGGTTGTGGACGCGCTTCACCTTCGAACTCTTTATCCACGCCCGCCATAATGCGTAAAAGGGTTGATTTACCCGCACCATTTAAGCCGAGCACTCCGATTTTGGCACCGGGGAAGAAACTTAAAGAAATATCTTTCAAAATATGGCGCTTCGGTGGCACCACTTTGCCGACACGGTGCATCGTATATACAAATTGCGTTGACATAATTTTCTCGATGTTATGAATAAAAGTGCGGTTATTTTACTTGATGTTTAGGGAATAAGCTATTTGAAAGGCAAAAAAAACCACCCATACAGGGTGGTAGGAAAGTAGTTTAGCTATATTTATGATTATTTTATTTAGGAACTTTATGAATATCAAGCAATCACTTGACGACACAGATAGTACATAAATTTCAGTTATAAGGGAAATGCGAATGAATCATTTTTTGATAAAAATCAATAAAATCATGGGATTTTTTACTTTTAGACTGATTTTTATTCGATTTTGATTGGGAACTGCTTGTGATAAAATCTGTCTATTCAATCATTTAGCCACTCTTTTTTCTTATTTATGTTTAAAAAATCACTTCTTGGATTATTGCTGATTTCGTCTTTTTCTGTTTTAGCGCATCCCCACGCATTCATTGATATGCAAACGAAACCCTTAGTGAAAGATAATCAATTAATTGGTTTCTCGACGCAGTGGTTATTGGATGAAGCGAGTTCTTCAGCTGTCCTGTATGATATGAAGCAGGCAAAAGGGGATAAGGCTGCCCAACAGAAATTAGTTGATGAAGTCATGGCGAACGTTGTGAATGAACATTACTTTAGTTATGTTTTTGACAAAGAAAATCATAAAATTAAATACACAAAATACCCTGAAAATTACGGTATGCGCGTGAAAGGGAACGAAGTGGAATATTATTTTGATTTTCTTTTAGCACAGCCACAGGCCTTGCAAAATAATGAATTTACGCTGATGACTTATGACCGCACTTATTATGTGGCAATGCGGTATGCAGAAACTGGCAAAAGAGCGGTTGATTTTTCATCACTTCCAGCAAACTGCAAAGGCGAGGTGCTTGAACCTAATGTCGATGAAAAAATTCAATCTTACGCATCATCATTGGATAAATCGCAAAAAGATGAAGATGATTCTCTTGGTGTATTGTTTGCGCAGAAAGTAAAAATTAAGTGTGAATAAAATGAAGTTAAAACTAACCGCACTTTTTATTGGTTTATTAGCGATTATCTTCGCATTATTACCTTGGCTGTTTGTGCAAGTTGCTGATTGGCAAAAAGCCTTTAATCAGCTGATTTCTGAAAATCTACACCAGATTCAAGCACATTCATCAACGGCAGGATTGTGGTTGATTTTTGCCGCCTTTTCTTATGGTGTATTACATGCATTAGGGCCTGGGCATGGCAAATTTATTATCGCTAGTTATCTTTCTACGCACGAAAGCCAACTTAAGACCAGCGTACGCTTAAGCTTGCTTTCCTCTCTCATGCAAGGTTTTGTCGCAGTTGCTGCAACCTCCATTGTGGTGGTGATACTTAATCTTTCCTCTAAATATTTTAAACTTAGCCAGTTATGGCTGGAACGTAGCGCGCTAATTTTATTAGTGTTGTTAGGGTTTTATTGGATCGCTCAAGGTCTGAAAGGCTTAAAGAAAAAACAATCTTTTCGTATTACATCAATCCAATCATTGCCGAAACAGATTGGAACAGCTTTGCCATTTCGATATGAGCAAGGAAAAGTGAGCCAAGCACAATGCAGTTGTGGACATCAACATCTACCGAATGATCAACAGCTTAAGCAATCGGGTGATTTAAAATCTCAACTCTTAGTGATTTTAACTATTGGTATGCGACCGTGTAGTGGCGCCATTTTTGTGCTTTTTCTCGCTTATATGCTGGATCTTTATTGGTGGGGAATTTTAGCCACGTTTGCCATGTCTCTCGGCACAGGATTAATGCTTTCACTTTTTGCAGCGTTAGTACGCTATGCGAGAAATGTCGCGACTCGCTTAGGCCATTGGTATGGTTTAGCCGGTTCTAATCAAAAAGGCGAGGCAATGATCAAATGTATTGCGGGCGCAATAATGATCTTTTTTGCGCTAAGTTTGTTATATGGCACGATGGGGGCTGTAACAGGTGGAGCAGCCTTGTTTGGTGGCTAAAGAAAAGGGCAGCGTTTGCTGCCCATTTATTTGAAAATAGATTATTCAACCCAAGTAACGATTTCTTCAATTGGTCTACGAGATTTTTTGGTAATGTCTCTCGCACGATAACCAAATGTTGCTGCCACGGATACGCCCCATTCATTTGGATCAAAGAGACCTTCAGCAGCTAAAACTTCATTCATTTTATCGTAGTTAAAGCCTTCAATTGGGCAAGAATCTACACCGATAGCGGCGGCACCAGTTAGCATATTGGCTAATGCAATGTAGGTTTGTTTGCTTGTCCAGTCAAATAATGCACGCTCGCTTTCTGCGGTTTTCATTTCAACTTCTTGTAAGCCTTTATATTTTGCCAAGGCTTTTTCTAACTGCTCACCTTGTAAACCTCTACGTTCTGCTACATCACGGAAGAAAGGTGTATCATATCGCGCATTTTTCTTCGCAAGAATGATCACTAAATGGCTACAATCATCTAATTGATATTGCATACCCCAGCTAAAAGGTTTGAGTTTATCGCGTAATGCTTTATTTTGAATCACTAAGAACTTCCAAGGCTCAGAACCAACAGAGCTTGGTGATAAACGAGCAAATTCTAGAATTGCCGCAAAATCTTCTTGGCTAATTTTTTTATTCGGATCGTAATAACGTGTGGAGCAGCGATTTTCGAATACTTGAAGCATTTGTTCGCGTGTAATTTGACTCATGTTTTCTTCCTCTTAACATTATCTAATTTGTGATCTTTTGACCGCACTTTAGCGCTCTTTCCAATATCCAATCCACTCTTTGAGTAATTGCATATTTTTCGTAATCGCGCCACCTTGTGGAATAAAATGCATCATATTGAGTCCATAACTGTCAGGCGTAATGCCTTCGCCTACACTTGCAGGTAACACATCAAAACCTTGTTGTTGGAATAATAATTTTGCACGTTGCATATGCCATTCATTGGTGACTAAAATAATTTTATGAATACCTTCTTTTTCCAATATCTGTTTGGTGAAAAGCGCATTTTCTTTAGTAGTAAGTGCTTTAGGTTCAATCCATTTTGTTGGCACATTAAAGAAGTTTTGGAGTTCTTCTGCGGCGATTTTTGCCTCAATAGCACCTGTTGGACTCGCCCCTGTAATTAATAATGGCAAGTGTGTTTCTTTTTGCAAGAATGCTGCATAGCGTAAGCGTTCAAGTTGAATAGCGGTTGAAGCTAATGGTGCGTAAAGTTCTTTGCTATCACGCAAGCCACCGCCAAGTAAAACGATCGCTTGAGCTTGTTGGTAATCTTGCAGTGTCAAATGATCTTCAGTGATGAGACTGTCTTTAAGTACTTGTGCAGTGTAAGGAATGCTTAAAAGATAGAGTAGTGAGAAACCAAGTGCGGTCGAAATTCGGCTTAATTTTTTGAAATTGAATTTAGCTAGAATAAGAGACAGCCCCCACAAAATTAAAATATTAAATGGGGGGAGAATCATAGCGGTAATGAGTTTTTTCAATTCAAACATTATTTATCCAATTCAACGAAATCTAGCTCTTTTGTCCATAATTTCGCATAGCTACTATTTTTGCCATAAGAGTTATCGCAAACACGATTTGGAATTTCTAACAAGCAAGAGAAAATATGACCATGTAAGCGAGTTGTGGTCACTTTGTCGTTCGCTAAGAATACTTGTGCAACACGTTTTACAATGCGTTGAGTATAGGCATACCAGAATTGATGGCAGAGATCTTTTAGCCAACTTAAACCAAATTTATTGGCCATTTTACTCATTCGCCAACTTAATGCTAAAACTACATCATCTTCGGTTGAAAGAATGTCTTCCCAGTCTTTTACATTGCTGTTGGCAGGTAACTGCGCGAGGATATTTTTCTCGATATCACTTGCTTCAATATCTTTACGCAAGAAATAAAGTTGTTCGCCCGTTGTGCCTTGCTTGGTTTCCATCGTGCCATAAAGCTGATGCGCCATATCCGGTGATAAATAAACATGATCAGAAAATTGTGCAAATAGATTCGCTGTTCTCTCGTCACGAGCCAGTAAATGACAATCACTGTGGCTACGGAAAAGTGCGGCTGATTTTTGCAGATTTTCTTCATGTTTAAAATAAGCAGTTTGTGGCAGCACAATAATGCGATTGTTCGGGAAATGTGTCACCATTTCTTCACGGATTTTTTGATGCTGCGGATAAAGATCACCAAAGTTGCCGCCACCATGTAAAAGGATGGTGGTGTTTGGTGTGATTTTTGCTTTGGCTTCTTCAAGATCTAAATCGTATTCACAGCGTTTTAAGGTCACATTAATGTGGTGATCTTTAAAAAATTGTTCGGTTCCGTGATAAATCAGTAAATCGCCCACGTTCAAATGAAGCGGGTAGTCAAAATAAAATACGTCGTTTTTATCTTTGATCAGTTCAACAATAGGATTCAGTTTGTTTTTTAAATCAATAAGGAGTTGATTCATTTTTTTACTCTTTTCTTTAAATAGCTAAACAAGAAATTTTTTTCTGCTGCGTTTAATCCGAAGATTAAAATGACACAGATTAATACCATTTCTAAGATAATGGATTGTCCAATAAATTCCAATAAAGAATAGCTACGGGTAGTATCTGATATATAGATGATACCTAATAGCAGGCCAAACACCACGCCGACATTCACTAAATATGAGACAAATTCTTTTTGGTTAAATTTAATTTTTTTATTAATAAAATATAATCGATAGATTTGTGAGATGACCATCGTACTAAATTTACCCACAAAGGCAAACACTGGATTATAACCAAGTGTGAACAAATAATAAGCCAATGGCACCGTGCAAAGATCAATTAACGCCACGATGATATTGTATTGTTTTACGGTGGATGTGCCAATGGCTAATGCACTCATCCAAAATGCGCCAGCCATTGCACTGATCAATAAGCAAGCAATAATAGCTTGTACAAGTTGTTCAGTATATTGCGGAAGATGATCGCCTAACCAAAATGTCAGTAAGGTATGGGTGAAATACAATACAGGCGCAGAGAGAATCGCCATTAAATAAAGTGAATATTTTGAAATACCAAGAATTAATTGGCGATTGCGATCGTAATCTTTTGCCGCATAAGATTGAACCAACTGCGGATTAGCTGCCATTTGGAAATTATTCACAAAGCTATAAACAGCACCTTCTACCTGAGTCGCAATAGCGACAGCTGCATTGACTGCTACGCCAAAGAATAAGTTAGATACCATATTCAAGCCTTGTGTTGAACCCACATAAGCGACTTGCCCCATAAGCATCCAACCGGAAAAACTCACCATTTCTTTGGTTTTACTTAAATCTTTATATAAGCGGAAACGCGCAGCCTCTTTAAAATAATATTTAGTGAATAACACATAAAGAGAGAGCACAATTAAGCTGACTGAAAGCAATAAGCAGCCATAAGTAATCAACTTATCATAATGTGTGATATGACTTAAGATAAAGACAGAGGTCAGTTTTAAGATGGTTTCCCCTAATCCCAACCAAGCATAGAATCCCATTTTCTCGTGTGCAACAATCATGGCATTGAATGGCACTTTGATGATTTCAACGAGGGCAATAATTAATGCCAATTGGTAAACAATATTTGCAGCTTGCAAGCGTTCAGCGGGGATTACCAATTTGTGATTTAAAAACCATAAACCAGCGGTTTCAGCTAACACTAATACGATAAAAATAATGAGTAGGTGATTTAAGATACTAATATTAAAGACTTTATTGACACGTTGAATGTCATTTGAGGCTTTTTCTACGTTAATAAAACGCTGAGTGGTGGCGGTCATTGTGCCATTAAAAAAGGAAAATAAGACCACCACACCCATCACAATGTTATAGATACCAAAATCTTCCACACCCAATACCTGTAATACCACACGAGAGATATACAGCATCGCTCCCATGTTGAAGAGCATGCGGATGTAAAGAAACAGTGTATTTTTAGCAATGGTTTTATTTGACATTGTGAAAATGAATTAGAAAAATTGGGGGAATTATAGGGGGGATTGGGGTGTGTAGCAAGCATTGTGCAAGTTCTAGGTCGCCGTATAGGACCTATAATAAAGAAAAGGCTAAATATAATTTAGCCTTTTGTTATTTAGACGATGCAGACTGCCAAATCCAATTGTTTATTATGGAATTGATGCAATGTGCCGCGATGGCCCACACTCAGAATGATCATATTGGGTAAGCGCTCTTTAATTGTTTTATAAAGCAGATACTCTGTTGGCTCATCAAGTGCTGATGTGGTTTCATCTAAAAAGACCACTTCAGGTTTGGTCAGTAAAATACGAATAAATGCCACACGCTGTAATTCACCCGGTGATAAAATTGCTTGCCAATCGTTATCTACATCAAGGCTATGAAGATATTTATCTAAACAGCAATCAGTCAGTGTTTTTTCCAATTCAGGATGATAAGGATCAATATCTGGATAGCAAATCGCTTCACGTAACGTGCCTTGTGGCATATAAGGACGTTGCGGTAAGAATAAACTGGTCACACAAGGATGTTCTACCAGACCTACTGTCTCAAAAGGATAAATTCCGGCCATCGCTTTTAATAGAGATGTTTTCCCTGTGCCAGATGGACCTTGAATTAATAAAGCATCACCATTTTTTAGTTCAATATTTAAGTTATTAAGCAACAATCTGCCTTGCTCGTCTTTAATACCAAAGTTTGACAATGCAACACGGTTAGAACATTTCATGGGTTGATGAATCTCTGAATGATCTAATTCATCCAACTTCGTCATAAAACCATAAAGACGATTTAAACGCGCTTGGTAGAGCGTAAATTCTTCATAGAACAAACGGAAGAAGGAAAGTGCGGTCATTAATCGGTTAAATGCTTGCACAGTTTGGTGCATATCGCCCAGTTTGATTTGTCCAGTGAAAAAACGAGGGGCTTGCAGCATTAACGGTAAGAGTTTCGCCACTCGTGTGACGCTTCCATTAAAGCCGTCTAATCCCAACATTCTTAATACAATTGCCCAACGGTTATGAATAATTTCGGCAAATTTGTTTTTCAGTAAATGCTGTTCTTGCTGTTCACCTTGATAGAATGCAATACTTTCCGCATTATCTCGCACTCGAATTAAAGAATAACGGTAGTCACCATTGAGTTTTTCTTTATTGAAGTTCAGCTTGATCAAAGGGTGACCAATCCATACAGACATTAATGTTGCCAGGATAATAAAGGCATAAATAAAGAAAACGACGCCTTTTTCGATATTCAAACCGAAAAGACTTAATATTCCAGAAAGTGACCAAAGAATAATGGTGAATTCTATGGTAGTCAAAATAGAATTAATCATACCGCGCACAATTTTGACGGTGCTACTGATAAATTCACGTGCATCTTGTTCAATACGTTGATCAATATTATCGGGCAGATCTTTTTCGTATTTGAGGCGATAGTATTTTTTATTTTTTAACCATCGTTTAACAAGGACTTTATTCAAGCTTTCCAACCAACGGATTTCAAATACTTGTTGCAAGAAATAATCGGCGATGGAGTGGATAACTTGTACCAATACTAAGAGGGCATTCAGTTTTGCAAAGAACCAAAACTTATCCGCATCTAGTTCCTGCATTGAGCTATAAAGCCCGTTATAGAAAAAAGAGTTGAGTACGCTAAAGCGCACTTCTAACAAAATCATGGTAAACAACACCAGTAGCATAACGATGATTTTGATGCCGTTACGGCGATTAATCGAAGGGGATGCAATATGCCAAAACTTCTGACCGAATGTGGTTTGCTTGAGTGCGAGTGCCGTCACGCTAAAGCACACAATTACCCAGAAAAGTGCGGTCAAAATCCAGCTTAAACTTGAGTTAAGTTCAGTTTGCCAATTCATTGATTATCCATAAAGTAAAAAACGAAAAAAGGGCGAAATGATTCGCCCTCGTATTGTGCGCTCAATTAAAACTCAACTTTCGTGTTGAAGATAAATTCACGTCCATAACCTAATGCAACTGGGATCAATGTGTTTGTTGCGTTACCAGAAGTGGATGGATAGTAAGTTTTATCTGCTAAGTTTTTACCGTTAAGTTGGAAAGAGACTTTCTTGCCAGAGATTTTGGTATCGTAAGCAATAAAGGCATCATATACCACGGCATGAGGTAATTTGTATGCTTTTGTGTAATCACTGTTATAAGCATGCCAAGAACCTAAATAACGAGCACCACCACCAACGCGGATGTTACCAAAATCAAATTCACCTACGTTATAAGCTAGGAATAGGGAAGCTTGATGTTTTGGTACACCAGAAAGTTGTTGATTTACCGCATCAGGATAACGCTCATTTTCAAGTGATTTTACCTTGGTGTAGGTATAGTTAGCCGCTACGCTTAGACTATCCGTAATTTGACCATTAAGATCAAATTCCACACCACGAGAACGTTGTTTGCCGACGATATTCAATTGCGCATTTGAACCAGAACCAACGGATTCAGCCACATTACGTTTGCTGATATTGAATAATGCAAGTGTCGCATTGAAACCTGAGTTTTCATATTTTGCACCAATTTCGAACGATTTGCCTTGTTCAGGTTTTAAATCTCCGCTCACAGGTGTTGCCACACTCATTTGTGGACGGAAAGACTCAGAGTAGTTCGCAAAGGTCGCAATATGTGGCGTAAATTTATATACGGCACCTAATTGATACAATAATTTACCATCGTGCTGATCGGTATTTCCGGTTTTTGTTAGATTTTGACCTTTTTTACAGTTTGCTGCATTTAAGCAATGACGTCCTGCAAATTGATCAAAGTACTCATAACGTAAACCACCCGTCATGATAAAGTTATCTGTAAAGTAGGCGGTATCTTGAATATAAACACCAACGGTTTTGAGATAGTTATATTGGTAGGCGTTGCCATTACCATTTTTATGTGCTGCAACAGGGCTGGTATAGTTTGGATTATCAATATTAATATCTGAATTTGTAATACCTTTGTTATAAATCGGTCCAAGATCACGAATATTACGCATTGCATCAATACCGGCTACAAAGCGGTTAGCAATATCACCAATACCAAATTCACCGACAATATTTAATGTGCCACTATGAACACGCTGGTCACCTTGTTGCTGTTCAATCTCTCGGCGTACATGACGTGCACTTAATTCAGGAGAGGTAATCTCGCCCTTTTTATTTTTAACTGCAGGGATAGCAACATCTGTGACGTTAATATTTGTAATACGAGCTTGATCGTAGAAATATTTGTAACGCGCATAGCTATAACCCGCATTTAATTTCCAACCATCACTTAATTTGTGTTCAATTTTAAAATCAATGTTATCGGTTTTTGCGGTTGTTTCATTATTTGGTTCATCTAAACGACGCGATACTGGAATATCCGGTAAGGCATTGGTCGCGGTTAAAAGATTAGTACCACGATCAAATGGCTCAAGAATATCTTTGTGTTCATAAGAAAGAAGCACTTTAGTTTTATCATTTTCCCAAGAAAGTGATGGTGCGTAAGTCGTGTTTTTCACTTTGCCAAAATTACGCCAGTAGTCTTTTTCTTGTTTATCATAGATAAAGCGGTAAGCGAAACCATTTCCTAACCCACCAGTGAAATCTAATTGTGTTCCCCATAGGCTATGATTACCTAAAGTTCCACCAATGACATAGCGAGGTGTTTGTTGTGGTTTTTTAGTAATGATATTAACCACACCACCTGGATCTTGAATACCATAAAGTACAGATGCAGGTCCTTTTAAAACTTCAACGGTTTCAGTTGTCGCGCTAAAGTTTTTAGCTGGGCCAGCTTGTAAACCGTTACGCATAATTGAGTTGTCACGGTTTCCACCAAAACCACGTTTTTGAATGGAGTCAAACATACCACCTAACGTATTCGCTTGACTTACACCACTGACGTTATAAAGCGCATCAATGAGTGATTCAGGTTTGCGATCTTCTAGTAGTTTAGTTGAAAGAATATTTACTGTATTTGGCGTGTCGAATACTGGTACTTCAGCTTTTGATACAACTGATGTCCCTGTCGTTTGATAACCATTTTGTTTAATTCCCGTATCTTGAACGTTAATTTGCTCAAGCGTCTCGGTGTTTGTATCTACGGTTTGCTCAGTTTCTGCAAACGTAGAAATGGAAAAACTGGTTAAAAGTGCGGTTGAAATAAGGCTTAATTTAAAATTCATAATCGCTTCCCAATAGATAATAAAAGAGCTACAAGTATAGCGAAAACGTTTTCGTTGTTCAATGCAAATTATTTTCATTTATTTATATGGTTTATTCAGAAAAGATTCATTCAAATTAAGCAGGGGATAAAAAGAAAAATCCCAAGCTAAAAAGCTTGGGATTTCGTTATAAGATACTAGTTTTAGTTAGATATCGCTAATGTCCTATGTGGCAACTTAATACTATCACTGTATATTATAACTTCAGTTGCTTTCATTTTTTTGCTAGCTGAATAATTCAATATATACTCTTCCTGTCGGTATTGTTGATAAATATCCCTAATATTTTGATTGTTATCATAAGACACAACCCAAGGAGTTTTAACTTTAATTAGCTTTTCTTTTATTGACTTATGATCTTGGTGATTGTAGAAATTACGATACAGTCCTTGTCCTTTTTCATAGTAAGGCGGGTCAAGATAAATTAATGAGTTAGATGGTATAAGGTTATCTATCTCTAATAACCATTTTCCAGTATCCCGATTATATACATGAATTTTATTACTCAGAGAACCAATTTTTTGGATTCGTTTGATTAGTGTTTCTTTGTTAAATCGGCAGTCTAATTTATAATTACCTAATTGTTGTAATCCTCCTATTACTCCACCTTTTAATATGCCAGAGCGATTGGTACGGTTTAGGAAGAACGCCGCGAAACCACGCTCTATAGGAGAAATATCATCTTGTTTAAGAATTTCTTTTTGTTTGTGCCATTCCTCAATGGTCACATCTGTTTTGGACACCAATCTGATAAAGTCTTCTGTTTCCTCAGTGATTGATTTCCAAAAGTGATAAATGGCCAAATCTAGATCATTGATGTGAATATCTGTACAGACACCATTAAAAAGCAAATCTAAAGCAACGCCAGCTCCACCAGCATATGGTTCTACATAGTGCCCGTGTAGGTCATTATTTTCAATAATTGATTTTATTGTTGGGGCAAATTTAGCTTTGCCCCCTGGATATCTTAATGGAGTATGATACATAATCAGAGCCTATTATTAATACATGCTCGTCATTATAATTCTTTAGTTTGTATTTGGCCAGCGGAATTTTTGCCACATTGCAATAATAAATGGACGAAGGTTATTATGTGCGCTAATAATTTGTGCTGAGCAAATATTGTGCGCATAATTGTGTAGTACACCATGTAATAAATTCAATGTTCCCGCACCATCTTTCTTTGTTGCGCATTCATTGGTTAGAGCAGATAACTCTTTATCCTCTAAATGTTGATTTGCCTTGAAATACTGTGCGATGCCAAGAATCTTTTCTCTAAGTTTTGAATTCTCATCAGTTTTTTGAGTCTTAGAACCTTCATGAAATTGTATAGAGTTTCCAGAGTTTAATAGAAAATAGTCGCAACTTTGTTCAATTAGAGCACGTAGTAATGCTGCTGTTGCGTAGGGATGCTTTTCTATATCCATGGTATTAATTTCAGAATAAATTGATTGTATTTTACTTACGGGGATCTCTAAATCATAATCAATTAATTGTGCTGATTTACCTTTAGTCGTCCTAGTAGTTCTCTTTTGTGTAGTATTTTTTTGTGAAATTGCACTGCTTGTAGGTGTTGTAGATGATATACCTGGAATTAATTCAATTTCTTTATCTAACTTGTTGCTTGGAATTTTCCCAATTTTGTCTAGGTATTGAATATAGTTTAGTCGATTCTCTATTTTTGAGCGGGATCCTATATTGTAATTTGGGTCATCAAAATCATTAAAATATTGGGTAATAATCGCGGTGAATTCTTCTTTTGTAATATTAATGAGAATATTGCGTTCTGTGACACCGGTGGTAATACCGAAAGCTTTCCTTACCTCCGGAGTGCTTAACATTCGCGTTATTGTTGTAATTACTTTCTGAGATTTTTCAGGAGAAATTAAATTATTCGCTAATGAAAAATCAAGAATTGTCAACGCGGCAGCATGATTCGGCTTTCCATCAAAGCGAGCTTTTTGTTCAGGGCTCCAAGGTTTTCTTGACGTATTTGAACTTGCTGTATGCAAAGTAGATAACCACGGTAATGCATCATCTCTATTTGAAAATACATGGACGGGAATTTTAGTTATTTGATTTTTTACTTTTTTCTGTAAAGTTGTAAAATATTTTTGGTACTTTTTAGGTGCCAAACTTGGTTTATCTAGTAGCTTTAAAGCGCAAACGCGACGATTACCCTCGATTACTAATTTTTTGTTATTTTCAGTAATAATTCCAACAAGATCTAATGGGTTCGTCATTCCTTTTTTTGCAATATCTTTTGCAAGCTCTTTTACTTTCTCATTTTCAATGAGATAACTGATAATTTCTTCTTGATTTTCAATTGGGATATGTCTTGGATTTTTAGGATCCAAATATAATTTTCTAATACTTACATCTGCCATGTTTTCTCCTTAGGTCTCGGTTAGTTATTACAGTTCAATAACATACAGTGTTGGTCTGTAATAGTTATATCTAGAATATTTCAATCTTATCTTTTATTACTCCAATGATGATCTGAATTTTTTGTTATAGTTTACTAGTATAGAGAGAAAATAAAATCGTTTATAAAGAATTAACGTCAAAAACTATACAAAAATACCTAAAAGTTAGCAATATTCAAGGCTTGAAATTTTAGTGACAGGTTGAGTTGGTTGTGTGTAAGTGATTGATTTTTGAAGTAGAATTTAGGGAGGGAAAAAGCCAGTAGAAATTTACTGGCTTTGATAGGTGGTGCACTAGCTGAACCCGAATTAACTTGTATTATATTGATTTTAAATGTTTATTTTTGAATGGCTAAAATCTTGTTACTAAGCTTGTTACTAAAACTCAAATTCACTACAAATTTATGATAGTTTCTGATGCCATAATACCACTAATAAGCCGCGTGTTAAAAATTTTATAGAAAAACTGTTCACCTTGTTCACCAATCCTTAAAACTCTTTATTTATTATATAGTTATATTCTTTTCTATTGTTCACCAACTGTTCACCATTGTTCACCTTTGTTCACTTTTTTTTGGGGGGGGATAGTATTAATTGAGTTTGTTAAATTTAATTTATTGATAATTTAAAACTACGGTTGTAAAATGCCACAAAAGTTAATATTTATATTTTCTATATGAATTTAGAACAGATAGCTAGAGCTTCAATCAGTGATTTTCAAATGCTGATGGATGTTCTGTCGCCCTCTTTAGCAGTAGGACCCATAAGAGATCAGGATTTTAGAATTCTTTCTAGTGGATGGGGCGACATAAACTGGGATTGTATTATTAATAAATATGATCCTGATGACAGTTTTGATTTTTGTGTTAAACTAAAGGATGTTGATTGTTGCTCGAACAAATTGCTAGGAGCTTTTTTATCATTGTTCATTCATAGCAGTGAAACTTTAGAAATACATGGTATTCAGAATTTTGATGATACCTCCGTCCTTAAAGGGAGGATGTTTCTATATTCGCTATTTGCTTGTCATATTTTTATGAGAAAGGTAAATGGCAAATTTATAAAATTAATAGACGTTGCAGAAGACGCTGATGCCTTGCGTGGCTACTATAAGCAATTTGGATTTGTAGAAGATGGTCACCAAGATTTAATTATTTCGTTAGATGCTTTAGAAAATCATCTACAAGCATATCTAGAAACGAAGGAGTAAAGGAAATGAAAGAAGTCAAATATTATTCCACTCGGGAAGTATATAAACGTAGTGGCGAAGTTATGGATTTACTTCTCAAAGTCGCGCCAAAAATGTTGAAGGATGAGCGTTACATTTTTAAAGGCGAAGAAATACATGGTCCTAAAAAGGAAAATCGAAAAGTAGCTTAATGCTATTTACCGATACAAACGGCTAGTTTTACTAGCCGTTTTTTTTTATGCTTAAATTAAATTTTTGTACAAAAAACAACCAATCAAACACGGCCATCCTACCGCATCTAAACGTAACTAAACTATTGAAAAATAATGTGTTTATTTAATAAACAAAACACTATATATTATATTTTGACTTAATAAAAGTCGTCTAAATTTAGACAAAGAAATCTCATAAGGAATAGATGAATATGTTTAAAAAACTAATTGAGTTACGCCAACAAAAGGCGGAAAAAGTCGCAGAAATGCGTTCAATGCTTGAAAAAGCAGAAAAAGAAAATCGTTCATTAAATGAATCTGAATCGGTGGATTTTGAAAAGCTGAAAGATTTAGTTAAGCAAATGAGCGATGAAATCAGCAAATATGAGGCAGTAGCTGATGAAGAACGTAACCTTAACGAACAATCTCAACAGGTAGAACAACGCAACATGAAACAGCTTTCAAATGATGAATTACGCCATTATGTAAAAACTGGTGAACTTCGCAATTTAACTACGGCTAACGGTGAAGATGGCGGATATTCAGTTATCCCACAGTTAGACAAAGATGTAATGAAACGCTTAACAGACGATAGCGTAATGCGCCAACTTTGTAACGTAGTACGCTTACCGGTTGGAGCGAAAGAATACAAAAAATTAGTATCGGCTGGCGGTGCAGCAGTAGAACATGGCACAGAAGGCACAGCACGCAACGGCACAGCAACCCCGAAACTTCATGAAGTAACAATCGCTTTAAATTCAATCTATGCTTATCCTAAGACTACACAAGAAATCTTAGACTTCTCAAGCATTGATGTTTTAGGTTGGCTAACTGATGAAATTTCTGAAACCTTCACAGAAACAGAAGAAACTGATTTAACTTCCGGTGATGGTAACAAGAAATCAAAAGGCTTCTTAACCTACCAACGCACAACCGAAGATGACAAAACTCGACAATTTGGCAAACTTCAAAAAATTGAAGTAGCAGGCGTAGCGAAGATTGATGCAGATACTTTAATCGATGCGTTCTATACACTTCATAGCAAATACCGCAAAAATGCCGTGTGGGTGATGTCATCAACCATTGCAGCAGCATTACATAAACTTAAAAACAAAAAATCCCGATGATGACTGTTCAACGGGATTTTT
>JAGZOA010000023.1:0-27617 GCA_018363335.1 Parahaemophilus parainfluenzae | reverse complement strand
GAGCAGGATTTGTCAGTTCGTCAACAGATACGTTGATGAAAAACCATCTCTTCATGCCAACACTTAAGCAGTTCATTTATGGCGATGGTATGTACATGACCGGTGAGTTAGAAGTTGGCCGTTACTATGGGCATACGGATTCCGGTTTCTTACGCCAAATTCTTTATGGTGGTGTGTCTTATGCTTTAGTGTGTTTTGCCGTGACATTCTATTTTGTACGCAAAGTCGCCTTAAATTGGTTTGATGGCAGCTGGAAATTTATTCTTTCTGCTTTCGTGATTTTAGCGTTCTGTAACATCAAAGCAGACACCTTTGCTTTCCCTGGCATTATGTTCGTGATGTTGATGTTCTTATCGCTTTTTGGCACTCACGGTAAACAGCTTATTTTATTTAAACAAAAGGAGCCGAAAGATGTTTAGTATCATCGTGCCTTCTTATAATCGAAAAGAAGAAATTCCTGCGTTATTGGAAAGTTTAACCAAGCAGACTGCCTATAATTTTGATGTGGTGATTGTGGACGACTGCTCGAAAGAACCTGTTGAAGTGACACAATCTTATCCATTTGCAGTTAAAGTGATTCGTAACGAAACCAATCAAGGTGCCGCAGAAAGTCGTAATATCGGGGCAAGAAATGCCGATAATGATTGGTTGTTATTCCTTGATGACGACGATCGTTTTGCAAATGATAAATGTCAGAAATTAGCCGATGTGATTGCAGATCATGCCGATATTAACTTTGTTTATCATCCTGCAAAATGTGAAATGGTGAATGAAGGTTTTAGCTATGTGACCAATCCGATTGAGCCACAAGAGATTAGCGTAGAGCGAATTTTACTGGCGAATAAAATCGGTGGTATGCCGATGATTGGGGTGAAAAAAAATCTGTTTTTAAAAATTGGCGGATTATCGACCGCACTTCGTTCATTGGAAGACTATGATTTCTTGCTGAAACTTGTGCAAGATCCAACGTTTAAAGCGTGCAAAGTAGCAGAACCATTAACTTATTGTACGTTCCATACTAAGCGTTCTAGCGTATCAACGGATACGACTAATACGCAAAAAGCGATTGATTATATCCGTGAAAATTATGTGAAAACGGCAGAGCAAGAAAAGAATTTTGCCATCAACGCACAGTATATGTTGGCTTACCCACATATAATGAATTTATCCCGTAAAGCGGCTTTTTACTATTTTGAGATTTTTAAATTAACGAAAAGTATTAAGCAGCTAGTCATTGCCTTTGTGGTTTTAATTTCACCTAAATTGGCAATTAATTTGAAACGGTTTATGTAGATAACTTATTAGATAGAGAAGTATGAAATTTTCAGTTTTAATGTCCTTATACATTAAGGAAAATCCACAATATTTAAGAGAATGTTTTGAAAGTTTAGTGGCTCAAACCCATCCAGCAGATGAGATCGTATTGGTGTTTGATGGTGCGGTAACGCCAGAATTGGAAGCCGTGGTTTCTGAATTTGAAACCAAATTACCCTTAAACTTAGTGAAGTTGCCTAAAAATTTAGGTTTAGGTAAAGCGCTCAATGAAGGATTAAAACATTGTTCTCACGATTGGGTCTTCCGTATGGACACAGATGATATTTGTGTACCAGACCGTTTCGCGAAACAAGTGGCGTTTATTGAGCAACATCCGGATACGATTATTTTCGGTGGGCAGATTGCTGAGTTTGGCGAAAATATTCAAGATATCGTGGCATATCGTAATGTACCGACTGATGCACAAGATATCGTTAAATTTACGCAAAAACGTTGTCCGTTCAATCACATGACGGTCGCGTATCAAAAAAGTGCGGTCATTAATTGTGGTGGATATGAAGATTTACAGGAAGATTATTACCTTTGGATTAAGCTTGTAGCACAAGGCCAGAAAGTGGCAAACTTGCCGGATATTTTAGTTTATGCTCGCGTGGGCAATGGTATGGTAGGGCGTCGTCGTGGTTTAAACCAAGCGAAAGCAGAATGGCGTTTGTTTAAATTGAAACATCGCTTAGGTATTCAAGGCTTATTTTCTGGCCTATTCACCTTTGCCTTGCGTTCAGGTTCTCGCTTATTACCAACCTCATTATTGAAAGCTGTTTATAACCAATTTTTACGCAAATAATGCGATATTTTGATAATTAAAAAAGGAAAACAAATGAATTTAATCTCAACGTTAAAAATGACTGCGTTATCGACCGCACTTTTATTAGTGGGTTGTTCAAGCAGTACGACGACAACAATGTCATCAAGCAAGGTAAGTAGCAACGCTGTTTACAGCAAGCCAAGAACCTTAGATAACTTTAATGATTATGTGCAGTTCTTAAAAAGCAAAGCGGCAGCAGAAGGTGTGTCAGCTTCAGTATTGAATGCACAAAATAATATTCAATATATGCAAAAGGCTGTGGATTTAGATCGTGCGCAAGCGGGTAGAAGCAAGCGTAATTCAGATCAACCTCAATTACCTAATCCAAACGGCACAACCAATTATTTGAATAAAGTACTGACTCAAAACAAAGTGGATATTGCCGAAGAGCGTTATTGGGAAGTACAAGCACCATTACAACAAGCAAGCCAACGTTATGGTGTTCAACAGGAATACATCCTTGCCTTATGGGGTATGGAAAGTAGCTTTGGTCACTACCAAGGCAGCTATGATGTGCTTTCCGCTTTAGCTACATTAGCATTTGATGGCAGACGTGAAGCCTTATTCAGTAAAGAATTTGTGAATGCGATGAAAATGTTAGAACGTGATCATATTCAACGTCACAGAATGTTAGGTTCTTGGGCGGGCGCAATGGGGCAAACTCAATTTATGCCAAGCGCATTCTTAAATTATGCAGCAGATGGTAATAATGATGGTGTGAAGGACATTTGGACGAACCAATTTGATGCGTTTGCTTCAATTGCAAATTATCTCCACACTGTAGGTTGGGATAACAAATTGCCTTGGGGCGTTGAGGTAACATTAAATCAACCATTAGATTTATCGCTTTCAGGCATTGAGAAAAACAAAGCTCGTTCACTCAGTGACTGGCAGTCTAAAGGTGTCACCTTAGCGAGCTTCAGCCAACAAGAACAAGATAAATTGACCGCACTTTCGCAAGCCGATCTTTGGTTAGTTCGTCCCGATAAAGAAGTTGGGCGCGCATTCTTGGTCTCCAATAACTACCGCACAATTTTAGATTGGAACAAATCGAACTATTTTGGCGTGAGTATTGGTATGTTTGCTGATCGCATAAAGATGGCAACCGGCTTGTAGAAAATTATTTTCCTTTTATAATCCAACAAAGCTTTGTTGGATTATTTTTTATCTGTAATTTGAATATTTGGAGAACACGATGCAAAAAAAATGGCTTTCTATTTTATTGTTTGCACCTTTGATGCAGAGCAATTATGCCTTAGCTGATCAAGCTAAGGAAAAAGAATTGAATTATCAAGGATTGGGCGAAGTTCTGTTTTTTGATAAATCGCTTTCTTTTAATAAAACACAAAGCTGTTCAACTTGTCACAACCCGGGTACCGCCTTTGTGGATCAACGTAAAAATTCGGCAAATCAAATGGTCTCCGAGGGGGATAATCCTCATCTTCATGGCAATCGCAATGCCAACACAGCACTTTATGCGATGTTCTCACCGGATTTTCATTTCGATGAAAAAATTCAAGATTATGTTGGCGGACAATTCTGGGATGGGCGTGCAAAAGATTTAGCCGAGCAAGCAGGAGGTCCACCAGTTAATCCTGTAGAAATGGGCATGCCAGATAAAAAATCGATTGTCGAACGTCTAAAAGCGAATGCAATTTATTACAAGGCAATTACGAATATTTATGGCGAAAGAATTTGGGAAGATACCGACAGAATCTATGCCATTATGGAAAAAGCCATTGCGGAGTTCGAAAAGCATGAATTATTTGCGCAATTTTCTTCAAAATATGATCGTGCATTAAAAAATGAAGCGGAATTGACCGCACTTGAAGCGGAAGGTAAGGCATTATTTTTCGATAAAACACGAACAAACTGCAGTAACTGCCATCAATCAAGTGATGCGAACTCAGCAAAAGAAACCTTTACGAATTATCGCTATTACAATATCGGCGTGCCAAGTAACCAAGCGTTAATTAAGTTAAATAAACTTGCGGCTGATTATGTGGATAATGGACTATTGGATAATCCGATGGTGAAAGGCGATGAAAAGCAAAAAGGTAAATTTAAAGTGCCAACATTGCGTAACATTAGCGTCACAGCACCTTATATGCATAACGGCGTTTTCCGTGATTTAAAAACTGTTTTGCTATTTAAAGACAGTTTTAATAATCCTAATCGTAAAATCAATCCAGAAACAGGAAAAGCTTGGGATAAGCCTGAATATGCTCAAACCATTAATCCTGATGTTTTAAAAGCCAAACCACTTACAGATGAAGAGATTAATGCGTTAGAGGCATTCTTAAAAACATTAACTGACGAAGCTTACGAAGAATAATTAAACGCCTGAGTTGAATTTAGCAATCGTTTTCGGTATTATGCATACCGATAATTATTATCATTGGAATCGTTTAATTTTACTCAGGAGATTTTTCTTATGAAAAGACGTTTTTCAACTTTAGCGATTGCTACTATTCTTGGTTTAAGTGCAGGTTTTGCCAATGCGGATCCCGTGAAAGTAAAAGATATACTTGATCGTGAAGTCACTGTAGATTTACCGGCAAAACGCGTGGTACTTGGTTTCTATTACCAAGATTATATGGCAGTCGGTGGTGACAAAGCGTTAGATAACGTTGTCGGTTTTTCTAAGAAAGTATGGTCTTCTTGGGCACCAGCAAGCTGGGAGTTATTCAGCAAAGCGGTGCCAAAATTGAATCAATTAGATGATGTAGGTGAAGTAGAAGAAGGCACGTTCTCTGTGGAAAAAGTGCTTTCATTAAAACCGGATCTTTTAGTCTTAGCTGATTGGCAGTACGAAATGCTAGGATCTGATTTAGATGCTATCAATGAAGCGGGTATTCCAATTGTTGTATTAGATTACAACGCTCAAACCTTAGATAAACACATCAAATCTACTGAAATTATTGGCGAATTAACAGGTCAGAAAGATCGCGCAGCAAAAATTGCGAAAGAATACAAAGACATTGTAGAGCATATTCAAACGACGGTTAAAAATGCAAAATTAGCAAAACAACCGAAAGTGTACGTGGAGTTTGGTCGTGGTGGTCCTGCTGAACAAGGGATGACATTCTTCTCAAGCATGTGGGGCTCAATGATTAGCCTTGTAGGCGCAGAAAACGTTGCACCTGCAGAAATCGGTAAATGGGGCACATTAGCTGCTGAAAAAGTATTAGCCGCGAAACCGGATGCGATTATTATTACAGGCCGTGAAACTGAATTGAAGAAAAATCAAGAAGGTATGGTAATGGGCTTTGGTATTGAAAAAGCAGAAGCGGAAGGTCGTTTAAATGGATTCAAACAACGTGCTGGCTGGGCTGAATTACCGGCAGTGAAAAATAACCGTGTTTATGCAGCATATCATGCTAACTCTCGTACTTTATCAGACAGCGCATCTGTTCAGTTTGTGGCTAAAGCGGCGTATCCTGATCTGTTTAAAGATTTAGATCCGCAACAAACTTACTTAAATTTCTATAAAAACTACTTACCGGTTACTCCGGAAGGTACGATTTATCTTTTCCCTGAAACTAAATAAGGAAAATACTAATCAATGAAAAACAATTCTGTTGTAGCAGATATTGTGGCTAACCAGCGTAAGCTTGAACGCAAACGCTGGTTTGTTATTTTATCTTTTCTTGTGATTGGCGTGGTCAGTCTTATTCTCGATGTGATGACTGGCCCTGCAATGTTATCGGTATCGGAAGTTGTGAATTCGTTATTCGATATCGGTGAAGTCGATAAAATGACAGACAATATTGTGCATAATTTACGTTTACCGATGGCCTTGATGGCGCTTGTAGTTGGGGCAACCTTAGCTGTAGGTGGGGCAGAGATCCAAACCTTATTAAATAACCCCATGGCAAGTCCTTATACATTGGGGCTTGCTGCTGCGGCAGGTTTTGGTGCTTCTATTGTGATTGCTTTCGGAAGCTTTGGTTTACCAGTACAAGTTGCCGTGCCAATTGGTGCATTTGTCATGACCATGCTCGCATCTGGGATTCTTTTCTTGTTTGCGTCTAAACGTCGTTTTAATTCTGAAATGCTCGTACTGGTAGGGATTGCATTGCTCTTTATTTTCCAATCCTTACTTTCATTGGTGCAATTTATTTCAGCGCCGGAAGTCTCGCAACAAATTCTTTTCTGGCTATTTGGTAGCTTAAATAAAGCCACATGGCAAAGCTTAGTCATCATTACTGTTGTGACGACAATATGCGTAGCATTACTTTCAAAAGAGCTTTGGAAATTGACCGCACTTCGTTTAGGTGAAGATCGTGCGGCGAGTCTTGGGATCAATTTGCAAGTATTACGTATCAAGGTATTAGTTCTTGTCGCAATGATGACGGCGACGGCAATTAGTTTTGTGGGCGTGATTGGCTTTATCGGCTTAGTTGCACCACATGTTGCTCGAATGTTACTTGGTGAAGATCAACGTTTCTTCTTACCGGGCGCAATGTTAGTCGGTGCAGCATTTTTATCCCTTTCTTCGGTATTATCCAAAGTCATTATCCCTGGTGCATTGTTCCCCGTGGGGATTGTTACCTCTTTTATTGGGGTGCCTTTCTTCTTTTGGATTATTTTAAATAACAAGAGAGGACAATAATGTTAGAATTAAAGAATCTTACGGTAAAACGAGGTGATCTCACCGTTGCAGATCACATTAATGTCCGTTTTGAAGAAGGTAAAGTGTATACGGTACTTGGGCCAAACGGCACAGGAAAATCCTCCATGCTGAAAACCATTTTTGGTGAATTACCACATGAAGGAATGATTACCTATCAAGGCAAACAGCTAGAACGGACGAAGTTAGCAGATTGGCGTAAACCAATTGGTTATATGCCTCAAGATAGCCGGGTAGATGCAAGCTTGACCGCACTTGAAGTTGTCCTTTTGGGACGAATGGATAGTCTAACGATGCGAGTAAGCGATGAGCTTCTCACTGAAGCGGCAAGTATTATGGCACAATTAGGCATCGGTCATTTAGCCCATCGTGATATTCTGAATCTCAGTGGCGGACAGCGTCAAATGGTGATGTTCGCCCAAGTTTTATTACGTGAGCCACAGATTTTAATGTTGGACGAGCCGGTGAGTGCGTTAGATATGCATCATCAGCTTAATCTATTAGAAGAAGTTTACACCTATACGAAACAGAAAAATCTGATTACTATAATGGTATTACATGATTTAAGTCTTGCCGCTCAATTTTCAGATGAGTTGATTTTACTCGGCGAAGGTAAGGTGCAAGGCGTGGGTGATGCTCATCATGTTTTACAAGTCGAAACCATTAATCGTTTATATCGTGTAAACGTTGAATTATTACAATGTAGCGCAGGTTTGCCGGTGGTTCGTCCGCAACGTAAATCAGCACATTCTTAAGTAAGGAAATGAAAATGAAAAAAATCGCACTTGCAGCATTATTAGGATTAAGTTTTGCTGCTCAAGCCGCACATTATGACATCAAAATGCTGAATTCTAACAGTGAAGGCTCAATGGTTTTTGAACCGGGTTATTTAAAAGTACAACCAGGTGATACCGTGACATTCCGTCCAGAAAATAAAAGTCACTTTGTGCACAGCAAAGCAATTCCTGAAGGTGCTCAAAAATTCCAATCTGAAGAAGATCAGGAACTCACGATCACTTTAGATAAAGAGGGTGTTTATGTTTATACCTGCCCAGTACACCGTTCAATGAATATGAATGGTGTGATTCAAGTGGGGGATAATCTACCAAACAAAGAACAAGCAGAGAAAGTGGTGAAAGATCTTGAGAAGAAATCAATGACGAACAAAGGTCGTCTTGAAAAATATTTTGCTCAAGTAAAATAATCGTTGAAATTGATGCGCCAGTTTGATGATTGGCGCATCTTCTTAATGCTTCAAACCTGTTATTATTTACTATGCTTACAATTACCACTTGCAAAACGTATCCTTCAGCCCCTCAAAATCTTATCCCTGTACAAACACAACTTTCTAATCAAGGTATTCCTACTCAATTTTTACCTTGGCAAGAAACATTACGGAGTCAGTTTATTCTGCCTTTAGCGGCATGGGATTACGCAAATTTCTACAATGAATTTACTCAATGGATTAAACAACATAAGAATGCGTTTATCAATCCTGCGGGATTAATGTTATGGAATAGTCATAAAGGCTATCTATGTGATTTACATAATTGGGGTATCAATGTCATCCCAACCCTTATTTGCTTAACAAAAACATCTGAAATTTTGACCGCACTTGAACGCCAAGATTGGCCTGAATTTGTCATTAAACCTGCTGTAGGGCAGAGCGGTAATTTGGTGACAAAACTTAAACAAGGTGAAACGTTACCTGATCTTTCTGCGTATGGTGAGCAAGTTGTGTTACAGCCGTTTATTCCTGAAGTGGCAACAAATGGTGAAACCAGTTTGATTTTTTTCAATGGTGTATTTAGTCATGCTATTCGCCGACAGCCACCTCAAAATGAATGGCGAGCAAATTCACAATATAAAGTTGAAATTATCCCTGTTGAGGTTGATGATTATATTATTGAAACAGCTCGCCATGTTTTACATAAATTGCCTGAAATGCCTGTTTATGCACGCGTAGATGGAACAATTATTGACAATACATTTTTATTGAATGAATTAGAGTTGATTGAGCCTGCGTTATATTTAGATCGTTGGGAAGGGGCAACAGAACGATTTGTTGATGTGTTGAAAAACAGAATACTAAAATAAGAGAATAAAAAAACCTTACTTGTTACAGTAAGGTTTTTTCATCTTCAACGCTTAATTATTTTGCAGCTGGAGCAGCTGGTGCTGCAGGTGCAAATTTTTGTGCTAAATCAGCACCGTCTTTTTGTAATTTAGCTACTGCAGCTTGTAGTTTTTCAACTTTAGCTTGGTAAGTTTTAGTTTGTTCTTCAGTTGGTGCTTTAGTTGCTAAGTTTAATTGATCAACTAATAATTCACTTGATAATGCAAGTACTTCTTTATTTTGATCTTTGATGTTTTTCACTGAAGGTGAAGCAACTTCTAATTTATCTAAGCTTGCAATAGTATCTTCAACAGTTTTGTTGAAAGTTTTGATTGCTTCTTCAATTTTCTTCTCATCTTTTGCTTGAACCGCAGCAGTTAAATCAGATTGAAGTTTTTGTTGTGCAGCCATTTGAGCTTGAGCTTGGCTTGCATTCCATTCAAGTAATTTGTTGTAGTCAGCTTGTTCTTGAGCTGGTGTCGCTTCAGCAGGTTTTGCTGCTTCTTGTTTAGCTTCTGGCGCAGGCTGAGTTGTTTCAGGTTTTGCTGGAGCTGGTTTATCAGCTGGCTTATCACAAGCAGTTAAGAATAATGCAAATAATGCAGTTGCACTGATTTTAGTAAATTTGTTCATAAACAATCCTTTATTGATATATAAAAAATTTCTTAGCTTATAAAAACTAAGCCCTTTCTAAGACCTTACATTTTAAAATTAGTTTAAAAAAATTTCAAAACTATTTTAGTGTTTGAATATATTCACTTAAATTATGAATATCTTGCTCACTTAAACGTTGTTTTGCAGGGCTTCCTGCACCAGTAATATTTCCCGCTTTTCGTTCTGAAAGTGCGGTTGAAATTTCTTCTGGTTTTAGTTGATTAATAATTTTTGACTCACCCATTGCTGGTTTTTCGCCTTGTTTCCCATGACAAGTTGCACAAGAGCGTTTATATACCTTTTCTGCTTTCACTAAGTCAGCTTCGGCAGAAAGCGCAGGGGGGGCAAATAAAAAGCCTAAAACGGGTAAAAGTGTAGAGAGTAAGTAAATTCGTTTTTGCATTTTGGCTAGCCTTTAAATAATTTATCTAAATCTGCTGCAGGAATTGCCCCTTCATATTTAGCCTGAATATTGCCTTCAGGTGTGATTACAAAGCTTGTTGGCGTGCCAATAAGCTGATAGCGTTCTGCTGTGATTTTTAATTGATCTTTGATAACAGGCAACGTAAGCTGACGTTTAGCAACTACAGCTTTAGTATCCACTTTATCACCATCTACGTTAATAGCGATAAGTTGGACCTTATTTGGATTAGCTTCAGCCAATTTTTCAAATTCTTTTAACTCAGCGACACATCGACCACAGGTTTCAGACCAGAATGTCAGTAGACGAGTGCCTTTCCAATCATCAAGTTTCACCTCTTTACCTTGTAAATCATAGGCAGCGATATCTGGTGCTTTTTGGCCAATTGCAGCGACTTCATCTTTACAAGAAACACTGCCGAAAATGACCGCACTTATCGCGAGTAGTTTTACGAATTTATTTTTCATGAATGTCCTCTTTTACAAATTTTCCGTGATGGAGATAAATAACACGATCGGTTAACTCACCCAATTCAGGATTGTGTGTAACCATAACGATGGTTCGACCTTGGCTATTTAATTCTTGTAGTAAATCCAGTACAAGCTCTTCATTTTTTTCGTCGAGGTTACCCGTAGGTTCATCGGCAAAAATGACTGGAGGTTGGTTCACCAATGCGCGAGCAATACACACGCGTTGCTGTTCGCCTCCAGAAAGTTGGCTTGGACGGTGATCAATACGATGACCTAATCCCACTTGTTCGAGTACTGCTTTAGCTGCTGCTTCATCAATCACACTGTGATAATGCTGAGCCAGCATCACATTTTCAAGTGCGGTCAAATAAGGGATCAAATGGAATTGTTGGAAGACTAGACCAATTTTTTCCGCTCGGAAACGTTGACGACCCACTTCATCCAGTTGTGCCGCATCGACGCCGTCTAAAATCACTTTACCTTCACTGGCGGTATCTAAACCGGTCAGAATATTCATGAGCGTGGTTTTACCCGAACCTGATGCCCCCATGATTGCAATAAACTCACCTTGGTGAATTTGAATATTAATGTCTTCTAAAGCAGTGACTTGCCCGAATCGTTTATATAAATGTTGCGTTTCAATCACAAATTCACTCATTTTATTCCCCTTTTAACACATTTGCGGTTTGAATATTTAAAGCCCGTTTAGTTGGTACAATCACCGCAATAAAGGCAACCAATAACGATAAGACGATAGTAATTGGAATAACTGGCAGACGCATATCAATATAAGATTTGAATACGGTTAATCCAAGTAATTGTGCCAAGATGTAGCCGAGAATCAGTCCCGCAACAATTGCGCAAAGTGCAATGATCAGAATCTCGGTACTAATTTGCTTAATGATGTCACTTTGTTTGGCACCTAAGGCTTTTTGTAGTGCAAATTCTTTTGCTCGCTCACCAACAATCGCAATCAACGTGGTATTCACACAAAGGGTAGCGAGAATCAAAATGACCAATGAGATTAAGCCCATCAATCCTTTGATTTTATCTAAAATCTGCCCTTCTGAAGCGGAGACTTTTCGAATTGGTCGAGCCGTTAAATCCGGTTGATGTTGCATGATGTCCTGCGCAAATTGTGCAACATCACCTTGTTCATTTTTCACATTGAGCAAGGCGTTGTTTGCCAATCCTTCTTTATCCAACCAACTTTGTGCAAATTCTAAGCTGACGATTAACATGTTATCTGTGGCATCGCCCGCCTCAACAATCGCTTTAATCGTGAACTCATGCTTTTCAACAGCATTTTTAGAAAGCTTTAATTTACTTCCAACGCCTAAATTAAGGCGTTCAGCTAAGGTTTTACCAATCATGGCATTGCGATCGTCAAAATTGACATTAATAGCTGCCCCGGTAATTTGCCAATAAGGCGCAAGCACACGCATATCTTCAAACCACACGCCCATAATGACGATTTTTTCTAAATCACTTCGCGCAACACCGTATAAATAAGGGCTGGCTGCTGTGATGAAATTATCCGGTGCATGATGAAGAATTTGCTTTAATTGGCGCTCTTTCATCAAACCACCATTGGCCGCACCAATGTAAAAGTTTGCCCCAAAAGTACGGAGCTCTTGGCTCATTTTGGTATTAATATCAAAATATACTGCTGCCATTGCGGTAACAATAGACGCACCGACAGTCAACGCAGAGAAGATAATAAATACCCGTTGTAAACGTAGGCGTAATGCTTGGAAGATTAAACGCCAAAACATACTTTTATTGGCGGCCATACAGCACCTCCACAGGGTAAAGTTTGGCAATACGATGGGCTGGGAACCAAGTGCCCACCACAGCAATTAAAATAGACAGCATCAATACGCAAGGGATTACAATCCAAGCGAAACTCAGTGGTACGCCAAATAGCGCTGAACCAATAAATCTTGCTAAGCCCCAACCTGCAATACAACCAAGAGTGCCACCAATTAAGGCACTGATAATGGCTTCGCAATAAAATAATAAGGCGATTTGCCATTGGTATGCGCCTAAGGCTTTCATTAAACCAATTTCTTTTGAACGTTCAATGATCCCTGTACTCATTAATGAGGCAATCCCCATGGCTGCCGCGATTAAAGCGGCGAGAGTCACGACAGCAAGCAATAACTGGATTTTACCAATGACGACACCTTCTGATGCAGCGACTTGCCAAATTGGTCGAACAATAGCGCCTGAGATAGCTTCTTCTAATTGATGTGAAATAGAAGAAACATAAGCCGTACAATACCAACGATCGTACTCTTCCGCATCCAATGCATCGGTATTGGCACGCGCTTTACGAGAAAGGTCATTTTCAGGTACGGTAAGCGCAGAGACTTTAACTGATTGAATTTTTCCTTCTAAGCCCAGTAATTTTTGAACAGCGTTGAGCGGCATGACTAATTGATTATCTTCAGCCCCACCCGTGGATAAAATACCGGTAATTTCAACCGCACTTTGATTGTCAAGTTCATCATTTTTATAGTGGAGCTTGATCTTATCGCCTTGTTTTAAACCAGTTCGTTGCGCTAATTGTTCACCAATGAGCGCAGGAATAAATTCACCTTCAGGCGTTTCAAGGTCGTTGACCCATTCCCCTTCAACATGCCAATAAGGACTAATAATTTTTTGCCCCGTATGGAAATCGTCTTCATCTGGTACAGGAATGTTGTGATCGAAAAATGTACCAAGCACATTAATTTGTTCAAGTGCGGTCGATTTTTCATGCGTTTTTGCAGAAAGAATTTCTGCTTTTACATTTGCACTTAACAATGGAGCGAATCCCACGATGTTATTTCGCCAAAAAATATCTTTAATATTCGGCAGTTCTTTTTCATCAAGGAAATCTTGGCTGCTTAAATCAGTGTTATGACTGAGTTCGCCAGGCAAGGCTGCATTACTCGCAGGTTCGACTAAAATATTGGCACCGTAAGATTTGAGTTCTTTCGCCATTTTGTCGCCGATATCAATGGAAACAGCCAATAGTGCAGAGACTAATCCAGCCGCCAAGAAAATAGTCACCACGGCTAAAAACTTACGTTTTATGCTAAAACGCCAAGATTGGAATAACATTCTTGCTAGCATTATTCCCCCTTACCTAAATATTTTTCAGGGTTATCACGGAATAAATCGAGGTTTTTCTCACTTTCAAAGAAGTAAGTTTTACCTTCATAATTGTATTTGTGCTCCGTTTTAGTGTTTTTCATTTGGGTGCCACTAATCGGATCTTTTACATCGATTTCAACAATCGTGCTAAATAAATTCAGCCCTTCTTCTAAGCCGGTTCGATTAATGAGAATTTCAGTCTCAGTTTGTTGCCAATCTTCAATCGGTACAGGATTACAGCCACCCGGTTTACCAATAGATGGAATAAACATATGTACGCCGCAGCCCACGCAAACGACTTGGTTACCTTCCATCACATAGCCTTGGTCACCACAAAGCAAGCAGGCATCAAATACTGCGGCTAGACTTAATTTATCCGGTTGACGATTAATGACAAAGAAACGCACGGCTTTACCGTCATCAGCAATCCAGACAAAACGGTGTAATTTGCCATCTTTTACTTGTTCAATTGGAATATGGACTTGTTGCTTTTCATCTAAAGTCAGAGGAATTGCTTCTGAAAGTTGTGGTGGACGAGAAGCAATTTGCTCCCAATAAAGTTGCGTTGCAAAAGTAATTGCTAAAGCTAAATATCCCCAACCGAGTAGGTGAGAGGACGTACGTAATGCAGCTAATTTTTGGCGTTTTTCAATGGGTTCTTGTGTGACATTAACTTGTTGCTTGCGTGATAAATGAATTTTGCCGTAAAAGATGGCAAGTATAACGAAGAGTAAGGCTGCACAGATGTAATTTAACCAGCGAGTGATTTCGCCTGATTTCGCAACAAAACTTAAACGAGGCTTGGTAAGCTCAAGCACCTGAAGTTTCATTAAAATTAATAAGAGTTCGCCAATAAGTGGAACAAGCAAGCCAATTAAGAGAAGGCTAATGGCACCTTTTAAAAGTGCGGTTGATTTTTGTTGTGTTTTTACCGCTTGTTTTAGAAGTAAATCGATCCAGCCTTGTAAGCATAAACAAAAAACAAAGGCAAAAATGACCGCACTTATATGTAAGATCGAATCGGTATTGATAACATCAGTAGAAACAAGGGCAGTAATATTAGGATCTTTTGCCCAGAAGCTTCCAGCGATGAGCATTAATACTGTTTGCCAAAAGGCAGGTAAGCGACCTTTGCCGAAAATTAAACATAAGGCAAAGATAATCAATAGCGCCAATATCACCGCATTGGCGATTAATAAATTGGTTATTTGTCCCGTAAGTAAACCGATTAAATTGGTTATTTGTCCCGTAGATAAACTAAGGCGCAGTACGATACCGGCAATAAAACCGAATAGGCTAAGCCAAATTATTTTTTTTGCACTTACAGAGGATTGTTTACTGTGATAAACACCGAGCAATAATGAAAAAGGTAAAAGTGCTTGAAGCAGGAAAGTAAAAAAATAATTCATAGTTTGACCATTTAATAGGATAAAACAGACAATATTTTAAGGTTAAATGAAATGCTATTGCCTTCCCCAGACAAACAAGGGAAGGCAAGTCGGTAAAATCAACATTTACCTTAGATTATTTGATGCCAGTGAATTTGAATTCATAGCTTACATCAAATGGTTTCCACCAACGACCAACACCCGTTTCAGAGTCGGTATGACGGTGCATCCCCGCTTTTGAAGGAGGATCGATGTGGTAAGTTAATTTATAGTTACCCACGCCCATCATTTTCACGTTTGCACCATAGTGTGGACCGTCACCTGCTACCATTGGCATGAAAGTACCTTCTTGTTTTTCACCAGTATCAGTATTCACTAAAGTATAGTTGATGGTTAAGTAAGGCATCCATTCACCATCACCAAAGCCATTTTTGTTACCTTTTACTGCGTGGATATCCGCTTCTAAGTGGATATCTGATTTCGCAGCAGGTAAACCCATGCCGCGTGGTTCCATATCGATTGGTTTGAGATAAACCGCTGCAATTTCCATTTCATTCATGGTTACCGCTTCACCGATTGGATACTCTTGGAATGCGTTTGCAGTAGACGCGGTAAAAATACCCGCAAATAATGCTGTTGCTAAAAGTGCTTTTTTCATTGTTTTTCTCCTAAAGGATTGTTGGGTATTACGCGGCTTTTTTGCTTTGATATTTCATAATAAACAGAGCAAATACGGCTGCGATGAGTAAGATTGCTTGTGGAATCAAGGTTTCCATATAAGGATAAATACCTAACCACGAAATTTCAGGCACACCGCTAATCAGCGTTGGCTCGAAAAGTTTGCCTTCAATGAGTTCTAAAACAGATTTACCGGCGAATACAAAGGCCATTAAGTACATAAATGAGCCAGTAAACATAAAGAATGGTTTAAGCGGTAATTTCACCACGGTATAACGCATCACGAAGTAGCAAATGGTGAGAATAATTACACCGACAATGATACCTGCGAAAAGGTAAATAAAACTGACCGCACTTTTCGCATCACCCACGAGGGCATAGTAGAACAATACGGTTTCTGCCCCTTCACGATATACGGCTAAGAAGCTAGTCAGCCATAAGCCAATGAGTGAGCCAGTAGTGAGGGCAGTTGAGAGTTTACCTTCTAAATAACGTTTCCAGTTTTGTGCTTCGACTTTCGACAATAACCAGTAACTCATCATAAAGAGCATGATTACGGCGAAAATCATCGTAAAGCCTTCGAGCAATTCGCGGTTTTGACCAGAATTTTCAAAGATAAGTTGGAAGATAAATGCAGTAATCACACTGGCAATTAATGCCACATAAACAGACTGACGGATAACTGGCAATTTATCTTGGTGGTTATTTTTAATTAAGTAAGTCACGATAGCCGCAACAATTAATAAGGCTTCCAAACCTTCACGAAGGATGATTAAAAGGCTATATAAGAACATAGACCAATCGCTTTGCTCTCCGCCCTGTAACATTTCAACCGCTTTAGTTAGATTCTGGTCTAAGCCATCAGCTTGTGCTTGTAACTTATCACCTTGTTCAGCTTTCATTAAACTCACGAGACGAGTAAAGTAGCCTTCAAGTTCAGCTTTAAAGTTACTATCACGAGAACCCACTTTGTTTTCCATTCCAGTGCTTTCAAACACGTCGAAATAAGTGTCTTGTACGGAAAGAATCGCTTTTTTACTTTCACCTTGTTGATAGAGCGCAATCGCTTGTTGGATACGTTGGTTGATCTCTTGTTTAATCTTATTCCAATCTTGCTCTTGTTGGTTATCAGTTGCTTGCTGCGCTGCATTGGATTGAACATTTTGTTCTTCTCGCGTGGTTGGCAAGTTAGGCAAGTTTTCTTCAATATCTTGTAATAATTGCGTGCTTTGATAACCAAGCTCTGTAATTTGATCGGCTTGTTCACTTAAACGAATGATGTTGTAAAACTGTTGGTTAATCGCTGCTGAGATTTCTGCAGAGCGATTTTGGCGAATGGACATTTCCATTTCTGAGTTTTTATAGCCATCATATTGTGCTTGTTGGAACAATTTTTTCGCGTTAGCAAGATCACCATTTTGATAAGCATCGATCCCTTGAGCGATCAAGTCATCAATGGTTTTAAAACTTTGCTGCCAATAAGGGGCAATCGCTTGATTATCATAAACACCATGTTGTCCGTCAGCATTGAGTTGATGGCCTTCAACCAATGATGGCAACACTTCTTTTAATTCTTTTTTGAGTTGATCTATTTTAGCCTGAATCTCTTGTTGTGAACTACCTTCACCGATCATTTTACGGATCTCGCCAAAAGTCGCTTCCATTTGGTAACTTTTTTGTGCAGAGAAATTGATACGAATTGGGCCTTCTAGATTTTCAAACACTTCAAAATAAGCCATTTGCACTTCAGTACGCGCATCATCGGTATTACCTTGCTGGACAAGTTGAGCGGTTTTGTCTAAGCGCGACGTAATATCATTAACCCACTGTTGGTAGTTGTCTTGCGCAAAGAGTGAAGAAGAGAAGGCGAGTGAAAAAATTAAAAAGAAAAATCGAATAGAACGGAATAGCATCGTCTATTTACCTCATTACCTAAAATGAAATTAATTCCTATTTATAATTATCTTTTGATATCAGTGAAATGACAATAAATAATTTTAATTTTTGTGATGAAGATCAAAAAATTCACAAGAGTTGGAAATGTCTGGAGAGTGATTGTATGCTTAAAAGAATAAAGCGCCTTTGTTAGGCGCTTTATGGAGATATAAAAGTGCGGTCAAAAATAAATGAATTTATTGAGCGGGTGCCGCTTCTTCAACAGGCGCTTTATTATCTAACACATCCCATACACTTTCTTGTTTTGCGGATTCAGGTTGCTCAGGTTGTGGCGATTGTGTGGTCTGCGCTGCGGTAGCTGTTGCCGTGCTCGTCGTTGGTGCAGAAGCGCAGAAGTTTTGATCTTTATTTATCCACACAGGAATCGTCCGACTGCTACCACAACTCCAACTGCCGTAAGCATTGATGCCAACCCATTTAATGGTAGAAGGTTGACCGAGTTTCAGTTTTTCAATGACAACACGGTTTAAATAATCTTTATAAATTTGTAGTGCACCTGAAGCACCCGTTAATTTGGTTTCACCGTTATCATCACGACCTAACCAAATGGTGCTAACATTTTTACCATCTATACCCACAAACCACGTATCACGGGCATCGTTGGTGGTGCCTGTTTTACCTGCAAGACGAAGATCCGCATAATCATTTTGTAAACTACGCGCAGTACCACGTTCTACAGTTTGTTGCATCGCATACAAGGTTTGATAAGCCGCTTCTCTCGGCACCACTTGATCCGGCACCGTATTGTGTTCGTAAATAATATTTCCTTGACGATCAGCAATGCTTTGAATGGTACTTAACTCAATTTTACCACCTTGATTTGCAATGGTTTGATAGAGTTTTGTCACATCATAAGGTGAAATACTGTAAGAACCAAGCAAGGTTGCCGGAACTTTTGGAATAGTCACATTGTCCCAACCCATGGCTTTTTGCGTATCAATCACTTTACTTAAACCAACTTTCATCCCAATGTTTACCGTTGGAATATTCAATGAGCGGGCAAGAGCATCCATCAACATAACCGAACCGCTATATTTGCGATCGTAGTTACGAGGTTGCCAAGGTTGGCTACCTTTAACATAAATCGTGATTGGCTGGTTTTGAATCGGTGTATTTAAACGGAATTGTTCCGGACTCATCAGTGCAGTCAAATAAATGGATGGTTTTACCAAAGAACCAATTTGACGTTTTGACATTAAGGCACGGTTAAATCCCGCATATTCTGTTTGTAATCCACCCACAACCGCACGTATTTCACCTAAGTGATAATCCGCGACAATCATTGCACCTTCTAAATGTGGATTTTTAGTTTGTACTTGCAATTGATTGACCGTATTCACCACGGCATTTTCAGCTTGTTCCTGTTGTTTTAAGTCCATGGTGGAGAAAATACGTGCACCAAGTAGTGCAGAGGTTTTATTTTCCCCTAATTGACGGCGAAGATCTGCTTGTAATGTTTGGATGAAAGCAGGGTATCTACGTGAAATTTGTCCTTTTGCTTGTACACCTAATGGACGTTTACTCAACATGTCATAAAGCTCATCCCCAATCATTTGGTGATCAAGCATCAGTTTTAACACCACATTTCGGCGATCGAGTGCATATTGTGGATTTCGCCATGGATTATAAAGGGATGGGCCTTTCACCATGCCAACTAAAAGGGCAATTTGGTCTAGGCTAATTTCACGGATAGAGCGACCAAAATAGAATTGGCTCGCCAACGCAAAACCGTGAATTTGAATATCACCATTTTGACCAAGGTAAATCTCGTTAAGATAGGTTTCTAGGATACGGTTTTTATCATATCGCCAATCTAATACCAATGACATTAAGGCTTCATTGGCTTTACGTGTCAGAGAACGTTCGCTGGATAAAAATAGGTTTTTAACTAATTGCTGTGTGAGCGTACTACCGCCTTGAACCGTTTGACCCGCTCTAATATTGGCTATCATTGCACGCATAATACCGATAGGGTTAATCCCGTTATGATCGTAAAAACGGCGATCCTCAGTGAGTAATAAGGCATCAATGAGTAAACGAGGGTAGTGCTGTAATGGAATCGCTAAACGCTCTTCATTGTCTGATTCCAACATGGCAATTAATTTAGGCGCAAGACGGAATTCATCAACCGCTTTGACGTTGACTAAATCTTCAATACGAGAAAGTTTGTTATCAGTAAAACGCAGACGTAACACGCGTTGTGGTTCAGGCTTATCAGGATAAGGGAACGCACGACGAAGTAACACGATAGTATCGTCTTCGAGTTTAAAATCGCCCGGTGCTGCAATCATAGTAGTTTGACGGTATTCGTTATCCAATAAGATTTGAATCACTTCGTCAAAAGAAAGGTTATCAGACAGTTTTACGCTTTCTAAGCGACTATACACTTCTGCCGGTAAACGCCAAATCTGGCCATCCATTTTTGAGCGAATTTGCCAGTCTAAATAGCCACCATAAAATACGGCAAGCGTCCCTAAAGTAAAGGCCGCTTTGGCTAAAAAGATTTTACAAGAACGACGCTTATTTGGCGCTTGTGTTTCTTGTTGTTCTGATGAGGTGTTTTCCGTTTCCGACATAATAGTTAGCTTCAGAGAATGAGGTTAAGCAATAAATTCAAAATAGGCATTAAGAAAGTGGATGAAGTCTGTTGTACCGCAGAAGGCGATACTTTCTTCATCATAATAATGGAAGTCGTCTTCTAAAATTTCATCTGTTTCAATTGCAAGATTATTGGCGCGAATCATCACTTCATCGGTATTGATAAAAAGCGTGTATTCGGAACCAATCAGCGTGACTTCATCATTATTTTTAATCTGCTCACAGGCAGAAAGTGCGGTCAAAAACGCTTGAGGATTTGACCGCACTTCAGAATTAAACCAATTGGCTAGAGCAATGTGTTCCATCGAACATTTGGCATGCACATTGCCTAGATAATGGGTAAATTGAAAATCCATGTTAGATGCTGAATGACGAACCGCAGCCACAGGTGCTGGTTGCATTTGGATTGTTCACCACAAAACGAGAACCTTCCAATCCTTCAGTATAATCAACGGTGCCGCCAATTAAGTATTGTAAACTCATTGGGTCAATCACTAATTGCACACCGGATTTTTCAATGGTTAAGTCACCTTCATTGACTTTATCGTCAAAGGTGAAACCATATTGGAAACCACTGCAACCGCCACCGGTGATATAAACGCGTAATTTTAATTCGTTGTTTTCTTCTTCGCTAATTAAACTTTTTACTTTATTGGCTGCCGCATCAGTAAAAGTTAGCGGTACGGCCATATCTAAATCTGACATATCTCTATCCCCACTTTCCTAAAAATAATCCTTGTATTATCTAATAACCTGTTAATTCATTCAAGATTTTTCACGGAATTAGTGCTATTATATGCGAATAAATCAGAATTAAATAAGGAGAAATAATGGGCATTCCATTAAGAACTGAAGAAGAAATTGTTAAGTTGCGTGAAGCGTGTAAATTAGCGTCAGATGTCTTGGTCATGATCGAGCCTTATGTCAAAGAAGGGGTTACCACAGGTGAATTGGATCGCATTTGTCACGATTACATGGTGAATGTACAAAAAGTGATTCCTGCGTGCTTAAATTATCATGGTTTTCCGAAAGCAACCTGTATTTCTATAAATGAAGTGGTTTGCCATGGTATTCCAAGCGACGATAAAAAATTAAAACGTGGTGATATTGTCAATATTGATGTGACTGTGATTAAAGACGGTTATTTCGGTGATAATTCGAAGATGTATGTCGTGGGTGAAACCAATATTCGTAGCCAAAAATTGGTTGAAGCAGCACAAGAAGCGCTTTATGTGGGATTACGTACGGTTAAGCCGGGTATTCGTTTAAACGAAATTGGTAAAGCGGTACAAAAATATACTGAAAGCCAAGGATTTAGCGTGGTTCGTGAGTACTGTGGTCACGGCGTGGGAACTGAATTCCACTGTGAACCGCAAGTCTTACACTATTATGCTGATGACGGTGGTGTGATTTTAAAACCTGGCATGGTATTTACCATTGAGCCAATGATTAATGCGGGTAAAAAAGAAGTACGCATTATGGGCGATGGTTGGACGGTAAAAACCAAAGACCGTAGCCATTCAGCGCAATATGAACATCAAATTGTTGTGACAGAAACTGGTTGTGAAGTGATGACTATTCGTGATGAAGAAATTGCAGAAGGCCGAATTCAACGTATAATGAATAACCTTTAAGTTCAGCTAAAAGCCTACGATAGTGGGCTTTTTTTATAATTGTTTTGTTTGTGGAATACTTATGCTTTTTCCTTATCATTTCGACTCTCCACTCACGCCAAGTGCGGTCAAAATTCAGCGTGAAAATTTGAAGGAGTTTGAACGTCAGCACTTTACTGATTATTCCGTTTTTGAGCTGATCGCTAACCGTACACAGTTTTGTGATGATCTGTTAAAACAGCTTTGGCAGCAATTTGAATTAAATAAAGCTAATCTCACCTTAATTGCAGTAGGCGGTTATGGCAGACAAGAAATCTTTCCTTTATCTGACCTAGATGTTCTTATTCTTTCAAAAGAAGAAAGAGAGTCTGAGACGGAAGAAAAAATTGCTCAATTTGTGCAGTTCTTGTGGGATTGTGGATTTGACGTAGGGCATAGTGTTCGTTCTTTAGAAGAATGTGAAAAGGAAGGTAAACAGGACATTACTATTGCCACCAATTTGCTTGAGTCCCGTTATTTATCGGGTGACTTATCCCTTTTTAATGCTTTAGGGGAAATATTGAAAAAAACAGATTTTTGGGCGATAAAACCATTCTTTGACGCTAAAGTACAAGAGCAAATTGAACGTTATCAGCGCTATCACAACACCAGCTATAATCTAGAACCTGATTTAAAATACAGCCCAGGTGGTTTGCGGGATCTTCATCTTTTATATTGGATCGCATTACGACACACAGGGGAAATGACCCTTGATGGCATTTTGCAAAGTGGCTTTATTTATCCATCAGAACACCAACAATTATTAGAAAGCCAAGAATTTTTATTTAAAGTGCGGTTCGCTTTACACTTGATTTTAAAACGTTATGACAACCGCTTGTTGTTTGATCGTCAAATCAAAGTGAGCGAGATGCTTGGTTTTGAAGGTGAAGGAAACCGTGGTGTCGAAAAAATGATGAAACGTTTTTTCCAAGCTTTACGCACGATTTCTCGTTTAACCGATATCCTGATTAAGCATTATAAAGAGCATTTTTTATCAACAAATGGCGAGGTTTCTATTCATCCTTTGGATGATAATTTTGAGCTAGTAAATCAAAGTTTGTGTTTACGTAAAAATGATCTGTTTTTACGTTATCCAGATCGTATTTTGGATCTTTTTTTCTATCTAACGCAGCATGCTCAAGCCGAAATTCATTCTTCAACATTACGCCAATTACAGATTGCGTTGGAAAGTTTGACGCAGAAATTATGTGATATTCCTGATGCAAGAGAGAAATTTATTCGGTTATTTAATCAACCGAAACCCATTCAGCGAGCATTCCTTCCAATGCACCAATATGGTGTGCTAACGGCTTATTTGCCACAATGGCAGGGGATTGAAGGTTTGATGCAATTCGATCTTTTCCACATTTACACCGTGGATGAGCACACCTTACGAGTGATGTTGAAATTGGAGAGTTTCTTAGCTGAAGACGAAGCAGAATCCCATCCCATTTGTCATCAAATATTTAGTCAAATTTCTGACCGCACTTTGCTTTATGTCGCCGCGCTTTTCCATGATATTGCAAAAGGACGAGGAGGTGATCATGCAGAGTTAGGGGCTGAAGATATAGCTGAATTTGCTCGTTTGCATGGCTTTGATCGTCGAGAAATTGAAACAATGGCTTGGCTAGTGAGAGAGCATTTGCTCATGTCAATCACTGCACAGCGTCGAGATATTCATGATCCAGAAGTTGTGATGAGCTTTGCGGAAAGTGTACAAAATCATGTGCGTTTAGATTATCTCACTTGTTTGACGGTTGCCGATATTTGTGCAACAAATGGCACCTTGTGGAATAGCTGGAAACGTTCTTTGTTTGCCTCACTCTATGATTATACGTCACAACAATTCCGACAAGGAATGAATTTATTATTAGATAATAACGAAAAGATCCTTGAAAATCGCCAATTGGCGCTGGCCATTTTATCCAAAGATCAACCAGAATTATCGGAAGAAAAAATTTTAGCACTCTGGCAACGCTGTCCAGATGATTATTTTTTACGAAATAGCCCAAAACAAATTGCGTGGCATACAGAGTTATTAGCTGAATTTGATGGTGAAGTACTGGTTAAAATAAGTAACCGTTTTTCTTCCGGTGGAACAGAAATTTTTGTTTATTGCCCTGATCAAGCCAATTTATTTAATAAAGTGGTCTCAACTATTGGTGCGAAAAAATTCAGTATTCATGATGCGCAAATTTTAACATCGGATGATGGATATGTATTCGACAGCTTTATCATCACAGAATTAAATGGTGAATTGGTTCGTTCAGAACGTCGCCGAGAATTAGAAACGGTATTAACCTCTGTTTTATTAGGTGAAAAATTGCCATCTGTGTCTTTTGCAAATAATCGACAGTTGCAACATTTTACCGTAAAAACTGATGTACGTTTTTTGAAAGAAACCAAAAAAGAGCATACGGAGTTAGAAATCGTTGCTTTAGACAAACCCGGTTTATTGGCTCAAATCAGTCAAATTTTCACCGAGTTAAAACTCAATCTTTGTAATGCAAAAATTACGACAGTAGGGGAAAAAGCAGAAGACTTCTTCATTCTGACAAATGAAAAAGGAATCGCATTAACCGAAGAGGAAAGGGGATTATTAGAAAACGTACTCTATGAGCGATTATGATGTGATATTAAAGAAAAAGTGCGGTTAAATTTAACCGCACTTTGTGTTTTAAGCAACTGCTGCAAATGCAATATCTGCGGCAGCAAGCGTTTTTTCAATGTCTTCATTTGTATGAGCTAAAGACATAAAGCCCGCTTCAAAAGCAGAAGGCGCAAGGTAAACGCCTTGATCTAGCATTTTGTGGAAGAACACTTTGAATTTTTCGGTATCACATTTCATGACTTCAGCATAAGAGGTAACTTGTTTTTGGTCAGTGAAGAAAATACCAAACATGCCGCCTACATGATTAATCACGAATGGCACATTGTGTTTTTTAGCTAATGCTTTTAAGCCATCACAAAGTTTTGTAGTTAATTCTGCAAGGTGTTTTTCGTTACCTGCTTTTTTCAATTCAGTTAAACAGGCTAAACCTGCAGCCATGGCAATCGGGTTACCAGAAAGGGTACCTGCTTGGTAAACCGGACCGGTCGGTGCAAGGTGTTGCATAATCACTTTTTTACCACCCACAGCACCCACTGGCATACCGCCGCCAATGACTTTACCTAATGTGGTAAGATCTGGTGTGACACCATAATAAGCTTGTGCGCCTGCAAGTGAAACACGGAAACCAGTCATGACTTCGTCAATAATGAAAAGTGCACCATATTGATCACAAATTTCACGAATGCCTTGTAAGAATCCTTCTTTTGGTGGAACACAGTTCATGTTGCCTGCGACAGGTTCAATAATCACACAAGCGATATCGTTAGGGAATTCTTCAAATAGTTTTTTAACAGAATCAAGATTGTTATATTCTGCTGTTAAAGTGTGTTTTGCAAAATCTTCAGGTACACCTGGTGAGCTTGGTTGACCAAGTGTTAATGCGCCTGATCCTGCTTTTACTAAAAGTGAATCAGAATGGCCGTGGTAACAACCTTCAAATTTTAAGATTTTGCTTCTATTGGTATAACCACGCGCGAGACGAATTGCAGTCATAGTTGCTTCAGTACCCGAACTCACCATACGAACCATTTCAATAGATGGCACAATTTCACAGACTAATTCTGCTAAATCAATTTCAGACGGTGTTGGCGCACCAAAACTTAAACCATTCTCCGCTGCTTTTAATACCGCATCCAAAATAGCAGGGTGGTTGTGACCTAAAATCATTGGCCCCCAAGAACCCACATAATCGATATATTGTTTGCCTTCGGTATCGTAAATGTAAGCGCCTTTGGCTTTTTGAATAAATACAGGTGTGCCACCTACGCCTTTAAAAGCACGAACAGGGGAGTTTACGCCACCAGGAATTACTTCTTGTGCACGAGAGAAAAGTGCGGTTGATTTTGTCATGATTTTTAATCCTTATATTAAAAGTGGGCATATTGTACTAAAAAACTGAATTTGAGAAAAATCTTTGTGTGCTGATTTTTCTTTATGTTATCCTTTGCAAAAAAATTTTTAGGATACAAACTATGCTAAGTCTTATTGTAACTTTCTTAGGGGCATTTTTAACCTTGATTGTGATGCGACCAATTGCGAATAAAATTGGCTTGGTGGATAAACCAAATTATCGTAAGCGTCACCAAGGTGCGATTCCACTGATTGGCGGTGTTTCTCTTTTTATGGGAAACCTTTGCTATTATTTAATGGAGTGGGATCAACTTCGTTTACCGTATCTTTATATATTCAGTATCTTTATTCTACTCGCAATCGGTATCTTAGATGACCGCTTTGATATTAGTCCTTTTTTACGAGCAGGGATTCAAGCGGTACTTGCGATTTTGATGATCGATTTAGGTAATGTTTATTTAGATCATTTAGGCCAAATTCTTGGGCCATTCCAATTAACGCTTGGTTCTATCGGATTGATTATTACCGTATTTGCCACAATCGCGATTATTAATGCCTTTAATATGATTGATGGTATTGATGGATTGTTAGGTGGGTTGTCTATTGTTTCATTTGCAGCCATTGGTATCTTAATGTTCCGTGATGGACAGATGGATATGGCATATTGGAGTTTTGGCTTAATTGTAGCGATTTTACCTTATCTATTATTAAACTTAGGGATTCCATTCGGACCAAAATATAAAGTGTTCATGGGCGATGCAGGAAGTACTTTAATCGGCTTTACTATTATTTGGATTCTACTTTTAAGTACACAAGGAAAAGGACATCCGATGAATCCAGTGACCGCACTTTGGATTATTGCTGTTCCTTTAATTGATATGGTGGCCATTATTTATCGTCGCTTACGTAAAGGGAAAAGTCCATTCCGTCCGGATCGCTTACACGTACACCACTTAATGGTTCGTGCAGGATTAACCTCTCGCCAAGCCTTTTTATTAATTACCTTCTTTGCGGCAATTTGTGCGACAATCGGGATCTTAGGCGAAGTCTTCTATATTAATGAATGGGCAATGTTTATTGCGTTTATTGTATTATTCTTCCTTTATGCTTATTCAATAACAAAAGCATGGAAAATCACCCGATGGGTAAGAAGAATGAAACGTCGTGCACGTCGTAACAAGCAATAAATTAAATAAAAGAGGATAGCCATTTGCTATCCTTTTTTACGTTTTAGCACTAAAAATAGACGAATACATAATAAATTCTATACAAATTGAACAAAAATTTATCTTTTGATATTTTTTTTCAAAAAAGTGCTAGACAAGATATTTGGAAATCATTAATATACGCCCCTGCAACGACGCAGTAACGCGTTCGTAGCTCAGTTGGATAGAGCGTTGGCCTCCGGAGCCAAAGGTCGCAAGTTCGAATCTTGTCGAGCGCGCCAGAAGTCAATGCGATGAACAACTAATCAATGGTGGCTATAGCTCAGTTGGTAGAGCCCTGGATTGTGATTCCAGTTGTCGTGGGTTCGAATCCCATTAGCCACCCCATCTTCTCTTAATTGAGAAATCTGACGGCGAGTAGCGCAGCTTGGTAGCGCAACTGGTTTGGGACCAGTGGGTCGTAGGTTCAAATCCTATCTCGCCGACCAATTTATTTTTTTGCTCTTTAACAATATATCAGACAATCTGTGTGGGCACTTGTTGCTTGACTTGTTTTAAAAATATTTTTTAATTTTGAAGTCTTAATAGGTGCTAACTAGAAATTCATTATACTTTTTAAGTAGTGACATTTTATGTCAGCAGT
>JAGZOA010000022.1:0-27855 GCA_018363335.1 Parahaemophilus parainfluenzae | reverse complement strand
CTGCTTTCAGGTTTATTTATTGGAATGGTATTAGGCTTACAAGGCTATGTGGTCTTGGTGGATTTTTCTGCAGAAACCAGTCTTGGACAACTTGTGGCGCTGTCTTTATTACGTGAATTAGGCCCAGTAGTGACCGCACTTTTATTTGCGGGTCGTGCAGGTTCAGCGTTAACGGCTGAAATTGGCTTAATGAAAGCCACAGAACAACTTTCCAGCCTTGAAATGATGGCAGTCGATCCATTACGTCGTGTGATTGCACCGCGTTTTTGGGCAGGCGTGATTGCGATGCCAATTCTAGCGATTCTCTTTACCGCGATTGGTATTTGGGGCGGCTCGCTTGTTGGCGTGGATTGGAAAGGTGTAGATGCAGGTAGCTTCTGGTCAGTGATGCAAAATGCCGTCAGCTGGAGCTATGACATTCTAAACGGATTTATTAAAAGCGTATTTTTCGCCATTGCAGTGGTGTGGATTGCGTTATTCAATGGTTATGATTGTATTCCAACATCTGAAGGTATCAGTCAGGCTACAACCAGAACGGTTGTCCACGCATCACTTGTGGTACTTGGGCTCGATTTCATCTTAACTGCCATTATGTTTGGGGCAGGCTAAAAGGGTATTTTTATGCGACAAACAATTAAATATGAATTTTGGGTAGGGCTATTTTTACTACTTGGTATCGCCGCGTTAGTGTTTTTAGGCTTACGTGTAGCAAACGTACAAGGTTTTGGTGAAACAAAATCTTACACAGTGACTGCAACTTTTGACAATATTGGTGGACTAAAAGTCCGTGCACCACTTAAACTTGGTGGGGTAGTCATTGGTCGCGTATCTGACATTACGTTAGATGAAAAATCTTATTTGCCAAAAGTAAGCATTGCGATTAATGAAGAATATAAAGAAATTCCGGAAAACAGTTCGTTATCGATCAAAACATCGGGATTATTGGGCGAGCAATATATCGCCTTAACGATGGGTTTTGATGATGGTGAAACCGCGATGTTAAAAAACGGTAGCCAGATTCAAGACACAAAATCCGCAATGGTATTGGAAGATTTAATCGGCCAGTTCCTTTACGGTGATAAAAAAGCCGACAGTAATGCTGACAAAGCAGAACCTGAAGCCAAATAATAATCTTTATTTAGGAGATTTATGATGAAATTTACTCAGTTTAAAAAATGGTTTAGCGTAATGGCATTTGCCGTGACTGCACTTTTTGTGACTCAAACTGTACATGCAGAAACGAGCCCTTATGTGTTGATGCAACAAGCATCAGATAAGTTATTTGCCGATATCAAAAACAATCAGGCAAAAATTAAAAAGGATCCAAACTATTTACGTACTATCGTGCGTAATGATTTATTACCTTACGTGCAAGTAAACTATGCAGGTTCTTTGGTGTTAGGTTCACACTTCAAATCAACCACACCAGAGCAACGTGAAAAATTCTTTAAAGCATTCAGCGATTTTATCGAACAAGCTTACGCACAAGTGTTAACCGCTTACACCGATCAAAATATTCAAATTGAACCGGCTAAAGAAGTAGGCGACAAAAACCTTGTAAGCATTCGTGTAAACATCGTGCAAAATGGTGGACAAGCGCCAATCAAATTAGATTTCAAATGGCGTAAAAACAGTAAAACGGGCGAATGGCAAGCTTATGACATGGTTGCAGAAGGCGTGAGCATGGTTGTCACCAAACAAAACGAATGGAGCGGTATCTTACGTCAACAAGGTATTGAGGCATTAACAGCTCAAATTCAAAAATCTGCCGCAGCACCCGTGACATTGAGCAAATAAGCGAATGACTGCGTTAAAGTGGGATTTAATCCAAAATAATGATAAGATGGCTCTCCAATTATCGGGGGAGCTATCCCGCAACACGTTGTTACCATTATGGCAACAACGTGCTTCTTTTTTATCAGAAAAGCAAAACAATCAAAATCTCATTGAATTTGATTTAACTGAAATCAATCGAATTGATTCTGCCGGTTTTGCATTATTGTGTGATTTTCTACACGATTGTGAGCAGTTACCAAATAAAAAAGTGCGGTTGATAAACCCTCCAGAACAGTTATTAACCCTTGCTGATTTAGTGAATTTATCTCATTGGATTAGCACTTTTATTGACCATAATTAAAACGGAAATCCGAATGGAACTGCAAGAAATTGAACGTATTTTAAAAGAAAGCCTGAATGTAGATGAAGTTTATGCTCAAGGTGAAAATGCTCACTTTGGTGTGATTGTAGTAAGTGATGAAATCTCAGCACTTTCTAAATTAAAACAGCAACAAACCATCTATGCGCCATTAATGCCTTACTTTCAAACTGGCGAAATTCATGCTTTAACTATTAAAACCTATACCACTGCAAAGTGGAAAATGGATCGTCTATTACATCAAGCAAGCTAGGATTTTCTATGGAAAAATTTCGTGTTTATGGCGGGCAATCTCGCTTAAGTGGTACTGTAACCATCTCTGGTGCAAAAAATGCTGCACTTCCTATTCTTTTTGCCGCAATTTTGGCAACTGAGCCGGTTAAATTAACAAATGTACCGGAACTCAAAGATATTGATACCACTTTAAAAATCTTACGTAAACTTGGCGTTGTGGCAGAGCGTGATGCTGAAGGAGCGGTATTATTAGATTGTTCTAAAATTGATCACTTCGTTGCGCCATATGAATTAGTAAAAACCATGCGTGCCTCTATTTGGGCATTAGCACCGTTGGTGGCTCGTTTTAATCAAGGCCAAGTTTCTTTACCGGGTGGTTGTTCTATCGGTGCACGTCCAGTCGATCTTCACATTAGTGGCTTAGAAAAACTCGGTGCAACGATTGAGCTGGATGAAGGTTATGTAAAAGCGGTTGTTGCAGATCGTCTTGTAGGTACGCGTATTGTGATGGAAAAAGTGAGCGTTGGCGCGACTTTATCTATCATGATGGCTGCAACACTTGCAAAAGGTACAACAACCATTGAAAACTCAGCACGCGAGCCAGAAATTGTTGATACTGCAGATTTCCTCAACAAAATGGGCGCGAAAATTACGGGTGCCGGGACAGATCACATTGTCATTGAAGGTGTTGACCGTTTAACTGGCTGTGAACATAGCATTGTGCCAGATCGTATTGAAACCGGTACATTCTTAATTGCAGGGGCGATTTCTGGTGGTCGCGTGGTATGTAAAAATACTAAAGCGGATACCATGGATGCGGTGATTGATAAACTTCGTGAAGCGGGTGCAGAAGTTGAAGTAACTGAAGATAGCATTACATTGGATATGCATGGCAATCGTCCGAAAGCCGTTAATATTCGTACTGCACCACACCCAGGTTTCCCAACAGATATGCAAGCGCAGTTCACCTTGTTAAACATGGTGGCAGAAGGCACCAGTATCATTACTGAAACCATCTTTGAAAACCGTTTTATGCACATTCCAGAATTAATTCGTATGGGCGGTAAAGCGGAGATTGAAGGTAACACGGCGGTTTGTCACGGTGTTGAGCACCTTTCTGGTGCAGAAGTGATGGCGACAGATTTACGCGCATCAATCAGTCTTGTGTTAGCAGGATGTATCGCAAGTGGTGAAACTATCGTAGATCGTATTTATCACATCGATCGTGGTTATGAGCACGTTGAAGATAAACTTCGTTGCTTAGGTGCGAAGATTGAACGTTTCTCTGAAAAGAGCGAAGAAGTTTAATTAAATCCAGATAAAAAAGAGCGGTCAATTTTGACCGCTCTTTTATTTTCTATTCTATTCATTATTTTTTCGAATAATCTCTCGCCCCAAAAATGGCTGTACCAATGCGTACCATGGTTGAACCGCATTTAATGGCACTTTGCATATCATCGGTCATTCCCATTGAAAGCGTATCAATTTGCTGATGAGGAAAAGCGACTTTAAGTTGCTCAAATAATTGTTCCATTTGACTAAAAGCCTCTTCTTGTTCAGCAATATTATCTGTTGGTGCAGGGATCGCCATTAATCCACGTAAACGTAAGTGCGGTAGATTTTCAATGTGTTTTGCAAGCTCAATCATTTCACTCGGTTGAATACCTGATTTACTGGCTTCATCACTGATATTTATTTGGATTAAAACATTAAGCGGAGCTTTATTGGCAGGACGTTGTTCATTTAAACGGTCGGCAATTTTTGCGCGTTCTAATGTTTGCATCCAATCGAAATGTTCTGCTACAAGACGGGTTTTATTAGATTGCAATGGGCCAATAAAATGCCATTCAAGTTGAATATTCTGTGCTTCAAAATACTGAATTTTATCTACGCCTTCTTGAACGTAGTTCTCCCCAAATGCTTTTTGTCCGGCTTGGTAGGCTTCTAAAATCGCTTCATTGGGTTTTGTTTTAGAAACGGCTAATAAAGTGACCGCACTTTCAGGACGATGTGCCAGTTGAGTGGAGGTTTGGATTTTCTGATGGATGGTTTCGAGTGCTTGTTGAATTGTCATCATTTTCTTCCTGACCAATGTAAAACTCGTTTTATTCTATACCAAAGTAATGATTTTTAGAAAAAAATCTTCATTTTTTCGATTTTATGTTTGACAATCTCGCGCTTTTTCGGTATTTCTAAATACATCTTTTTTTCAAGGTAAAAATACAATGAAAAATAACCGCACTTTCACTATTACCACCATTATTATGACCATTACGACAATTAATGGGGCGGGTTAGTGCGTAGCAAACAGGATCAGGAAAACCCGCATTCAGTCTAGTGCGGGTTTTTTAATATTTAAAAATCACAACATCTGAGGATATTATCATGCGCGTATTAAAATTTGGTGGCACTTCATTAGCCAACCCTGAGCGTTTCTCGCAAGCAGCTCAATTAATCGAAAAAGCTCATTTAGAAGAACAAGCAGCCGGTGTGTTATCCGCTCCTGCTAAAATTACTAATCATCTTGTAGCCCTCTCTGAAAAAGCCGCATTAAACCAACCAACCGATACCCACTTTAACGAAGCCATTGAAATTTTTTATAACATCATTAATGGTTTGCACGCTGAAAATAATAAATTTGATCTTGCGGGGACCAAAGCCCTCATTGATGCAGAATTTGCCCAAATTAAAGGTTTATTAGAAGAAATCCGCCAATCTGGCAAAGTAGAAGATAAAGTTAAAGCAACCATTGACTGCCGTGGTGAAAAATTATCAATTGCGATGATGAAAGCGTGGTTTGAAGCACGTGGATACAATGTTCATATTGTTGATCCAGTTAAACAATTATTAGCGCAGGGCGGTTACTTAGAATCTTCAGTTGATATTGACGAATCTACAAAACGCGTTGATGCGAAAAGTATCGGTAAAGATAAAGTCGTTTTAATGGCCGGTTTTACCGCATGTAATGATAAAGGTGAATTAGTGTTATTAGGCCGTAATGGTTCTGATTATTCAGCCGCTTGTTTAGCCGCTTGTTTAGATGCGTCTGTTTGTGAAATTTGGACTGATGTGGATGGCGTTTATACGTGTGACCCACGTTTAGTGCCAGATGCTCGTTTATTACCTAGCCTTTCTTACCGTGAAGCAATGGAGCTTTCTTATTTTGGGGCGAAAGTGATCCATCCACGTACAATTGGTCCATTATTACCAAAACAAATCCCTTGCGTGATTAAAAACACCGGTAATTCATCTGCACCAGGTTCGATAATCGATGGTCATGTGAAATCTGAAGGGTTACAAGTGAAAGGGATTACTAACCTTGATAACGTGGCAATGTTTAATGTTTCAGGCCCAGGTATGCAAGGTATGGTGGGAATGGCCGCTCGTGTCTTCTCTGCCATGTCGAAAGCAGGGATTTCGGTCATTTTAATTACGCAGTCTTCTTCTGAATACAGTATTAGTTTCTGCGTACCAGTGAAATCAGCAGATGCAGCGAAAGCGATTTTAGAACAAGAATTTGCTGCAGAATTAAAAGCCCATGAATTAGAACCAATTGAAGTTGCAAAAGATCTTTCTATTATCTCTGTTGTGGGTGATGGCATGAAACAAGCTAAAGGTATCGCGGCTCGTTTCTTCTCTGCATTGGCTCAAGCGAATATCAGCTTAGTCGCGATTGCACAAGGTTCTTCTGAGCGTTCGATTTCAGCGGTAGTGGCACAAAATAAAGCGATTGAAGCAGTGAAAGCGACTCACCAAGCCCTTTTTAATAACAAGAAAGTCGTCGATATGTTTCTAGTTGGCGTCGGTGGTGTTGGCGGCGAATTGATTGAACAAATCAAACAACAAAAAGATTACCTTGCAAAGAAGGATATTGAGATCCGTGTTTGTGCCTTAGCGAATTCAACAAAAATGCTTTTAGATGAAAACGGATTGAATCTAGATAATTGGAAAGCTGATCTTGAAAATGCAACCCAACCTTCTGATTTTGATGTGTTGTTATCTTTCATTAAATTACATCATGTGGTAAACCCAGTCTTTGTTGATTGTACAACGGCTGAATCGGTTGCAGGACTTTATGCACGAGCATTAAAAGAAGGCTTCCATGTGGTAACACCAAACAAAAAAGCGAATACTCGTGAATTAGCCTATTACCACGAATTACGTCGTAATGCCCAAGCGAGCCAACATAAATTCCTATACGAAACTAACGTAGGGGCAGGCTTACCGGTTATTGAAAATTTACAGAATTTATTGGCAGCGGGTGATGAACTTGAGTATTTTGAAGGCATTTTATCGGGCTCACTTTCTTTCATTTTCGGTAAATTAGAAGAAGGACTGTCTCTTTCAGAAGTGACCGCACTTGCACGAGAAAAAGGCTTTACAGAACCTGATCCTCGTGATGATTTATCGGGGCAAGATGTGGCACGTAAATTGCTTATTTTAGCGCGTGAAGCGGGTCTAGAACTTGAGCTTTCCGATGTGGAAGTGGAAGGTGTGTTACCGAAAGGCTTCTCTGAAGGTAAATCAGCCGATGAATTTATGGCAATGTTGCCACAGTTAGACGCGGAATTTAAAGCACGCGTTGAAGCCGCGAAAGCAGAAGGCAAAGTATTGCGTTACGTAGGCCAAATTAAAGATGGCCACTGCAAAGTATCAATCATCGCTGTGGATCAAAATAATCCATTGTACAAGGTGAAAGACGGTGAAAACGCACTTGCATTCTACACGCGTTATTATCAACCAATTCCGTTGTTATTACGTGGTTATGGTGCAGGTAATGCAGTGACTGCAGCGGGCATCTTTGCTGATATTTTAAGAACATTACACCACTAAGAAGGACATAACATGTTAAGAATTTATGCTCCAGCATCGAGTGCCAATATTAGTGTAGGGTTTGACACATTAGGCGCAGCCATTTCACCGATTGATGGTTCATTGTTAGGTGATGTCGTACAGATCGAGTCTATTCCAAGTGGTTTTGAGCTCGAAAGTGCGGGCTATTTTGTGCGTAAATTGCCAAAAGAACCGCAAAAAAATATCGTGTATCAGGCCTATGTACTGTTTAGTGAGCAATTAAAATTACGCAATGTGAGAGTTAAACCATTGCGTTTGACCCTTGAGAAAAATATGCCGATTGGTTCGGGATTGGGGTCAAGTGCGTGTTCTATCGTGGCTGCATTAGTGGCATTAAATAAATTCCACGATGAACCATTCTCAAAAATGGAATTGTTAGAAATGATGGGGGAGCTAGAAGGTCGTATTTCAGGTTCTATCCATTATGATAACGTTGCGCCTTGCTATCTTGGCGGTGTGCAATTTATGGTACAATCCCTCGGTAACATTTGCCAAAAACTACCATTTTTTGATAATTGGTATTGGGTCTTAGCTTATCCAGGTATTGAGGTTTCAACCGCTGAAGCGCGTGCAATTTTACCGAAAAGCTATACGCGTCAAGATGTGATTTCTCATGGTCGTCATTTAGGTGGATTTGTGCATGCATGTCACACTCATCAAGAAAACCTTGCAGCGATGATGATGAAAGATGTGATTGCGGAACCTTATCGTGAGGCTTTATTGCCAAACTTCGCAGAAGTGAAACAAGCTACTCGTGATTTAGGTGCATTAGCGACGGGAATTTCAGGTTCAGGTCCAACGATTTTCTCCATCGCACCCGATTTACAAACGGCAACAAAACTGGCGACTTATTTAGAAAATCATTATTTACAAAACAATGAAGGCTTTGTTCATGTTTGTAAGGTCGATAATGACGGCGCGAGAGAGCTCGGTTAAATAACAAATTGCTTTTATCCCCTCTTTTATAAGAGGGGAATAACATTTTATTAAAACTCTATAATTAACGGATATACAATGAATTTGTACAACATCAAACACCCTGAAGAACAAGTAAATTTTGCTCAGGCAGTACGTCAAGGGCTTGGCAAAGATCAAGGTTTGTTCTTTCCAGAAACCATCCCTGCTTTAACCAATATTGATGAGTTATTAGCCTTACCATTGGTTGAACGTAGCCAAAAGATTCTTGGCGCCTTAATCGGTGAAGAATTGCCGAAAGCCACTTTGGATGCGATGGTGAAAAATGCGTTCACCTTTACGGCACCATTAGAAAAAGTGGAAGACAATATTTATGCCCTTGAATTATTTCATGGTCCAACTTTAGCATTTAAAGACTTCGGTGGTCGTTTTATGGCGCAAGCGCTCGCTGCAGTGCGTGGTGATGGCAAAATCACCATTTTAACAGCAACATCTGGTGATACCGGCGCGGCAGTTGCCCATGCATTTTACGGGTTGGAAAACATCAATGTCGTGATTTTATATCCGAAAGGCAAAATCAGCCCATTACAAGAAAAACTATTCTGTACTTTAGGTGGGAATATCCGCACTGTTGCGATTAATGGCGATTTCGATGCGTGCCAAGCGTTAGTCAAACAAGCGTTTGATGATGCCGAACTACGTCAAGCAATTGGTTTAAACTCAGCAAACTCCATCAATATTAGCCGTTTATTGGCTCAAGTATGTTATTACTTTGAGGCGGTAGCGCAATTACCAAAAGAAAAACGCGATAATGTCGTGGTTTCTGTACCAAGTGGTAACTTCGGTAACTTAACGGCAGGTTTAATTGCAAAAACATTAGGTTTACCAATTAAACGCTTTATTGCATCAACCAATGCGAATGATACTGTGCCGCGTTATTTAGAATCAGGCAACTGGGCACCTAAAGCGACTGTAGCGACGCTTTCTAATGCGATGGACGTCAGTCGCCCGAACAACTGGCCACGTGTCGAAGAGTTATTCAAACGCAATGGTTGGAATTTAAGTGATTTAGCTTCAGGTATGTTAAGCGATGGCGAAACAGAAGAAACCTTAAAAGCGATGTACGCAAAAGGTTATTTATGTGAACCACACGGTGCGATCGCCTATCAAGTATTGAAAGACCAACTTAAAGTGGATGAAACCGGCATTTTCTTATGTACGGCACATCCAGCTAAATTTAAAGAGTCTGTTGAGCGTATTCTTTCGCTCGATCTTCCATTGCCAGAAGCGTTGGATAAACACAATAAATTGCCATTACTTTCTGATGAAATGGATGACGACTTTGCACAATTACGTGCATATTTGTTGAAATAATAAAAAAGTGCGGTTGATTTTGACCGCACTTTTGTTTTATTACTCAAAAGGGCGGGATAAACGCCCTTTATTTTTAGGAGTTAATCTTCTTTTCCTAAGATTTGATTCACTTCACTCTTATAGAGTACGGCTTTAGCACCGAAAATAGCCTGTACGCCACCGCCGACTTCAAGCACATCAATCGCGCCTAATTTTTTCAATGTGGCTTTATCAACAGCTTTCACGTCCTTAACAGAAACACGTAAGCGAGTAATACACGCATCCACATTTTCAATATTTTCAGCATTACCTAATGCTGCAATAATTTTATGTGCATTTTCAGTAAGAGAGCTGGTTTCTTGTTCTGCATTTTCTTCGGTTTCTTCACCGCGTCCTGGGGTCATCACATTAAAGATGCGAATCAAGAAAACGAAAGAGAAATAATAGAGCAGAGCCCAAGGAATACCGACGAAAATTACACGCAACCAATGGGTGTTTTCGTCACCTTGTAAGATACCGAAGAGCAAGAAATCAATAAAACCACCAGAGAAAGTATTCCCGATAGAGATATTTAAATAATCGGCAATAAAGAAAGATACACCATCTAAGAATGCATGGAATACATAAAGCCACGGTGCAACAAACAAGAACATAAACTCGATCGGTTCAGTAATGCCTGTAATGAAAGAGGTTAGGGCCGCACCAAGGAACAAGCCACCAATTTGTGCACGACGTTTTTTCGGTACACAGTGATACATAGCTAAACAGGCTGCGGGTAAGCCAAACATCATGGTATCAAAACGACCAGCAAAGAAACGGGTGCCTTCAGTAAATAAACCATGGTGATTAGGATCGGCTAATTGAGCAAAAAAGATTTTTTGTGCACCCACAATCATCTCGCCATTGACCATTTCCACACCGCCTAATTCAGAGTACCAAAATAGCGGATAAATCATGTGATGTAAGCCAACTGCACCAGATAATCGCATCAAAAAACCATATAAGAATGTTCCCAAGGTTCCCATGGAGGCGATGCTTTTACCTGCCGAAACGAGCCATTGTTGGAAAGTTGGCCAAATGAGGAAGAAAACTAATCCAACGAAAATAGCTGAAAAAGCGGTTACGATTGGCACAAAGCGAGAACCACCAAAGAAACCTAATACTTGTGGTAATTGGATGTTGTGATAACGATTGTGTAATTTAACGGTAATCAAGCCCATCACCAATGCACCAATCACACCCGTATCAATGCTTTTTACATCAGGAGAGAAAATCGGAATTAATGCGGCAATGGTACCTGTCATAATGAGATAACCAACAACTGCAGCGAGAGCTGCAACACCTTTGTCACGTTTAGCTAAGCCGATACCTAAACCAATACACAATAATAAGGCTAAATTAGCGAACACCACGCTACCAGCTGCAGACATAATCTGAAACAGTCCTTGCAGCGCCTCATTATTTAAAATTGGATAGGCTTGCACCGTTGCTTTATTGGAAAGCGCACCACCTATCCCGAGTAAAAGACCCGCAGCAGGCAAAATAGCAATCGGCAACATGAATGCCTTACCGACTTGTTGAAGTTGTTTAAACATAGAACCTCCTGTGATTACTTTTTTGAAATGTAACGTATTTGAAGAGAAAAATCTGTGAAACCGCTCACAGTTTCAATCTAACGCCTTGCGTTGATGAGTTTTAGCTTATGTTGGCGTGTGTTGTATTTCCTTTTATAATGCAATCAAACTGATATGTTTATTCATTATTTTTATGATAACTTTTATTGCCTACGCCAATATTCAACAACCTTTTCCTTTCGATGAAATCCCTAGGGAACTCGTCCCTGAGAATTTGCATATGGAACCGCAGGGAAATTCTCGGATAACGCAACGTCATCAATGTCGTCGATTAGCGCATTTTTTACTTTGGCAGTTGCTAAGAGTGGCGGAAAAATCAACCGCACTTTTAGGGCAAATTTATCGTACGCAAAGTGGCAGACCACAATCTCCTGTCGAGAATATCGATTTTAATATTAGTCACTCTGGCGATTGGGTTGCCGTATTGCTGCATATTAATGAATCAGAAAAAAGTGCGGTCGGTATTGATATTGAATTTCCCAAAAAACGGAATTTTTCTGCGCTCATGGCGCATTTTGCGCCACAAGCAGAACAAGATTGGTTTGATAAACAGCCTGATGCAGACCAGGCCTTTTATCGTTGTTGGTGTTTGCGTGAAGCGGTATTGAAATCACAAGGCGTAGGAATAGTGAAGTTATCAAGTGTGACGCATTTGCCAGAACAACTGCAGATCTTTTCAGATTATTGTCCGAAAGGTAAGTTGATCTTTACGGATGAATTGCCTTTTTACTTTGCGGCATTTATAAATCAGTCAAAAATTCAACCGCACTTTTATCAGTGGGATGGAAAAAATTTACTCGAAAAAAATATAAAAAAATCCTTGATTTACCAAGTAAATGAATAAAAGAAAATCCTTGAAAATATTCAAGGATTTTTTATTTTATAAAACTTGATTCGCCACTTGTATTTTCATAGACTAACCCCATTTATTTCGATAAACTCATTAAAATTTTTAGACAAATGGAGAACGTAATGTCGCAAAACGGTCCAGATCAAGATCCTTGGGGTAAACCGGGACAAAGCAGCGGTCCAAAACAGTCAGATAATTCATCAGATAAGCAAAATGAAAATGGCTGGGGCTCGCGAGACAATAAAAATCAGGAGCAATCACCACCAGATATTGAAGAAGTATTCAATAATCTGTTGAAAAAATTAGGTGGGGGTAATAAAAAAGGCGGTTCAAATAATACTTCGCCGAATATCCCTTCATTCAATTTAGGTAAAATTTTACCGATTGCTGTGGTGATCGGGGGAATTATTTGGGGTGCAAGCGGTTTTTACACCATTAAAGAAGCGGAACGTGGTGTGACGTTACGTTTTGGTGAGTTTCATTCTACCGTTCAACCAGGTTTGAACTGGAAACCGACTTTCATTGATAAAGTGGTTCCAGTGAATGTAGAACAAGTTCGCGAGCTTAAAACGCAAGGTGCAATGTTAACCAAAGATGAAAACATGGTTAAAGTGGAAATGACCGTACAATATCGCGTGCAAAATCCAGAAAAATACTTGTTTAGCGTGAGTAATGCAGATAATAGTCTCGGACAAGCGACGGACAGTGCGCTTCGTTATGTGATCGGCCATATGACCATGAATGATATTCTGACAACGGGTCGAGCAGTGGTGCGTGAAAATACTTGGAAAGCGTTGAACGATATTATTAAACCTTATGACATGGGGCTTGAAGTTATTGACGTTAACTTCCAATCCGCACGTCCACCAGAAGAAGTAAAAGATGCTTTCGATGATGCGATTAAAGCGCAGGAAGACGAACAACGTTACATTCGTGAAGCTGAAGCTTATGCTCGTGAGAAAGAGCCAATCGCTCGCGGTGACGCACAGCGTATTATAGAAGAAGCGACAGCTTACAAAGATCGTGTTGTGCTTGATGCACAAGGGGAAGTGGAACGTTTACAACGTCTTCTACCTGAATTTAAAGCTGCGCCTGATTTGTTAAAAGAGCGTCTTTATATTCAAACCATGGAAAAAGTCATGGCAAATACGCCGAAAGTGATGTTAGATGCAAATAATGGTAACAATTTAACCGTATTACCATTGGAACAATTAATGGGTAAAAAAGCGGCTCAACCGACGACCACAACGCCTGAAAGTGTGGTTAGTTCTGCACCGGTTTCAACACAGGAACGTCGTGTAGAAACGCAAACGACCCAACCAGTTCAATCAAATGAAGGCATTCGCCAAGGGAGATTTAACTAATGCGTAAATTTTTACTTCCGATTATTGTGGTGATTGCTGCGGTGCTATATTCCAGCATCGTGGTTGTAACTGAGGGCACTCGTGGCATCATGTTGCGTTTTAACAAAGTACAACGTGATGCAGAAAACAAAGTGGTGGTGTATGAGCCAGGTTTGCATTTCAAATTGCCTTTAATTGATAGCATTAAAGTGCTTGATGCGCGTATTCGTACCTTAGATGGCTCAGCTACTCGTTTTGTGACAGTCGAGAAAAAAGACTTGTTGGTGGATTCCTATGTGAAATGGAAAATCAGCGATTTCGGTCGTTTCTATACTGCAACGGGTGGTGGCGATTATAACCAAGCTGCAAGCTTATTAAGCCGTAAAGTGAATGACCGTCTGCGTTCAGAAATAGGTACTCGTACAATTAAAGATATCGTTTCAGGTACACGTGGTGAATTAATGGCAGGTGCGAAAAAAGCGTTAAATTCAGGGCAGGATAGTACCTCTGAATTAGGGATTGAAGTCGTCGATGTTCGCGTAAAACAAATCAATTTACCAGATGAAGTTTCTTCTTCGATTTACCAACGTATGCGTGCAGAACGTGATGCCGTTGCGCGTGAACATCGTTCACAAGGTAAAGAAAAAGCAGCGTTCATTCAAGCGGATGTGGATCGTAAAGTCACCTTGATCTTAGCGAATGCAAACAAAACTGCACAAGAATTACGTGGTAATGGTGATGCGGCAGCAGCGAAATTATATTCTCAAGCTTTTGCTCAAGAACCACAGTTTTATAGCTTTATTCGTAGCTTAAAAGCCTATGAAAGCAGCTTCGAAGGTTCAGGTAATATGATGATCTTGAAACCAGACAGTGATTTCTTCCGCTTTATGCAAGCGCCAAAGAAATAAACGAGAGATAATAAAACGTAAAGTGCGGTTAGAAATAACCGCATTTTTTATTGCTGAATTTTAGGGAGATCTCTGTTTATAAGTTAAAAACACCTGTAATGCAATCAATCACATCCATAGCCAAATCAAATCCACATAAAATATAAGCCAATTTTTTGACATAATCACCTTGCTTTTTAAGCTTTTTCTTTTTTTTTTATATTTTATTGATCATTTGGAGGATTAGATGAAAAAACTGATTATTGGCGGAGCAGCCATTGCAGTATTGGGTTATTTGGGGGTTGTGGGGTATCCGCATCAATTTGATAAAGAGAACGCGACCCAACTTTTAATGGAAAATCGCTATACGGGCGAACAAGAAAAAGTGGCAAAAGCGTTGTTTGATAACAGCTGCCAATATTGCCATAGTCCAAATACACCTCTTCCATTTTATTCAAAATTCCCGATTGTGGGTGACCAAATGCAATCGGATATTCAGAGTGGCCTTCGTACTTTCCGTTTGGATCGTTTGCTTGAAGGCTTAAAAGATCCGAGCAAATTATCCCAAGCTGATTTAGCAAAATTACAACGTGTACTTGAAAATAACGAAATGCCAATTGCTAAATTCAGACATCTTCACTGGGGAAGTAAACCAGATGAGCAAGAAAAAGTGGCGTTGCTTAACTGGATTCGTGAAGCACGTAAAATGTCTTTACCAAAAGAAACACCAAATGTTGATGCCGATCGTTTAGTTCAACCGATTCCAGACAGCATTGAGACTGATAAAGCAAAAGTCGCGTTAGGTCATGATCTTTACTTTGATGGACGTTTATCAGGCGATGGTTCTATTCAATGTCATACTTGTCACCAATTAGACAAAGGTGGTGTGGATAGACTTGATACTTCAACAGGTATTGATGGACAAAAAGGTCCAATTAACGCACCAACTGTGTTCAATGCTGCATTCAACTTTGTTCAATTCTGGGATGGACGAGCGGCAGATTTAGCGGATCAAGCTAAAGGTCCTCCAACAAATCCAGTAGAAATGGGCTCGCACTCTTGGGATGACATCGTGGCTCGTTTTGAAATGGATGAAGAGTTCAAAAAAGAATTCTTAAAAGAATATCCACAAGTGACGAAAGAAACCTTAACTCACGCGATTGGTGAATATGAAAAAACATTAATTACGCCAAATAGTGATTTCGACCGTTATTTGAAAGAGGATAAAACAGCCTTGAGCGAGCAACAAGTTCGCGGTTATGAATTATTCAAACAGCATAAATGCGATACTTGCCATACAGGTGTAGCAATGGGTGGACAATCTTATGAATACATGGGACTCTACGGCGATTACTTTAAAGATCGTGGTACGCCATTAACTGATGCCGATGAAGGTCGCTTTGCACAAACTAAAGATCCGTTTGATATGCATCGTTTCAAAGTCCCAACCTTGCGTAATGTCGCGCTTACTGCACCATATTTCCATGATGCCTCAGCAAAAGAATTAAAAGATGCTGTGAGTGCAATGTTGAAATATCAAAGTAATGTGAAACAGCCTACTCAAAAAGATGTTGAAGATATCACGTCTTTCTTAGAAAGCTTAACAGGTGAATTTAAAGGTGAAAAATTAAAATAATCCTTTGAGCGATAAATAGAAACGACCGCAAGTGCGGTCGTTTTTTTATGTGTTTTATTTTGAGATTTACTATAAAGCAAAACGATGAGTTTCTTTTCCCTTATTTTATGCTAAGTGTTTATCCTTTGTTTCCGTAATAAACCAAAGTCCAATCAAACTTAATACAGCATTTAAGGTTAGATAAATTCCAACACCTTTTAAGCCATAATTTGCATTCAGTGGTAACGCAATAATTGCTGCTACACTGGCACCGAATAAGCCTGAAATATTGTAGGTCAACGATGCACCGGAATAACGAGCATGTGTTGGAAACAATTCAGGTAAGAAACTCGCAAGGGGGCCATAACCCATGCCAATTAACCCCATTCCTATCATCAAGAACCAAAATAAACTGGTAGTTGTTCCATTATCGAGAAAATATGGCAAGGCTAAGCCGAAAATAGCCACACCAAAGGTTGTCCAAATTAACCAAATTCTTCGTCCAACGATATCGATATATTTGCCTGAAATAGCAATTGTAATGGCTAATGAAATCGCACTGCACATTAATAAAGCGGTAAAAATTTGTGGTGAGAAGCCTAAGCCCATTGCATAACCGGCTTCCGATACGGTAGGGGCAGATTTTGCATAAATTTGGCTGAAAGTGATCATAATATAAAAGAGCACATAGCCTGCAAGACAGATCAGCATGCCTAAGAAGAACGGTTTGAAATGAGTAACGATCACTTCCATCATCGGTAAAGTTTTAGGTTTAGGCTTGTTAAGTGTAGCAATAAATATTGGTGCTTCCGTAAGTTTTAATCGAACATACAACCCAATGGCAACTAATACAAAAGAGGAAAGAAATGGAATTCGCCATGCCCAGTCAGTCATTGCTGCCTGTCCCAAAAGCGCGGTAATGAGTAAAAAGACACCATTGGCAAGTAGTAATCCTAGAGGAGCGCCTAATTGTGGAAAAGTGCCATACCAACCACGTTTTCCTTCAGGTGCATTTTCGATTGCCACTAATGCAGCGCCGCCCCATTCGCCACCTAAACCAATGCCTTGCCCGATACGGCACAAGCAAAGTAAGATGGTTGCCCATATTCCGGTACTGTCGTAAGTCGGTAATAAGCCGATCACTACGGTTGAGATTCCCATTACTAACAGGCTCATAACAAAGGTATTTTTTCTTCCTAAGCGATCGCCAAAATGTCCGAATAATACCGCACCTAGAGGACGAGCAATAAAAGTCAGTGCTAGTGTAGAAAGCGCAGCAATTTGTCCCGAAAGTGGGTCAGCAGCGTGGAAAAATTGATGATTGAAAACGAGCACTGCAGCCATGGTATAAATATAGTTATCGAAATATTCAATAGCGGTGCCAATCATTGTTGCCATTGCTACACGTTTCAAACTATTTGGCTTATTCAGTGGTTGCATCCGCTTGCTTCCTTTAATGCTTTGGTGCTTGCCTTTATATCTTTGGCTTGACTGATTGCGGTTATTACCGCGATACCATCTGCGCCGTATTTTCGCAACGTTTTCACATGCTCCAATTTCACGCCACCAATAGCTACAAGTGGTTTTGTGATACCTGCTTTTCTCAAGGTTTGAATAAACGCCATTCCTAGAGTAGGTTTAGGATTTTCTTTTGACTGAGTCGGAAAAATTGGACCAATACCGAAATAATCGATTTCAGATAATTCCTCTCCGATTTTGGCTTCGTCTAAACGGTTGACTGACCAACCAATAATGAGTGGTTTATGGGTTCTTGCTCGAATCGTTTTTACGGGCGTATCACTTTGCCCAACGTGAATACCATCCGCTTCAATTTCTAAAGCTAAATCAACGTTATCATCGACAATAAATGGCACATTATATCGACGACATAAGTCTCTGCACTTAATGGCTAAGGCTCGTTGTTCTGTTGGAGAATTTTCTAATGAGAATTTGCCTTTATCTCGGAATTGAAAACAGGTAATGCCACCTTCTAAAGCTTGTTTTAGTACAAAGAGCAAGTTTTCTGCCGGATTCTCACCTAAATGTCGGCAATCTTGCGTGCCCACTATAAAATAGAGCGGTAAAATTTCTTGAATATTGTTCATCTTTGAATCCTTAAAGGCGACTGTAAGCCCAATGATTAGTCGGTCCATGTCCATGACCAATATTCAATGGGTGAGAAATAGCTGCCGTAATAAAATCTTTGGCTGTTTTGACCGCACTTTTTAGAGGTGCCCCTTTGGCTAATTCTGCCGTTAAGCAAGCTGAAAAAGTACAACCTGTGCCATGAGTATGTGGGGTATTGAAACGTGGACTTTCCAAAACAAAAAGTTCACCATCTTGTAAAAGGATCCAATCTTGGCATTGCTGACTTTGTGAATTGAGTGAATGCCCACCTTTAATAATCACATTCTTCGCACCTTGTTTTTGCAAGTCTAACGCGGCTTGTTGAATGCTGGCTGTATCAGAAATCTTAAAACCAGTTAAAGCTTCTGCCTCAGGAATATTTGGCGTAATCACATCGGCAAGTGGCAATAAATATTTGCTTAGTGCGGAAACCGCTTGTTGTTGCAATAAAGGGGCCCCACCTTTCGCAATCATGACAGGATCGATAACCAATGTGCCGAATGGACGATTTTTTAAGAAATCAGCAACGCATTCAATAATATCTGCTGTGCCAAGCATACCAATTTTGGCACTTGCAATCTGAAAGTCATTTTTTACCGCTTCTAGCTGTGCCTGAATTGTTTTCAGTGGAATGGGGTGAATATCAAATACCCCAAGCGTGTTTTGTGCAGTTACTGCAGTAATCACTGAGGTTCCAAATACACCTTGCATTTGAAAGGTTTTCAGATCTGCTTGAATGCCAGCGCCGCCACCGCTGTCCGAACCAGCAATAGTCAATGTTTGTGGAATGTTAGACATATTTTACCTCCGCGTTTTGTTTTATTAAATCAGGTGTTAAGGCTGCCAATTCATCAAGCAAGCGAATTTGGAACTGACCGACTTGCGTGGTTAAGTTTTTAGCCGCAAGCTCCCCTGCAACGGTGTAAGCGGCACAGGCTTCGACTGTCGCAGAAAAATGATTACCTTCATCAACAGCTAAAAATGCTGCGCATACTGCACTTAATAAACACCCCGATGCGGTGACTTTGGGGAATAATGGTGTGCCGTTATGGATGGTAGCCGTTTGCTTTCCATTACTGATGATATCGACCTCTCCACTAATTAATACTGTGCAACCATAGCGTTGAGCAACACGTTGAGCGACTTCTTGTAGATTCGTTTTACCTTGTCCTGCATCTACGCCTTTTGCTTGCCAGTCTTCACCAGCAATCGTAGCTAGCTCACCTGCATTACCACGAATTAAGGCAAATTTCACTTCAGACAGTAACTGACGGATAGTTTCTCGTCGGTAGCTAGTAGCGCCCACTCCGACAGGATCAAGCACGACAGGAATACCGATTGAATTAGCGGTTTTACCTGCTAATAACATAGCCTCTCGCTCTTTACCGATAAGCGTGCCGATATTGATTACCAATGCTTGGCTGATTTTGGGCACATCAACCATTTCCTCTATGTTTGCTGACATCAATGGTGATGCACCTAATGCAAGTAAACCATTGGCACTAAAATTTGCCGCAACAATGTTGGTTATGTTATGAATAAGCGGGTTTTGCTCACGAATTTTTGATAAATAAATAGATTTCATTTCACGCCTTTATTTTTATGATAAATCTAATCCCATTTGCCAAAATCCGATTTCCATTCGGGTAGCCGTAGTAAAAATTTGTTGGATATGAGCGAATTGGGCATCATTAAGTGGTTCGCAAAGTGCGGTAAGAAAATCAACCGTTTCTTGTGCCGCTTGTTGATATTCAGGCGATGAATATGTGTCAATCCAGGCTTGATAAGGATTGCTTGGTAGTTTTGGATAATTTTCTGTGATGTAGCGGGCGACTTGTGCGTAACCTAAAGCACAAGGCGTAACGGCTGCATATAGCTCTGGTAAGCCGCCCGTTATTCCACAATCAAGCAGGTAACGTGTATAGGAAATACATGCTGAACTTTCTGGAGTTTCGAATATTTCCTGCTCACTAATTTCCCATTGACGACAGTAATCCAAATGTAATTGGATTTCTTGGCAAAGAATGTCGAGCGTTTTACGTGGCATTTCCATATCAGTGAAATTTTTTGCCTTGAAGACGCCCAAGGCAAAAGCACGGCTGTAATGGAAAAGATAGATGTAATCTTGTTTTAAATAGTGTTGAAAACAAGCTTTTGGCAAGGTGCCTTTTGCAAGTTGTTGCACAAATTCATGCTCAATATATTGCTTCCAATAAGGTTGCGCTTGCTGAATGAGTTGTTCAATCATCATCCTTCCTTATTGCAGTTCGACAGCATAATCTTTCAATTCGAGTGCTTTTTGAATCAAGCCTTTTTGATGCATAAACTCCGCCATTTGTTGATAACGTTTGGCATCCAATTGACGAGGTTTAGCTGCTAGTAAAGGTAAGGTATCTTTCCACGCTAATTGATTTAATTCCGTATTAAGTTCTTTTGGTTTATAGCTCACAAATGCTTGCCATCCGTCATTTGGGTTGTTTTGTAGGTAGGTTGTAGCTTGTTCAAGTGCGGTCAAAAAATCAGAAATTTTTTTAGAAGCAAGACTGTTTTTGTTAGCCACTAAAATCAATTCATCATAAGCCGGCACACCATATTGTTCTGGGAAAAATGCTAGGCCTTCTTGTTTTTCTAAATGGATCTGACTCAGTTCGAAATTACGGAATGCTCCGATGACAGCATCGACTTGTCCCGTTAAAAGAGAAGGGGAAAGTGACCAATTCACATTTACTAATTTTACGTCTTGATTGCTGAGTCCAATAGAGCGAAGCATTGTGTCGAGCAACACATCTTCAAAACCACTAACTGAATAGCCTATTTTTTTACCTTTCAGATCGGCAAGTGTTTTGATGTTGCTATTTTTAAGTACCACAACACTATTTAATGGGCTGGAAATCAGAGAGCCGACACGCACTAAAGGCAATCCTTCTGCGACTTGTTGATAAAGTTGAGGTTGATAATTAATGGCTAAATCCACTTTTCCTGCTGCAACTAATTTAGGCGGTAATGATGGATCAGCAGGTTCGATAATATTGACGTCTAAGTTATTTTTTTCAAAAAAACCTTTTTGTTGTGCCACGATGATTGCTGCGTGGTCAGGATTCACATACCAATCAAGCATTAAGCTGATTTTCTCTTTTGCTAAGCTGGTAAAACTGGCGGTGAGTCCAATTAAAATACTGAAATAACGGATGATTTTCTTCATTTTTGTCTCCTTGTGTCATGAAGTATTAAACGTGCCAAATAAAACGGCGTAGTAGCCAATCGATGCTGAAATATAAGCAAAGTGAAATCGCGACTAAGATCAGCAACGCGGCAAACATTAAATCCACCTGCATACGAGCGTTGGCGTGGATCATTAAATAGCCAAGCCCTTCTGATGAACCCACCCATTCTCCGATTACAGCGCCAATTGGGGCGACAGAAACGGCAATACGAAACCCCGATGCAAATGCAGGCAATGCAGCAGGTAATCGCACTTTAAGTAATAAACGCAAAGGGGAAGGTTTTAACGTTTTGGCGAGGTCGAGCCAAGCTTGAGGTGTATTGCGTAATCCATCGTAACAAGCTGCTGTTACAGGAAAATAGATGATGAGTATGGCCATCAGAATTTTTGATGGCATGCCATAACCCAGCCAAAGTACGAGTATTGGGGCGATGGCAAAAACAAGAATTGCTTGAGAAATGACTAAAATCGGTAACAGTAATGATGATGTTTTAGGTGAAAAAGAGAGTAACAGGGCTGATGACAATCCGAAAATAAACCCCAACAATAACCCTAAGCCAATTTCAATTAAGGTGATTTGTGTATGTTGCCAAAGTAGTTCAGAATGAGAAGTTAATTGCAGCCATACAGCTTGCGGAGAAGGAAATATGTAATGGGGAAAATCACCTAATACGCCAATAAGTTGCCAGAGACACAGCAATATAATTCCAATAAAGAGTGGTTTAAGAAGGCTAAGTTTCATCATTTCCCCTCTAATAACTCATTTAATAATTGCTGTTGGAGTATCCACAAATTTTCTTGGTTAAGTTCTCGTGGTGCTTTACCTTCAGGTTTTATGACATCAGATAATGCTGGTTGATTAGGCTGCGGTGAGCGTAATACAAAAATACGCTGGCTTAAGCGTAATGCTTCTTGAGGATCATGTGTAACCAATAACACTGATTTATCTTTTAATAGTTCATGGGCCAAGTTTTGTAATTGGTAACGACTAATCGCGTCAAGGGCAGAGAAAGGTTCATCAAGTAAAACTAAATCAGCGTTTTGCATTAATACTCGAGCGAGAGCCACTCTTTGTTTCTGTCCTCCAGATAATTGAGCACAGCTTTTATGAAGATGTTCTGACATGCCAACTTGTTCAAGTAGTGCTTTTGCTTGAAGAGTTGTTTTTGCAGATTTATTCCCGAATAGTACGTTTTCTAATTGGACGTTATCAATAATTGAAAGCCAGGGATAAAGAGTATCTTTTTGTGGTAGCCATGCCACTCGAATATTAGGATGAAAGATGATATTACCTTGAATCTTCCCTTGTATTTCAAGCCCTGCAATTAATCTTAAAAGCGTTGATTTACCTACACCAGAACAGCCAAGCAAACTGACCCATTCATTAGGTAAAAGCGTTAAATCAAGGTGTTCAAATAGTACTTGCCCACCAAAAGCAAAACTAAGATCCTGAATATGCACCATAGTATTAACCTTACTGATTAATAACTAAAGGCTTTGAGAAAAAAGGATTGAAAATAGATATGAAGAATGAAAAGTATTTTGGCATATTAGTTTCCTACGTCAGTGCTAACTGTTTCAGGTTCACGGGTATCATCTCAGCCACTTTGTGGCACCCCGACTAAAGTTGAAAACGATTGTATATCTCAATGTAGAATAAAACAAGAATAAATTTCATTTGATGAGAGAGGTTCTCTTGTTTAGCGCTGATAACGCATACTTAATATGCTTGAATATAAAAAGATGTAGACCGGATCAAACTTAAGTTTGATCCTTTTGGCTTGGAATGAGAAGAGCAATATAAGAATAAAATAATTATATTTTCGTAGAAATACTTTCAGTATAAGAAATAACTAATAAAATAAGTTTTAAAAAATTAAAGTGAAAAATGAGATTGGGTTTGAATTTGAAATTAAAATGGTGCCCGAAGCCAGACTTGAACTGGCACGCCTCGAAAGGCGAGGGATTTTAAATCCCTTGTGTCTACCGATTCCACCACTCGGGCATCGAGTGATTAACTAACTGCGTGGTTATGGAGGCGTGTCCCGGAGTCGAACCGAGCTACATGGATTTGCAATCCAGTGCATAACCGCTTTGCTAACACGCCGTTAGTTTGGAGCGGGAAACGAGGCTCGAACTCGCGACCCCGACCTTGGCAAGGTCGTGCTCTACCAACTGAGCTATTCCCGCATACGCTGTTAGTGCGGTGCATTTTACGGGAATTTGAAATTCTGTCAATCGAAGATCTTAAAAAAAAATTCAAATGTTGAAAAAATCTTCGTTTCGGTTGAAATTACAGCAAAATTTGGCACAAGAATATAATTTTCACAGAGTTTTCAATTTCTACTTTTATCGAGAGTGGCTTTATGACAAAATTGGAGCGTTTTGCTCGCCATTAAATAAAGAAAAGTGCGGTCAAGTTTTTGCATGTTTTAGAGGTAAATTATGACACAACAATATTCTATCGATACATTATTAGCCCAAGCGGGGAATCGCAGTGATGAGCGCACTGGTGCGGTTTCAACGCCAATTTATCTTTCAACAGCTTATGGGCACCACGGGATTGGCGAAAGTACGGGCTTTGATTATACCCGCACGAAAAACCCAACGCGTAGCGTCTTAGAAGATACAGTTGCAAAATTAGAGAATGGTGATCGTGGTTTTGCTTTTGCTTCTGGTATGGCGGCAATTCAAGTGCTGATGAATTTATTTAAAGGTCCAGATGAATGGATTGTATCAAGTGATGTATATGGTGGAACTTATCGTTTATTGGATTTTGCCTATAAAAATAACAACAGCGTAAAACCCATTTATGTGAATACCGCTTCTTTAGCTGAAATTGAAGCGGCTATTACAGCGAATACAAAAGCGATTTTTATTGAAACCCCATCAAATCCATTAATGGAAGAGTGTGATGTAGCAGAAATTGCGAAATTAGCGAAAAAACACAATTTATTAATGATTGTGGATAATACCTTCTTAACCCCTGTACTATCTCGTCCATTAGATTTAGGCGCGGATATTGTCATTCATAGCGGTACAAAATATATTGCGGGTCATAATGATAGTTTAGTGGGATTGATTATTGCAAAAGGGCAAGAACTTTGTGATCGTATCGCTTATATTCAAAATGGTGCAGGAGCCGTACTTTCGCCGTTTGATTCCTGGTTAACCGTGCGTGGAATGAAAACCCTTTCATTGCGTATGAAACGCCATCAAGATAATGCGAAGGCAATTGCAGAATTTTTACGTGAACAACCACAAATTGATAGTGTGTTATATCCAAACAAAGGCGGTATGCTGTCTTTCCGTTTGAAAGATGAAAATTGGGTCAATACGTTCTTAAAATCAATCAAGTTGATTACCTTTGCAGAAAGTTTAGGCGGAACAGAAAGCTTTATTACCTATCCTGCAACTCAAACCCATATGGATATTCCAGAAGCAGAACGCGTTGCTCGTGGTATTACAAACACATTATTGCGTTTTTCTGTTGGTTTAGAAGATGTGGAAGATATCAAAGCCGATTTATTACAGGCCTTTACACAACTTAAATAATTAGTTTTTATCAATTGGACTAATCTGTGCAATTCAATGTGCCTTGTGCTATTATGCATAACATCAATTAACGCTAGGTGTTGATTTGTCAGCACCTTATTAAATAAGGAAACAAAAATGAGCGAAGTATTACATATTAATGATGCAGATTTTGAAACTGTGGTTGCGCAATCTGATATTCCTGTATTAGTGGATTTCTGGGCACCTTGGTGTGGTCCTTGCAAAATGATTGCGCCAATTTTAGATGAAATCGCACCTGAATTCGCAGGTAAAGCAAAAATCGTTAAAATCAACGTAGATGACAACCAATTAGTTGCAGGTCAATTTGGTGTACGTAGTATCCCAACTTTGCTACTTTTCAAAAATCGCCAACTTGTCGCAACACAAGTGGGTGCATTACCAAAAAATCAATTATCGGCGTTTATTAATCAACACCTATAATTGAGTTATTAAACATAAAGAGCGGTCAAAAATAGCGGTATTATGTAGCAGTTGCACAAAGATTTAATTTGTTGTTTCTGCTACATTTTCTTATCTTTTATGTACAAAAGGTAAGAATAGTCAATGACAAAACAAAAATCAACTTTGGAAAATGCGCTTGAAGAAGCGATTGAAGAAATTGAAACCGAAAAGAAAGAAATTGCAGCGCAAATCAAGCAACTCCATAAAGAATTAAAAGATCTTGATCGGAAGATTTCAGACTATCGTGTGGCATTAAATCACGCAAAAGGTCGGGAAGAGCCGCCTTTACCGTCAAACCCCAAATTTAGAAATCTTCGTTTTCAAACTTCGCCTCAACAGTTGATTGCTCAGGTACTAAAACAAGAGCCTTCAAAATGGTTAAGTGTGAAGGAGATTACATATCTGGCGATGAAGTTAGATGGGCAAGAGATTGAAGAAGTCATACCGTATAAACAATCACAAACGATTGCTTGTACATTAAACTATTTAAAGTATAAATCGTTAGTGGAAAAATGCTTAATAGATAACTCACAACATTGGCGATTAAAACCTCTTGAGTAGAAATGGATAAGTAGCGGTAGAAATACCGCTATTTTTGTTTCCATTGCCAGTGAACCTCATTTCGACTGATTTGAATTCTATCAATCCATTCTCTTTTGTAAAACTCATTCAGTTGTTTACGAACGGAATCAAGATGCTTTTCAGACGGTGTATCAGGATTTTGTTCAATATCAAAAATTCGCTGCGTGAGCTCGGCAATTGTAAAGGCTTTGTTGGGAGCTTCTCGCATCATTTGTACGATGTATTTACGAATTTTCCCTTTAAAGAGTTTATATTTGGAACGGTACACAAAGTTGTCCGTATTATAAAGGGCTACATCACTTTCCTGTTGAGTAAGCTCAATAGCACGTTTTAATGTGGCAATATTCGCCTCAAGTAACGCAAGATGATGCAAGACTTGTTTACGCTCAAACTCAAATTCTTTGAGCTTCTTATCTAAGTTATATGCCATAATCTACTGCCAAATCACTTCTTGATGAATAATTTTTCGTTGCCAATAACCACACCATTCATTGTTATCGTTAGTGGTTTTCAAACATCGACTTAATACATCAATAAACTGCGCTTTATTTGAGGTACGGCGATTGTCCTCACGGTACGCAATTTCATTAGCATAGTTAAGTAGGTATTCATTACTAATTCGGTGAACTTGTCCGTAGTACATCCGTTTGAAACGACTGAACAAACTTTCTGCTTGATTGTTTGTTACACCTAAGTCACTACGATACTCTTCCTTATGATTTACAGTTTTCAAATCATAATAAGGTAGCAATACATCATAAGCCGTGCTTTCATCGGTATTGATTTGCGTATTCGGTTTAATAAATTTATCGGCAAAACTTTTCACTACCGATTGCGATTCCGTATGCGCCACAAAAACGTGAGAGCGTTTTGCCCCACAATGCAGCACATTACTGGCTTTTTCTTCTGGTGAATAATGCTCACGTGCAACCATTACACAACGTTTATCAGGATTCTGATTTTCCTTTAAACGATAGTCAATGCGGTCAGATTTCTTATTTGCTTTACGTGGTGCAGGATGAACATAAGTGCCGTCCATATCCACTACGCCTGAAAGGGGTTTCATATCACGACTTTCTAATAATGCTTTACGGAATTTATGCGATAAAACAAATGCCGTGCGAGGATTAAGTTTTGCATTACGAGCTAATTGAAGGGAAGATAAGCCTTTGACTGCATTTACCCATTCCATTAAAGCATAGAGATAAACCTTAATCGGTTTCTTGCGATTGGCAAAAATGGTGCCTGAAGTGACACTAAAAGTGTGATTACAATGTTTGCAGCGCCATTGTTTACGTGTAGAAATATAATAAGGCTTGTGTTGTACCCCACATTTAGGACAAGTGATAAACTCTTTTCCACCCCATCTTAATTCACAAAGTAAATCATACGCTTCTTCTTCCGAGAGTTGTGCAATCTCGTAAGAAGAAAGCGTGCGAGCTTTGCTAGAAAGTAAGAAATGCTGGGTCATCGTCTTGTTTAAAATTTATGTTAATAGAGATTTTAAATATGCTCAAACGTGATAAAATGAGTTTAAACCGAAAACAAATATACGCTCATTTGCGTGATTTGTCAATTGTGAATTGAAAATGGAACGCTCAAATGTGCATATCAGAAAGATTAAGACAAGTTTGTGAAGCTAAAAATTGGAAAATTACCGACTTCGCAGAACAAACAGGAATAGCCTATCGTACGATGCAAGGTTATATCGGTGGTGAACGTGAACCCAATGCAGAAGGAATGTCGGGCATAGCTAAAGCAGGAGTGAATTTGAATTGGCTCGTGAGTGGTGAAGGTGAGATGTTTCAAAACCTAACGCAAGAAAACACTATGTCAGAGCAAGAAGAAAAGCTGATTGCAGACTATCGTGCTATGCCTGAAAATTTAAAGGATGCTTTTGCTATTTCTTTTAAAAAAATAGCGAAAAGACAATAAATACTAATTTGACACTAACTTAATAAGGAACAAAAATGTCTATACAAGCCTACAAGCCTACAAGCCTACAAGCCTACAAGCCTACAAGCCTACAAGCCTACAAGCCTACAAGCCTACAAGCCTACAAGCCT
>JAGZOA010000021.1:0-30964 GCA_018363335.1 Parahaemophilus parainfluenzae | reverse complement strand
TCTTTATATACCGAGTTTTGTAAGTGCATATATTTTTACTTGGCTTCTTTCTAAGAATAAATATACGAAGTTGTTTGTTATGTAAAAAAACCGCCAATTGGCGGTTTTTTTGATTTATCCTTCAGAAGTCACATCTTCAGTGCCTTCGTCTTCATCATCCATATCACAAACACGTTCAAGGCTCACAACGTGCTCATCTTCAGCAGTACGAATCAAACGAACCCCTTGGGTGTTACGGCCAACGATGCTTACTTCACTTACACGAGTACGCACTAAGGTACCTGCATCGGTAATAAGCATAATTTGGTCGGTTTCTTCTACTTGTGTCGCGGCAACGACTTTACCATTACGTTCGCTCACTTTAATCGAAATCACCCCTTTGGTATTACGCGATTTGGTTGGGTACTCACTTAATTGCGTGCGTTTACCGTAACCATTTTGTGTCGCGGTAAGAATTGCACCATCATTTTTCGGTACAACTAAGGAAACCACTTTATCGATGTTGAGATCGAGGGTTTCTTCCGCATTATCATCAGAAACGTCTTCAATTTCGACCGCACTTTCATCGTCAGCGATATCATTAGTGAGGGCAAGTTTAATACCGCGTACACCTGTTGCTAAACGACCCATTGCACGGACTGCGCTTTCAGCGAAACGTACTACGCGACCTTGAGAAGAGAACAACATGATTTCGTTAGAACCATCGGTAATATCCACACCGATTAATTCATCTTCATCACGTAAGTTCAAGGCGATGATACCGCTTGAACGTGGACGGCTGAATTCAGTTAGTGCAATTTTCTTCACAATACCGCCAGCGGTTGCCATGATCACGAATTTATCTTCTTCATAAGCAGAGATTGGCAAGATTGCGGTGATACGCTCGTTTTCTTGTAACGGTAGAATATTCACAATTGGACGACCACGCGCACCACGGCTCGCTTGTGGTAATTGATAGACTTTCAACCAATATAAGCGACCACGGCTCGAGAAGCAGAGAATCGTATCGTGAGTATTCGCCACTAAGAGTTTTTCGATGAAGTCTTCATCTTTCATCTTCGTTGCAGATTTACCTTTACCACCACGACGTTGTGCTTCGTAGTCGGTAAGCGGTTGATATTTCACATAACCTTCGTGAGAAAGGGTCACTACCACATCTTCTTGAGCGATTAAATCTTCTAAATCAATATCACCGGAGGCTGCAGTAATTTCGGTACGACGTTCATCGGCGAATTGTGCACGTACTTGTTCAAGTTCTTCACGAATCACTTCCATCAAGCGTTCAGGGCTGTTGATGATGTGGAGAAGTTCTGCAATTTTAACCAATAGCTCTTTGTATTCATTGATCACTTCTTCGGTAGCAAGACCGGTTAAACGGTGCAAGCGAAGTTCTAAGATTGCATCAACTTGTTCTGGAGAAAGGTAGTAATCCGAACCTTTAATACCAAATTCAGCCGCTAACTCAGCTGGACGTGCCGCTGCATCAAGCAAACCTAAAATTTCGTTATTCAGTTTCCAAGGACGAGAAATTAATTTTTCTGCCGCTTCTTTACGCTCTTTCGATTGACGGATGATATCGATGATTTCATCGATATTTGATGTCGCAACCGCTAAACCTTCTAAAATATGAGTACGCTCGCGGGCTTTACGCAATTCAAATAAAGAACGGCGAATCACCACTTCTCGACGGTGCATCACAAAGGCTTCAATGATTTGTTTTAAGTTGAATAAACGTGGTTGACCGTGATCTAAGGCCACCATGTTGATCCCGAAGGTCACCTGCATTTGGGTAAGCGCATAGAGATGATTTAATACCACTTCGCCTACGGCATCGCGTTTGATGTCGATTTCAATGCGGATCCCTTCTTTGTTAGAAAGATCGATAATATTGCTGATGCCTTCGATTTTTTTATCTTTGATAAGCTCAGCAATTTTTTCTACCAATTTGGCTTTGTTCACCTGATAAGGCAATTCGGTCACAATGATTTGCTCTTTGCCTTTATCTGTGGTTTCTACGCTTGCACGAGCGCGAACATACACTTTGCCGCGGCCAGTGCGATAAGCTTCTTCAATCCCTTTACGGCCATTAATTAATGCCGCTGTTGGAAAGTCTGGACCTGGAATATATTGCATTAACTCATCAATGGTGATGTTTTCGTTATCAATATAAGCCAAGCAGCCATCTAAAACTTCATTTAAGTTGTGTGGAGGAATATTCGTTGCCATCCCCACCGCAATACCGGAAGAACCGTTTGCTAAAAGTGCAGGAATACGGGTTGGTAATACATCCGGAATCATTAATTCGCCATCATAGTTTGGCGAGAAATTCACGGTTTCTTTATCCAAGTCAGTTAATAACGCTTGGGTGATTTTTTGCATACGTACTTCGGTATAACGCATTGCCGCTGGCGCATCACCGTCGATTGAACCGAAGTTACCTTGCCCATCTACCAACATGTAGCGCAATGAGAACGGCTGTGCCATACGCACAATGGTGTCATACACCGCAGAATCACCGTGCGGGTGATATTTACCGATTACATCACCTACCACACGGGCAGATTTTACGTATTTTTTGCCGGCAGTGATGCCAGATTGATCCATGGAGAAAAGCACACGTCGATGCACCGGTTTTAAACCGTCACGTACGTCGGGCAAAGCACGCCCAACAATCACCGACATGGCGTAGTCAAGGTAAGAAGATTTGAGTTCTTCTTCAATATTGACTGGGGTAATAGAGGAATGGATTGAATCCGTCATTTTTATTCCTTTTTTGATCAAAAAATTGCGACGGATTATAGCATAAATTTAAGCGTTTTTGTGTGAAAAGTGCGGTTGATTTTAAAGCAGTTTTTTGATGCGGAAATAAATAAGGCAGACATTAAGTCCGCCTTATGATTAAGAGAAAATCGTCTATTTCCAATTTTCTCGTTTGGCTTTTTGTAATTTAGCATAAGCGCCAAGTAAAGCTTGGTGTTCTTTGAAGTTTTCAAGCGTTTCATCACTGGCTGGCAAGTTATAGAACGGGTTACCTTTTTCTGCCACTGCAGCCCAAGCTTGTTGAACGGCTTCTTTACCATACATTCTTTCAAATACAGTACGATATTGTTGTGGATCGCGAGTATTGTCTAAATGCAATTCAATGATGCTGATTAAGGCACGATAGTAATTCACACGCTCAGGCGTAAACACAGAGCTGTTCATATTTATCGTCCAGTTTGCCCAATCTAAGGCTAATTCTAATTCACCTAATGCTAAGTAAAGCATGGATTTAAGTTCACCAACACGTAATGTTGTCCAACCGCTTGCTTTTGGTGCAACGATACCGATAAATTCGCGAACGCGTGTAGCATCATCAATATCTTGCTCATCTAATTCTGCTAATAATTCTTCATAAGTCTCAGCATCATGATGATGGTGCGGTAGATCCAATAAGATCTCACGCCAGTCCATACCCATATTATTATTGGCATAAATGAGATCATCAGCAGGATAGATATCAGACATGCCAGGTACGATAATGCGACAAGCGTAAACGTCTAAATGGTTGTAATCCATGATATAGACTTCTTTTTCCTCTGCATTAAAGATTGTCATCAAGTTTTCATATTCTTCTTGCGTTGAACCTGAGAAATCCCAATCTACAAATTCATAATCTGGCGTATTTTTAAATAAATCCCAAGAAATTAAACCGCTAGAATCAATAAAGTGTGTTTCAAGGTTAGCATGCTCCGCCACATCATCATTATTGAATGATGGAGGAGAGAATACATCGAGATCTTTTAAGCTGCGACCTTGTAAAAGCTCCGTTACGGTACGCTCTAATGCCACTTGGAAGTTTGGATGTGCACCAAAAGAGGCAAAGCACGTGCCATTATTTGGGTTGAGTAATACCACGCAAATGACAGGATATTTGCCGCCTAGTGACGCATCAAAGGCATAAATAGGGAAGCCTTCTTCCTCTAATTTTTCAATAGAGGCTTGAATAGATGGATAGCGATCCATCACGGATTTTGGAATTTCAGGAAGACTGATTGCTTCTGCAATAATGCGATTTTTTACGTAACGTTCAAAAACTTCTGAAAGCCCTTGCACTCGTGCTTCATTTTTTGTGTTACCGGCAGACATTCCGTTAGACACATACAAATTCGCAATGATACTTTGTGGAATATAGACGGTTTCTTGATCGGATTGACGCACATAAGGCATCGCGACAATACCGCGATCGTAATTACCAGATTGCAGATCCACAAGCAATTCTGGGGTTAGTTCTTGATTTGGATCGAAATAATCCCATAAGTAATCATCTAAAATCCCTAGTGGTAAAAGGGCTTCATCTTCAATAGGAAACCATTTTTCAGTGGGATAATGGACGAAATCGCTATTGGCAATCTCTTGCCCTAAATAGAAATCGGCAAAGAAATAGTTGGTGGAAAGACGTTCGAAATATTCACCTAATGCAGATGCTAACGCAGCTTTTTTGCTCGCGCCTTTACCGTTAGAGAAACATTGTGGGCAATCTTTATCACGAATATGTACAGACCAGACATTTGGCACAGGATTAAGCCAAGAGGCTTCTTCGATATTGAAACCAAGTGCGGTCAATTTTTGTTGAAATTTTGAAATACTGTCTTCAAGTGCGGCATCTTTGCCGAGAATAAATGTTTGTTCGGTCATAATTGTTCCTGTTATAAAAAGTTCTCGCATCATAGGGGAGTTTAATGGGCTGATCAAGCATAAAATTTATACGCTTTAGCTCTTGTTTTCTTTGATTTTTAAGGGTAAATTAGCCTGGCGCAGAAAGGCATTTTCTGTGTAGGTAAAATTATAAACAAATCAATCAATTGGGAGACATCATGGCTCAAGGATTTTATGAATTAAAAGTGGCTAAAGACGGACAATTTATGTTCAACTTAAAAGCAGCAAACGGACAAGTTATTTTAACTAGCGAACTTTATAAAACAAAAGCATCAGCTGAAAACGGCATTGCATCAGTGCAAAAAAATGGTGTGGATGCGAAAAACTTTGAATATCGCGTAGCGAAAAATGATAAACCTTATTTCGTATTAAAAGCGGCTAACCACCAAGAAATTGGCCGTAGCCAATATTATTCTTCTCAAGCTGCAGCAGAAAAAGGCGTTGAGTCTGTAATAAATAATGCATCTTCTGCAGTAATTAAAGAAGTAACAGAATAATTATTCTGTTCTGATTTCTTTAAATGCACTTGCCGGCTCTAAAAACGCCGGCATTTTTGATCGCGCTTTCTCAGGATTCAGTGTTAAGGGATAAGTTCGTTTCTGGGCAATGATCACAGTGAGCGGAGAGCAGAGCGAGCTCTTCTCTTGTTTTATGGATAGTCTTTCTTCTGCAATCACATCAAAATTTAATAATGATAGCCAGTCAACCACTCGCCAAGTGGCATATTGTCGGAACTTAAACTCGCCTAATTTCGGTTTGAAAAGCAAGGGACTCAGCGGATTAAATAACGTGATGAAAATCCAACCGTCATCTTTTAAAACACGATGTGCTTCACGCAATATTTGATGAGGATCTTGCGCAAAATTTAAGGTATTTGCTAATAAGCAGGCATCCATTTCTTTTTCAATAAAAGGCAAGGTTAATGGCGATGCTTGGAGCAAGCTATCACTTTCATTTAAAAGTGCGGTAGGAAAATGCGCTGTTTTTTCAGCTAACACAATTTGATGACGTAAAGGCAAGTCAAAGGCAATTTCGCCACTTAAGGCACCGACTTTCAGAATTTGATAGCCTAAAATTTTTGGCGTCCATTGGGCAAAATAATGTGTTAATACGTTACAATAGGCTTCACCTTGTGGTAACGCTTGCCAACTTTCAGGTGAAAGAAGTGGTTTGTGCCATTTGGCTTTCCAATTCAATGTTAATCCTATTTTCATAAGGTAATTTATGCTAGTTCCTATTCCTGCGCTCAATGATAACTATATTTGGCTTTATAGACGAGAAAATTTCCCCGTAATTGTGATCGATATCCCAGAAATAACCCGTTTAATTCCTTATTTAGAATCGAATAAGTTAGACGTAGAAGCGGTGTTATTAACCCATAATCATGATGATCATGTGCAAGGTGTCGCAGAATTTAAGCAATATTATCCTAATGTGCCTGTTTTCGGCCCAACAGAATGTGCAAATAAAGGGGTAACCAATATCGTGGATAGCGGTGTGATTAATACGGCACATTATCATATTGAGGTTTTGCCAAGTGGTGGTCATACGGCAGGGCATGTCAGCTATTTGGTGGATGGGTATCTATTTTGCGGTGACGCGTTATTTTCCGGTGGCTGTGGTCGCGTATTTACGGGAAATTTTGCTCAAATGTTTGAATCTATGCAGCGTTTTGACCAATTACCAGATGAAACCGTGGTTTGCCCTGCTCATGAATATACGCTGGGTAATTTAGCTTTTGCGGAAACCGTCTTGGTGGATAAAAGTGCGGTCAAAAATCAACGTGTTTTAGTGGAAGGTTATCGAGCAGAGGGTAAACCGAGTTTACCTACAACAATTGAATTAGAGAAACAAATTAATCCGTTTTTACAAGCAAAAAATTTAGACGAATTTACACAATGGCGCTTAGCGAAAGATAAGTTTTAACTCATTTTAGTTATTTATTTGAGTTTTTTCTCTTGAAATTTGCTCAATTCTCAACAATTCATTAAAATAGCGAAACTTTTACTTTCTACTTAAGCCGCCTATTCATAAAAGTGCGGTTGTTTTTATTAGGTTTTTATGACCATTCTTGTTCTTGGCATTAATCATAAAACGGCTTCTGTCGCTGTTCGTGAGAAAGTCGCTTTTTCTGAAGAAAAGCGGCAGCTTGCCTTACAACAAATTCACCAACAAGATTTGGCAGAAAGTGCGGTTATTCTTTCTACCTGTAACCGTACAGAGATTTATCTTCACCATCGTCAAATTTCACCCCAAGAATGTAAGCAATGGCAAACGAACTGTACAAATTGGTTTGCTAATATTCATCAGCTTTCTGTAGATGAATTAAATAAAAGTATTTACACACATCAAAATCAACAAGCGGCAAATCATTTAATGCGCGTGGCCTGTGGTTTGGATTCATTAATTTTGGGTGAGCCGCAAATTTTAGGACAGGTGAAACAAGCGTTCCAAATCAGTGAAGATTATTATCAAGCGGCGAATATTCCGCTTTCAAGCACGCTTTCTCGTTTGTTCCAAAAAACCTTTGCTACAGCAAAACGTGTACGCACTGAAACCAATATTGGTGAAAGTGCTGTATCGGTGGCTTATGCAGCTTGTAGCTTGGCGCGTCAAATTTTTGAATCTTTACGTGAATTACAAATTTTGCTCGTCGGGGCAGGGGAAACCATTGAATTGGTAAGCCGTCATTTATTACGCCATGGTGTAAAAAAATTGATGATTGCTAACCGCACTTTATCTCGCGCTGAACAGTTGGTCGAGACTTTAGCCTCCAATACGCCGATTGAAGTATATTCTCTCGATGAGTTGCAAACACCGTTAAATCAAGCGGATATTGTCATTAGCTCAACAGGCAGTCCGAACGTTTTAATCACGAAAGCAATGGCTGAAATTGCGGAAAAAGCACGCCAATTTAAACCGACTCTGATGGTGGATATTGCGGTGCCGCGCGATATTGATGAAAACGTCTCAGAATTAGAAAGTGTGTATCATTACACCGTAGATGATTTGCAAGATATTATTCAACGCAATCTTTCTCAACGTGAGCAAGCATCAGAGCAAGCGCAAGATATCATTACACAAGAATGCACGGATTTCTTTGAGTGGTTGAAGGTTCATCAGTTCTCTAATTTGATTCGTCATTATCGTGATGAAGCGGAGAATACTCGCCAAAAATTACTCGAAAAAGCCTTACACCAAATTCAACAAGGTGAGAATGCTGAAAAAATTCTGCAAGAATTGAGTTATAAATTAATGAATAAACTCATTCATGCGCCAACCCAAACCATGCAAGCGATGATGAAATCCGGTAATGCGGAAGGCTTGCACGCCTTTTCAAATGCTTTGCATTTAACCCATCCTTTAAATGAAAAAAACGATTAGATTTTTGACCGCACTTTTAGGTGGCTCATCGCTACTGATGAGTGTTTCAGTCCTAGCTGAATATCGAACCTTTAATGATGGCAATATTACTTACGGGATTTTCCAAGCTAAACCTGAAGAAGTTCAGCTACATTGGAAGGATGCTGAAGGTAACGATTATCAAAGTTTAACACGCCTCAAAAATGCCTTAGAAGATAGCTATAATGTGAAAATGGTCATGAATGCGGGTATTTATAGCATGAATAATGTGCCTGCTGGGTTATGGATTGAGCAAGGAAAAGAGCTTAATGCGTTAAATACAAAATCAGGCAAAGGTAACTTCCATGTACAACCTAATGGGGTTTTTGCCATTGCTGGAAATAAACCCTATATTTTAACAACCGCTACGTATCAAAAAAGCAAGCTCAAACCAGATTTTGCGTTGCAATCAGGCCCGATGTTGATTATTCATGGAAAAATGAATCCGCAATTTCGAGCAAGCCTAGAAAGCTATCATAAGCGTAATGCAGTGTGTTTGACGAAGCAAAATGAATTACTATTTTTGATGACGATAAAAGGTGAGCCTAATCTCTATACCTTAAGCCAAGGTTTGCTGAAAATAGGTTGTCATGATGCCTTATATCTTGATGGAACAATATCTAATTGGTACATTCCAGGGCAATTTAACACCTTGCATTGGAAGCGTTTTGTTGGAATGATCTCCGTTCTTGATGTGAACAAAAAATAGCAAAAGCGTTTTATTTATAATCAACTAAATCAAAAAATCCGTTTTTTGCAAAAAAATGATTGACGAGAATAGGTCAAATCAGGATAATACGCCCCGCAAAGCCGATAAGGTAAAGCAAATGATGGCTACATAGCTCAGTTGGTTAGAGCACAACACTCATAATGTTGGGGTCGCAAGTTCGAATCTCGCTGTAGCCACCAAGTTTGCGGGACTGGCGAAATTGGTAGACGCACCAGATTTAGGTTCTGGCGCCGAGAGGTGTGTGGGTTCAAGTCCCTCGTCCCGCACCATTTATCAGCTTTCAGTCAAATAGTAGTTGGGGTATCGCCAAGCGGTAAGGCACCGGGTTTTGATCTCGGCATCCCTAGGTTCGAATCCTAGTACCCCAGCCATACTATCTAAATAAAATCTTCTTTATTTCCAATCAAAGAATTTCAGTTGGGGTATCGCCAAGCGGTAAGGCACCGGGTTTTGATCTCGGCATCCCTAGGTTCGAATCCTAGTACCCCAGCCATCTTATTTTCTCTCTTTCTTTTATATAAAAAATGCGATTAAATTTAACCGCACTTTGTTTATTTCATTTTTGTTTAAGGTAGTATTTATTATTTACACATTCTCTCGATAAGTTTTGCTTCTAATCGGCGATGAAACCATGGTGTCGTATCAAATTCACTACCTTGTCCCAGTAAGCCAAGATCAAAAGTGTCTTCATCGACGTATGGACCAGACTTATCTCCTATTCCATCCATGTATTCTTCGCCAAGATCGTAAAAGCCAAGCAAATTCTTATTAAGATCAAACACAAAAACTGTGGCACGATAACCCAAATTAAGTGAAAATCCATTAGGAATGAAACCTGCACAAACAGAAATATTACGCTTGAATTCTGGAAAACTGTGGTTTACACAATGATTAGTCGAGTTCATCGAATATTCTATATCTCGACAAACATTACGCCATCGCCAGCTGAATGCAACAACTAGTATAAGAACGATACAGATGAAGTGTCGTTTTTTCATTTTATTTTTCATAAAGTGCGGTACTTAATTCACTATAAATTTTGACCGCACTTCGTATTGCAATTAATGTTCTCTTGTTTTAAAGAAGGTGACGTCAGGATAACGTTCTTGTGCTAGATTTAGATTTACCATGGTAGGTGCAATGTAAGTAAGATTATCACCGCCATCTAATGCTAGATTTTGCTCATTTTTACGTTTGAACTCTTCAAATTTTTTGTTATCCGCACATTCTACCCAACGAGCCGTTGCGACATTGACTGTTTCGTAAATAGCTTCAACGTTATATTCAGATTTCAAACGCGAAACAACCACGTCAAACTGTAGTACACCGACCGCGCCAACAATCAAATCATTATTGCTTAATGGACGGAATACTTGCACAGCACCTTCTTCAGAAAGTTGTACTAAGCCTTTCAATAATTGTTTTTGTTTAAGCGGATCTTTCAAACGAATACGACGGAATAATTCAGGCGCAAAGTTTGGAATACCGGTAAATTTCAGATCTTCACCTTGTGTGAAGGTATCACCAATCTGAATTGTGCCGTGATTGTGCAAGCCGATAATATCGCCAGCATAGGCCTCATCGGCATGGGTACGGTCCCCGGCCATAAAGGTGAGCGCGTCAGAAATAACTACATCTTTACCAATACGTACGTGTTTAAGTTTCATGCCTTTTTCATATTTGCCAGAAACTACGCGTAGAAAAGCCACGCGGTCGCGGTGTTTTGGATCCATATTGGCTTGGATTTTAAACACGAAACCGCTGAATTTGTCTTCTTCAGCTGAGACTTTACGCGTGTCTGCCTGACGAGCTTGTGGGGCAGGCGCCCATTCGGTTAAACCATCTAAGAAATGATCGACACCGAAGTTACCTAATGCAGTACCGAAAAAGACTGGCGTCAATTCACCACTTAAGAATAAATCCAAATCAAATTCATTACTTGCACCTTTTACAAGCTCTAATTCATCACGTAATTGTTGGGCTAAGTTATCGCCTACGGCAGCGTCTAATTCAGGGCTATTTAAGCCTTTCACAATACGTACTTCTTGAATAGTAGAGCCTTGTCCACTTTGATAAAGATAGGTTTCATCTTTATATAAATGATAAACCCCTTTAAACAATTTACCGCAACCAATCGGCCAAGTAATCGGTGCACAATGGATTTTTAATACGCTTTCCACTTCATCTAATAATTCCATCGGATCGCGAATATCACGGTCAAGTTTATTCATGAAAGTGATAATTGGCGTATCGCGCAAACGGGTCACTTCCATTAATTTAATGGTACGTTCCTCAACCCCTTTTGCCGAGTCGATAACCATCAAGCAGCTATCCACAGCCGTCAAAGTGCGGTAGGTATCTTCCGAGAAATCCTCATGTCCCGGCGTATCTAATAAATTCACTAAGCATTCATTGTAAGGGAATTGCATCACAGAAGTCGTAATGGAAATACCACGTTGTTTTTCCATTTCCATCCAGTCAGATTTTGCATGCTGTGCTGAGCCTTTACCTTTAACAGAGCCTGCTTTTTGAATGGCATTGCCGTATAACAATACCTTTTCGGTGATGGTGGTTTTACCCGCGTCAGGGTGGGAAATAATCGCAAATGTGCGACGTTTATTCACTTCTTCTAATGGATAACTCATTTGTCTTGTTTCTTCTGTTTTAAATCATGTCGTATTGTCGCTGATTTTCAGATTGAGCTCAAATTAAATTGGATAAATAGTTTAGGTGGAAACATGCAAGGTTGATTTCTGAATATATGAATCTAATTATTGATTGATAACGGGATAAAATGGTTTTCCCCATTCAATATCATCATGATGTTTCATCATAATTTCAAGCATAACAGGAATCAGAAAGGAAAGAATATTACATCCATCTTTTACTTGTTCCCGATTCACTTTGCTATTGAATGTTGAACCACCATGTAAAATCTGATTTCGAAGAGTATATAACCGCTGAAATAGCCCAGTTAAAACCTTATCTGTTTTCTTTTCTTCTAAAGCATAAAGTAACTTATCTTTAGCAAGAAAAAACGCTTTTTCCCATTCAGTTTCTGAAATTTTTCCATTATGGAAATCCCAAAATGGCTGAAAAATGTATTTGTTATCTAATAACAAACGAATGCTACCAGAAAATTTTTGCCAGATAAGATTATAAACTTGATGCTCTTCATCTAATGCACAAATTCTCATAATAAATTCATTAAATGTTGCTTTATCTCCAATTGGTATATCTTCAATCTCACGAGCATAAGCCGCATTAAATGCGATCCAAAGAGAAATAAATTTAAAGTCGAGCTCTTCTATTTTCTCTGCTTGTTTTAGCCAACTCAGGGAACGATGTATTCTTAGTCTGAAACTTTCATTAAACGTTTCTCGTTTTTTTTTGTAATAAGTATCTTGAGCAATCATATTTGTTTGTAATCCTAATTGGTTAAGTTGGGTATTGGGAGGCCCTTTTGTGTTATAAAAAATAGTATTGATAGTAGTATTGTTAAGAATATATTAATCCCTAATATGCTGATAAGTATCTTATGTTTTTTTTCAAGTGTATATTTATATTTATTCATTTCTTCTTCTAGGGTTTTAATTGATGAGTTTTTTATAAATTCTATTGATTCATTCATCTCATTTTTACTTTTTTCTAAATCTCCTTCTATTAAATTAAATTTTGATTTCATGAGATTATCTAAATTGTTAATTTTGTTTTTAAAATTAATTCCTTGATTGTCAATAGTTTTATTAATATTTTTAAGTTTATTGTCAATTTCTGTTTTTGTATCGGTTTGATGCTTTTGTATTTCATTAATAATATGTTGATGAAGTAGATAGGTATCATTCTGAATGTTATTAATTTCTGTACGTAGACTTTTTTCAGAATTTGAAACAAATTCCTTTAAATTTATATCAAGTTTCTCAGTTCGTTGAACAATATTAATCAGTTTCATTGCCTGCTCTTGGCTAATTCCTTTTGCCTCCATTAAGCCCTGATTAGCTTCATTTATCCTTTTTTGTTGTTCAATTAATTTTTCATTAGCTTTTGCAAGCTCATCTTGATTTTTTTGAATATATTTATTTTGCATTTGTATTCTGGAAGCTTGCAGCTTTAATTCTTCTTGTTGCTCGTTTAGAATTTTTTGCTGTTCTAGTAGAACCTTAGAAATAGCGGTATTGAATACGATTAATGTTGATGATTGGCTAGTTAAATTTCCTATTGCTATAGAAAGATCTTCTCTAGCTTCTCGAATTGCATCTTCACGATTATACCAGAAATTTCCAATAAAATTTCCATCTTGATAGGCAGCTTTAGCATCTTCCAGATTTTTCTTATTTTTATTAATATCTTTCTGACTTTGATGAATGTTAGTTATTAGTTCTTTAATATTTACTTCATTTAAAATATTTTGTGGTAAATTAACGTTAGATATTGTCTCTACAATAAGATTGCTATTTTTAGTTGTTAGTTGTTCCATAATTTTCCTCTAATATTTAGCTAAAAATGTTTCAAGATATGATTGTGTATCATCGATATATTCGAGAACATCTCTGACTTTTTGATTTTGTTTTTTCATTGTTGTAGTTAGCTCACTAATATTGTTGACCATATCTGTAACATCATTCATAAGTTTTATTTTATCTTCTTGCATATGATTAAATTCTATAGAGGTGATAGTATAATATTTACTTATGTTTTTGTACTCGTTAACATTCTGCTCATATACACCAAGCACTTCAATGAGGTTATTAGCCAGTTTATTACGTTCTTGAGCATTATCCATCAACATATTAATCATGTTTTCATCATGTCGATTTGATAGTTTATCTAATAGCGAATCAATAGCATAAGCTACTAATGCACTACCTAGGCCACTAATAATGCCAATAAATACGCTTGCGATAAGTTCAGCAATAGGGGCTAGAATAGGGATAGATGTTTTTAAAAAAGTTGTAATAGCTTCTGTAAATGTAAGTGTAACAGCTGTAATTACCGTTGAAGATAAGACTTTTATTACATTACTCCAAATTTCTTGTTTCGTCATGCCTTGAGGAGGGAAGAATAATATTTTAAATGCTTGATAAATTCCTAATAAGCTTTCTCTAATAATTGTTACAATTCGTTTAGCTGTAGAAATAAAATTATTGATAATAAAAGTTAATAAATTGCTTAAAAAACCACTAACACCTCCCTTTAGGCTTTCAACTAGTATTCCTGGGAGGTTTTCTTTTAACTTATTTATATGTCTCATGCTTCTTATTTTAAGTAGTTCTAAGGAATTAAGATCAAATGAGATTCCTTCTCGAGTCATGAGCTTTATTTCACTAAAAATAATATTGATAAATTCAGTTGTTAGTAAACCTAATGCTTGCTTTATTCCCATTGCAAGAGCCTGTTGTCCACCAGTTTGTAATAATTCGTTAGCCTGTTTTTTAAAAAGCGCTTTATTGGCTTCAGAATTTAAGTATTTAATCGAATCTTCTTCGGTCTTTTTCATTAGCTCTTCATTAATACCTAATTCTTTTTTTCTTTCTTCAGATGACGTTTCTAAAAACTCAGTATTAGTTTTCGCACCTTTACTTCGATTGATACTAGAATCAGTAGCTGCTAAATTTTTCTCGTTATTGGCTGTTTGCTTTAGCTTTTCCTTTCCTTCTGTTGTTCCAGTATTATGAGCTAGATGATGTTTTGGGGTTTCATGAATTTCTTTTAATGGAGTGATGTGATCTTGATCAATTCTACTTTCGTCTTTAAATTTTTTTCCTGTGTAAGAATCTATCCCTGATTTTTTACTATTTTCTTTTTTTTCACTCCATTCAGTTGAGTTAACTTCGTAGTTAGAACGATTATAATCAGAATTTGCGTAGCTATGACTTGCATGATCTCGTTCATGAACGAATTTGTTATCTTCTTGTTTAAAATTATGTAATGTTGTGACACTGCCTCCATCTCTGTCTTGAAACATGCCTTGAGTTAATCCGAAAGCACTTAAGGTTTGGGCTATAATAGTGTCTTGACAATCTTGAAATAGTTTTTCAATCCGTTTTTTCTTTAATTGATTCATTTCATATCGTTTTTGATGAATACTATTCATTCTTTATTTCTCTTTTTATAAAAAAATTTAACCATTCTGAAAAGCTATTGCTAATTAAGGTTCTAGTGTTATTATCATGCAGTACTTCTATTATTTGCCCGTAGGTTCCACTGAGAGAGGGAGAAAGATCTATGCATAAATGATCTCCCGAGCCGTTATCTGTAAATGGTATCCAAGATATATTCCACCAGTCTGCTAGAATCTCAGGTGAGTTTTTAACAGTGTTTTTTGAAAAATCACCATAGTCTAATAATTCTTTCCATATGCTCCAATTTGAATATATATGTTTAGTTGATAAGAATGATAGTCCATTAAATATTCCTATGGAATTTATAGATTGGCCATTATGTATTTTGATGAAGTTTTTAAAATCTTCAGGAATTTTATGTTTAATAGCTTTTTCCAATTCATTTATATCAGAACTGCTAGCAGGGGGATTAAGGCTTGCTATCTGTTCATTATTTAAATGGTTTTTTATTTTTTTCCATTTTTCTATTGATATATTCATTTTTATTTTTAATTTCTAATAATCAAAAGACTAATTTTTTAATCTAAATCAAGCTCTTTTACTTTTTCTATCATTTTTCTCAATTTGGCTGCTGAAATAATGCAGTTTTTCTCGATGAATTTATTTTTTCGTTTGAGTTTTATCATCTCTTTTTTCATTTCTTTTTGCTCTTTGCGAGAAAAGAGTTGTCCTAAATCTCTACTCATTTTTTCTTGACGATTTTTGAATTCTTTTAGCGTTATTTTTTTCTTCATATAAGCTTTCATAAAAAATCTCCTTAGATTCTGACCGCACTTATGTATGCTTTTAATTTATCAATCATTTTTTCTTGTAGATTAGTGGGACTGATTATCACTAAATGAGGGAGCCAGTATTGCACTGTGGGAATAATCTCCATTTCATGAATATTTTTACAGGAGATAAGGAGTTCACCATTTTCAATGTGTCGAATAATTTCTTGATTTGGTAATAAGGCGCGCTGAGAGAAATAGCGAGCGACTTGAGCATTTACTTTAATGATAACTTCATCTAATTGATTACCATGAGAAATGCTGTCGCTTTTCTTGATTTCAGCAAGCAAATTTTCATTAGGTGTAAAGATTTGCTTTGTTATGTTTAAAAAACTGATTTGATTGAAGCAAAAAGTTTTTTCTTTACCATTTTCTAAAGCAATGAGATACCAGATTCCATTTCTATTAACTAGCAGGTAAGGTTCAACGATTCTTTGGCCGGTTTCTTGATTATATTTTCTATAATGAAAAGATATGATTTGATGATTTTTAATGGCTTGTTGTAGTTGTTTGAATTCAGTTTGTCTATGGTGGATAGATTCATATTGCAAACCATTGACTTTAATGCTTTCGTTTAAACTATTTTGAAAAAATTCACGATCTAATTTCGGAAATAAATCTTGTATGCTAGCAAAACGAGCAAAGCGGTTAATATCATCTTGATTGAAAATACCGAGTTGATTTCGGTTAAGAGAGTAGTAGCGCGGTCCTGACTTTTCCCAATTAAGGAAAGCAAGACGTTCATTAAGGTCTTTTTGTAAAGTTCGCTCCCCAATATTAAAGCGATCGACGAGTGCCTTAATATCAACTACACCGTACGTATTTAGCTCAATAAGAATTGAAGCTAAACGCTCGGCCAGCTTTTCATGTTTACTTGTCATTTGTTTTGTCCTCTTCAGCAAGTTTTATAATAGTTTATATTGCTGAATTGCACGGTTGGTTCGGTTATATAAAAGTAAAAAAATTTTTTGAGATTATAGAATTATTACTTTTGTTTTCAATATAGTTAAATGTAAATTTATGTAAAATTAGTATCAGGTTGAATAGCTAAACAACTTAAACTGTCGTTTATGAGATCAATGGATGTATTTATTCTTAAATTATATAGTTTAAGAATAAACTCTTATTGAAATGAAAAAAAAAAGCAAACGTTTGCGCCAAAAGTGCGGTACAATATCCACCGATTTTTTATTCTTATAATTAAAGGTGCAAGCAATGACACAACTTAGTCTAAAAAAAATCTATTCGGGAAAAGTGCGTGATCTTTATGAGATCGATGATAAACGGATGTTAATGGTTGCCAGTGACCGTTTGTCTGCATTTGATGTGATTTTAGATGATCCTATCCCACGCAAAGGTGAAATCCTGACTCAAATTTCCAATTTTTGGTTCAATAAGTTAGCCCATATTATGCCGAATCATTTTACTGGCGATTCAGTTTATGATGTGTTACCAAAAGAAGAAGCTGATTTAGTAAAAGATCGAGCAGTGGTATGTAAGCGTTTGAAACCAATAAAAATTGAATCTATCGTGCGAGGTTATTTAACAGGTAGTGGGCTAAAAGATTATAAACAAACGGGCACTATTTGTGGCTTGAAATTGCCAGAAGGATTAGTTGAGGCAAGTAAATTACCAGAGCCGATTTTCACACCATCAAGTAAAGAAGAAGTGGGCAATCACGATATCAATATTAGCTATGAAGAATGTGAAAAAGCAATTGGCGTAGAGTTAGCGGCACAAGTCAGAGAAAAAGCGATTGCACTTTATACTGAGGCTGCAAAATATGCGCTAACTAAAGGTATTATTATTTGTGATACTAAATTTGAATTCGGTTTAGATGAAAATGGCACACTCACTTTAATGGATGAGGTATTAACACCAGATTCTAGCCGTTTTTGGTCAGTTGATACTTATAAAGAAGGCACAAATCCGCCCTCATTTGATAAGCAATTTGTACGAGATTGGTTAGAGCAAAGTGGTTGGAATAAACAACCGCCAGCGCCTAAAGTACCAAAAGAAGTGATTGAAAAAACAGTTGCTAAATATCAAGAGGCGTTGGATTTATTAACAAAATAACATTAACAATCTCCCTGCTATGCTTTAGAATGGCAGGGATTTTTATGGATAAAATATTGTGAATAAAAGAGTATGAAATCTGTTGCGATAGTTGGTTTAGGTTGGTTAGGCTTACCGCTGGCACTGCACTTAAAAGAGCTTGGTTGGTGTGTAAAAGGATCAAAACAATCCCCTGAGGATGCCCAAAAATTACATCAGCTAGGTATTGAAGCTTATCCTTTTTCGCTTTCTGACGAAATGAAGCGTTTACCAGATCATATTCGCCCTCTTTTTAATGTAGATGCTCTTATTATCACTTTACCACCTAGCCGTTTTTCTTCTCAACAATATTGTGAATATCTTGCTTTTTTAGCTAATCAAGCAAAGAAACAAGGTGTACAACACTTAATTTTTACCAGTTCAACTTCTGTTTTTCCTGATATTTCGGGGCAATTTGATGAAAGTTCTCAACTTTCAGCTGAAACAGAAATGGGCAAAACACTGATACAAGCCGAGCAGTGCTTGTTCCAATCAGAAATATCTCATTGCGATATTCTTCGACTTGCAGGATTAATTGGTAAACAACGCCATCCGGTTAAATTCTTAGCAGGAAAACGCAATTTAAAACAGGGCAATTCGCCTGTTAATTTGGTGCATCTTGAGGATTGCATTCAAGCTATTACAGCCTTACTTATGAATCCAAATGGATTACGAGCTTACCATCTTTGCGCTCCTGTTCATCCTACGCGAGCAGAATATTACACAAAAGCAGCGGTATTTTATGATTTATCCATACCACAATTCGAATGTAGTGATTCGGATCCGAAACGAATCATTATGGCAGATAAAATTTGTCGAGATTTAGGCTTCGCTTATCATTATCCAAATCTCGATGATATGTTAGAAAAGCGCAGTGATTTTTGACCGCACTTTTTAAAGACTCACTCACCATAACCACAATGAAGGAAATAAAATATGTCAAATACGATTCTGCAACATTTACCTAAAGGTCAAAAAGTTGGTATCGCTTTTTCAGGCGGGCTCGATACCAGCGCGGCATTACTTTGGATGCGTCAAAAAGGTGCGGTACCTTATGCTTATACAGCAAACTTAGGTCAACCCGATGAAGATGATTACAGCGCTATTCCAAGAAAAGCGATGGAGTATGGTGCAGAAAATGCTCGTTTGGTTGATTGCCGTGCGCAGTTAGCCCATGAAGGGATTGCGGCTATTCAATGTGGTGCATTCCATATTTCTACTGGTGGAGCAACCTATTTCAACACCACACCACTTGGCCGTGCGGTAACAGGTACGATGCTTGTTGCAGCCATGAAAGAAGATGATGTGAATATCTGGGGTGATGGTTCAACTTTCAAAGGTAACGATATTGAGCGTTTTTACCGTTATGGCTTATTAACCAACCCAAATTTAAAAATTTACAAACCATGGCTAGATCAACAATTTATCGATGAGTTGGGCGGTCGCTTTGAAATGTCACAATTCTTAATCGAAAATGGTTTTGACTACAAAATGTCGGTAGAAAAAGCCTATTCAACTGACTCTAATATGTTAGGTGCAACTCATGAAGCGAAAGACTTAGAAGAATTAAGCACTGGCATTAAAATTGTGAAACCAATTATGGGCGTGGCATTCTGGGATGAAAATGTTCAAGTGAAACCAGAGGTGGTGACGGTTCGTTTTGAAGAAGGTGTGCCGGTTGCATTAAACGGTAAAACATTTGATAACGTGGTGGAGCTTTTCTTAGAAGCAAATCGCATTGGTGGTCGTCATGGTTTAGGCATGTCAGACCAAATTGAAAACCGTATTATTGAAGCCAAATCACGTGGTATTTATGAAGCACCGGGAATGGCATTATTCCACGTTGCTTATGAGCGTTTAGTCACCGGTATTCACAATGAAGATACTATTGAACAATATCGTATCAATGGTTTACGTTTAGGTCGTTTATTATATCAAGGTCGTTGGTTTGATCCACAAGCATTGATGTTACGTGAAACCGCACAACGTTGGGTCGCTCGTGCGGTGACTGGTGAAGTGACATTAGAACTTCGTCGTGGTAATGACTACTCAATCTTAAATACTGAATCACCAAACTTAACTTATGCGGCAGAACGTTTAAGTATGGAAAAAGTGGAAAATGCGCCATTTGATCCAATCGATCGTATTGGTCAATTAACTATGCGTAATTTAGACGTAGCAGATACGCGCGGAAAATTAAGTATCTATTCTCAAGTAGGCCTCTTAACTGCAGGGAAAGATTCCGTTTTACCGCAATTAGGTAAAAAATAATTTTCTCCTTTAAATATAAAAAGTGCGGTCGATTTTGACCGCACTTTTAGTAGAAATAATAAAAAACCTTAGGTTTTAACCTAAGGTTTTTGCTTTTTAGCAAGCATTATTTTTTCTCTTCACATTTGTTGATATCGCTACATTTGCCGTAGAGATATAAACTGTGTGCTTTTAATTTGATGCCATGTTGTTCACTGATTTCTTTTTGACGTTGTTCAATAATGTTATCAGTAAACTCAAACACTTTGCCACAATCTTCACAGATAATGTGATCATGGTGTTCTGTTGGTGCAAGCTCAAAGACAGATTTGTTGCCTTCAAAATTATGGCGAATCAAGATATGCGCTTCATCAAATTGGTTAAGCACACGATATACGGTTGCAAGACCAATATCACTGCCTTGCTCTAACAAGATTTTATACACTTCTTCAGCAGAGAAATGTTCATGTTTATGCTCTTGCATTAATGCAAGGATAGTGAGCCGAGGTTCAGTAATTTTTAATCCTGCTTTTTTGAGTAATTTGATGTTTTCTTCAGACATAATGTTCCCTTAAATTTGCTAAATTAGAGATGGTTAAGCTAATTCTGCTAAACACATTTCATCGTAGATTTGTTTTGTCCATTTCTCTACGCGTTCTGCAGTAAGTTCAGGTTGACGATCTTCATCAATACATAAACCGATAAAGTTTCCATCATCTAACAATGCCTTTGAGGATTCAAAGGTATAACCATCCGTTGGCCAGTTCCCTACAATAATCGCACCGCGTGGTTCAACGATATCTCGTACTGTACCGATCGCATCACAGAAATAATCGGCGTAGTCTTCCTGATCGCCACAGCCAAAGATACCGACTAATTTGTCAGTAAAATCAATTTCTTCTAAGGTTGGGAAGAAATCATCCCAGTCAGCTTGTGCTTCACCGTAATACCAAGTTGGAATACCGAAAAGTAAAAAATCATAACCTTCGATATCTTCTTTAGAGCTTTTTGCAATGTCACGAATATCAACGAGTTCGTTGCCTAATTGCTTTTGAATCATTTTTGCAATGTTTTCTGTATTACCTGTGTCACTACCGTAAAATAAACCGACAACTGCCATTGTTCTTTCCTTTTGAAATAAAATTAGGTGAGTAGAAAAAAAGATGAGGGAGCAAAGCCCCACAATTTGTGCGAACTATAACATAAATGAATTCTCATTTGAATAGAATAATTCTCATTTAAAGCGATTAATTCTTATTTAGAAACCTATCAATTGCACGTATTACAAAATCAGGTTTTTCCGCATGAACCCAGTGCCCACAACCATTGATAGTGAAAGAGGTCGCATTCGGGAATTGTTTTAGAATAATTTCTGTATATTCAGGTTTAATATAAGATGAAAGCCCGCCTTTAATAAAGAGAGTAGGCGTATTAGCGTAAACTTCCTGCCAATCCATCAGTTCTGCATAATGCTCAAAAAGTGCGGTCAAATTGAAACGAAAATATTCACTTGAAGTCGGCTCAAAAGATTTCAACATAAATTGCACCACACTCGGATCGGCAATTTCAGTTTCTAAAATAGGCTTCGCTTGTTGGCGAGTTTGTGGCTGCGCTTTTTTCACCGCAAACAAACCGCGAAACACATCATCATGTCCAGCACTGCTATTTGCGACTGGGGCAATATCAATGACAACTAATTTTTCCACGCGCTGTGGTTGAAGTGCGGTCATTTTCATTGCTGTTTTTCCGCCCATTGAATGACCAATTAAGATCACTTTATCTAATTTAAGGTGATCGATAAGTTGCCATACGTCATCAGCCATGACATCGTAATTCATTGTTTCTGAATGAAAACTTTGTCCGTGATTGCGTAAATCTACACGTAAAATGTTATAGTTATCGCTAAATGCACGGGCGATCACACCAAGATTATTCATATCCCCAAATAAGCCGTGAATAAAAACTAAGGTAGGTGAATTAATTACTTGTTTTGTTTGATGAAATTGATAGTTTAATAATTGGGAAGATGACATATATTTTGCGTGAGAATTTGGTTAGAAATCGTTATAATGGGTGAAAATTTTAGCAAACGGAGAGAAAAAAATGAAGATAATTGAAGTTGATGAAGAATTATATCAATACATTGCTGCACAAACTCAGTCTATTGGAGAAAGTGCTTCTGATATTCTTCGCCGTTTGTTGAATTTACCCGCTCACGCAACAAGCAAGGTTGATTTCTTTGAATCAGACGTATCAACTGAAAACACAAAAAGTGCGGTGCATTCTGAGCCTGTTTTAGCGGAAAAAACAACCGAAGCATCTCAGCCAAAAGTTGAACCTGTCGAACCGCCAAAAGCAGTGAAAAAACAATCGGACGAAGCAATTAATCATATTGTTGATAAAGTCCGTGCACTCTTGAATTCTGCTGAATTTAAAGAAGAGCCAAAAGCCGTTGTGCGTTTTTTAAGTATATTGCGTACGCTTTATCGTACCAATCCAGAAAGCTTTGCACAGGCAACTGAAAGCTTACAAGGCCGTACTCGTGTGTATTTTGCTCGTGATGAAGGGACTTTGCTTGTGGCGGGTAATCACACGAAACCGAAACAAATTCCTGACACGCCATATTGGGTGATTACCAATACCAATAGTAATCGTAAGATGCTCATGCTAGAAGGTGCGATGCAATCTATGCATTTGCCTGAATATTTAATTGACGAAGTTCGCCCTTATTTCGTTAGCAACTAATTCGATGCAAAAATTCCCTTGGCAAGCATTTGCCCAAAATTCAGCGTATGCAAATCAGGTCGCGTTGCGAAATTCGCAGGGCGATCCTTTTACTTGGGCGGAGCTTGCCGAGAAAATTAATCAAGTAGAAGTCTTTCTCTTACAACAAGGTGTGACAGCGCAAAGTGCGGTCGCTTTTTGCGGTAAAAATTCAGAACAGATCTTATTTCTTTATTTAGCCGTTATTCAGCTAGGTGCAAAAATTTTAGGGATCAATCCTGCATTTCCTCAAGAAAAAAGAGAAGAATTGTGCCAAGTACACGGCATAGATTTTTGTTATCAAACTGAAGATATTCGTTATTTAGCTGCTGAAGCATTACCCGAGCATAAAGCGGATTTGACAAAAGCAGCCACAATGACGCTCACATCAGGTTCGACAGGTTTACCTAAAGCAGTGGTGCATAATGTGTCTGCTCATTTAGCTAATGCAGAAGGCGTTTGTGCCTTAATGAGTTTTGGCAAAGATCAATCGTGGCTACTTTCTTTGCCGCTTTATCATGTTTCCGGACAAGGCATTGTGTGGCGCTGGCTTTACGCAGGTGCAACCTTAGTTTTACCGAAAGAAGATTTTTATCAATCTATTGGAGAGGTTTCCCATGTTTCTCTCGTGCCAACGCAATTGCAGCGTTGGTTTGATTATTTGATCGAACATCCACAATCTACCCAAACTCAAGCGGTATTATTGGGTGGAACACAAATCCCTGTTAAATTAACTCAAGCATTAAATGAATTAGGGATTCGCAGTTATTCAGGTTATGGTATGACCGAAATGGCTTCTACTGTATTCGCTAAACAATCGGATGGAAAAGTTGGTGTAGGTCAACCTTTGCTTGGCCGAGAGTTCAAGTTAGTGAATGAAGAAGTTTGGTTAAAAGGTGCTGGACTTGCCATGGGCTATTGGCGAGAAGGACATATTGTTCCACTCACCAATGCCGAAGGTTGGTTCCAAACAAAAGATAAAGCTCAATGGCTTGATGACGAATTAGTTATTCAAGGCCGATTGGATAATATGTTTATTTCTGGAGGTGAAAATATTCAACCAGAAGAAATTGAAAAAGTGATTGCACAATCAGATTTGGTGAAACAAGTCTTTGTTTTGCCTCAACATGATGAGGAATTTGGCCATCGCCCTGTCGCGATTGTTGAATTTCATACCTCATTTAATGAAAGTGCGGTCGAATCTCTCAACGTTTTTTTACAAGGACGATTGGAACGATTTAAGCAACCCGTTGCCTACTATGAACTCCCGCAGGATTTAATCCAAGGGGCAATAAAGATTTCTCGCAAAGCACTCGCCGATTGGCTGTTGCAACAATAGGAAAGTTAGTTTAATGAAAAATATCTCTCGAGTTTTGACCGCACTTGGTCTTTCATTTGTTTTTACGCTGGCGCTTTCTCAGCCTGTTTGGGCAGAGAATAATAATGCTGATTTACCGACGGAAAAAACACTAAAAAGTGAATTAGCCGAGGCACAAAAATTACCAGATGGTGATGAAAAAACAAATAACGTCACGACAATCCAGGCTTCGCTTGATTTCTTGCAACAAATTCAAACACAGCAAAAAAATAATAACGATTTGCAAGATACGCTTATTGATGCAGATTCTGAAATTCAGAAGAATAATGCCGATCTTCAAAATCTTAAAAAACAGCTAAGCACGCCAAATAACACCGATTATGCTTCTCAAAGTTTAGCGACTTTGCAGGCACAGCTTGAGAAACTGACCAATCAACAACAAGATGCTCAATCTGCATTAAGTGCCGTGAATACACAACTTGCAGGGCAAAGCGCTGTATCCGAACGCGCCCAAACAGCCTTAACAGATAATGTTAAACGTACGCAAGAATTGAATCAGAAATTGGCTGATCCAACAACCAGTTCGCTATTAAAACAGCAAATTCAACTTGAGTTGCAATTGATTGAGCTAAAAAATGCGTACAATCAAATTTTATTAAAAAATAGCGATCAATTTACGGTTCTTTACCAGAGCCGTTATGACTTATTGAATACACGTGTTCAAGCGCTACAGAAACAAATTGCCGCCATTCAAGACGTGATTAATCAAAAGAATTTGGCTAAAACACAAAACCAAGTTGAGCAAGCACAACAACAAAGCCAAAATGTTGAGCAAAATCCGTTGATTCAGAAAGAATTGAATTTGAATGCACAGCTTAGCCAATATTTACTTGAGCAAACTGAGAAAACCAATACATTAACGCAAGATGAATTGCGCATGCGAAATGTATTGGATAACTTGACGCAGACACAGCGTACCATTGATGAGCAAATCAGTGCGTTACAAGGCACGTTGGTGCTTTCTCGCATTATTCAGCAACAAAAACAAAAATTACCGACTAATTTAAATATTCAAGGGCTTTCAAAACAAATTGCGGATTTACGTGTACAAATCTTTGATATTACACAAAAACGTAATGAACTTTATGATATTGATGCTTACATCAGTAAAATAGAGCAGAATGAAAACAAATCGTTTACACCTGCAGAAAAAACACAATTAACCAATTTGCTCACTGAACGTCGTAAAGTTGCCTCTGATTTGATTAAATCATTGAATAATCAATTGAACTTAGCGATTTCCTTAGAGTTAACCCAACAGCAGATTACTCAAATCAGTGATCAAATTCAGTCTAAACTCGATCAACAAAGTTTCTGGGTAAAAAGTAATAACCCAATTAATCTTGATTGGTTCAAAAAGCTGCCAATGTCACTCAAGGCACAATTTGATGGCATTGGAAAGAAAATCGGCTTCCCGACAAATTTTGATAATTTGCCGTATTTACTCACTTATGTCTTTATTTTGTTTGTGATTGGTGGATTGATTTTCAAATTTAAAGAATCAATTAAACAACGTTTGAGCGTGATTAATGGCGAAATTAATACGCTTCGTTCTGATAGCCAATGGCATACGCCGCTTGCGTTATTTTATACGGCATTTTTATCGTTATCGGGCACACTCTGGTTCTTAGCCGCTTGCCAACTTTTAGGCTTTTTCTTTGTGAAAAATCCACAAGAGTTTTGGGAGTGGTCGCTCAGTATGGCGGGCTATTGGTGGTTCTTTAGTTTTATCTTAGCTATTCTTCGTCCGAATGGTATTTTAGTCCGCCATTTCGGTTTTGCTAAAGAGAGCGCGGCTGCTTTGCAAGACGTCACAAAACGTATCATTGTTTCCGTTGTGTTATTACTGAATACGTCAATTTTCAGTAATGTCATGGATACAGGTTTAGCCAATGACGTCCTCGGCGAAATTAATACGATTGTTGCCTTGCTTTTCTGTATTGTGATTATTGCGCCACGTTTTGTTCGCACAGAAAAATCGTTGAATTCAAGCGTAACGGATCAGCGTGATAGAACGCTTTTAAAAATTATGCGCGTTTTATTGCAATTGGTCCCTGTTATTTTAATTGCACTAGTTGCTTTAGGCTATTATTACACCGCCTTAAATTTAATTACGCATATTATTAATACCTACATTGCATGGGTGGTGTGGTCGTTGGTGCGTCATACTATTTATCGTGGTATTACGGTTGCATCAAGACGTTTAGCTTATCGACGTTTACAAGAAAAACGTCAGCAAAAACAACAAGATTCAAGTGATACTTCAGCCTCTGATGATGTGGTCGTGATTACCGAACAAGAAGAGGGATTAGCCTTAAATGAAGTGCGTAGCCAGTTACTACGCTTTGCCGATCTCTTTATTTGGACCACACTTTTTGCCATCTTCTATTATGTATGGTCAGATTTAGTGACCGTTGTAAGTTATTTGCGTGATATTACCTTGTGGCAACAAACTTCAACAACTGAAGCGGGCGTGGTGACAGAAACGATTTCACTCTTTAACTTGATTGTTGCATTAATCATTGTCGTGATTACCTATATTTTGGTGCGTAACATTCAGGGTATTTTAGAAGTATTAATCTTCTCTCGAGTGAAACTTTCACAAGGTACACCTTATACCATTACCACCTTATTAACCTACATCTTTGTTGCAGTTGGTGGAGCATGGGCATTCTCAACACTCGGGATGTCTTGGTCGAAATTACAATGGTTGTTTGCAGCCCTTTCCGTTGGTCTCGGTTTTGGTATGCAAGAAATTTTTGCAAACTTTGTTTCGGGTATCATTTTATTATTTGAACGTCCAATCCGTGTAGGCGATACCGTGACAATTAATGGCGTGACAGGTACGGTGGCGAAAATCCGCATTCGTGCGATTACTATGATTGATCCTGATCGAAAAGAAGTGATTGTGCCAAATAAATCTTTTGTAACAGGTCAAGTGATCAACTGGGCATTATCTAATACCGTTACTCGTTTAGTGGTTTCCGTTGGTGTGGCGTATGGTTCAGATTTAGACTTAGTGAAACGCTTATTATTGCAAGCCGCGCATGAGCAACCAAGTGTTTTAAAAGATCCAGAACCAAGAGCATTATTCTTGACCTTTGGGGCAAGTACATTAGATCACGAATTACGTGTTTATGTAGGGCAAGTATCTGAGAGAAATGATACGCTTGATGCACTCAATCGTCGTGTAAATGAGTTATTTGCAGAAAATAATATTGATATTGCATTCAATCAATTAGATATCTTTATTAAGAATAAAGATACTGGCGAAGAAATTCCATTTATTGATGTGGCAAAATTAGCCCAAAATCATTAATTAAAGAGAGAAAATATGGCAGGGAATACTATCGGACAACTTTTTCGTGTGACAACCTTTGGGGAGTCACATGGTATTGCATTAGGCTGCATCGTTGATGGTGTGCCACCGAATCTTGAATTATCGGAAGCCGATATTCAACCTGATTTAGATCGTCGTAAACCAGGTACATCACGTTACACCACACCGCGTCGTGAAGACGATGAAGTACAGATTTTATCTGGGGTATTTGAAGGTAAAACAACGGGTACCAGCATTGGAATGATCATTAAAAATGGTGATCAACGTTCACAAGATTATGGCGATATCAAAGATCGTTTTCGTCCTGGGCATGCAGATTTTACCTATCAACAAAAATACGGTATTCGTGATTATCGCGGTGGTGGACGTTCTTCTGCACGTGAAACTGCCATGCGTGTTGCTGCGGGTGCGATTGCGAAGAAATATTTACATGAGCAGTTTGGTATTGAAGTGCGTGGCTTTTTGAGTCAAATTGGCGAAGTGAAGATTGCGCCACAAACTGTCAGCAAAATTGATTGGGATAAAGTGAATAGCAATCCATTTTTCTGTCCGGATGAAAGTGCGGTCGAAAAATTTGATGAATTAATCCGTGAATTGAAAAAAGAAGGGGATTCGATTGGTGCCAAACTAACCGTGATTGCAGAGAATGTCCCTGTTGGTTTAGGTGAGCCAGTTTTTGATCGACTTGATGCCGATTTAGCGCATGCGTTAATGGGGATTAATGCTGTTAAAGGTGTAGAGATTGGAGACGGTTTTGCGGTGGTTGAACAGCGTGGCAGTGAACACCGTGATGAAATGACACCAAATGGTTTTGAAAGCAACCATGCTGGCGGTATTTTAGGAGGCATTAGCTCTGGTCAGCCAATTATTGCGACCATTGCACTAAAACCGACATCCAGTATTACGATTCCAGGGCGCTCGATTAATTTAGCGGGCGATCCTGTCGAAGTGGTGACAAAAGGCCGTCATGATCCTTGTGTCGGTATTCGTGCTTTACCCATTGCAGAGGCTATGGTTGCAATTGTTTTACTCGACCATTTATTGCGTTTTAAGGCGCAATGTAAATAACTCTTTTAAATTAAGCTTATTTTTTTCTTTTATTGAAGATAAGGTCATTCGTTTTAGGAAATCTTATGAATAAATCTTTAGCAAAATTACTTTTAAGTGCGGTTGTTTTAGGGAGCGTTTTTTTCTCGCTACAAACAACAGCCTCGCCACAAGATTGGCAACGAATTAAACGTCCAATTCCTTCAACAGATGGTAAAGCGAATCCAATTGGTAGCTATTCGAATGGTTGTATTATCGGGGCGGAGCCATTGCCTTATAAAGGTGAGGGATACCAAGTGATTCGTATGAATAAAAATCGCTACTATGGTCATCCGGATATGATTGCCTATTTACAGCGTCTTGGACAAAAAGCGAAGTCAGCTGGCTTACCCACGATGTTAGTTGGCGATATTGCGATGCCTGGCGGTGGTCGCTTTTTAACGGGGCATGCAAGCCATCAAATGGGATTAGACGCAGATATTTGGTTGCGTATGGGCACTATGACGGACAGTGAAGCGCTAAATTCTGACGGAAAAGGCTTACTCGTGGTGAATCGTCAAGCACAACGTGTTGATGAAAATGTATGGAATAACAATCATGCAACGTTAATCAAACTGGCTGCGCAAGATCCAAAAGTGACCCGTATTTTTGTGAACCCCGCGATTAAATTAAAACTTTGTCAAACTGCGGGTGATGATCGTGCGTGGTTACACAAAATTCGCCCATGGTTTGGACATGATTCACACTTCCACGTGCGCATTGCTTGTCCGAAAGATGCCGCTTATTGTGAAGATCAAGCACCTGTACCAGCAGGCGATGGATGTGGTGATGAACTTTATTCTTGGTTTGAACCCGCAAAACCAGGTTCAGGATCGCCGAAACCAAAAGCGACACCACCAGAACCGTTTTTATGTCAGCAAGTGTTGAGCTCGCCAAATAGTAGCGAATGGTTAGAGTAGGAGTTAAATCATGGAATTGGGGATTGATATATTAGCCATGCTTTTTGCAGCTGCCTTTATTGCCGCATTTATTGATGCGATTGCGGGCGGTGGTGGCTTAATTACGATCCCAGCCTTATTAATGACAGGTATGCCACCGGCAATGGCATTAGGCACCAATAAATTACAAGCATTTGGTGGCGCGTTGTCGGCAAGTATTTACTTTTTACGAAAAAGAGCGGTCAATTTATCGGAATTTTCTTTCATCTTACTGATAATTTTTATCGGCTCGGTGATTGGTACGTTACTTATTCAAAATTTAGATACGTCATTAATTAAAAAAGGCCTTCCATTTCTCATTTTAGCGATTGGCTTATACTTTTTATTTACGCCTAAATTGGGCGAGAGTGATCGCAAACAACGAATTTCTTACGCCGTTTTTGCGTTATGTTTTGGCTCACTTCTAGGTTTTTATGACGGCTTTTTCGGACCGGGAACGGGATCATTGATGAATCTAGCTTGTGTGACCTTACTAGGATTTAACCTCACTAAAGCGACGGCGCATGCCAAAGTGATGAATTTAACCTCAAATTTAGCCTCATTAATTTTCTTCCTAATTGGTGGTCATGTGATTTGGACTGTTGGGTTAGTCATGATGGCAGGAAGCCTGATAGGCGCAAATTTAGGTGCTAAAATGGTGATGGCAAAAGGCAAACAACTGATTAGACCGATGGTGGTGATTATGTCATTTATCATGACGATAAAAATGGCGTATGATCAAGGTTGGTTTCATTTTTAACAATTGATTATGACAGATTCTCAGAAAAAATTACGTATTACGGCACGAACGGGTTATGAACCACATTTTTCATGGTCATATTTGCATCCGAAAAATTGGGGCATTTGGCTTGGTATTTTTGTGCTTTTATTATTGGCTTTTGTACCGTTTCGTTTACGCGATAAATTAGCTGAGAAATTGGCACGAGCACTGACGAAAAAAATCGGTAAACCACGTATTCGTGCCGAGATTAATTTGAAACTCTGTTTCCCTAATTGGACGGCAGAACAGCGTGACAAAGTGATTGAAGAGATGTTTGTGACGGTCGCACAAGTGATGCTCGGTATTGGTGAAATTGCTATTCGCTCTAAAAAGCATTTACAAAAACGCAGCGAATTTATTGGTCTTGAGTATATCAAACAAGCCAAAGAAGAAGGGCATAACATCATTTTGATGGTGCCACATGGTTGGGCAATTGATGCCTCTGGCATTATTTTGCATACACACGGCATGCCGATGACGTCAATGTATAACCCTCACCGAAATCCCTTGGTGGATTGGTTGTGGACTTTAGCACGTCAACGTTTTGGTGGCAAAATGCATGCTCGTCAAAATGGGATTAAGCCATTTTTAGCACACATCAAACAAGGTCAA
>JAGZOA010000020.1:0-31228 GCA_018363335.1 Parahaemophilus parainfluenzae | reverse complement strand
GTAAAGGCTTTATAGATAAAATTAAGCCCGAGTTTTTGATACAGATAGTTATGGAATGTTGTGCCAAAATTGCCCGGTCTGCCAGAAAGGGACATACAAAGTTGGGTGTCTTTGTTAATCATATCGATTCCTTAAATATTTAGATTTATATCATCATCGATAAAATATTGATTCATTTCAAATGCCGGTTTTGCCGCTTTGTCTTTGCCGACAATACGAGCAGGCACACCTGCAGCGGTGGCATATTCAGGCACAGGTTGAAGTACAACAGAATTGGCGCCGATTTTGGCATATTTGCCCACTTCGATATTACCGAGAATTTTTGCACCTGCTCCAATCATTACGCCTTCTCGTACTTTTGGATGGCGATCGCCGGATTCTTTACCTGTACCACCCAGTGTGACGCCTTGCAAGATAGACACATCATTTTCAATTACCGAAGTTTCGCCCACGACAATACCGGTAGCATGGTCAAACATAATACCGTGCCCAATTTTGGCAGCAGGGTGAATATCCACATCGAAAGCCACTGAAATCTGATTTTGTAAATAAAGTGCGAGTGCTTTTCGATTTTGGTTCCACAAATAATGGGTAATGCGATAGCTCTGAATAGCGTGAAAACCTTTTAGGTAAAGCAATGGGGTAGACCATAATTCCACGGCAGGATCGCGGTGGCGTACGGCTTTAATATCACAAGCAGCACAGTCAATGATATTGGGCTCGGCCTGATAGGCTTCTTCAATAATTTCACGTAGAGAAATTGCCGGCATGATCGGGTTAGCCAGTTTATTCGCAAGCAAATAACTCAAGGCACTGCCAAGATTTTGATGTTTTAAAATAGTGGAATGAAAAAAGCTTGCGAGCATTGGTTCGCATTCTGCTAATTCTTTTGCCTCTTGGCGAATGTGTTGCCATACTTCTAATGTCATTTTTTCTCCTTATTCGCCTTTTCGTTCACGACCTAATAAGCTCAGTGCGACTTCTTGTGCACTTTTACCACAAAAGAGCATTTGGTAAATTTGTTCTGTAATCGGCATTTCCACGCCTTGTCGTTGCGCTAATAAATAGGTTTCTTTGGTGTTATAAAAACCTTCTACCACTTGACCAATTTCATCCATGGCTTGTTGGCTATCGGTACCTTTACCAAGCATTAAACCAAACCGACGATTACGGGATTGGTTATCGGTACAAGTGAGCACTAAATCCCCTAAACCAGACATCCCCATAAAGGTTTGCGTATTCGCCCCCATGGATACACCTAAGCGAGTAATTTCCGCAATCCCACGGGTAATCAATGCCGTTCTGGCATTGGCACCAAATCCCATACCATCTGAAATGCCCGCACCAATTGCAATCACGTTTTTAATGGCGCCACCTAATTGAACGCCGATCATATCCTGGTTTACATATACTCGAAAATGCTGACTGCAATGAATGCGAGCTTGAAATTCTAAGGCAAACTTTTCATTACAAGAGGCAAGGGTAATCGCCGTTGGCAAACCTTGAGCCAATTCTTTCGCAAAAGTGGGACCTGAAAGCACTGCGGTCGGAATTGCTTTACCTAAGGTTTCTTCCACTACTTCTTGTAGTAATCGGCCGGTGTTACGTTCTAATCCTTTGGTTGCCCAAATTAAACGATGATCAGGTTTTAAGTGCGGTCGAATTTTTAACAGAATTTCACCAAAAGCATGACTTGGCACCACAATTAAAATGTCTTTCGATTGGTCAAGTGCAGTTTTCAAATCTAATTCTAAATGCAAACTTTCTGGAAATTCAATATCAGGTAGAAAACGGCGATTTTGACGTTCTTGTTGCATTTGATGAATGTGATCGGGATTGTGCCCCCAAAGATAGGTTGGAGAACCATTGCGAGAAAATGAGATAGCGAGCGCTGTTCCATAAGAACCGCAACCAAGAATGGTAATTGGAGATTGGGATGCGTTCATTTCAATCACCTTTAAAATAAAAGGGCAGACGATATCGTCTGCCCTTATCACAATTAATGTTGGGTTTCCTGATTTTCTTCCGCTTCGGCTGCTGCTTGCTGCTTGTTCATGTAATCAATGAACAACGCATCGAAGTTTACCGGAGAAAGGTTTAATGCTGGGAATGTACCACGATTCACTAAGTTAGAAATCAATTCACGAGCATAAGGGAAAAGCATATTTGGGCATTGAGATGTTAAGCAGTGTGCCATTTGAACATCTTCTAAACCGCTGATTGTAAATACACCAGCTTGTTTCACTTCACAAATAAACGCCACATCACCAGAATCTTCCATGGTGGTTTCTACGTTGATGTTTAACGTGACTTCGTATAAATCTTCACCAACTTGAACCGCTTCAGTGCTTAAGTCGAAGCCAAGTTTTGGTTTCCATTCTTGGTGGAAAATATGAGGAAGATTTGGTGCTTCAAAAGAAACATCTTTTACATAAATACGTTGAATTTGAAGTACGGCTTCTTGTTGCTCTTCAGCTGCTACTTCAGGTTGTTGATTTTGTTCAGACATAGAGGATCCTTACTTATGTTTTTTTACTAATGGTAAATTTGCACCCGCCCAAGCAGCTAAACCGTCTTTTAACACATAGACTTTTTCAAAGCCTTGTTTAGTTAAAAGTTCTGCGGAGGTGGTAGAAGAAACACCGTTAACATCCACAATGATAACGGGTTTTTCTTTGTGATGTTCGATTTTGCCTACATTGTGATTTTTGATTTCAGTTGGAAGCAAGTTCACGCTGCCAATAATATGACCGCGTTGGAATTCATCGATAGAGCGTAAATCAATCACCACCGCTTCTTCGTTATTCATTAAATGAACGGCTTCAGGATTGGTGATCACGCGATATTTTTGTGTCGCACTTTTAAAAAAGGTGAAAAGTGTCATAAAAAGGACAGCAAACCATGCGATCGTTAAAAAAGTGTGTTTTTGAGCAAATTCAATTGCTTGAGGCATAAATTCTTGCATGTTGTTCTCAACTTAATTTTTGATAATGAATAAGAGTTTATCTTCACATGAAATAAAGGCTTAAGTATAACCGCACTTTGGTTATCTTTCAAAAAAATTCTGAAGGAAACGTGGGGTTGGCGAAAGCTTATACAATCAAATGGGGAAAAACATGATCGGGATCATAAATCTATTATCTTAGTGTTTATTCTACATCTAATTAAGTAGAGAATAGCCAAGTTTAGATTATTTAACGTGAAAGGAGATAAGTATGAAATTAAAAAAATTAACAGCACTCATGATGCTGGGATTAGGTGTTTCGGTCGCACAAGCCGCGGAATTACCGAATATTACGATTTTAGCAACTGGCGGCACCATTGCAGGAAGCGGTGAAACCGCAGTTTCTTCTGCTTATAAAGCGGGGCAACTAAATGTTGATGCATTAATTGATGCTGTGCCTGAAATTAAGCAACTTGCGAATGTAAAAGGTGAGCAAATCGTGAAAATTGGTTCACAGGACATGAGTGATGATGTGTGGTTAAAATTAGCCAAAGCGATTAATGCACAATGTAAAGAGACTGATGGTTTTGTGATTACTCATGGTACCGATACCATGGAAGAAACCGCTTATTTCTTAGATCTTACTGCGAAATGTGAAAAACCAATTGTATTAGTGGGTGCAATGCGTCCTGCGACAGAAAAAAGTGCGGATGGTCCGTTAAACCTTTATAACGCCGTCGTGGTGGCAACCGATAAAAAATCATCTGGTCGTGGTGTGTTAGTGGCAATGAATGGTGAAGTACTAGGTGCACGCGATGTGACCAAAATGAGCACTACTGCAGTACAAACATTCCACTCACCAAACTATGGTACCTTGGGTTATATCCATAACAGTAAAGTGGATTACGAACGTTCACCTGAAAGTAAACACACTGTGAACACTCCATTCAACGTAGATAAATTAGACAGCTTGCCGAAAGTGGGCATTGTTTATGCTTATTCTAATGCACCAATTGAACCATTAAATTCATTATTAGATGCGGGCTATCAAGGTATTGTTTCAGCGGGTGTAGGTAATGGTAATGTGAATGCCGCACACTTAGAACGTTTAGAAAAAGCGGCGAAAGATGGCGTTGTGGTAGTACGTTCATCTCGTGTGCCAACGGGTCACACTACGCGTGATGCTGAAGTGGATGATTCTAAATATGGTTTTGTGGCTTCAGGTACATTGAATCCACAAAAAGCACGTGTGTTATTGCAATTAGCCTTAACACAAACAAAAGATCCAAAAGTGATTCAACAATACTTTGAGGATTTCTAAGAAAGATACTGAAAGTGCGGTTAGAATTTGAATCAAATTTTAACCGCACTTTCGGATAAAATAGGCTAATCCAAGTAATAAATATAGATAATGCACTAGTTTGTTGTTAATATATGTTCCGGAATTATTCTTAAAATTAATATGGAGAAAATATTATGATTTGGGCTCAACTTTTAGTCGTCCTACTCTTTATTTACCTAGGGGCTAGATTAGGCGGTATTGGTATCGGTTTCATGGGAGGTATGGGTGTTGTGGCACTTTCACTGCTTGGCTTAAAACCGGGCGCCATTCCGTTTGATGTAATTTCAGTTATCATGTCTGTAATCATGGCAATTGCGGCAATGCAAGTTGCGGGTGGTATGGATTTCTTAGTAAAAGTAGCTGAAAAAATCCTACGTAAAAATCCAAAATACATTACCTTCCTTGCACCAACGGTAACTTACTTTATGACTGTACTTGCAGGTACTGGTCACACAGCATTCTCAACACTTCCAGTGATTGCTGAAGTAGCAAAAGAACAAGGTATCCGTCCTTCACGTCCACTTTCTATTGCGGTTATCGCTTCACAAATTGCGATTACAGCGTCTCCAATTTCTGCAGCGGTGGTATTCCTTTCTGCTGAATTAGAGAAAAACTTTGGTTTAAGTTACTTACAATTATTAGGTATTTGGATCCCAACTACTTACGCGGCTTGTATGATTACTGCGGTGATTTGTAACTTCCTTGGTAAAGATTTGAAAAATGATGAAGTTTACCAAGATCGTCTAGCAAAAGGCTTAATCACTATGCGTGGTGAAATGCAAATTGAGATCAAACCTTATGCAAAACGCTCTGTAATGATTTTCCTTATCGCGATTTTAGTGGTCATGCTTTATGCAACAGCAATCAGTAAAACTGTTGGTTTAATTCAAAACCCAATTCTTTCTCGTGATAACGCCATTATCTCTTTCATGCTTGCGACTGCAGCCATTATCACTATGGCATGTAAAGTGGATACTGCAAAAATTACTAATGCGGCAACTTTTAAATCCGGCATGTCAGCGGTAATTTGTGTGCTTGGTGTAGCATGGTTAGGTAATACTTTCGTTGAAGGCCATATCGATCAAATTAAAGCGGTATCAGCTGAGTTCTTACAACAATACCCTTGGAGTTTAGCGGTAATCTTGTTCTTCGCAAGTACCTTACTTTACTCACAAGCTGCAACTGCAAAAGCATTATATCCAACTGCAATTTTATTAGGCGTTTCACCAGAAGCCGCGATTGCAGCATTTGCCGCAGTATCAGCATTATTTATTCTTCCTACTTACCCAACCTTAATTGCAGCAGTAGAAATGGATGACACCGGTTCAACTCGTATCGGTAAATACGTATTTAACCACCCATTCTTAGTGCCGGGTGTGATTGCAATTGCTTTATCTGTTTTATTCGGTTTCTTAATGGCAGGTGCAGTTTTATAATCTCCCATTAAGCTAACATAAATGAAAACCATCTTGTCTGCGGATAAGATGGTTTTTTAATGGGGAACTTCTTCTCACTGTGATACTCTAAAGGGCAACCTATTTTTATATAAGGAAAACCAATGAAGTTATTTAAAATCCTTTTTGCTGCATTAATTGCTTATGCGCCAACAGCATGGTCTGCGGTAGATTATAATATTAAATACAGTTCTAATTATGTCATGCCTGCGTACGTGCATTTTAAGGCTGATGGTTCACAGTATTCAGTCAATGCGAAAATTAATATTCCGTTGTATAACATTGTATTTACTTCTCGAGGTTCACAAACCGCGAGCCAATTTAAAATGGTGAATTATCAAGATGTGCGTAATGGTAAGCCTTATGCCATTTCTAAAATTTCACCAACAACCATTGAATACGGTAAAGTGAAAAATGGGTTAGAAACCGAACCGTTAACATTACCGACTTTTGACTTATTCACCATGGCATTTCAGTTGAGCTATTACGATAAATTGCCAACCAGTTTCCAAATTACAAACGGTAAAAAACTTTACCCTATGGAAAATGTGAATGTGAAGAAAGTGGAAAAACAAATCCAATATAACAAACAAACTGTCACGGAAATTACCTATTCATTTAAAACAGGTAATAAGGATATTATGGTGAAGAAATTCTCAGGTGAACAATTTCCACGTTATATCAAATACACCAGAGATGGTGATGATTATGAGTTAGAGTTTGATGAGTTTGTCAAATAACATAAGATGATAAAAAGAAGCCACGCTAGATTGCGTGGCTTTTTGTTTGATTGCTTAGTGTGCATACATAAATACTTGAACGAGAAGAAGTATCGATGAGATAACAAATTGACAGCCCACGATTGGCATGACAAATTTCAGCCATTTATTGAATGGAATACCAAGCATTTGTAGCGTGACAAGGACCAATCCTGTTGGCGCAAGGAATAACATAATATATTGTCCCCAGTTGTAAGCCGATACGACGATATCTCTTGGAATGCCAACAGTATCAGCCAGTGGTGCCATAATTGGCATAGCGAGTACGGCAAGGCCTGAAGAGGAAGGTACAACCAATCCTAAGAAAATGAAGACAATGAGCTGACCAATAATAAAGACGCCACCATTCATTCCACCAACAAGATGAGTCATATAATCGAGAATCGTGTCTGAAATCATTCCTTGCTCTAGAATGATATTAACTGCACGAGCGAGTCCGATAATCAATGCAACGCCGACTAATTCAGAAGCACCATGAGTAAATCCATTTACGACATCTTTTTCAGGCAATCCACTGATAAACATAATAATGATGGTAATGGCTAGAAAGGAAGCCGCCATTTGAGGGAACCACCAACCACCAAACATCACCCCCCATACCATGAGAGGAAAGGCGCCACTAAATAGAATCAGGATCAGTTTTCTTCTAAAGGTAAATTCAACGGTTGCATTCGGATCAATATCTTTCATATAGAGATCATAGAAAGCTTGGCGATCGTCATAGGTATAAGAAAATTCAGGATTGGCACGCAGTTTTTTACAGTACCAATACATATAGGCTATTACACAGGTTCCACCAAGAATAAGTCCCAGTGTGCGAAATCCCATCCCTTCAGTAAATGGAATCCCTGCAGCGTTTGAAGCAATAACAACAGAGAATGGATTGATTGTTGAGAAGGCTGTGCCCATTGATGCGGCAAGGAATATGGCACCAACACAGACAATAGAATCATAACCTAAGGCTAAAAAGACAGGAACAAGAATTGGGTAGAAGGCTACCGCTTCTTCCTCAATACCACAAGCCGTACCGCCTAACAGCATTAACACGCAGACAGCAAAGACAACAGAGAATTCATTTCCTTTTGTCTTCTTGGTGAGAGACATTAATCCGGCATTGAATGCGCCTGTTTTGTTAATCACCCCAATCATCCCACCGAGTATGAAGATAAAAATCATAATATCAGCCACTTCAATAGTACCATCCACCATGGCGTGAATCATATCGGTAATGCCTTTTTCGTGTTGTTCAATGCGTTGATAGGTATCGGGAATAGCAATCGGCTTTTTGATAATGCCGTTGGTGAAATTAGAAAGTTGAATTTTGATATTGAGTTGATTAAGGGTTTGTTCTGTAGCTGGATAGCTTTGATCGGGAATTCCGTGGGTTTTGACAATAAAATGATTTTCGGTGGTGTCGTAGGAAAGTTTAGAGTAGGACCCTGAGGGAATAAGCCAAGTAAGACCAATAGCAATAAGAAGAATAATAAAGAGAATGCTAAATGCGGAAGGGAATTTCATCTTTTTCTTTGATGCTTCCATTATGGAGAACTCCTTGTGTTCGGATTAATCAATAAGCCGAGCGCGTATTCTACACAAAACGAGCAAAAAAGCAAAGAGTGATTTTTGAAAGAATGCAATAATAACGGGGTGAGCAATCGTTTACTCAAGCCAGGCCTTGTTGTGAATGAACCTGGATTAAGTCTATTTTATTTAGGAAAATTGAGTAATTTTTTCACGCAAATCATCCAACATTTCATAACGTTTTCGGTACATAGAACGTTTTTTGCTGGCGATTTCTTCCAGCGGTTTGCGGGCGATTTCAAGCGGTAATTGCCAATATTGACCAGTTAATTGCCCTTGGTTTTCTTGCCAGAATTCATCGTAGTTGAATAGGATTTTACTGCGCGCAGATAAACGGTATTTACCTTGTGACGTGTGAGGGATACCGATTAATTCACATTGCCATTTTTCAGCTAACAAACGGAAAACATTCATCAACATAAACATTGGACGAACACCATGTAATTCTTTTGTGGCTTGTTTCACGGCTTCTTGAGCGTCTTCATAAGAGGGCCCTTGAATAGAAGCAATAAGTAATTTATTTGGCTTTAAGAAGGTGAAAGAGGCATCATAGATGCTACGTCCATTATTGTCTTTTAAGTTAATGGAAAAATAACCTTCAAAAGGGTCAATCTGGTTGATATTGAAATAGATACCAAGTTGATCCGTTAATTGTGCTAATAAAAGGGATTTTTCTTGGAGTAGTTTTTTACAAAATTCTACGCCCATTTTTTCTTCAAGCATTAGCAGATTATTGGTAATGGCATTGAGTCGCTCTGTTGCAGAAAAACGTTTGTCACAATAGGTCGCGAGCAATGCATTAAAACGATATGGATTTTGTTGAAAAAGTGGAATCCAGGTTTGGTTAGTATTTAAGAAATCAACCAGTGCATCACATTGTTTTTTAAATAAAAATTTTCGTCCGTAATAACGGGCTTTATCCCTTAATTGTTTTTTTAATGGATGATTACAAGAATCGGGTAGTAATTCTTGAAAGGTCGCGAAAGTAATAGTTTGTTTTGTTGTCATAGTGGATAAAGTGCGGTTATTTTTTCAAACGTTTTTATTGGGTAAAATCATGCTGATTTTTGACCGCACTTATTGTACCTGTATTCCATGGTTTTTCCAATTAACCATCAATAAAGGTGGTTCTTTACTTGCCTATTTTTCGATTTCTCCTTAATATGCCAAATCCTACCTTGAATTTATGCAACTCATCCCCATATTCAATGAAATTATAGAATTGATGTAAGAGAGATAATTATGAACGCCAAAAGAACTCAACAACGTACACTTCCTGTATTACCATTACGGGATGTTGTCGTTTTCCCTTATATGGTGATGCCACTTTTTGTTGGGCGCGCAAAATCCATTAGCGCCCTTGATGAAGCCATGAATGAGGGCAAACAATTATTATTGGTGTCACAAAAGCAAGCGGATTTAGAAGAACCTACCGTTGATGATGTATTCGATGTCGGGACGATTGCCAATATTATTCAATTATTAAAATTGCCAGACGGCACGGTGAAAGTGTTGGTGGAAGGGCAACAACGCGCGAAAATCAATCAATTAAATGATGGTGAAGACCATTTTTCTGCGGAAGTTACACCAATTGAAACCACATTTGGTGATGAAAAAGAATTAGATGTGGTGAAGGCAGCTGTTTTAAATGAATTTGAAAGCTATCTGCAACTTAATAAAAAAATTCCAGCAGACGTTTTAGGTGCATTACAACGCATTGATGATGCCGATCGTTTAGCAGATACCATGGCTGCACATATTCCTGTAACTGTTCGCCATAAACAAAGCGTGTTAGAACTGGCAGATGTGCAAGAGCGTTTGGAATACTTGCTCGGCATGATGGAATCTGAAGCAGATATTCTTCAAGTTGAAAAACGCATCCGCGGCCGTGTGAAAAAACAAATGGAGAAAAGCCAGCGTAACTATTATCTTAGCGAACAAATTAAAGCGATTCGCAAAGAAATGGACGAAGGCGAAAGCGAAGATACCATTGATGAAGTTGAGCAACTTCGTCAAAAAGTTGAAGCGGCAGGTATGCCAGCAGATGTGCGTGATAAAGTGGAAAGTGAGTTACAAAAACTCAAAATGATGTCAGCAATGTCGGCTGAAGCGACAGTGGTACGTAGCTATGTTGAGTGGATGCTTCAAGTACCATGGCATAAACGTACCAAAGTGAAAAAAGATATCGCAAAAGCTCAACAGGTTTTAGATGCGGATCACTATGGTTTAGAACGAGTGAAAGAACGTATTTTAGAATACCTTGCGGTACAAGCACGTTTAAACAAAATCAAAGGTCCAATTCTTTGTTTAGTGGGACCGCCAGGGGTAGGTAAAACCTCACTGGGTCAATCTATTGCTAATGCAACAGGTCGTAAATATGTGCGTATGGCATTAGGCGGGGTACGCGATGAAGCAGAAATTCGTGGTCACCGTAAAACCTATATTGGAGCATTGCCGGGTAAATTAATTCAAAAAATGGCAAAAGTTGGCGTGAAAAACCCACTCTTCTTGCTTGATGAAATCGATAAAATGTCTTCGGATATGCGTGGTGACCCAGCATCAGCCTTGTTAGAAGTGCTTGATCCAGAACAAAATACCACCTTCAACGATCATTATCTTGAAGTAGATTACGATTTGTCTGATGTGATGTTTGTGGCAACCTCAAACTCCATGAATATTCCAGGTCCATTGTTAGATCGTATGGAAGTGATTCGCCTTTCTGGTTATACCGAAGATGAAAAACTCAATATTGCGATGCAACATTTGTTACAAAAACAAATTGAACGTAATGGATTGAAAAAAGGCGAATTAACCATCGAAGAAAACGCCATTTTAGATATTATCCGTTATTACACCCGTGAAGCCGGTGTGCGTGGATTAGAGCGTGAGATTTCTAAAATCTGTCGTAAAGCGGTGAAGAATTTATTGGTAAACCCAAAAGTGAAATCCATTACCGTTAATTCAGACAACTTGCATGACTATCTTGGTGTGAAACGTTTTGAATTCGGTAAAGCGGATACCCAAAACCGTGTGGGCGAAGTAACGGGTCTTGCGTGGACAGAAGTGGGCGGTGACTTACTGACTATTGAAACTGCGTCAGTGGTTGGCAAAGGTAAATTAACCTTCACCGGTTCATTAGGCGATGTGATGAAAGAATCTATTCAAGCAGCGATGACCGTAGTCCGTGCGCGTGCTGAAAAATTGGGTATCAATTCTGAATTCCATGAAAAACGTGATATTCATATTCACGTGCCAGACGGTGCCACACCAAAAGATGGTCCAAGTGCAGGTATCGCAATGTGTACCGCATTGGTTTCTTGCTTAACGGGTAACCCAGTGCGTGCTGATGTCGCGATGACAGGTGAAATCAGCCTACGGGGTAAAGTATTACCAATTGGCGGATTGAAAGAAAAATTATTGGCGGCACATCGTGGTGGCATTAAAACCGTATTGATTCCAAAAGATAACGTGAAAGATTTGGAAGAAATTCCAGATAACGTAAAAGAAAATCTTGCGATTCATGCGGTAGAAACCATTGATGAAGTGTTAGGCTTAGCGTTAGAAAATCCACCAGAAGGCATTGAATTTGTGAAAGTGGAAACAAAAGCGAAAGCACCACGCCGTAAAGCTGCGACTAAAACAGTAAGAGCGGTCAATTAATGACTCATTTTTAGGGCTTGTGAAAACAAGCCCTTTTGACTTTTAATTATGCAAAAATTTCCCCCTCTTTCCCTTTATGTGCATATTCCTTGGTGTGTGCAGAAATGCCCTTATTGTGATTTCAATTCGCATGCACAGAAAGGCACAATTCCTGAACAAGAATATGTGCAACATCTGATAGCCGATCTTGAGGCAGATTTAGAGAAATATCAGGCTAGTATTCAAAATCGTCCACTTCATTCAATTTTTATTGGTGGTGGCACGCCGAGTTTATTTTCAGCGGAAAGTATCGAGTTGTTATTGGCAGAAATTCAACGTCGCATTCCTTTTTTAGAGAATATAGAAATTACCATGGAAGCCAATCCTGGCACTGTCGAAGCGGAGCGTTTTAAAGGCTATGTGGATGCTGGTGTCACACGTATTTCCATGGGCATCCAAAGTTTTAATGACGATAAATTACAACGTTTAGGACGTATTCATAATGCAGCGGAAGCTAAAAGTGCGGTCAGTTTGGCAAAAGTTTCAGGCTTGAAAAGTTTCAATTTGGATTTAATGCACGGTTTGCCAAACCAAACTCTTGCAGAAGCGCTAGATGATTTGCGACAAGCTATTGAGCTTGCTCCACCACACCTTTCTTGGTATCAGCTCACCATTGAACCCAATACCATGTTTGCTTATCGTCCGCCTACATTGCCGGATGATGATGAGCTTTGGGATATTTTTGAGCAAGGCCACCAGCTTTTAACCGAAGCGGGTTATCAACAATATGAAACATCTGCTTATGCGAAGCCGGGTTTCCAATGTCAGCATAATTTGAATTATTGGCGATTCGGGGATTATTTGGCGATAGGCTGTGGTGCACATGGGAAACTCACTTTCCCAGATGGAAAAATTTTACGTTTTTCTAAAACGAAACATCCAAAAGGCTATTTGCGTGGTGAGTACCTTTATGAAGAAAAAAACGTGGAAAAAAATGACCGCGCTTTTGAATTTTTCATGAATCGTTTTCGTTTATTGGAAGCCGTGCCAAAACAAGAGTTTGAAAATTACACGGGGCTTTCGCAAAGTGCGGTCAAAACTCAAATTGATTTTGCGATCCAGCAGAATTATATTGTGGAAACACCTGATTTTTGGCAGATCACTGAACACGGTAAATTGTTTTTAAACGAACTATTAGCGCTTTTCTTAGATGAATAAAATTTTTTCATCATCACGAATAAATTTTTACACTTGTTTATTTAATAGGGTCGTATTAAAGTAAAGCAAACGTTTACGTTGTTATCCGCTATTTAAAAGGGAGAGAAAAATGGACCAATTAGAAATGAAAAAATTAGCTGCACGTGCGGCGTTAAAATATGTTAAGCCCGAGACCATTGTTGGCGTGGGAAGTGGTTCAACAGTGAATTGTTTTATTGAAGCCTTAGGTGAATTAAAAGATCAAATTCAAGGCGCGGTAGCGGCATCTAAAGCCTCAGAAGAATTATTGCGTAAACAGGGCATTGAAGTGTTTAGTGCTAACGATGTATCCAGTTTAGATATTTATGTGGATGGCGCTGATGAAATTAATCCACAAAAAATGATGATTAAAGGTGGTGGTGCAGCATTGACTCGCGAAAAAATTGTGGCCGCTTTAGCGAAAAAATTTATTTGTATCGTTGATTCTAGTAAACAAGTGGATGTGTTAGGTAGCACATTCCCATTGCCAGTAGAAGTGATTCCAATGGCACGTTCACAAGTTGGTCGTAAATTAGTTTCTCTTGGTGGCGCCCCAGAATATCGTGAAGGCGTGGTGACTGATAACGGCAACGTGATTTTAGATGTACATAACTTCGCCATTTTAAATCCAGTGGAAATGGAAAAAGAATTGAATAATGTCGCGGGTGTGGTAACAAATGGTATTTTTGCCTTACGTGGGGCGGATATTGTGATTGTTGGTACACCAGACGGCGCAAAAATTATTGATTAATAAAAATAAGGAAGCAAACATGACAAACAAAGTCTCACTCGACAAATCAAAAATTAAATTTGTGCTATTAGAGGGCGTGCACCAAAGTGCATTAGATACCTTACATGCGGCTGGCTACACCAACATCGACTTTTACAAAAAAGCCTTAGATGGTGATGAGCTAAAAGAAGCGATTAAAGATGCGCATTTTATTGGCTTACGTTCACGTACCCAATTAACTGCAGAAATGATTGAAGCTGCGCCGAAGCTTATTGCTATTGGCTGTTTCTGTATCGGTACCAACCAAGTGGATCTTAATGCAGCAAAAATGCGTGGGATTCCAGTATTTAATGCACCGTTCTCTAATACACGCTCTGTGGCTGAATTAGTGTTAGGCGAGATTTTGCTCTTAATGCGTAATATTCCTCAAGCGAATGCAGATGTGCATCGTGGTTTATGGAATAAATCGGCAGTGGGTTCTCATGAAGTACGTGGTAAAAAACTTGGTATTGTGGGTTATGGTCATATCGGTTCACAATTAAGTATTATTGCAGAATCTCTAGGGATGGACGTGTATTTCTACGATATCGAAAATAAATTGCCATTAGGTAATGCAAAACAATTACACACACTTGAAGAGTTATTGGGGTCTTGTGATGTGATTTCGCTCCATGTGCCAGATTTACCTTCAACCCGTAATTTAATGAGTGCTGAACGTATTGCACAGTTAAAACAAGATTCTATTTTGATCAATGCGGCACGTGGTACGGTAGTAGATATTGATGCTTTAGCAGCAGCGCTTGAGCAAGGTAAGGTTCGTGGGGCAGCAGTTGACGTATTCCCTGTTGAACCTGCTTCAATCAATGAAGAGTTTGTTTCACCATTACGTAAATTTGATAATGTGATTTTAACCCCACATATCGGTGGTTCAACCGCGGAAGCACAAGAAAACATTGGTTTTGAAGTCGCGGGTAAATTTGTGAAATATTCTGATAATGGTTCAACCCTTTCTTCTGTAAATTTCCCAGAGGTTTCTTTACCAGAACATGTTGGCACAAAACGTTTACTTCACATTCACGAAAATCGTCCAGGCGTATTAAACAAACTGAACCAAATTTTCGTCGAAGCCAATCTCAATATTGCAGCGCAATATCTGCAAACCGATCCGAAAATTGGTTATGTTGTGGTAGATGTTGAAACAGATGATGCATCACCATTGTTAGCCAAACTCCGTGAGATTGAAGGCACAATTAAAGCACGTGTGTTGTATTAATGTGAAAAATTAAGCAAAAATTGACCGCACTTTGTGCGAGATGCAAAGCAAAATGGGCAAAGTAAGTTATTTTACTTTGCCCATTTTTATTAACTAGTTGCAGCTTACATTTATTTTATCATGGCTTTAAATAGATTGCGGCGATCAGCATTAAATGTCGGCTGTGCGGTTGGTATAGATAAAATCATACGTAAACAATCTTGTGTGAGTTGAACCGCTTGTTCATTAGTCAGATTCGGGTCGAGTGGTGAATGTAAGGAGCAACTTAAATATTGCGGTACATTTTCAAGACTACTAACAGTGAAAGTAAGTGCTTTGTAAGGCAGTTGTACAGTGAGTTTATCACCTAATTCACGTGGTTCCCATTGTTGTTGAGGACCCGGTAGAATCACTACGCTCATCATCCATGGGGTTAATACTGTGCCGATCCATTGATCTTCAAATAAAACAAATTTAGGGCAGAAGCATTCGATGCCTTTATGAAAAAAAGGGAGATCTTGCATTTCAGGTACAATGTTTTGCATTTCGGCAAGAAAAATCTCCGTTGGGTTTTCTTCAAAGCCAGAAACAGAGTTTAAAAGTGCGGTCGAATTTTGTGGTGTTTTTTCGTGTCGATACATGGTTTATTTTTCAATATTAATAAGATTAAAGCTTTCTGGAGAAAGCTTAAAGAAAATTCCCCTCTTTCGTAAAGAGAGATTAGGGGAGGTTTAACCCTAGTCTCGATTAGTTATTAAGTCAAATCTCTCCCGGCCCCTCTTTTCTAAAGAGGGGAATCTAGATTCAAACCGTATTCCTTAATGACTTGATTTAACGTTTCAAAAACCTTTGGCAACACATTTTGTATTGTTTCCGTCAAACCAATTCCAGATTCTAGTGATTCCGGTTGGATGCCGATGAGACAAAGGTGTTTGGGAAATTCGTCCGTTAATTTCATTGCAGAAAGTACATCACAAATGCCGAGTTGGTGTGGCGAAATTTTGCGAGAGAAAAAGGTGGGCACTTGCTCGTCATGTAACACGACAATCTCACCCGGCTGTTTGTTAGCAAGCACGGCATCGACAATAATCAAATGCTCGCGATTTGCCATCGCATCCAGTAATTCCATGCCACAAGTACCACCATCGATGATGTCAAAGTGCGGTTGAATTTCAGGGCGTTTTTCAAGCTCCTGCACAACACGCACACCGACACCTTCATCGCTTAACAAAATATTGCCAACGCCAAGAATTAACGGCTTCATTACAACACCTTCACTTCAGTCACTTCGCCGTTTTCGGTATTAACTACGTGCACGGCACAGGACATACAAGGGTCGAAAGAGTGAATGGTTCTGACCACTTCTAACGGTTTAGTTGGATCTGCCACCGGTGTACCAATAATGGAAAGCTCATAAGGGCCCATTTGGTCTTGTTCATTACGCGGACCGGCATTCCATGTGGATGGTACAACTGCTTGGTAGTTTTCAATGCGACCGTCTTTGATGACAACCCAGTGAGAAAGCATACCACGTGGTACTTCACCGAAACCAACACCACGGAATTCACCGCTTGCTGGAATATCTGTTTTGATATACGCCGTCATATCACCTTTAGCGATATTATCAATGAGCATTTGCCATTGAGCACTTAAAATATCATTGATCGCACAGCAATGCACGGTACGACCGATAATACGTCCAAGGGTAGAATGTAATTGATCGGTAGTTAACGTGTTACCAGTCAATTTTTCATAAATGCCTTTTAATTCATTGAAGTGGTTGACAGTTGGCGTGTCATTCGCAGCCAAACCACACATTAAATAGGCGAGAGGCCCCACTTCGACAACTTTACCGTAGAAGGTTGGTGCTTTTACCCAAGAGTATTTACCATCATCTTGCCAGCCGGTATATTTCGGACGAGTTAAGCCAGCCCAAGGTTCTAATGGCTCATCATCTTCGTACCAAGCGTGTTTACCACTTTCTTTAATGCCTTTTACAACGAACTCATCTTTTTGTTGGTCGATTGCACGGAAAGTTGATAAATCGCCGTTTTCGATATAACCACCTTTCAACATGAATTTAGAGTTATCTGCATCAATTGGGTATTCAGGTACAGATAAGTAGTTGCCTGATGTTTTACCAAGGCTTAACCATTCTGGATAGTAAGCCGCAAATACTGCCGCATCTACTTTATATACTTGGTTAATGAAGTCAGTTAAGCGATCGATACAAGCTTTCACGAACATGAGACGTTCTTGGTTTAGTACCGCTTGGGAATCTAAGTTAATTGGGTTTGCTACGCCACCAATCGCCAAGTTTTGAATATGTGGTGTTTTACTACCGAGTAATGCCACCACGCGGTTAGCATCACGTTGACATTCAAGGGCTTGCAAATAGTGTGCGACGGCAATGAGGTTTACTTCTGGTGGAAGTTTCATTGCTGCATGACCAAAATAACCGTTAGCGAAAATACCAAGTTGTCCGCTATCCACTAATGCTTGGATTTTTTTCTGTACGTTGCGGAATTCGTTAGCACTGTTTAATGACCATGTAGATACACCTTTTAGCATATCTGCTGCTTTTTCAGGATCAGCTTTTAGCGCAGCGGTGATATCCACCCAGTCCATCGCGGAGAGTTGATAGAAATGCACGATATGGTCGTGAATGCTGTGTGCAGCAAGAATCATGTTACGAATGTACTGTGCATTGACTGGTACTTTAGCACCAATAGCATCTTCTACAGCACGTACGCTGATAATCGCGTGTACTGTGGTACATACGCCACAGATACGTTGCATAATCATCCATGCATCACGTGGGTCGGCACCTTTTACGATATTTTCCATACCGCGCCACATGGTACCGGAGGACCAAGCATTGGTAACGACACCGTTTTCAATTTCGCAATCAATACGTAAATGACCTTCAATACGGGTAATTGGGTCAATTGAGATACGTTTTTTTTCTGACATTATTCTGCTCCGCTAACTTTTTTGCTGAATGCCGCTTTTTCGGCAATAATTTTTTCTGAGTCTTCGGTATGTTTTTCTTTAAATACCGGTAATACAGGGAATAAACGAATGATTAAAATATAGGCACATACTTCAATAGAAACGAAGCCGATTGAAATAAGCAATTCTTCCGCAGATGGGAAATATTGATAGCCGTTGCCCGGATTATACATGATAAGCGAGTAGTTCATACGCCATAATGCTGCACCGAGTAACATGCTTAATGCCGAAATAAATAACCAACGGGAATCTGATTTTTTCTCCCCGAGGAAGAGGGTAAGTAACGGTAATACCATCAACCAGACTTCCATCCAGAACATCCATGCTTCAAATTTAGTTAATTTATCGAAACCCACAACCATTTGCAGTTTGTCGTGATAAATTAACTCACCAAAACGCACCGTTAAGAAACAGAAAATTAATCCTGCGGTAACGCGTGCCAATTGAGTAAATAAATGGCGTTCATCTGGTGTTTTTCCTGCAAGACCCGCTTTAACTAAAGAACCCTCAAAAATCACAATAGAGAAGCCCATAATGAAAGCTGTCAGCAAGGAGAGAATTGGTAGCGCTTCATAGCTTTGCCATACCGGATGGACTTTGTGACCAGCTACAATCATCAAGGAACCCATTGAGGATTGGTGCATCATTGGTAACAAGGCACCCAAGGCAATAATGAAAAACATGATTTTATTCAGTTTATTAAACCATTTTTTCAAGCCGAAGAAACCAAGCCATACAGGAGCAAACTCTAGGGTCACCACGATGATATATACCGTCATACAAAATGCCGTTTCAAAGAGTACGGAATTCGTGTTGAACTGGCCTGGAATGTAGAAATACGGTAAATGCCAATAACGACCCATATCAATGGTGATAGATAGGCCACCGAGTGAATAACCGAATAAACTTGCAAGCAATGCTGGGCGTACAAGGGCGTGATATTTCCCTTTATTGAAAATATACACGGTCCAAGCTAATGCCCAACCGCCACAGGCAAAGCCTGTACCAACAAGTAAGTCGAAGGCAATCCATAAACCCCAAGGATAACCGCCGTTAAGTGCGGTTACAGAACCGATACCAAACACTAAACGTTTTAAAATTAATAAAACGCAAAGCACGGCAAGTGGTGCAAAAAAGAGAATTGCGGCAGAAACAAGGCGACCGCCTACTGGACGTGGATTACTCATGATGCTCATCCTCCGCTTCTTCCATTTCCTTGCGTGCCTGACGCATGGCTTCTTTTTGTGCAGCGATACGCTCAGCGATTTTATCGCCATGCATATTTTTGTAAGTCATAAAGGTTAAACCGGCAAGTGCAACTAATGGCAAGGCTAAACCGCGATACAAGAAGTGTTGTAAATGCGCCGCACGAGAACCTGTTGCAACTTCATCTAAGTCCGGTAAACCAAGGTTAGCAAAAGGCACACCACTTAAGGCGAGTACCTGTGTACCACCACCTTCTTTTTCACCGTAGATGTGATATTGATATGCCGGCACGGTAGCACGGTATTTATCAGTGCTATTGACGTATTGACGTGGGTAATCATATTCAGTACCACGTAATAAGCTTAAACGACGTTTTGCTTCTGCCAATAATTCTTCACGCGTACCAAAAATAATGGCACCAGTCGGACAAACATGACAGCAACCAGGTAATTCGCCTTTATCTAAACGTTCAACACCTTTTTGGTTACAGAGTTCACATTTGCTGATTTCACCGAATGGATTGTCATAGTCGTATTTTGGTACATCAAACGGACAGCCAACCATACAATAACGACAACCGGTACAAATATCGGGATCATATTTTACGATACCCGTTTTTGGATCTTTAGTAAGTGCTTGAACAGGACAAACCGCAACACAGTTAGGGTCAACGCAATGCATACATTGTTTTTTCACATAAGCATAGCCGTTTTCTGTTTTGTCTTTATTTGTGCCGTTGCCATCACTCCATACTTGAATCACGTTACGAGTAAATGGGGTGAGTTTGTCGTTATTTGACCAAGTTTGATCACCTTTTGGGTTCACGGGGGTGTGGTTTACGTTTTGACATTCAGCCACACATGCTTGACAACCTACACAAAGGGTAGAGTCGTAAAGCATTCCTAGTGCGCCAGGAATGGGCTCAACCGTTTCCGTTGCCTGCGCACTCGACACAGGCAAGGAGGAAGCGATTCCGCCAAGCATACCTGCTTTTAGAAATTTTCGTCTATCCATCTTATTTACCTGTATGTTGTTCTTTCTCTGCGGCTTTAGCTTCGGAACGGGCTTTATGTTGAGCGCTTAATTCGCGTAAGGTCACAACACTCACGCCGGCTAGGATTGCAGCTGCGCCACCTAATAAACCAATGGCGGTCATGGTCGCACCTGAACCTTCGGTGTTATTAACATCCGGTTTTTCAACGCGTGGTGTAGGGTTTTCTACGCCCGCTAATTGGAAAATACCTTTGGTAAAGCCCACACCTTTTTCGTTACAACCATAGCAAGGGTGCCCGATACCGACCGGCCAGTTATTACCACCGACATCGCAGAATTCTAAGGTAGAGCAGTTGCCGTAAGTTTCTGGCCCTTTACAACCAAGATGATATAAACACCAACCGTTGCGGTGACCATAATCGCCGTATTCTTTGGCAAAACGACCAGCATCAAAGTGCGGACGACGATAGCAGTTTTCGTGAATTAAGCGATCGTAAGCGAATAATGGACGATTTAATTTGTCCATTGCGGGTAGTTTCTTATAAGTAAGAATATAAGCGACAGTTGCAAGGAAGTTGTGTGGATTTGGTGGACAGCCTGGAATGTTAATTACTGGTGTGCCTTTTGGTAACACTTCAGATAAGCTGCTTGCGCCAGTTGGGTTGCCACCGCTAGAAGGTACGCCACCCCATGCCGCACAAGAACCGATCGCAATAATCGCAGCAGCCCCTTTAGCAGCGTCGCGAATGTGTTCTACAATCGGTTTACCTGCTACCATACAATAGACGCCGCCGTCTTTCACCGGAATAGATCCATCTACGACTAAAACATATTTTCCATAATACTGTTTAATTGCATTGTGTTTGTTATCTTCAGCTTGTTCCCCGAAGGCTGCAGAAAGGGTTTCGTGGTATTCTAAGGAAATCATTTCCAATACCAAGTTTTCTACTGTTGGGTGGGTGGCGCGTAGCAAGGATTCAGTACAACCCGTACATTCTTGCGCACCAATCCATAATACTGGTGGACGTTTAGGTTCGGTTAAAGCAGCGGTCATTTCTGCCCCCGCTTTTGAACTTAACCCCATAGTCGCCGCAAGCGCGGTACATAACTTCATAAAATCCCGACGGGAAACTTCTGCTAAAGCAGAAAATAATCCATCACTTCGTTGCATATAATCACTCCAATTGGCACGTTACTTGTATGGTTAATCTAGCTATGATATGCCCTGATGCGGGAAATTTATTTGATCGTAATCAAAAATACCCTTATTTTCCTTACAAAATAAGTGGGTAAGTGATTGTTTTTACTTGGTTATTGAGAATGATTGTTATTTGTTGGCGCCACATTTACTTGGAGTCCATTTTTTGTACACTAAATCATAATAATAAAGTAAGGATTTGGTCTCTGAAAAACTTCGTGAATATTGACCGCACTTCTGGGTGATATGAATGGGGGAAGTGGATAAAACTAAATTCTTGGTTTTATTGATTTTTATCAACAAAATATTGTCTAAGTGAATAGATTTTATTGTGCTTTTCCCTATACTGAGTAGGGAAAATTTTCTATGGAGAAATAATGATGAATATAGTTGTAGGTATTGTCCTTCTCGGTTTAGCTTTCACTATTTCAATGTATAACAAATTGATTAGAAAACGTAATCAGGTGAGTAGTGTTGAAGCCAGTGTGGATGTTCAGTTAAAGCGTCGTTATGATTTGTTGCCAAACCTTGTCGCCACCGCCAAGGAATATATGTCACATGAGAGTAGCCTGCTTGAGCGTATTGTGACGTTACGTGAAAGTGCTAAATCAGCCCATTCTACAAGTGAAAAATTCCAACTCAATAATGAGATTTCGGGTTTATTGCGTAATTTACAGGTTCGTCTAGAAAATTATCCGGATCTCAAAGCCAATCAAAATCTTTTGCAAATTCAGACCACACTTAGTAATTTGGAAGAGCAAATCTCTGCAGCAAGACGTACTTATAATTCAGCAGTTGAAGAGTATAACAATGCTGTGGAAATGTTCCCGTCAAATTTAATCGCAAACTTGTTTAATTTCCAGAAAGGAACATTTTTCGATATTCCTCAAAATGAAGCTGAAGTCCCTAATGTGGGTAATTTATTTAAACAATAAGTAGAAAAACCATGAATACACCAAAAGAGATTGAAGGGATTCGTTTTCTTGGATTGGAAAAGTTAGATGAGGAACGTTTAGCCATAAAATCGCTCATCAATAAATGGATTATTATGCTATGCGTTGGGTTATTTTTCCTCATTGGAACGATAGGGAATGGGTATCTATTAAGTACAGCATTGATCCTTGGTGTGCTCATTTATTCTTTTCGTCATTTATTTTTTAAATATAAGCGTTTTATCGCAGAATTTAAAACGCGCGTGATTAATACGATTGTCCAGGAATTTGGTTTCCACTTTAGCGCAGATAGAGGACTGAATATTAGTGATTTTCTCTCCGTTTATGATAGTGGTCCCGCAACGTTCCGTAGTGAGGATTTAATCTTTGGTGAGTTTAATCAAACTGAAGTTGAAATCTGTGATTTTTCAGCATTTAACATGTCGTTGAAAGAGAAATCCGTTAAGGCATTAGGTGCTCAGAATTTTCAAGGCATTTTATTTAAAGCCACTTTTCCTAAAGAACTGGCTCATTGGGTTTATGTTTGTGATAAGAAAGAAGCGGGTTTAAGAAAAGAAGGTGAAATTGCCTTGATGGATAATCCGTCTTTTAATCGCTATTTTGATGTGTTTACTGAAGATCAAATCTTAGCCAGATATGCCTTATCGCCTAAGTTAATGGAACGTTTTTGTGGACTGAAAGAGAAATTTAATTGCCCTGTTTCGATGGTGCTTCGTAACCGAGAAGTGATTATTGCGCTTAATTTAGGAAAGAATAGTTTTGAACCATCTTTTGAAAAGTCCTTGCTGGAAGACAGTACGATTCGTGATTATATTTCGAGTATTAAAGGCTTTACCGATATGGTGAAAGAACTCGGGCTAAATAACCACATTTGGAAATAAGTGTTAATGCAATAAAAAAGACGAGTTTTTATCTAAACTCGTCTTTTTGTTTATATGCTATGTACTTGTTTATTGGTTTTTTAACACCGAAAATTTTGACCGCACTTTTATTTCGCAAAATAGTCAGTTTTTTGCTATAATTCCGCACAATTTTCATTACAAAATAGAGAAAAACTATGTCAGAAACACCGGTTACAGAAAATGCTTATGGTGCATCAAGTATTAAAGTCTTAAAAGGGCTTGATGCGGTTCGGAAACGTCCGGGCATGTATATTGGGGATACCGATGATGGAACAGGCCTACACCATATGGTGTTTGAGGTGGTGGATAATGCGATCGATGAAGCCCTTGCGGGTTATTGTTCCGATATTATCGTTACTATTCATGATGACAATTCTGTTTCTGTACAAGATGACGGTCGTGGTATTCCGGTAGATATTCACCCAGAAGAAGGGGTTTCTGCCGCAGAAGTAATCATGACAGTACTTCACGCAGGTGGTAAATTCGATGATAACTCTTATAAAGTATCAGGTGGTTTGCACGGCGTGGGTGTTTCGGTAGTAAATGCACTTTCTGATAAATTGCAATTAACCATTCGTCGCCAAGGTCATGTGTACGAGCAATTCTATCACTTAGGTGAGCCTCAAGGGCCTTTAACTATTATCGGTGAAACTCAAGCGACGGGTACAACGGTGCGTTTCTGGCCAAGTCCAGAAATCTTTGCAATTACAACTTTCGATTACAAGATTTTAGCAAAACGTTTACGTGAGCTTTCATTCTTAAACTCTGGTGTATCAATTCGTTTAATCGACAAACGTGATGGCACAGAAGATCACTTCCATTACGAAGGTGGTATTCAAGCGTTCGTTGAATATTTAAATAAAAATAAAAATCCAATTCACCCAAAACCATTCTATTTTTCAGCGGAAAAAGACGGCATTGGCGTGGAAGTCGCATTGCAATGGAATGATGGCGTAAACGAAAACGTTTATTGCTTTACCAATAACATTCCACAGCGTGATGGTGGTACACACTTAGCCGGTTTCCGTGGTGCGTTAACGCGTAGCTTAAATAACTATATGGAAAGCGAAGGGTTACTGAAAAAAGAGAAAGTGAGTACGTCAGGTGACGACGCACGTGAAGGTTTGGTGGCGATTATCTCAGTGAAAGTGCCCGACCCTAAATTCTCTTCACAAACAAAAGACAAATTAGTGTCTTCTGAAGTGAAAAGTGCGGTTGAATCTGCCATGAATGAGCGTATGCAGGAATATCTATTAGAAAATCCAGCCGATGCGAAAATCATTGTAAATCAAATTATTACGGCCGCACGTGCACGTGAAGCAGCTCGTAAAGCCCGCGAAATGACCCGTCGCAAAGGCGCATTAGATATTGCAGGTCTTCCGGGTAAATTAGCTGACTGCCAAGAAAAAGATCCAGCACTTTCAGAACTTTACCTCGTGGAGGGGGATTCTGCGGGGGGGTCCGCAAAATCGGGTCGTGATCGTAAAACTCAAGCGATTTTGCCATTAAAAGGTAAAATTCTTAACGTCGAAAAAGCACGTTTTGACAAAATGCTTTCTTCTCAAGAAGTGGGCACATTAATTACAGCACTTGGCTGTGGTATTGGCCGCGATGAATATAATCCGGATAAATTACGTTACCACCATATCATTATCATGACCGATGCGGACGTGGACGGTTCACACATTCGTACTTTATTATTGACCTTCTTCTATCGTCAAATGCCGGAATTAATTGAGCGTGGTTATGTGTATATCGCTCAGCCGCCACTTTATAAAGTGAAAAAAGGTAAACAAGAGCGTTACATCAAAGATAACGACGAAATGGTGCAATATGAATTAATGCTTGCGTTAGATGGTGCAGCATTACATATCAGTGCTAATGCACCGGCAATGAATGATTTAGTGTTCGAGAAATTAGTGGGTGAATATAACAATGTTCAGAAATTAATTACTCGTTTAAGTCGTTACTATCCAGAGCCATTGTTGCAAGGCTTGGTTTACCAACCACAATTAACCGTTGATTTAATGCGTAATGAAAGTGCGGTCGAAAATTGGGCGAATGCTTTTGTTGCGTACTTAACTGAAAAAGAAACGGAAGCCCATTTATATTCAGCAAGAACGCAATTTAACAGCGAGCGTCAAGTATATGAAGCCGTCATTACCGTTCGTAAACATGGTATTGATACCGATTACTTCATCAACTTTGATTTTGTGACCGGCAATGAATTTGCGAAGATTTCTACATTCGGTCAGCAAGTTAATGGCTTACTAGAAGAGGGCGCTTACGTCACACGTGGTGAAAAAACACAACCTGTTCAATCATTTGAACAAGCTGTTGAATGGTTGATGAAAGAATCTCGTCGTGGCTTAGAAATCCAACGTTATAAAGGGTTAGGTGAAATGAACGCTGAGCAACTTTGGGAAACCACCATGGATCCAAATGCTCGTCGTATGTTAAAAGTATCGATTAAAGATGCTGTTGCAGCAGACCAACTCTTCACCACATTAATGGGCGATGAAGTTGAGCCTCGTCGTGAATTCATCGAAATGAATGCCTTGCGAGCAAACTTAGACGTTTAGTCTAATATTCAAAAATATCACTGAGAATGACCGCACTTAGGAAAACCGAGTGCGGTATTTTTTTATTTTATTTAGAAATAGAAATAATTTTCAATTAGATCTGTTATTTGTGTGTATTCTTTATTATAATTTTCACGATTTTTATCGTTTAAGGACAATGATACGAAATAGACTCGTTTTTAGTTGTTAGATTGGTAGCAAAGTACGCATAGTAATGTGCGTACTTCTTTTTTGTTTTTTAGGAGCAATCATTATGATGATAGATAAACGCCTAATTAACACGGTGGCCGATAGTAAGAAATGGATTGGCATCACGGTGTTATGGAATTGGGCGGCGTTAATTGGTGGGATTATTAGTGCCGTCGTGTTTTCTTATATTTTACAGGCGGCTTATTTTAATGAATTGGGCCCGATAAGTGCGGTCATTTTGGGTATCGTTTTAATTGCTGCTTTGGCGTTGCGTGCCTTTGCAGGTAAAAAATCGGTGCAAGCCTCTTATTTTGCTAGTACTAAAGTCAAACATGAGCTGCGTAGCCTCATCTATCGCAAATTGGCTTCCATGCCGCTTAACCAAGTGAATCAACAATCTACTTCAAGTATTATCCAAGTGGCTTCGGAAGGCGTAGAACAACTTGAAATCTACTTTGGGCGTTATTTGCCTCAGCTTTTTTATAGCTTACTTGCACCGCTCACACTCTTCGCTTTTCTGATCTTTTTCAGCTTTAAAACAGCCGTAATTTTGTTGATTTGTGTTCCGTTGATTCCTATGTCGATCATTGCAGTGAATAAAATTGCGAAAAAACTCTTGGCAAAATATTGGTCCATTTATGTGGGGTTAGGCAGCAGTTTCTTAGATAACCTACAAGGTTTAATCACGCTGAAAATCTATCAAGATGATGCTTATAAAGCGAAAGCAATGGATGAGGAAGCAGAACATTTCCGTAAAATTACCATGAAAGTGCTCACCATGCAGCTTAACTCAGTGTCGCTAATGGATTTACTTGCTTACGGTGGTGCGGCAATTGGGATTTTAACGGCGTTATTGCAATTCCAAGCAGATCAATTAACCGTATTAGGTGTCATTTTATTTATTCTGCTTTCTTCTGAATTCTTTATTCCACTTCGTTTATTGGGGTCTTTCTTCCACGTGGCGATGAATGGTAAAGCCGCATCAGACAAGATCTTCACATTGCTTGATACCCCAGTAGAAACCCAAACTCAAGCGGTCGATTTTGCAGCGAAAAATGCTATTCAGGTAGATATTCAAGATCTGCATTTTGCTTACAGTGAAGAGAAACCAGCGATTAGTGGTTTAGATTTAAGCATCTTACCGAATCAGCTTACGGTATTTGTGGGTAAAAGTGGTTGTGGTAAATCAACCTTGGTTTCATTGTTAATGGGCTTTAATAAGGCACAACAAGGCAAAATTCTATTCAACGGTCAAGAAATTCAAGAGATTGATCGTCATTCGTTTTATGAAAAAGTCTCTTTAGTGAGCCACAGCAGTTATGTATTTAAAGGCTCATTACGTGAAAATATGACGATGGCGAAAGTTGATGCCACAGATGAGCAAATTTATGCGTGTTTAGAACAAGTCAATTTGGCGCAATTCGTTCGAGATAACGGTGGATTAGATATGCCGTTATTAAGCCGTGGTGCGAATTTATCTGGCGGACAAATTCAACGTTTAGCGTTAGCTCGCGCGTTATTACACAATGCGGCGCTTTATATTTTTGACGAAGCGACCAGTAACATTGATGTGGAAAGCGAAGAAATTATTTTGCAGTTCATTCAGCAATTTAAACAACAGAAAACCATTGTGATGATTTCTCACCGCTTGGCGAATGCCGTGAATGCCGACTGCATTAATGTGCTTGAACAAGGCAAATTAATTGAGCAAGGCACACATAAAGAGCTCATGGAAAAACAAGGTGCGTATGCTGAAATGTTCCAACAACAAAAAGATTTAGAACAAATTAGAGAGGTGGCAAATGCGTAAAAATGGTTTTGTTGTGATGGGGCATTTGTTGAAATTAGTGACCCCACTGGCGCATATCATGGCGTTTACTATCACCATGGGAACGCTCGGTTTTCTTGCCGCTATCTTTATTATGGTGCTTGGGGCGATGGGGTTAGTGAATCTTCTTAACTTTGACACCCATTTAAGTTTTTCTGGAATTTTGACCGCACTTATCGTGTTGGCGGTGGCTCGTGGTGCATTGCGTTATTTAGAGCAAATGTCAGGGCACTATATTGCTTTTAAATTATTGGCATTATTGCGTGATAAAGTATTTTCTTCTTTACGCCGCTTAGCTTTTGTGAAGTTGCAAGACAAACAAGCGGGGCAATTAGTGTCCTTGGTGACTAATGATATCGAATTGCTCGAAGTGTTCTATGCGCATACCATCGCACCAATTATGATTGCGTTCTTTACTTCTGCGATTTTATTGTTGCTCTTTGGTCATCTTTCAGGTTGGTTTGTACTTGTAGCATTAGCCGCTTACTTAACAGTGGGTGTGATTTTACCGATTATCACCACTAAATTAGCGCGTGAAGATGGCAGACGCTATCGTGAATTAGTAGGCGAAATGAATGATTTCTTCCTCGACAGTGTGCGTGGTATGAAAGAGATCCAACTTTTCGGCTACGCAAAACAACGTTTAGATGAAATTCAACAACGCAGCCAAAAAATTGATACGGCTTTTGAACGCATTAAAGACCAAGAAGCGAAAGTACGTGTTTACACTGAAGTGGCGGTATCGGCGTTTAACATCATTATGTTATTCATGGGTTTAATTTTGTTTAGCCTAGATAAAATTGATTTTTCTGCCTTTTTAATTGGCGTGATTTTATTGATGTCGAGCTATGGCCCGGTTATTGCGTTAAGTAACCTTTCAAGCAACTTGTTACAAACTTTGGCTTCTGGTGAGCGTGTATTGAGCTTGCTAGCGGAAGAACCCGAATTAAAAGACGTAGAAAGTGCGGTCGATTTGAAGGATGTTTCTCGCATTGATGTTGAGAACGTAAGTTTTGCTTATGGTGAAGAACAAATTTTATCGGATGTTAGTTTATCAGTGAAAAAGGGTGAAATTTTAGGTATCCACGGCAGAAGTGGAAGCGGTAAAAGCACCTTGTTAAAACTGCTGATGCGTTTTTACGATCCTAAATCGGGTAGCATTAAAATTAATGGCGAAACCTTACCGAATATCAACACCCGTAGTTTGCGTGACAATATGGCGTACATCACTCAGCAAACCTATATTTTCAACGAAACCATCGAGGAAAATATCCGTCTTGCGCGCCGTGATGCAACACTAGACGAAATTATGGAAGCCGCGAAGAAAGCGTCAATTCATGATTTCATTTTGAGCTTGCCAGAAGGGTATCAAACGAAAATGACGGAATTGGGCGGCAACTTGTCTGATGGTGAAAAACAACGTATTGGTATTGCTCGTGCATTTTTGCACAATGCACCGATTATTTTACTTGATGAACCAACCAGTAATTTGGATAGCTTAAACGAGGCGATGATTTTGAAATCGTTATTGAATGTGAAAGCAGAAAAATTGATTATTCTTGTGAGTCATCGCCAATCGACTATGGCTATTTGTGATCAGGTGATTGGCATTGAGAATGGTAGAATGTCGTAAGGCAGTGAGAAAAAGAGCGGTCAAATTGACCGCTCTTTTTTATTTTCTTAATTTCACTAACTCAACTTCGTGATTTTCACCTTTTCTAAGAATCAGATTAGCGCGTTCACGAGTTGGCAGAATGTTTTGTTTTAAATTCAATCCATTAATGTTATCCCAAATGTTGCTGGCTGTTTCAATGGCTTCTTGCTCAGAGAGATTCGCATAATGTTTAAAATAGGAATCTGGATTAGTGAAAGCACTTTGGCGGAATTTTAAAAATCGCTTGATGTACCATTCTTTAAGTAAATTCTCGTCAGCATCAACGTAAATAGAGAAATCCACAAAATCAGATACGAAGGTTTGATTGGCTTTATTTGAACCTGTTTGGAGAACGTTTAGTCCTTCTAAAATTAAAATATCCGGTTGATCGACAATATCAAACTTATCAGGAACGATATCGTAAGTTAGATGAGAATAAATAGGTGATTTCACCGATGGCTTGCCTGATTTGATATCAGCTAAAAAACGAATTAATTTGGCCGTATCATAAGAAATAGGGAAGCCTTTTTTCTGTAGCAAATCATCTTTTTTAAGTTTCTCTAATGGATAAAGAAAACCATCAGTAGTAATCAGATCAACTTTTCGTTCGGTAGGCCAGTGGGTTAGCAAAGATTGCAAAATACGAGCCGATGTACTTTTCCCGACAGCAACGCTACCCGCGATACTAATGATGTAAGGGACTTTAGGGCTTTGTCCGCCAAGAAAACGATTCAAAACGGTTTGGCGGCGAAGGTTTTCGTCAATGTAGTAGTTAATAAGACGTGCAAGTGGCAGGTAAATGGTGCTTACTTCATCAAGAGAAAGCTCTTCATTAAAACCTAAAAGTGGTTTGAGATCTTGCTCCGTTAATTTTAGCGGAACAGATTTTCTTAATTCAGCCCATTGTTGACGACTAAAGTTCAGAAAGGGTGTGAGTTGTTCGGTAATTTCCACGGTGCTTTATATCTAGAGTGAAAAAAATTGGACAAAATATACCCTATAAATGCGTTGTGATCATCGTTTTTTATTAAAAGTGGTGACTTTTAAAGCAAGAATGAGGCTTTTTGCTTGTAAATTAGACGAATAGTTAAAAAAAACGCATTTTTCATAAAAAAAACTTGTCAGGCATAAAATTTTCCATATAATACGCCTCACTTGCTTACAACACGCCGACTTAGCTCAGTAGGTAGAGCAACTGACTTGTAATCAGTAGGTCACCAGTTCGATTCCGGTAGTCGGCACCATCCTTTAGTAAACAAGTATTCATTTAGCGTGGAGGGGTTCCCGAGCGGCCAAAGGGGGCAGACTGTAAATCTGTTGGCTCAGCCTTCGAAGGTTCGAATCCTTCTCCCTCCACCATTTTCTAAATGAATTCTGATGGGACAGATGAATTTAGGACTGCGGGCATCGTATAATGGCTATTACCTTAGCCTTCCAAGCTAATGATGCGGGTTCGATTCCCGCTGCCCGCTCCAAACGCTGATATAGCTCAGTTGGTAGAGCGCACCCTTGGTAAGGGTGAGGTCGGCGGTTCAAATCCGCCTATCAGCACCAGCCTTCCAAATTCCTCTCTCCTTATTAAATAGTAATGATTTTATTGGTTAATGTGGTTTAATTTACCCATCGATAACCGTGTCTATTTAGAGGGACTCTTTAAATGTCTAAAGAAAAATTTGAACGTACAAAACCGCACGTAAACGTGGGTACAATCGGCCACGTTGACCACGGTAAAACAACTTTAACAGCAGCAATCA
>JAGZOA010000057.1:0-1835 GCA_018363335.1 Parahaemophilus parainfluenzae | reverse complement strand
TTTGCCACATTGGATAAACCTTTTGTGACCGGTGTCGGCACGTAATCACGCCAGCCTTTAGCTGCAGGTTCCAACACATAACGATCCATAACTTTATAGTTAAAATCAAACATCGTACGGTTAAAACTTTCTAATTTATCATTGCGTTCACCATCTGCTTTGGTTGCACAACCCGTTAATAAAACTGTTGTCATTAAGCCGACCGCAAGTAAAGGTGTTTTTTTCATTCCACTCTCCTATCATAAAAAATTGTCTTTATTCTAACCAACTTGAAAGATAACTACAAAAAATTTATTAAAACCTAGAAATGACTTTTCTGTTAGCTATGTTTAATCATGGTGCTTTTTAGTTTTCCAAAAATGACTTTTGTTCCTGACATAAACAAAAATGCCACCTTTCGGTGGCATTCTTTGCAATAAATTTTATGTTTCCAAAATTAAAGTTTTGCTGAAAGCATTGCTTCTAATTTCTCTTGGTCAACTGCAAATTTGCGAATTCCCTCTGCTAATTTCTCAACAGCCATCGCATCGCTGTTATGCTGCCAGTAGAATTCTGCTTCAGTTAATGGTTGAGGTTTCGCTTTTACTTCACCTTTGTAGTCTAATTTACGTACAAGTGCGGTTGAATTTTCTTGTAATTCTTTAAGCAAGGCAGGTGCAATAGTTAAACGGTCACAACCTGCTAATTCAATAATTTCACCTACATTACGGAAACTTGCGCCCATTACCACGGTTTTATAACCGTATTCTTTGTAGTAGTTATAAATTTTGGTTACAGAAATAACACCTGGATCTTCTGCTGGTGCATATTCTTTTTTATCGGTATTTGCTTTGTACCAGTCTAAGATACGACCGACGAATGGTGAAATTAAGTAAACCCCTGCTTCAGCACATGCACGTGCTTGCGCCTCGGAGAATAATAAGGTTAAGTTACAGTTAATGCCTTCTTTTTCAAGAATTTCTGCAGCACGAATACCTTGCCATGTTGAAGCAATTTTGATCAAAATACGATCATTTGAAATACCTGCCGCATTATAAAGTGCGATAAGTTTACGTGCTTTTTCAACAGTTGCTTGGGTATCGTAAGAAAGGCGCGCATCCACTTCAGTTGAAATACGTCCTGGGACAATTTTTAAAATTTCTAAACCGATGTTTACCGCTAATTTATCTTCTGCATCAATTAATTGTTGCGCTTTATCCGCACTTTGAGCTTTTGCATAAGCAATCGCTTCATCAATTAATGGTGCATATTGTGGTAATGCTGAAGCACTTAAAATTAAAGATGGATTTGTTGTTGCATCTTGCGGTTGGTATTTTTTAATTGCATCAATATCGCCAGTATCAGCCACAACGACGGTCATATTACGAAGTGAATCTAACTGAGTTGTCATTATATTCTCCTTGAATGGACTTGTTTGAATCTAATCAAGTTACGATAGCATAATTAGCTTTAAAAAGGTAATTTCTCCAGGAAAATATTTGCGATAGGAAAAACCAATACATTCTAGACTTCCTTTCTCATACCATCACTTTTAGCAATTTTTTCGCGATTTATTAGATACAAATCACAAAACGTTATTTTTCTTTAAATAATTACCTTACAAATCTTTACAAACATGAATTTTTGAGCTAATAAGAGAAGGACTCTTTATAAAAATATCGCCTAATGACAAGGAGGCTCAAATGCAACACAAACTACTTTTCTCTGCAATTGCTCTTGCTCTTTCCTATTCTGCTCAAGCAGTTATAGTGCCTGAGGGAACGCAATTAGATGAAAAACAACATATCGTGATCAATAACGGGGCTGAACCACAAAGTTTTGACCCACAAAAAACT
>JAGZOA010000056.1:0-2035 GCA_018363335.1 Parahaemophilus parainfluenzae | reverse complement strand
ATGGGACAAACCCGTTTAGAAAAACGCCTTTCTCGCCATTTATAAGGACTGTTTATGTTAAAAGTCACGAATATTCAGAAAAGTTTTAATGGCCACCATGTATTAAAAGGCATTGATTTTGAAATTAATAAAGGTGAAGTGGTTGCCATTCTGGGCCCATCAGGTTCAGGCAAAACCACTTTTTTACGCTGTTTAAATTTGCTCGAACGCCCTGAAAAAGGGATATTAGCATTTACCGATGGAAGCTTAACCATTGATTTCAGTAAAAAAATCAGCAAAGCTGATGAACTCAAATTGCGTCGTCGTTCATCAATGGTATTCCAACAATATAATCTATTTCCCCATCGAACAGCACTTGAAAATGTGATGGAAGGCATGGTAGTTGTGCAAAAACAAGCGAAAGAGATTGCGCGTGAAAAAGCCTTAGCATTATTGGAAAAAGTCGGTTTAAAAGCAAAAGCGGATTTATATCCCTCTCAACTTTCTGGTGGTCAACAACAACGTGTAGGAATTGCCCGAGCCTTAGCGGTTATACCTGATATTATCTTATTAGATGAGCCCACTTCTGCCCTCGATCCAGAGCTCGTTGGTGAAGTGTTACAGGCACTCAAAATGCTCGCGCAAGAAGGTTGGACAATGATTATCGTCACCCATGAATTGAATTTTGCCAAAGATGTGGCAGAGCGCGTGATTCTCATGGAAAATGGTCAAGTTGTTGAACAAAATACTGCGGCTGAATTCTTCAGTCATCCACAGCAAGAACGCACCAAACAATTCTTATTGCAAGCTAAAATGCCAATGGAATTCGAAGATTATTGTATTTAATCAAACGTCTAAATATAAAAAGAGCGGTCAAAAACATCATGAATTTTGACCGCTCTTTCTATTTGAATAAATTACATAATCGCATTATAGAATACCGCTGCTAAAGCCGCCCCGATAAATGGACCAACAACCGGCACCCAACTGTATCCCCAGTCTGCTTTGGCTTTTAATGTGCCACCAAGGAAAAGACCTAAGGTTAAACGTGGACCAAGATCTCGAGCAGGGTTGATCGCATAGCCGGTTGTTCCACCTAGGCTTAAACCTATTGCCCAAACTAAAATGGCTACTGGTAATGCCCCGATAGAACCTAAACCAATTGGCGTGCTTTCTGCCGTGCCAGGTAAAGTGATGTTTGCCCCTGCAAGATAGAAAATCACGAAAACAAGCACAAAGGTACCAACGATTTCGTTTACTAAGTTGATTGGATAGTTACGAATCGCAGGTTCGGTACAGAAACAAGCGCGTTTTAAACCCTCTTCTTCGGTGGCTGCAAAGTGATCTTTATACATAATGTAAACCAACAACGCACCTACCATGCCACCCACTACTTGTGCCGCAATATAGCCAGGTACCAATTCCCAAGCAAACGCACCTTTCATTGCCACACCAAGCGTTACCGCTGGATTTAAGTGTGCCCCACTGTAAGGACCTGTTACAACGACGGCCACATACACCGCAAATGCCCACGCGGTAGTAATCACAATCCAACCAGAACTTTGCCCTTTCGTTTTATTTAAACATACGTTGGCCACGACACCGTTACCTAACAGGATTAAGAGTGCTGTGCCAAAAAATTCTGCAAAATAGGCATTCATAAGAGAATCTCCAAATAATGATTAACTTAATGATTTCATTGAAGAAATCTTGCTTTGCAATTCGTTTCGTTGTTTGATCAAATATTGAGATACTCAAAGTGAGTGGCTTCATTATCTAGTTTTAACAAATTAATTCAATAGATAAAACCGATCTATTTTCTAGAAATGAGACAATGATCACGTTATTTTGTGCGTTAATACGAGTATCCATATTTTTTAAGGGGAAAATCTGTGATAGCAATCACAAAACCCAACATTGCTTGTTCCAATTAGATTCGAATTCAATTAAGTTAGGTTCGCAATTTGTTCGTTTAAGCTCAAAATTTCTTCATTCATTTAATGAGAGTGCCAAGCACTCTAAGGAATAGAACCATGACAGACAAAAAATACATCAT
>JAGZOA010000055.1:0-2295 GCA_018363335.1 Parahaemophilus parainfluenzae | reverse complement strand
GAGCTTTTTTATGATGATGCAAAAAAAGCGGCAGCGTTGTTAGATATTTCTTTAACGAAACGTGGACAATCAGCAGGTAATCCCATTCCCATGGCTGGCGTGCCTTATCATGCGGTAGAGGGATATTTAGCAAAATTAGTGCAATTAGGTGAACCTGTAGCTATTTGTGAGCAAGTGGGTGATCCTGCCACTTCAAAAGGGCCGGTTGAGCGAAAAATTGTACGAATTGTGACACCAGGTACAGTGAGTGATGAAGCACTTTTACCAGAACGCCAAGACAACTTAATTGTGGCGGTTTATCAGGAAAAAGAAAAATTTGGTCTAGCCACATTAGACATGACATCTGGACGCTTCCAGCTTTGTGAACCTCATTCAAAAGAAGCCTTGCAAGCTGAATTACAGCGTATTAATCCCGTGGAATTACTTTATTGTGAAGATTTTGCCGAAATGGCCATTATCGAACCTTATAAAGGATTACGCCGTCGTCCTATTTGGGAATTTGAACTTAGTACGGCGATTTCAGAACTTAACCGTCAATTTGGTACGAAAGATTTACGTGCATTTGGTGTAGAAAAATCACCTCTTGGCTTGGCAGCAGCAGGCTGTTTATTGCAATATGCAAAAGAAACACAACGTGCTTCTCTGCCACACATTCAAAGCATCAGTGTCATTCAAAATAACGATAATATTCAATTAGATGCTGCAACACGCCGAAATTTAGAACTCACTCAAAACCTTGCGGGTGGCACAGAAAACACGCTGGCTTCGGTATTAGATAAATGTGTTACACCAATGGGTAGCCGTTTATTAAAACGTTGGATTCATCAGCCTATCCGTCAAACAGACATTCTATTAAAACGCCAAAAAACGATTGGTGAAATTATTGAGCAAGACTTATATCACGAATTGCAGCCTTATTTGCAACAAGTAGGCGATATGGAACGTATTCTTGCCCGTGTAGCACTGCGTTCTGCACGTCCTCGCGATCTCACACGTTTACGTACTGCATTAGAACAAATTGAACCGATAAAATCGCTGATTCATACAAAAACATCATCAAATTTGACCGCACTTTCCGCACAAATCGATGATTTTTCCGCGCAAATCGAGCTACTTCAAAAAGCAATTATTGAAACTCCTCCATTATTAATTCGCGATGGTGGCGTTATTGCTGAAGGCTATAATGCCGAATTAGATGAATGGCGAACCCTTTCCGCTGGCGCAACACAATATTTAGAAAATTTAGAACAACGTGAACGAGAAAGCACAGGCATTGATACCTTAAAAATTGGCTTTAATGCGGTGCATGGCTATTATATTCAAATCAGCCAAGGACAAGCCCATAAAGCACCAATTCATTATGTTCGCCGTCAAACCTTAAAAAATGCCGAACGCTACATTATTCCTGAATTAAAAGAATATGAAGACAAGGTTTTAAAATCAAAAGGCGCGGCACTTGCTTTAGAAAAGCAACTTTATGATGAATTATTTGATTTATTATTGCCACATTTAGGTCAATTACAGTTAGCCAGCTTGTCATTGTCTGAATTGGATGTGTTAGTTAACCTCGCAGAGCGAGCAGAAACCTTAAATTATGTTGCACCACAATTTAGCGATGAAATTGGCGTAAAAATTGAAAATGGTCGCCATCCTGTGGTGGAACAAGTCTTAAAAGACCCTTTTATTGCCAACCCTGTTAATCTCAATCAGCAACGCCATTTACTGATTATTACCGGCCCAAATATGGGCGGTAAAAGTACCTATATGCGTCAAACGGCTTTAATTACATTGATGGCCTATATAGGCAGTTTTGTGCCGGCCGATAGTGCGGTTATCGGACAAATTGATCGGATTTTTACTCGAATTGGTGCCTCTGATGATTTAGCCTCCGGTCGTTCTACATTTATGGTGGAAATGACCGAAATGGCGAATATTCTTCATCAAGCCACTTCACAAAGTTTAGTTCTGATTGATGAAATTGGACGAGGAACCTCTACTTATGATGGGCTTTCTTTAGCTTGGGCTTGTGCTGAATGGTTAGCGAAGAAAACTCGTTCACTTACATTATTTGCGACCCATTATTTTGAACTCACCGCGCTGCCAGAACAAATTGAAGGCATTGCTAATATTCATTTAGATGCATTAGAACATAACAATACCATCGCCTTTATGCACGCGGTTCAAGACGGTGCGGCAAGTAAAAGTTATGGTCTTGCTGTTGCAGCATTGGCTGGTGTACCACAATCTGTCATTAAACTGGCGAAGCAAAAATTACATCAGTTAGAAAAATTGTCG